>NZ_JAKUEW010000001.1:0-829794 GCF_022663115.1 Bacillus cereus group sp. BfR-BA-01430
CCATAGCGTAAGCTAGTAAGATCCCTGAAAGATGATCAGGTTGATAGGTTCGAGGTGGAAGCGTGGTGACACGTGGAGCTGACGAATACTAATAGATCGAGGACTTAACCAATAAAAAAAGCGGAAACGGCTTGTTCAGAGCCGTAGGGCATTGGAACCCCCGACCAAGAAGCGCTTTTTGCTTCGACCGAGGGTGGTGAAATGACCGGAGGATCTAGCCGTTGGAGCTAGATTACGCTAAGAACTACATGAATGTTATCTAGTTTTGAAGGAATATATTTTTAAAATTCCTGTTGACATTCTGGAAAGAATGTGTATAATAATAAAAGTCTGGTAATGATGGCAGAGAGGTCACACCCGTTCCCATACCGAACACGGAAGTTAAGCTCTCTAGCGCCGATGGTAGTTGGGACCTTGTCCCCGTGAGAGTAGGACGTTGCCAGGCAAATGGAGGATTAGCTCAGCTGGGAGAGCACCTGCCTTACAAGCAGGGGGTCGGCGGTTCGATCCCGTCATCCTCCACCATAATATGTCGGAGGGGTAGCGAAGTGGCTAAACGCGGCGGACTGTAAATCCGCTCCTTCGGGTTCGGCAGTTCGAATCTGCCCCCCTCCACCATTCTTAATTATTGGGCTATAGCCAAGCGGTAAGGCAACGGACTTTGACTCCGTCATGCGCTGGTTCGAATCCAGCTAGCCCAGCCATTTAAGAGCCATTAGCTCAGTTGGTAGAGCATCTGACTTTTAATCAGAGGGTCGAAGGTTCGAGTCCTTCATGGCTCACCATTTAAAAGAATATGCGGGTGTGGCGGAATTGGCAGACGCACCAGACTTAGGATCTGGCGCCTTTGGCGTGGGGGTTCGACTCCCTTCACCCGCACTTTTAATAAAATATTTATAACATGTCTTGCGGAAGTAGTTCAGTGGTAGAATACAACCTTGCCAAGGTTGGGGTCGCGGGTTCGAATCCCGTCTTCCGCTCCAAACATGACATGCCGGGGTGGCGGAACAGGCAGACGCACAGGACTTAAAATCCTGCGGTGGGTGACCACCGTGCGGGTTCGACTCCCGCCCTCGGCACCATGTGCGCCCGTAGCTCAATTGGATAGAGCGTTTGACTACGGATCAAGAGGTTAGGGGTTCGACTCCTCTCGGGCGCGTTTTCTTTCGGGAAGTGGCTCAGCTTGGTAGAGCACCTGGTTTGGGACCAGGGGGTCGCAGGTTCAAATCCTGTCTTCCCGATATTTTAAAATATTATGGGGCCTTAGCTCAGCTGGGAGAGCGCCTGCCTTGCACGCAGGAGGTCAGCGGTTCGATCCCGCTAGGCTCCACTTTTCTTATTATTGGAGGTATACCCAAGTCTGGCTGAAGGGATCGGTCTTGAAAACCGACAGGCGGTGAGAGCCGTGCGGGGGTTCGAATCCCTCTACCTCCTCCATTTTATTGTTATTGAAATGGAATCATTAATAGTTTATAAAGATTATTATATAATGTATATTACCTTCATGGAGGTATACCCAAGTCTGGCTGAAGGGATCGGTCTTGAAAACCGACAGGCGGCGAGAGTCGCGCGGGGGTTCGAATCCCTCTACCTCCTTATTTTTAAAATTTATATTGTCGCGGGGTGGAGCAGTCTGGTAGCTCGTCGGGCTCATAACCCGAAGGTCGCAGGTTCAAATCCTGTCCCCGCAACCAAATGGTCCCGTGGTGTAGTGGTTAACATGCCTGCCTGTCACGCAGGAGATCGCCGGTTCGACCCCGGTCGGGACCGCCATTACATAAGGCTCGGTAGCTCAGTCGGTAGAGCAGAGGACTGAAAATCCTCGTGTCGGCGGTTCGATTCCGTCCCGAGCCATTATTTTGAATTAGCGAGCCGGCTTAGCTCAATTGGTAGAGCAACTGACTTGTAATCAGTAGGTTGGGGGTTCAAGTCCTCTAGCCGGCATCGTTTAGGGGCATAGTTTAACGGTAGAACAGAGGTCTCCAAAACCTCCGGTGTGGGTTCGATTCCTACTGCCCCTGTTTAGAAATATGGGCCTATAGCTCAGCTGGTTAGAGCGCACGCCTGATAAGCGTGAGGTCGATGGTTCGAGTCCATTTAGGCCCATCATCATATTCCGCAGTAGCTCAGTGGTAGAGCTATCGGCTGTTAACCGATCGGTCGTAGGTTCGAGTCCTACCTGCGGAGCCATGGCCCGTTGGTCAAGTGGTTAAGACACCGCCCTTTCACGGCGGTAACACGGGTTCGAATCCCGTACGGGTCATAAAAAGAGTCAGCATAATTGCTGACTCTTTTTTCTTATGTTACGTATACTTTCTCCTTTTACATACGATGTTGTAAATCTAAACAAATATGAAGTGAAGTATTTGAAATAAATAAAGGGATTTTGGGAAAACTATGGTATGTATTAAAAGGAGGGAACAAATAATATGCCATTTGTAAGAGATCTGATGAGTACAAATATTGTACAATGTACGCCTTTAGATAATGTGTATGAAGCGGCTGTTAAAATGAAAGAAGAAGAAATTGGTATGATTCCGGTCGTCGATAACAATCAAGTTGTTGGTCTTGTTACAGATCGCGATTTAGTTGTTCGTGGAATTGCCGAGAAGCATCCAGGGTCTAATAAAATTACAAATGTGATGACCACAAATATTGTTTCAGTAGCACCTAACGACCCGGTTGAGAAGGCAACAGAGTTAATGGCAAGATATCAAGTGAGAAGATTGCCAGTAGTAGAGAACGGGGTACTTGTTGGAATGTTAGCGTTAGGAGATTTAGCAACAGTAGAAGCAGCTGATGATCAAGCTGGTTTTGCCTTAGGTGAAATATCAGAGCATACAAAAGGATCACACGAACTTTAAGACGATTATGGATGAAAAATGAGAATCAGATACATTATTCTTGCAATTAGAATGAAAAGGAATTGTGAGTGTAATGTATCTGAAATAAAATTCAAAGATCATTGCTATATTTGAAAAGTTTTTTAAAATTTTTATTCTTAATTTTTATCACGATAAAAAATGATATACTAATAGATATAAGGGTTATGAGCGATTTTGAATATAGCAATATTTGTTGAGTTTTTATTATTAACAAACTTTAGCGTGTTTATATAGAAAGGAAAATTGGAAGGGGAGTTATATGAAAGCTGTGCAGGGCAATCCGAATTGGAATTTGGTGATTGATACATATGTGGAACCAAAAGATTTTGCTGATTTATTTTCTTTACTTGTACCTTGTCGTCCGAAAGGTGAGGAGAAAGAGAGAACACTTCTAGTATGGAAAGAAAAAGAGTTTTACAAAGAAGAAAATTTAATTCCATTCATTTTATATGGAATGAACAAAGTAAAAGAATTACCTCAATTTCATAAAGATGAGATTCCTACATTGGTGCGTATCGTTCGTTTATGCCAAGAGATTGGTTGGTATCAAGAAGCATATACATTTATGGTAAATCAAAGGTTAGATGAATTTGTACATACTTCAATGGAGTATGAAACGTGGGATTCCATAACACAAATTGTTGCTTTAAACTATTTAATTATTAAGTACCGTGTTGGAGAATTAAAAAATGAAGATGCAGTGATTTGGAAAAGAGTAAAATTTAATGAAAAATGTATAGAAGAATATCGAGAATTAGTATCTCATAAAGAAGTTTTAGAGTTCACATTCTTTTACCTATGTAAACAAGCAAAATCTCTTTCTAAAAAAGAACTAAATGATGATATGATGAATCTAGCAATATATTGCAATGCATATTTAGGTGATTTATATACATTTGATTTATTAAGAAAATATCGTAAATGCACAGATTTTCTTTCGTACTATGGTCCTAATCATGCTGTTATTGCATGTCAAAGAGCTGTCATTTCACAAATATCAGATCGGCTTGACCCATTAAAAACAACACATGTCGATGATTATTTATATGTTATGAAAGAAATGATGGAACATATGACAATAGAGATTATGAACCGCTATGGACACTTTATTGGTAAGCTATTATCTTACATACCATTCTTTGAAATGATTCAAGTTCCTCAGCATGCATATTATTATGAAGAACTCTTGCATGTATGTAAAGGGATTGAATATAAGGAAGAAATCTTACGGAATTATATTTTTATACAGTTACATGATTGTTTACCATCATTCTTTAAGGTGTTTTTAAAGAACAAACGTTATGCAACGATCCATGATATTTTATTTTACTGGTGTGACGATGAACAGAGAATGAGTCTAGAGAAAAAGTATAACTTAAGCTTCATTTATGAGAAATATGCGTGTGGCTAAAATAAATATATAAGCAAAAAGGATCTCCATTTACATGAGATCCTTTTTGCTTAGTAGTATGAACTAGCAGCCTGTATTTTCTTATACATCAAAGAAAGTGAGTTGTCTCCTCTTTCTAGATTCCTTGCTGCTTTTGTTTTTCTTGTTTCTTTTGTTTATCAGGAACATTAATATATTGGGACACAACCAGTAAGACTCCTAAGAAGAACACAGGGAATATGGAAGATAGATAAAAGCCACCACTTACTACGTTTGTTATAAAAGCACTTAAAAGAAAAAGTATAACGTAAATATGAGCAATTTTTTGTTTCAGACGAATTTGAAATGCTTCCATCATAATTTCTAAAATAACAAAAGTAATAATAATAGATAAAAATACAATGCTTGTATTATAAATAATTAAACAACAAATTAAGCCAAAGAAGGCTATAGATTCAATCATGAATGGGATATTGCGTGGCATAGTATTTACCTAACTAAATATGGCAGTGGATCAACTGCATTCGTTTTTTCAAAATTCCATTCTCCATTATGTAATTCAAAATGAAGATGTTGTCCAAAGGAATGTCCTGTATTTCCCATATGACCTAATAGTTGTCCAACTTGTACTGTGTCTCCGATCTTTACAGCGCGATCTTTCATATGAGCATAAACGGTTGTATACAATTTTCCATTGATCCGATGAGCAACGAAAACAACATTACCATAACTCGCTGAATAATAAGACTTCACAACTTTTCCTGAAGCAGCTGCATGAATAGAAACATTCCCTTGTGCAGCAATATCTACTCCATAGTGCATTTGTTCCCAGCGCATATCAAACGTTGAACTAATTTTTCCTTGTGTCGGAAATTTAAAAACAGCTGGGATAGAAGGATTTGTCTTTTTGCTTTGCGCTTGATTTTGGATGATATAATGTTTGGCTACATAGCCATACGCTGTGCCGAAGCGAATTTTATACCAAGTTCCGACTGTTTCTACAACCTGAACTTGTGTACCGTTTTGTAAAGAGCCGATGATCGTACTATTCGTTCCTGCATTACTACGTACGTTCAGTTTTGGAGTAGCAACGGTATAGGTAGGTGTGTTTTGTACGGTAATTCCTTTTACTAAAGGTTTTGAACCGCTAGATACAAAATCTTTTTGTACATATCCAATTTGGCCGTTGTGAAAAATTTTATACCAATTTCCTTCTGTTCCTTGAACTGCAACGAACTTACCATTCGGTAATACGTCAAGAATAGAAGATTCTGTATTCGGTTCAGAACGAACATTTAACGCATTTGCATGTACAATATATTGCTCGTTTCGCTTACTAGATTTTGTAAATGTAATAGCATCTTTTTTTATGTAACCGATCTGATTATGAATATTTACTTTATACCAGTCGTGAACTGTTTCAAGAATGGTAACAGGGGTGTTATAGGGGATGCTACCGATTGAATCATTGTTAACATTTGTAGTTGGATATAAGTCTGCTTTTTCTACTTTCACATAGCCAGTCTTTGCTTTTGATGTTTGCTGTGCAGCAGCTGTCTGCGTATCTACTTCTGTTACAGAAGGAAGTAAGGAAGCAATTGCGACAGTAGTTGCTGTTAAAGCTGTAGCTCTCAAGTTCATATAATCAAGGCCTCCTCTAGATGTAATACTGTACCTTTTATTATAGTATAAAGATAGAATCGAGTGGGGCTTATTCACATAAATGTAATATGAAATCAATAGAAAAATAATGTTAAGTGTATGGAAGTTTGCTTTTTAATGAGAAAATTGTGCGATGCCATGTGAAATCAAAAAAGAGGAGAATAATAACAGGGATGGAGAACCTCAACTGATTTATGTTTCTAGCAACAGTATATGAAGTAGATCATTAAGAAAATTAAAATAGTTGCTGAAGCTTGATGACGGTGTTATACTGACAATGGTAATTTTATATTGTGCTAGGAGAGTTGGTGTTGCCAACTGAGAGTAAGGCCGTAAGTCTTTGATCCTTTTATTACCTGATCTAGGTTATGCTAGCGTAGGGAAGCAATTTGGACGAAAGTATAAGTCCCCGTTTCTTTGCGCATGGAAACGGGGCTTTTTTATTTTATAATTTCATAACAGATACCACTAGGGGTGCTTGATAGGCTGAGAGAGGAATGAACCTTAACCCTTATGGACCTGATCTAGGTAATACTAGCGAAGGGAAGTGGAGCAATGCATATGTATATTTTTATTTGCTGTAGCCACTTCTTATATAGGAGTGGTTTTTTATTTGGATAAAAAGATATAAAGGAAGGGGAAATATATATGAAATTTTGTGACAGATTATTTGAAGCAGTGCAGCCTGTTTGGGAAAAAAGTCATAATCATCCTTTTGTAACGGGGATGGGAGATGGCACGTTAGAAAAGGATAAGTTCCAATATTACATCATACAAGATTATTTATATTTGCTAGATTATGCAAAAATTTATGCAATTGGTGTTGTAAAAGCAACGAATCCACAAGTGATGGCAAAATTTGCGGAACAAATCGATGGCATTTTAAATGGAGAAATGACAATTCATAAACAGTATGCAAAGCGTCTTGGAATTTCTATAGAAGAGATAGAAGCAGCGAAGCCATCAGCTAAAAACTTAGCGTACACAAACTATATGATGTCAGTATCGCAAAATGGTACATTGGCTGAGCTTATTGCAGCGCTGCTTCCGTGTATGTGGAGTTATTGGGAAATTGGAAAACGTTTAAATGATATTCCAGGAGCAAGAGATCATGAGTTCTTTGGGGAATGGATTCAAGGGTATAGCTCAGAAGAGTATGGGAATCTTTGCATTTGGTTAATCGATTTATTAAACGAACTAGCTGAAGGAAAAACAGAACAAGAATTATCCCGCTTAGAAGAGATTTTCCTATATTCCAGCCGCTTTGAATATTTATTCTGGGATATGGCATATCGCAAGGAGATGTGGGGTTTTGAAGACAAAGAGCATACTACAGTTTCATAATGTTTCCTTTCATTATGATGAAAAGCCTATTATAAAGGACTTAGATGCTTCCATAAAGGAAAAAGAATTTGTTAGCATCATCGGGCCGAGTGGCTGTGGCAAAAGTACATTATTTCGCTTAATTACAGGATTAGAAGATGCAGCGGCTGGAACAATTCAACTGATGGAAACAAAGAGTCATCCTGTAGGATATATGCCACAAAAAGATATGCTCTTGCCATGGAGAACGATTATTGAAAATGCAGCCCTTCCTTTAGAATGTCAAGGAATTAAGAAAACAGAAGCTGAAAGAAGAGCGAAAGAACTTTTAGAGCAATTTGGATTACAAGGATACGAGCAAAAGTACCCGAAAGACTTGTCGGGAGGAATGCGGCAACGAGTATCGTTTATTCGAACATTACTAACAGGTGGAGATATTTTATTGTTAGATGAACCGTTTAGTGCGCTGGATGCATTAACAAAGGCAACATTGCAAGAATGGTTGTTTGAACAATGGAAACAGTGGAAAAAAACAATTTTATTTATTACACATGATGTAGAGGAGGCGCTGTTTCTTTCGAATCGAATCCTCATTGTGACAACGCAGCCGATTACAACGTTAACAGAGCGTGTTGTCCCACTTGGGAAAGAACGGACAAGAAAAGACCTACACAGACCAGAGGTACTAGCGTTAAAGGATGAACTACTTAGTATGTTAAAAGGGCAGGTGCTTATATGAAGAAAATGAGAGAGCTACTGCCTGCATGTATATTAAGTGGCATATTGCTTGTAAGCTGGGAAGTGGGAGCTAGAATTGTAGATGAAATGTATATTTTACCAGCACCGACTGCAATTATAGCGAAAATGTGGGCGCTGCGTGACATACTCTTTACGGTTCATTTACCAGCAACGTTGTATGTCGTTTTTATCGGTGTTGCAATTTCTATTGTCCTTGGTGTTGGGCTTGCAATGGCAATGAATGCGAGTAAATGGATGGAAAGAGCTTTTTATCCGTTACTCGTTGCCTCACAAACAATACCGATTACCGCTTTGGCCCCATTATTTGTTTTATGGTTTGGATATTCTATTTGGAGCAAAGTTGTTGTGACGGTTTTAATTACCTTTTTCCCAATTGCGGTCAATATGTACGATGGATTGCGCAGTACGAAAAAGGATTGGGAAGAGCTGTTAGTTACATACGGCGCAACGAAAAAAGATATTTTTTTAAAATTAAAGTTGCCATCTGCACTTCCTTATTTTTTCTCAGCGCTTAAGATTGCTGTTCCGCTTAGCGTTATCGGTGCAGCAATTGGTGAGTGGCTTGGAGCGCAAGCTGGCTTAGGCTACTTTAGTAAGCGAATGATGACGCAGTTAGATGGGGCGGGAGTCTTTGCGCCAATTGTCCTTTTATCATTACTTGCTATTTTGTTTGTCCTACTTGTTTCTATATTCGAAAAGAAATTTATTAGTTGGAGGAAACATTCATGAAATTATTCAAATACATCTTTGTGTTTACTTTATTCATTGCAATGATTGCAGGATGTTCTACTGATTCAGCGTCAGATAAGCAAAAAAAGGAGAAAGAAGTTACGGTGATGCTCGATTGGTATCCAAATGCGGTGCATAGTTTTATCTATGCAGCAATCGATAAGGGGTATTTTAAAGAAGAAGGTGTAAAAGTAAATATAAAATTCCCTTCTAATCCAACTGATCCTTTAACATTACCAGCAACAGGAAAAGTGACAGTGGGCTTATACTATCAACCAGATGTAATTATTGCAAAGGCAAATGAACAAATTCCTGTGAAATCAATTGGGGCGGTTGTTCGCTCACCGTTAAACCATATTGTTTCATTAAAGTCAGCAGGTATTCAATCACCAAAAGATTTAGTGGGAAAAACAGTTGGTTATTCTGGAACACCTTTAAGTGAAGCGTATTTAAAAGCAATGGTAAAAGAAGATGGTGGGAATCTGAGCGATGTAAAAGTAGTCGATGTAGGATTTGATTTAGTACCAGCATTAATTACGAAAAAAGTAGATGCTGTCACAGGGGCATACATTAACCATGAAGTTCCTGTCATGCGTCATCAAGGTCACGAGCCAGCGTACTTTAATCCAGCTGACTACGGCGTGCCAAATTATCATGAACTTGTGTTTGTCACAGGAGAGAAAACGTTGAAAAAGGATAAAGAAGCTCTACAGGCTTTCTTACGCGGTACGAAAAAGGGATATGAATTTATGAAAAAAAATCCAGATGAGGCTCTTAACATTTTATTAGATCATCAAGAAAAAGAAAACTTCCCACTCGTCCCTGAAGTTGAGAAGGAGAGCATGAAAATTTTATTAGAAAAAATGGAAACAAAAGATGAGCCATTTTTATCAGATTCAAAAGAGTCATGGGAAAAACAAAATAAGTGGTTGAAAGAAAAAGGAATGACAAAAGAGCTTGTTCCTGCTAATGAATTATTTGAAAACATTTTAAAGTAGGCGAATGTGTATGGAAAATGAACTTCATGTCATTTCAAATGGTCAAATGACATTTGAAGAGCTAACGAATGTAGCGATGCAAATGGAGAGTGAGATTGATTATTTGCATATTCGTGAACGTGAGAAAAGTACGAAAGAGTTGTATGAAGGTGTGGAAGGTCTCTTAAAAAGAGGCTTTCCCGCATCTAAACTTGTAATCAATGACCGAATTGATATTGCAATTTTATTAAATATTCCGCGCGTACAATTAGGATACCGCAGCGCAGATGTGAAATCTGTGAAAGAGAAATTTTCTTATTTGCATGTTGGTTATTCTGTGCATTCTTTAGAAGAAGCAATCGTAGCGTTCAAACATGGAGCGGATTCGCTTGTTTATGGTCATGTATTCCCAACGAGCTGTAAGAAAGGTGTCCCTGCAAGAGGACTAGAAGAAATTTCAGATATGGCAAGGCGGTTAACAATACCGATTACAGCTATTGGAGGAATAACACTTGAAAATACAACAGAAGTTCTTAAATCTGGTGTGAGTGGTATTGCAGTTATGTCTGGAATTGTAAGCGATCGTAATCCATACGAGAAAGCAAGATTGTATAAGGAAATCATAAGAAAGTGGGCGGGAAATCATGAGTAAGAAGTATGATGTAGCCATTATTGGCGGTGGTGTAATTGGTAGTTCAGTTGCACATTTTCTAGCAGAAAGAGGTTGCGAAGTTGCAATTGTTGAGAAGCAAAGAGTTGCTTCGGAAGCATCAAAAGCAGCGGCGGGACTCCTTGGAGTACAGGCGGAATGGGATGCATACGATCCGCTTTTTGAACTTGCTAGAGAGAGCCGTGCAATATTTCCGCAACTTGCAAAGGCTTTACGAGAAAAAACGGGAATTGATATTGGATATGAAGAGAAAGGGATATATCGGATTGCTCAAAATGAAGAGGAGAAAACGAGAATACGAAATATCATGCACTGGCAACAAGAAACAGGTGAGGAATCTTATTATATAACAGGAGATGAGCTTCGCCAAAAGGAACCGTTTCTTTCTTCTTCTATTATCGGTGCTGTCTATTATCCAAAAGATGGTCATGTTATTGCGCCAGAACTAACGAAAGCGCTCGCACAATCTGCGGCCATTTCTGGTGCTGATATATATGAACAGACAGAAGTATTTGATATTCAAATTGAAAAAAATAGAGTATCCGGAATTGTTACGAGCGAAGGCTTTATTTCATGTGAAAAAGTAGTTATTGCAGGTGGTTCATGGAGTACAAAACTACTTCAATATTTTCATAGAGATTGGGGTACTTATCCTGTAAAAGGGGAAGTAGTCGCAGTAAAAAGCTATAAGCCATTAATAAGGGCTCCGATTTTTCAAGAAAGATTTTACATCGCGCCAAAACGCGGAGGTCGCTATGTAATGGGAGCAACAATGGAACCTCATACATGTAACAAATCTGTACAACCAAAAAGTATCACTTCGATATTAGAACGTGCTTATTCCATTTTACCAGCTTTAAAAGATGCGGAGTGGGAAACCGCATGGGCAGGGCTGCGGCCGCAATCAAATCATGACGTTCCTTATATGGGAGAGCATGAGGAAATAAAAGGGTTATGTGCTTGTGCAGGTCATTACCGAAACGGTATTTTATTGAGTCCTATTTCTGGTCAATATATGGCCGATATCATAGAAGGAAAACAAAATAATCATTTGTTAGATTCATTGCTTTCAAAGTCAGTTTAGAAGGGGGATGGAAGTTTGTATTTGAAAATTAATGGTAGGCAAGTAGAGGTGCCAGAACATATTAAAACGGTAGCGGAATTGCTTACTCACTTAGAGTTGGATACAAAGATTGTTGTGGTGGAACGCAATAAGGATATTTTGCAAAAAGAAGACCATCAAGACACTTCCGTTTTTGATGGTGATCAAATTGAGATTGTAACTTTCGTAGGAGGCGGTTGATTATGTTAAAAATTGGACCATTCACATTCAAATCTAGACTTTTATTAGGAACAGGAAAATTTTCTGATTATGATGTGCAAAGAAAAGCAATCGAAGTATCAGAAGCGGAAATTTTAACATTTGCAGTGCGCCGAATGGATATATTTGATGCACTGCAACCGAACTTATTAGAAAAAATTGATGTAAAAAACTACACATTACTTCCAAATACAGCAGGGGCAAAAACAGCTGAAGAAGCGGTTCGTATTGCAAAACTAGCAAAAGCATCAGGTCTATGTGACATGGTAAAAGTAGAAGTGATTGGTGATGATAAAACGTTATTGCCAGATCCAGTAGAGACGTTAAAAGCATCTGAAATGCTTCTTGAAGAAGGGTTTATTGTTCTTCCTTATACATCAGATGATGTTGTATTAGCTCGCAAACTACAAGAACTTGGTGTGCATGCGATTATGCCTGGTGCGTCACCAATTGGTTCAGGACTTGGTATTGTAAATCCGTTAAATATAAGCTTTATTATTGAACAAGCAACGGTACCAGTTATTGTAGATGCAGGTGTTGGGAGCCCAGCTGACGCAGCATTTGCGATGGAATTAGGGGCAGACGGTGTGTTATTAAATACAGCTGTATCTGGTGCGAAAGATCCTATTAAAATGGCGGAAGCAATGAAACTAGGTATTCATGCAGGACGTTTAGGATTTGAAGCAGGACGTATTGCACGGAAACGCTTTGCAACAGCAAGCAGTCCTTTAGAAGGAATGAGCGTAGTTGAATAATCGATATTCTCGTCAAGAGCTATTTTCTTCAATAGGAGAAAAAGGGCAACAAAAGATAGGAGAAAAGCATGTATTCATTATCGGTGCAGGAGCACTTGGTAGCGCTAATGCAGAAATGCTTGTAAGAGCGGGTGTGGGAAAAGTAACGATTGTAGACCGCGATTATATTGATTGGAGTAATTTGCAAAGGCAGCAACTATATGCTGAAGAAGATGTGAAGAACCATCTTCCGAAAGCTGTCGCGGCAAAACAGCGTTTGAAAGCGATTAATAGTAGTGTAGTAGTAGAGGCTTTTGTGAAAGATATAACCGCAGAAGAGCTAGAAGAACTTATTCCCAATGTCGATGTCATAATTGATGCGACTGATAATTTTGAAACACGTTTTATAGTAAATGATATATCACAAAAATATTCAATTCCATGGATTTACGGAGCTTGTGTAGGGAGTTACGGTCTTTCTTATACTATTTTGCCAGGAAAGACACCGTGTTTATCTTGCTTACTACAATCCATTCCACTTGGCGGAGCAACATGTGATACAGCAGGTATTATTTCACCTGCTGTATCGATCGTTGTTTCGCATCAAGTAACAGAAACGCTTAAACTTTTAGTAGAAGATTATAAAGCGCTTCGGGATGGTCTCGTGTCATTTGATGTATGGAAAAATGAATATTCCTGTATGAATGTACAGAAGTTGAAAAAGGAACATTGTCCATCTTGTGGTGAGAAAGCAATCTATCCATATTTAAATAAAGAGAATACGTCAAAAACGGCTGTTTTATGCGGTAGAAATACAGTTCAAATTCGTCCTCCTCATAAAGAACAGCTTGATTTTCATAGATATAAAGAACTGTTACATGACCGCGTAGCTGATTTAACAGTGAACCCATATTTATTGTCATTTCGTGCTGAAGGAAAGCGGCTTGTTGCTTTTCAAGACGGGCGCGTTCTTGTGCACGGAACGAAAGAGATAGCAGAAGCGAAAACAATATATCATCGTTATTTTGGATAAAAGGAGTGAATGAGATGAAAGTAAATAAAGCATTAACAATTGCTGGATCTGATAGCGGTGGCGGTGCTGGAATTCAAGCTGATTTGAAAACGTTCCAAGAGCTTGGTGTGTACGGAATGACGGCGATTACCACCATTACTGCTCAAAATACACTTGGCGTTCAAGGGGTATATCCTGTTTCGCTTGAAGGAATTGTAGAGCAGTTGAATTCAATTGGTGCTGATTTAACACCAGATGCAGTGAAACTTGGAATGTTATTTAGTGGTGAAATTATTCAAGTTGTTGCAGAACATATTAAAAAATTCGGCTGGAATAATATTGTTCTAGATCCTGTTATGATTGCAAAAGGCGGGGCGTCACTATTGCAGCAAGAAGCTGTTCATGCATTGAAAGAACATTTACTACCGATCGCCACTGTTATAACGCCAAATGTACCAGAAGCAGAAGTATTAACAGGTATTCAGATTCATAATATAGAAGATAGCAAAGAAGCTGCAAAAGCATTGCATACATTAGGTGCTCAGTATGTTCTGATGAAAGGTGGACATGCAGAGTATCAAGGAAGTGAAGTGATTGATTTCTTGTTCGATGGCGAGCAATTCATTGAATTTAAAAGCGAAAGAATTGCTTCAAAACAAACGCATGGTAGCGGTTGCACATTTGCCTCTGCTGTAACGGCGGGACTTGCCAAAGGATACGATATGAAAGATGCCGTTCAAGAAGCGAAACAATTTATTAGTAGTGCAATTGCAGAGCCATTAAATATTGGCAACGGCCATGGACCAACGAACCATTTTGCATATAAACGTAAAGAAGTACGTATGTAAATATTTCAGATGAGAGTGCTAGAAAACAGGAGCTAACTGGTTCCTGTTTTTTTATGATGATGAATAACTTTCGTTGAATAATATATTAAAAAATTGTTTTTTTCGAGGATATTCAGAAAATCGTTCATTATTTTTAATTGTTTACAATTTCCATATTTAGGAGTATGATATCAGCCAAAATCTGTTTTTTGTAACGCTGAGTCCAATGATTTGGAGCGGAGGAACCAAATTGTGCCTGGTCACTAGGGGTGAATCTTTCATGATGAAAGTAGGGCTACTCTCAAAGTCCGAATCCGACAGCTAACTTCGTAAGCGTTTTGGGAGAGGGTGGTGCAATGATGGATGTATCTCTTCAGCGATCTGGTTAGTATAGGAGAATATCAACTGATTCTTTTATGCTAGGGAGGATGAAATACATGGGTGAGAAACAAGGACTAACACTCATTTGTGTAGGAGAAAAGGATAAGTTAAACAGTTTAAGAGAATTAGTATCTTTTCAAAGTGAATTGATTATTTTGGCTGCTAATGAACAAATAGCAGCAGAAGTAAGAAAGTTTGGTTTTCAAACAACTTATTGCTTTAATAAGGAACTGAATATAACAAGTATTTGTACAGGCATAAAAAAGGTTATCTTGCTCGGTGATGACTTGCCAACCGTTAGTTTTTTTACGGAGTGGATTCGGTTTTCGTTTCAAGTACCTATTACAGTTGTGACAAGAAATAAAAAATATCCAGTCAGGCTTTATCAAACAATTGGAGCTACATTTGTCGTGTTTACAAACTGTGATAACATTTCTTTTTTATTTCTTGAATAGAGCGGAGGAAGCGGAAATGAAAGTATTATTACTTGCCGATATAGCAAATCGCTGGGCGGTATCATTAGAGAGAATTCAAGAATTAGCTGCGCTAGATCCTCTTTTTCCAAGGCCGTATATGATATTGCTATCAAAAGATAATTTGTATTTAGAGAAGGATATTATCGAATATGAGCAGTTACATGCAGAATTGTCACAAGTTTATATTCGAGGGAGAAGTTTACGGGCATTTTTATGGAGTAAATAAAGGGTTGAGCGACTATAAAGTGTAGTAAGAGAGACACTTCATAGTCGCTCTTTTCTTTTTTATGTAACAAGCCATTTTCACGAAAAAGAAAGAAAAGATAAGAAAATAGATGATAAAATAATTATATTCAGTAATGTAAGCGGTTATATGGCAAGAAATCTTATTATTTTCAGTAATTTTATTCTTTACAAGTCAAAAATAGAGGAGTATATTTACTCTCATAAATTATTTATAAAAATTTCCAAAAACAACCTTATATCGCTGAGTCCAATGATTTGGAGCGGGGGAACCAATTTTGTGCATTGTCACTTGGGGTGAATCTTTCTTTATGAAAGTAGGGCTACTCTTTAGGCCCGAATCCGACAGCTAACTTCGTAAGCGTTTGGAGAGGAGGTTTACTTTTGTGTTGTTCATTTTTGAACACTGAGTAGAGCCTCAGTGTTCTTTTTTGATGATTTAATGGTAAAAAAATACATTTTGTGAGGGATAAACATGTTAGATATTCTGATAATTGGATTTTGTATTCTACTCGTATTCTCCATGATTGGTCTAGCAAAATGGTCGGATAAAGTTGTGAAAGAAGGGAAATCGAAATGACGATTATACTTTCGGCCGTAGTACTTTTTATTACAGGTTACTTAGTTTATGCGTTATTAAATCCAGAAAAGTTCTAAGCTAGGAGGAAGAAGTAATGGTAACATGGGTTGCAGCTATCGTAACGATAGTATTGTTTATACTACTTGCAAAGCCAATGGGAACATATGTAGAAAAGGCGTTTCAAGGGAATAGAACGTTAGAGAAAGTGTTTGGTCCGATAGAGGGTATCATCTTTAAAGTAGGTGGCATTCAGAAAAAGAATCAAACTTGGATCCAATACGTATTTGCGATGTTATTTACGAATGCTTGTATGATTTTGTTTGTATATCTTGTTTTTAGGTTGCAAGGCATTCTTCCATTAAACCCAAGTAAAGTAGAGGGAATGGAACCGACACTTGCATTTCATACAGCGATTAGCTTTATGACGAATACGAATTTACAGCATTATAGCGGTGAAAGTGGATTATCATACTTAGCGCAGATGATTGGGATTACGTTCATGATGTTTACAGCGCCAGCGACAACATTGGCATTTGCAATTGCATTTATTCGAGGGTTAGCTGGAAAAGAAGTAGGAAACTTCTTTGTTGATTTTGTTCGAGCGATTATAAGGGTGTTAATGCCACTTGCATTTATTATGGCACTTATATTCGTCGCGCAAGGAATGCCGCAAACATTGAGCGGCAGCGCAGTTGCTCAAACGATTGAAGGAGCAAAGCAAGTGATTCCGAGAGGACCAATTGCTTCATTAGAATCTATAAAAATGCTAGGAAATAATGGTGGTGGATTTTTTGGAGTAAACTCTGCACATCCTTTTGAAAATCCAACAGCAATTACGAATGTGTTACAGATGATGCTTATGATGCTTATTACAACATCACTGCCATTCACATATGGAAGAATGATTGGTAGTAAGAAGCAAGGAAGAATTTTATTTGTATCAATGCTCATGATGTTTGTCATTGGATTTGGTATGGTTGTTACAACTGAATTACAAGGAAACCCCGTTTTAAATCAAGTTGGCATGAATCATGAACAAGGCAATATGGAAGGAAAAGAAGTTCGATTCGGTACAATCATGACAGCACTCTTTGCAACGGTTACGACAGCATCGGAAACAGGTGGTGTGAACGCGATGCATGATACGTTTACCCCGCTTGGAGGGATGCTTACACTTGTGAACATGCTTTTAAATACGGTGTTTGGCGGCGTTGGAGCAGGATTTATTAACGTGATGATGTATGCGATGATTGCTGTCTTTATTTCAGGGTTGATGGTTGGACGTACGCCAGAGTTTCTTGGGAAAAAGCTAGAGGGAAAAGAGATGAAACTTATTGCTGTTACATTATTATTTCAACCGTTATTAATTCTTGGGGCATCGGCAGTTGCGTTTTCTACCCATTTTGGTACAGAAGCGATTACAAATTCAGGATTTCATGGTATTACACAAGTAATCTATGAATTTACTTCATCAGCAGCAAATAATGGTTCTGGTTTTGAAGGGTTGGCAGATAATACACCATTTTGGAATATTTCAACTGGACTTGTGATGTATGGAGCACGTTTCTTCAGCTTAATAACAATGCTCGCTGTTTCGGTATCTTTAAAAGAAAAAACAGTTGTACCAGAAACAGTCGGAACATTCAGAACGGATAATGGGTTATTTGGAGGGATTTTTGTTGGCACAATCTTTATCGTCGGTGCGTTAACGTTCTTTCCAATATTCGTTTTAGGACCAATTGCAGAGTTTCTGACTCTATAAGAACGAAGCGAGGGGAATCAATATGAGGCCAGTGATAGCAAAAGGGAAGCATGTACAGGTTATGCCATCTTCAAAAAGAGAAGATGGTGAAGTAAGGAGTGCGAAAACAATGGATCGTGATATTGTATTAAATGCTTTCAAACAAGCAGTTTTGAAATTAAATCCAAAGCAAATGATAAAGAATCCAATTATGTTTGTTGTCGAAATCGGATTTTTTATTACACTTCTTTTATCGGTTGTACCGAGTTTATCAACAAATGTTCCGTTATGGTTCAATATAACAGTTACATTTGTCCTTTTATTCACAGTTCTTTTTGCAAATTTTGCAGAAGCATTGGCAGAAGGACGCGGGAAAGCGCAAGCGGATTCATTAAAGCAATCGAAAAAGGATGTTTATGCGAATGTCGTAAAGGAAAATGGGGAAATTACTCGGGTTTCAGCATCTCGTTTAAAAAAAGGTGATATCGTTCTTGTAAAACAAGGAGAAATGATTCCAGGTGATGGGGAAGTTATTCGTGGTTTAGCATCTGTAGATGAATCGGCAATTACAGGTGAATCAGCACCAGTAATGAAGGAAGCGGGCGGTGATTTTTGCTCTGTGACAGGCGGTACGATGGTTGTGAGTGATGAAATTACGATTCAAATTACAAGTAATCCTGGCGAATCTTTCTTAGATAAAATGATTTCATTAGTAGAAGGGGCAACGCGTCAAAAAGCGCCGAATGAAATAGCATTAAATACAGTATTAATAAGTTTAACATTCATCTTTCTCATTGTAGTTGTAACGCTTCCATTATTTACAAATTATTTAGGATTTCAAATTGATACTTCCATTCTTGTTGCGTTACTCGTTTGTTTAATTCCAACAACAATAGGCGGACTATTATCCGCAATTGGGATTGCTGGCATGGATCGTGTAACAAAGTTTAATGTACTCGCAATGAGCGGAAAAGCAGTGGAAGCAGCAGGGGATATTAATACAATCATTTTAGATAAGACAGGTACGATTACATTTGGGAACCGGATGGCACATGCTTTACTGCCTGTCGGAAATGAGACAATGGAACAATTAGCGAAATGGGCGGCACTTAGCTCGGTGTTAGATGAAACACCGGAAGGACGTTCCGTTATGGATTACGTACAATCAAAAGGAATTTCTTACAATGCATCTGAGGCAGAGACAGGAGAATTTGTTCCTTTTAAAGCTGAAACGAGGATGAGCGGCATGGATCTAAATAGCGGGGAAAAAGTAAGAAAAGGGGCAGTTGGGGCCGTTATTGAGTGGGTGCAGTCTCAAGGAGGAAAGGTTCCAAACGATTTACATCAAAAAGCAGATGTAATCGCCAAAGAGGGTGGTACACCACTTGTAGTTGCAGTGGGAAATCGAATTTTCGGTTTAATCTATTTAAAAGATACTGTGAAACCTGGTATGCGTGAACGTTTTGAACAGCTTCGACAAATGGGGATAAAAACGGTGATGTGTACGGGGGATAATCCGTTAACAGCGGCAACGATTGCAAAAGAAGCAGGGGTAGATGAATTTGTGGCTGAATGTAAACCGGAGGATAAAATAGCTGTTATTAAAGCAGAGCAAAAATTAGGTAAATTAGTTGCGATGACAGGTGATGGGACAAATGATGCACCAGCGCTCGCACAAGCGGATGTTGGTCTTGCAATGAATAGCGGTACCGCAGCAGCAAAAGAAGCGGCAAATATGATTGATTTAGATTCTAATCCAACAAAAATTATTGAAGTGGTTGCGATTGGAAAACAGTTATTAATGACGCGCGGTGCATTAACGACATTTAGTATTGCAAATGATGTAGCAAAATACTTTGCGATTATTCCAGCGATGTTTACAGTTGCGATTCCGCAAATGGAGGCACTTAATATAATGGGACTGCACTCACCGCTTTCTGCCATTCTGTCAGCGCTCATTTTTAACGCAATCATCATTCCGATGTTGATTCCACTCGCAATGAAAGGAATTGCATATAAACCGATGAGCTCCAATACGCTACTTTTTCGTAATTTATTTATGTATGGTTTTGGTGGTGTGCTTGTACCATTTATCGGGATTAAATTGATTGATTTAGTCGTCGGACGATTCATTTCATAGAGAAGGGGGTATACACATGACTGAGAAACAAAATGTATTTGGTCCTGTTGTTCGCTTAACTGGAGTGCTTGTTGTTCTATGTGGTTTGATTTATCCAGCTATGGTAACTGGAATTGCACAAGGGGTAATGAAGGATAACGCAGATGGAAGTTTAATATATGAGAAAGGGGAAATCATTGGCTCTAAACTAATCGGACAGGAGTTTACCTCCGCAAAATATTTTCATGGACGTATATCAAGTATTGCCTATAAAGCGGAAGGGTCTGGGTCAAATAACTATGCGCCTTCTAATCCAGAGTTACGACAACGTACAGAAGAAAGTATTGAGAAATGGAAGAAAGATAATCCTTCTGTCCCAGTAAGAGAAGTACCAATAGATTTCGTAACAAATTCAGGTTCAGGGCTGGATCCGGATATTAGTCCTAAAGCGGCATACGCACAAGTAGACCGCGTTGCAAAAGAAACGAAAATTTCGAAAGAGGAGTTAAAGGCTATCATTGCTTCGCATATAGAAGGTCGTGCATTTGGATTATATGGAGAAGAACGTGTGAATGTTTTACAGTTAAATATGGAAGTCAAAAAACGAATACAATAAAAAATAGACTACCTCAATCCTATTTTGATTGAGGTAGCTTCCTTTTGTAAAGGAGTGAGATTATGTACGCTGAAGAATATGAGCCGAAATTTCAAAGAAGGTCACCGGAGGATTATTTAGAAGAAATACAGAGAATGAATAGAGGAAAACTAAAATTATACGTCGGGGCAGCACCTGGTGTTGGGAAAACGTATAAAATGCTACTTGATGCACATGAAATGAAGAAAGAAGGGCTAGATGTTGTTATTGGGCTGGTTGAAACACATGGGAGAAAAGAAACGGAAGCGGCTATTTTGGATTTAGAAATAATTCCTTTACAAGAAATAGAGTATAAAAGAAAGCGATTTTATGAGCTGAATGTAGAGAAAATTATAAAGCGAGCACCGCAAGTAGTCGTGGTAGATGAACTTGCTCATAGCAATATTCCAGGAGCGAAACATAAAAAAAGGTATATGGATGTAGAAGAACTATTAGAGGCGGGAATATCAGTATTATCTGCATTTAATATTCAACATTTAGAAAGTGTTCATGATATCGTAGAACAGATTACAAATATAAAAGTAAGAGAGCGTATTCCTGATTGTATTTTACAAAAAGCAAATGAGATTCAACTTGTTGATGTTACGCCAGAAGTGTTACGGAAAAGGTTAAGAGATGGAAAGATATATAAGGAAGAAAAGATTAAGCAAAGCTTGGAACACTTTTTTACTATTAATAATTTGGGGGCTTTACGAGAGTTATCGCTGAGAGAAGTTGCTGATGATATGGATGAGAAAATGAGTCAATCACTCATGGAACCGATTGGTGTAAAAGAAAAGATTCTCGTTTGTGTGCAATATAGTTTGGCGGCAGAAAAATTAATTCGGCGTGGATGGCGGATGGCGAATCGATTAAATGCTGAATTATTTGTATTAAATGTAGAAAGAGGCAACGTAGAATCTATTTCAGCAGGAAGAAGACAAATCATTGCTGAATGGAAAGCATTGACGAAACAGTTTGAGGCAACATTTCTATTAGAAGAGGCAAAGGGGAGAAAGCCAGCAGCTGTTATGATTGAAGTTGCAAAACGATTACAAGTTACACAAATTTTGCTTGGACAATCTGCAAGAACGAGGTGGGAAGAAATTTGCAAAGGTTCGATTGTGAATGAAATCATGAGAGAAACGAAGTATATAGATATTCATATTGTTGCTGATCAAAGGAAGTAAAAAAGAGAATGTTCAGAAGTAGTGAGACACTTTATCTGAACATTCCTTTTATATTATATTTCGCTATTTTTCGGTAGCTGTTTCCTTACATATAAGACGATGATGAGAAATAGCATTGCTCCTGTGAAGAAAATCCAAAAGTAATTTTGCGGAAAAAATAAAAACCCACCAATCATGGGACCTGTGCTCATTCCGATATACCGAATGAAATTGTACATCCCAATTGCAGTTGCTCGCTCCTTAATAAATTCTTCTGTTAACAAAGTTGTGTGAGTGGGCAGCGATATTCCCATGCTAAAACCGTATAGGGATATCGCAATAAGAAGAATGAGGATGTTTATATCATATGTGAAGGAGAATAAGAGAACACATAGGATATTGAAAAAGCTAGTAATCAGTAAAGCTTGTTTTGGCGAGAGCCATCTTTGGAAAAACTTATAGTAATAACTTCCTAGCATCATACATAAGGCCAGCGGTACAAACGTCATTCCAATTTCATGCACATTTAGATGGAATACGTTTGTAAGTATGCTAGGTAAAAAAACGAGGAAACAAAAATACATACAAAATTGCATAAAGCCAATGAGGGCAATAGAGAGACCAATTTTATGTTTGAAAAGATTCCAATAAAGACTGTGTTTTTTAGTTGTGGTAAGGATAGATGGCTTTGTTTCAGGAAGTAATATGATATTAACAATGGATAAAAATATTCCAGTTATAGATAAAAATAGAAAAACAGTTACATGCCCATTTATGTCCCCAAGATAGCCACCAATTAGTGGACCGATAGTAGGAGCGAGGGCAAGTATCGTTTGATAAATGCTCATTGCTTTTCCACGTTCTGTCCCTTCAAATAAGTCCCCAATAATGGTGGCCGCTACAATCGGAATGGCAGCAATTCCGGACGCTTGAATCGTTCTAAATATAAGGAATACATAAATATTTGTTGCAAAAGAACAGCCGATTGCGCCAATGGTTCCGATGCATAGACTAGGAATTAGGATATATTTTCTGCCTTTCATATCAATGAGTGGACCATAAACGAGCTGCATCACTGCGAGAATAAAAGTGAAAAGTGAAACGGTTAAATGAACAAGGGAGAGCGAAGTGTGAAAAGTAGTTTGAATCATTGGTAAAATAGGTGTATAAATATTTTGAGCCAAAGATCCTAATAGAGCACTCAAACAAACAGTGTATAAAATAGATTGTAATTGTATTGAAGATAATGCCTGTTTCATAGTAGAACCTCCTTTTGTTTCCTGGGAAACTAAATATATTGTATCATGATTTTATTCCTTGTAAAGATGAAAAAATAAATTTAAAATGATATAGAGTTAAATTGTTTCTATGGAAACATATATAATATAACGGAGGCGAATCGATTGGATCGTGCAGAGAAGCAAAGAGAAATACTTTCGGACATTCGGACACTTTTTCATAAAAAAGAAGAATATATGAAGGATAATCATGCCCGTTTTCTTCAGGAGGCAGGTGTGGGGGAGATGTCGTTATCAGAACTACATGTCATTGAATGTATTGGAAACAAAGGTTTAATAAATGTAACAGCGATTACGGAAGAAATGGGAATGACAAAAGGAGCTATTTCTAAAATTTGTACGAAGCTGTTTAACAAAAAGTATGTTGAAAAGATGAAAATGTTGGATAATCAAAAAGAAATATTCTTTTGTTTGACAGAGAGTGGAAATGAAATCTATAGAGCTCATGAGAAGTTGCATCAACAAGTTGAGGAGAAATGGCTTTTTCTTTTGAATCAGTATACAGAGGAAGAATTGTTGTTCATCCAAAGATTTGTAAGAGATGTAGGAGCACATTTAGAGACGAGTACAAAATAAAGAATGCTGCTATTTGAACTGTCATGTGAAGAGTAAAAGAGGCTAAGTCTTTTGAATATGTTTTTTTACACCTACTCATATATAATAGAAAGAGATACTTAACAATATGAATAATTAAATAGTCTAGGTATATAAAGAGGAGAGGAAGAAATGCTTGAAAATACGGGGTTAGTATTAGAAGGCGGCGGTATGCGCGGCGTATATACTGGTGGGATACTTGAATACTTTATGGAACAAGATTTATATTTTCCGTATGTCATTGGTGTTTCCGCTGGTGCTTGTCATGCAGCGTCGTATCTTTCTAGACAAAGAAATCGAAATAAGGTAGTAAATATTGATTACGCACAACATCCAAGATATTTATCATATAAGAACTTTTTAAAAAAGCGTCAACTATTTGATATGGATTTCATTTTTCATGAAATTCCGGAGAAGCACGTTCCTTTTGATTTTGAAACATATTTTAATAGTCCAGAACGTTTCGTTGTTGGAACGACCGATTGTGAAACAGGACAGCCTGTTTATTTTGAAAAAGAAGGAACGAACGAAGATGCATTAAACTTATTGCAAGCGTCTAGTTCTTTGCCATTTATTGCACGGATTGTAAACTATCGTGGCAAGCAATTATTAGATGGAGGAATCTCTGATCCAATTCCAGTTCGTAAGGCGCAGACAGATGGATATAAAAAGTCAGTTGTGATTTTAACAAGAAATCATGGATATACAAAGAAAAAAACAAAGTTTGGATGGGTTGTAGCTAGGGCCTATAAAAAATATCCGCATCTTGTTCGTGCTATGCTTACTCGTTATGAATTATATAACGAAACACTTCATTATATTGAAAAAGAAGAGGCAGCAGGTAATTTATTTGTCATTCGCCCTGAAAGGCCATTGCAAGTAGATCGTATGGAAAAAGATGTGACAAAACTACAAGGCTTATATGAGCAAGGATATGAAGACGCAAAAAGAAAATTTGCAGATTTACAAGCATTCTTGCAAAACTAAATGTAGTTGTAATGATTGTTTCGCACCGGTGAGATGACGAAATTTGTTGGCTGATGGCTAAGTCATTAAACTTGATAAGGAAATGAAGAATAATAAAAAATAATAAAAAATAATAAAAACCCTTAGCTCACAATTTTGTGTGCTAAGGGTTTTTATTAATGTGGTAAGAAAATTAATTGATAAGCAAATAAAATTCCAAATATATATACAAGCGGGTGAACAGCATTGAATTTACCTTTTGCCATTTTCATAAGTGGGTATGAAATAAATCCAAGGGCAATCCCTGTTGAGATACTGGATGTAAGTGGCATGCTTAAAATCACTAAAAATGCTGGGAATGCTTCATCAAATACATCCCAATCAATGTTACGTACAGCACCCATCATTAAGCTACCAACGATAATTAATGATGGTGATGTGATTGCTGAAACGCCAGATACAGCACTTACTAAAGGACCGAAGAATGCTGCAGCTACAAACAATACAGCAACTGTAATTGTTGTTAAACCAGTGCGACCACCAGCTGCCACGCCCGCAGAGGATTCAATGTAAGCTGTTGATGGTGTTGTTCCAAACATAGAACCAATTGTTGCTGAGAAAGAATCTGATAGAAGAGCTCGTCCTGATTTTGGAAGTTTGCCATCTTTCATAAATCCACCTTGCTGAGCTACTCCAAGTAATGTACCCGTTGTATCGAACAATGTAACAAGGAAGAATGAAAAGACAACGCCGTACAATCCGTATTGGATAACATCAGAAACAGCAGTAATTGGATTAGAAACAATAATTCCTTCAGGTAATCCAGGCATGGATGTAATGCCGTTTGAGAATGTTAATTGTCCCGTGAAGTAAGCAATGATTCCCGTTAATAACATTCCGATAAAAATAGCACCATTTATATTTAAGGACATAAGAATAAGCGTAATTCCAAGACCTGCGAACGCTAGTAACACAGGAGCAGAGTGAAGGTCACCAAGTCCTACTAAGTTAGAGTCATGTTTTGTTACGATTCCTGTCATGCGTAAGCCGATAAAAGCAATAAATAAGCCAATGCCAGCAGTGATTGCATGTTTTAAGTTATTCGGAATGACTTCCATTAATTTTGTACGGAAAGATGTGAATGATAATAAAATTAAAATCATACCTGCCACAAATACAGCAGAGAATGCAATTGTAAATGTCATGCCTTCGTGTGCTTTTACTACCGAGTATGAGAAGTAAGCATTCAGTCCCATACCTGGAGCAATTGCAATTGGTAAGTTTGTAAAGATGGCCATAAATAATGTTCCGACAATAGCAGCAATAATTGTTGCTGTAAATGCTTGCTCAAAAGGAACACCCGCATCTCCAAGGATAACAGGGTTTACGACAATAATATATGCCATTGTTAAAAAGGTGATTATACCTGCCATAATTTCAGTTTTAATAGAAGTTTTATGTTTTGAAAGGTTAAACATATAAACATCCTTTCTGTTTACGAATGATTCTAGCAACAGTTATATATAATATTCGTTTTTTGTTTTTTTTGCAAGAGTTTTGTACAAAAAAAGTTTATACCATTTTGTATTTTATGTTTTGATGTCGAATATTAGTCATAAAACGATGTATACAATTCGTGTTTTTTCCGCTATTGATGGATAGTAAGACTCCTCTTTAAAATGCAGTGAAAGTACTTGATACATAATTACTTTTAGTAGATATGTACATGATAAGAAGAAAAGAGTAAGAAGGAGTTGAAAGAACGGATGACACAGCAGAAAACATTTTTAACATTGCCACCGCAACATCAAAATAAACAACCGGGAGTAGAGTCTCTTATGAATCCACTTCCTCAATATGATAATCCGTACTATAAAGGAAGCGGGAAATTAAAAGGAAAATATATGCTTATTACAGGGGGAGATAGTGGCATTGGAAGAGCGGTATCAGTTGCTTTTGCAAAAGAAGGGGCAAATATCGCAATTGCTTATTTAGACGAACATGAAGATGCAAATGAAACAAAAAAGTTAGTAGAGAAACATGGTGCAAAGTGTATATTGCTTCCAGGAGATGTAAGTGATGAACAACATTGTGAGCAAATTGTGCAAGAAACTGTTTCTCAATTAGGTGATCTCAATATTCTTGTCAACAATGTCGCGCAGCAATATCCGCAGCAAAGTTTAGAATATATTACTGCGCAGCAGCTTGAAAAAACATTTCGTATTAATATCTTTTCTTATTTTCATGTTACAAAAGCGGCGTTAGTACATTTAAAACAGGGCGATGCTATTATTAATACAGCATCTATTGTTGCATATGAAGGAAACGAGCAACTTATTGATTATTCGGCGACAAAGGGAGCGATTGTTGCTTTTACAAGGTCGCTTGCAAAGTCATTAATGCAAAAAGGAATTCGGGTAAATGGTGTCGCACCAGGTCCTATTTGGACACCGCTTATTCCATCAAGTTTTGATAAAAAGAAAGTAGCTGAATTTGGAAGCGATGTCCCCATGAAAAGACCTGGACAGCCGTATGAATTGGCACCAGCTTACGTATATTTAGCTTCAGAAGATTCAACTTATGTTTCAGGACAAATGATTCATGTCAATGGTGGAGCGATTGTAAGTGGATAAAGTGAAACTATTGCTCTAACATAGCGGATAAAGAAAGATGAAAGAAGAGTATGCATGTTTTATTCATAAGAATCGGCAGTATAGCAAAAGCTAATGGTACCATTGTATATGGTGGTACTGGGGGGATATAGATGAAAAAATTATGGCTAGCAGTCATCCTCTTTTTCGGCCTGCCGATTCATACGTTTGCTGAGACAGATTATCTCATATTGATTAATTTGACGACCAATCAATTATCTTTTTTTGAAAATGGGAATTACGTAAGAACATTTCCGGTAACAACAGGAAGTCCTCGTACACCAACTCCTGAAGGAAGCTTTTGCATCATTAATAAATATAAAAATAAAGAGTATCATCGAAAAAAAATTCCAGGCGGTGCCCCTAATAATCCACTTGGAACAAGATGGCTCGGTTTAAATGAAAAGGAATATGCGATTCATGGAACAAATCGTGAAGGCACGATTGGAAGGCGAGAATCCAATGGATGCATTCGCATGCATGACCGCGATATACAATGGTTATATGATCGCGTATCTGTACAGACAAAGGTCATTATCTCAAGCTTTCATGCATCTCCAGAACATGTAGCTCATACGCATGGGTACCGCGTTGTAAGTTGGAATGGTCGCAAAGTAGAAGAAGATCAAATTGGAATGTTGACGCTTGTAGATCGCATGAATCTATATTGGCAAGAACCAAATGGGCAATTGACAAAAGTGAAGATGGTGTTGCCGAATGAGCGATATCCGGTCTATTCTCAACGAAAAAAAGGGTACTATTATATAGGGAATAATTTTTATATGATAGATGAATCAGGAGAGAAGGCTCGCTATGAACAATTACCTCATTCCGTTTTAAGCAATATATATAAACGAAAATATAATGTTCCATAATAGCTACCGTAAATTTTCGGTAGCTTATTTAGAATGTTTTCCCAATCTGTCATATGTTGAATATAATACAGTACAGATTGGGGGGAGCGGATGTATGAAAAAAGGAAATAGTGAATTTGCTTTTAAAATTTTTTTAATTACAACTGGTTTATTTGTTGTGTATTTATATGTATTGTTGTTCTTTTTCCTGTATGTACCATATATTGATTTCATTTTAATGATAGGTTTTATTTGGGTTTTTATTGAAGCACGAGATGGCGAGGAAGGAAAATATCGAGAAATTACTTTGTGGGGAACAGTTGTGATTGTAATCTTATACATGGTACTCATGCATGATGCTTGGAAATATGGGATAATTATGATATGAAATCGTGCAGAAGAAAACCCCTCATCTTTCATACGATGAAGGGTTTTGATTTAATATTTTGGTTTAAAGGTTTGGCAACATGTTTCCACACTTGCCATTACTTCACTTTCAAATGTTTCACCTGTTAAAGCTGCATTTGTATAGGAATGATCTCCTGGTTGATTTGCATTTTGGTCATCAGGCTGAACAAAGATTGCAGTTGCTTGACAAAAGTTGCCTTGTCCCCAAAAGGAACAATTGGAAACAGAGCAGCGTACTTCTGGCATAAAACCCCCTCCTTATATAGTAGTGTGGGATTTTATATCCATTTCATGTATAGCGTAAGTTTCCTTTTCTTGTTACTTTTTCGTTTCTTTCAACCATTTATGAAAAGTTTCTTTGTCTTTTTCGCCACTGATGCGACTTACTTCTTTACCTTCTTTATAATGAATGATTGTTGGAGTTCCTTTAATGTTGAACTCGTCCCAAACAGCATCAGGTTCTTTTTCAATATCGATTACTTTCATATCAACATTCAAATCTTTCGCAAGGGGGACAACGACAGGAGACACCTTTTGACAATGTACACAGTTTGTTTGATAAAAGTAAATGGTCTGGTCTTTTTTGTCTGTAATATTTTTACGAAGATCTTCAAGCGTAATCTTATTTGCATAGTAATCTTTTTTACTATTATCTTCCATAAATCTTACACCTAAAAGGGCCGCAAATAAAACGATAATAATACCGCCAAATATAAGCAGTTTTTTCATGATTTCATCTCCTTATTTATTTTTTATGATGATAAAGCTACAAATAATAATTGTCATAAATCCAATTAAAGCTAGAAATGGAATCGTGATGAAACCAAACCAGTTTATATATTCTCCCGTACAAGGAACACGCCCGCAAACTGCTCCAGCTTCGGAAAGAGCTGAGATTTTTTGGATTCCATAGTGATATAAAGAAATGCAAGCACCAATACTTGCGATTGGCAAGGAATAGGAAGCGATGCGATAGTCTTTTTTCGCTATAGCTATACCAAGCCATAAAACAAATGGATACATAAAAATACGTTGATACCAGCAAAGCACACAAGGTTCGAACTTCATAATTTCAGAAAAATATAAGCTTCCAAGTGTAGCGATAAAAGAAGCTCCCCAAGCAGTCAATAAAGCGTATTCTTGTTTTTTTTCACGGTCCATGTTTTTACCTCTCTTATAATAGTTACATACTAAATTATAGTATGAAGAGGGCATGAAAATAAAGAAAAAATATTTTTATCAAGAAAATTTATAGGAGTAAAATCAAAAAACAAGGTATATAACCTTGTTTTTATGAGTTATTGACAGCTTTTGTGACGTTGAAAAAACGTTGAAGAGCTTCTTTATTTTTTTCGGGATGAATTTGTAATATGGAGCCTGCATGCTCAATAAAAGCATGATTATACTCATTCTCAAGAGGAATGCGCATTGTTTCTATTTTGGGTGCTGATAATAGACTATTGCGGAGTGCAAATAGCGTTTGTACATCTAAATTTGTTTGGATGTCTGGTGCGATTTTTTGTGTCATTACTGGTACATCAAGCATTCCATCTAGAGAATGCATCTTATGAGTCAATGTTTGTTTAACTGCTTGCAGTACTTCTTGTTGTCGTCTTACACGGCCAAAATCACTCTCTTTATCGTGACGAAAACGAGCATATTTTAATAATTCTTTTCCATGAAGGGGCTGCATCCCTGACTTTACAGGTAATTTCATGTCATCAATCATGGATTGTGTGACATGTACTTCAATTCCCTCTGGTGCGATTGTATCTACAATGTTAACAAACGCTTGAAAATCGATTGTTACGTAATGGGAAGTATCAATTCCGAAATTGTGATGAATTGTTTTACGTAACAATTCTGGACCACCATAGTAGTAGGAAGCGTTAATTTTATTATATTTTTTTTCATGGGTAGGAATTTCTACATAGCTATCGCGCATAATAGAAGCGAGTTTGGCCGTATGCTCTTTTTTATTATATTGAGCAATCATAATTGTATCCGCACGCGCATGTTGCTCGCCGCGTGAATCACTGCCGATAATGAGAATATTGTATGTATCTTTATCTTGTTTCCTTCCATGAAATGAATCCATGTCTTTCTTTGTTTGGCAACCGGTTAAGACTGTAATGATACAAAGGAATATGTATAATAGTTTCCGCAAAGTTATCACGTCCAATTCACAATCATATATGTATTATGAACATAAATGTGGAAAAATATTCAAAAAGGTGGTGGTTTCGACATGAGATAGCAACTAGCCGACAAATCTCGCTACTTCACTGTTAGTAAAATCAATACTTGTAAAAAGAGCCCATCCAAAAATAATCCTTTTTGGACAGGCACTTTCGTTACATTTGTAACTGCTCAATTTCTTCTATATAGGACTTTTGTGAGGCGTGGTCAATATATTGGAATAACAGTTGTAGTTGTTTATCTACTTCAGATAATTGTTTTCCATATTGATACGCATGTAAAAAGCGTTCAATTCGTTTTGAAAATAATTGATCTTTTGTTTGTACCATTAAAACAAGCAACTTATCCCAATTACAACAATATGTGTAATAGAGCGCTTTGTCGTAGTCGTTGTAGGTGTTCATTGTGTACCTCCTTACCGAGGAGTTACATATAGTGTGTGAAAGATAAGTGGAAATACACGTGAAAGAATTTGCTAATAAAAAACGAGGAGATTCCTCGTTTTTAAGCTTTTGGCATTGGTGTAGGCGTCGGTTTTGCATAGCCTTCTTTATATGTATTGTCGATGTAATTTCTAATTTCAAGTGGCGACTTTCCGTTTTGTTGCATAGATGCAGATTTGACTGCAATTTCTAAACAGTTTACACATGTTGTTGCGTGAGAATCCCAAACAACTTCTCCATTTTGTTTTATTTCTTTAATAAAACAGTTTTTATTGCTTTTATGTCCCACATTTTCGCCACATCCACAGTAACAAGGAATCCAGCTTAATAATTCGGCATTGTTTCCTGCGACTGTATAGATATCTTTTAGTTGTGGATCTAGCTTGTCTAGAAAGGTTGGGAGTGTTTCTATTCCTTTTGTTTTTTCTTGCACGTCACCTTGTGCCGTGTGAGAAGCATGATCTTCTTTTGATCCTGAAACGTTTTTGTTATTTGCACTACTACATCCAGCGAGGAGTAGACTTATGATGACAAGTAGAGAGAAAATATATTTTTTTATATGCTTATCCCCCTTTAGCTACGTATTAATTGAATTGTATCAAACTCTTCACTATTATGGAGAAGTTTTTTTCTTTTGCCATCGCCAGCGAATGGAGTGCCATATAGAAAGTAACGGAATATATGTATATACGATATACATACCAGTTTCAGATAGAATATTGTTTAATGTGTTGATACTTTCCCGGTTTGTAAAAAATAAAGAGGCGATGAATATAATTATAATAAAAAAAGGGAGTGTAATATTAAATGAGATATGGAAAGAACGCTTTACAGAACGACAAGCTGACCAAATCGTTAAGCATAGGTTTGGTAAAATAATCAGTAACCAAATAAAAATAATAATGTATTCAAATCGTTGAATAAAGGGAACTTTAATAATTTTTAACATTGTTAATGTTGGCCAAATCGTATGGTTTAGTAAGCCTTCACTAAAATACATAATAGAAACGACTGCTAACACTACATATACAATGGTCGTAAATAAAATACCACCATGAGCCCATTTTTTTAATGATTTTCCTTTTTCAATAAATGGATAAAAAATAAGTACGGCTTCAAATCCTAAAAATTCTAATGAAGAATCTTTAACTGATTTTAGAATCTCAATAGGTGAGTGTATGAAAATGGGTAATATGTTACGAACATGAGCATATTGTAGTGGGAAAACTAAAAAAAGAACAACGAAAATGGGTAATATGATTCCCCAAAAGCATATTCCGGTTACAGAACGGAATCCTCCTTTTAATGCATAGTAAGTAACAAGTAAAAAAAGTAAAGTCAACGTCCATCCTTTTATAGTAGGGAAGACCCAAACTTGAATCACTTCAATATATGTCCGCAGAACAGTAAGACAAAATAATAGAAAATAAAAAGTGAAACATAAAGTTAAGAAAGATCCAATCCATTTTCCAAAGCATGTTGTATGGATTTGAACTAAATCACCATCTTTCTCTAACATTTTTAACATACAAAATAATACAATATGAGTTGCAACGCCAGCTATAATGATAGCAATCCATGCGTCATGACCAGAGTGCTTTATAATAATTCGTTGATAGCCGAGAATACCTACTCCAATTTGTAAGGAATGTAGTAAAAAAAATATGAAATAAGGAGAAACGGTCTTTGTTTTTTCTGTGTTTTTCGTATTCATCTTATCACCTCACTACTCTCCAATGCCAGATTGTACAATATTCACATTTACATCAACAGGAATATCTATGGAAGGGTATATCTCTCTAATTTCTTTTATGCTCCATTTCCTTGTCCGACTTCTCATTTCATCACATATACCTAATGGATCTATGTTTTTTTGTTGGAATTCTTGAATGAGTTGTTCTATATGTTTTTTTAGTGTATTTTCTACCTGTTTTCGAATGTATGAAATATTCTCTTCATGTGTTAAGTTCAGCCAATTAGGAGAGCTTTTAATTAATCCATTTAACTTTAAACGAATGCGTGCTTTCGCTGTATGATCAATATCGTTAACTTGGTAGGTGCTTTTGCCGGATAAATTTTGAATCACGACGAGCCCTTTATGTTTTCCTTTTCGAATAGGTACTTCATAGCGTCCATTTTTTGTTGGATTAATAAGAAGTTTGACTAAAAAGGACCCTTGGTTATCCGTATACATAACGACTTTATCTTGTTTTAAAAAGGCAAGTCCTTTCACAGAAACTGCTTGATCTTTATCGATTGAAATATACGGTAAAAAGGGGTCGCGTACTTTTGAGTAATAGTCATATAAAAATAAATTTAAAGCTGTACGAGGAATCGTTTCATTTCGTACATTTTGTTCCAGTAATTCAGCAAGATATAAGGAACTGTGTGTTTTTACGTACTGCAAAAGCTTTTTAGATGAACCATCAACAAGAGCGAGTTGTACATCGCGACTAACGTTCGGATCGCGCTGTAAATTATTCACCATTTCGCCAATTCCATATGTGCCAAAAGACTTTCCAAATAAGACGACACGCATTTGTCCAACTACAATATTATGCGGAGACTTTGCGTTCAAACGAGATGCAATCGTTTCAAGTGAATTTGCTGTCGTTGTTTGCGTTTTCGGTTTCGTATTTACACCATGGGTATATTCGGGATATAAAATAGTTCCTTGAAACTTCTGTTTTTTTGGCATATCAAATCCAACTGCATGAATCATTCTTTGTGTGTCTACTGTATACATTTGTGCACATCCGAATTGGGAACATAGCAAAATAATGACTAAAAAAGATAAAATATTTCTCATGTTTTTTCACCATCATGTTTTTGTTTTGCTTTTTTAGCGTCATAACGCCACTGCGATCTTGGACGTAAAAAAGAAGGTCGATTGGCCGTTTGACTAAATGGAAAGCGAAGAAATCCTTCCGCTGTGCTTAAACCACGAAATGGATATAATGGCAATAAATAAGGCGACCCAAGTGATTTTAAATGAAGTAAATGAGTTAAAATGAATACAAATCCGATAATGAGACCGAGCCCTCCTAGTGCACCAGCTAAAAGAATAAGTGGGAATCGGAGCAATCGAATTGTAGATGACATTTTGACAGTTGGCGTTGTGAAAGAGGCAAGAGCTGACAAAGCGACTGCAATTAATAAGATGGTACTTGTTAAAGCTGCTTCAACAGAAGCTTGCCCAATGACAATCCCGCCAACAATTCCAATGGTTTGTCCGACTTTTGTTGGTAAACGCGCACCTGCTTCACGTAATAACTCAATTGTAATTTCTAAAAAAAGTGCTTCTAAAATTGGTGGGAAAGGTACATTTGCTCGAGAAAAAATAATCGGACCTAATAAATCTGTCGGAATCATTTGATAATGATACGTTAATACTGCTGTATAAATCGCAGAAGAAAATAAAGAGAAAATCGCGCCAAAAAAACGTATCATCCGAAAAAAAGAGCCGATAAGCCACGGTAAATAATAGTCTTCCGGTGAAATAAAGAAGTCTAATAAAGTTGTTGGACCAGCTAATGCATAAGGCGATCCATTTGTTAAAATAAGCACTTGTCCATTGATTAAAGCAAATACAGATCGATCAAGTCGCTCTGTCGGTAGTAGAACGGGAAATGGCGAATTACTATTATCACTAATAAATTGCTCAATCATTGTTGCGTCGAAAGGAACATCAAAATCAATGTCCTCTAAGCGCTGAATAGCAGTATGAATATGTTGTTTATTTGTAATGCCTTCTATATAAGCGACGGCAACTTTTGTTTTAGACAGAGATCCGACAGTAATTTCTTTGAAAATTAATTGTTCTGTTACAATGTTTTGGCGTAGTAAGTGAATATTGATATCAATATTTTCAACAAGTCCGATTTTAGGTCCAATGACGCTGTACTCATTTTCTGTATCGTTATATGTACGGGCCCCTATCGATGTATTCTCTACGCGTATAAGGGCATATTGCTTTGAATGATTTTGCATTTGAATAAGAACATATCCGGCTAATAATTTTTCACGAATATCATCAATAGAAGGAGAGACGACAATGTCTTCAAGTGAGATGCTATTTGCTACATCCGTTATATTTTCCAGCTTATTTAACTGCTTTTTGAGCGGTGTTAAAATAAACTGCTCAATGAGGAGTGCATCAACTACTGTTTTGTAATAAAAGAGACAGAGTGTTCCGTCCTGTATAATAGGGTAGGAAACAAAATCAAGAGATTCTTTCATCGTATGAATAAATTCAGGAATAGAACAAGGCGTCTTTTTCTTTGCCGATTCTTGCTTTTTTGATGAAAATTTGAACATCATATCCACCTCTTTTCCTTTATAAGTTGCTTTCGTTAGTTTTTGGGGATAGCGAAATATTATACGGTAGAACAGAGAGAATTTTTATTCATAATAACTCTCGCTATTTTAGGGTAGGGTTTTGACAGTTTTCCAACATAAAACATTGATTAATGATAGAAAACTAAGTTATAATCGAAATTGAAAATCACTATCAATAATAAACTTATACATATAGAGTAAAATGAGGGAGAGAACGATATGACTACATATACTTCCATTGCAAATGTTATGAAAGAAAGGCGATCGATTCGTACATTTACAGATAAAACTGTCGAGAAAGAGCTATTAATTGAATTATTAAATGATGCAACATGGGCACCAAACCATAAATATCGTGAGCCATGGAATTGTAAATTATTTATCGGAGAAGGGCGCAAAAAGCTAGTAGAGGCCGTATTAAATTCTTTCACAGAAGAAGAAAGAGCAAAGCGCGGTAAAATTTTATCCGATCGTTTCTTAAGCACACCAGCTCAAATCGTTGTTTATATGGATGAAGATCCACGTCAAATTCAGCGCGACGAAGATTACGCAGCAACATGTGCATTTATACAAAACTTTCAATTGCTTGCGTGGGAACGCGGTTTAGGCTCTGTTTGGAAAACAGGTGGATTAATTTATAATCCATTATTTATAGAAGGAATTGGACTAACAAAGGGGCAACGCATCGTTGGTATTCTTCATGTCGGTTATTTCGATAAAACGCCAGAAGGAAAAGCACGCACACCAATTACGGAGAAACTTGATATTATTGAAGAGTAATAAGGATAGAAAAAGCGACACTTCACATTGATAGTGTCGCTTTTTCTATCTTATTTTGAAATCGAATTGTTTTGTAATTTGGGGCACTTTTTTTGCAATTGGGCAATAAAGGCTTCTTCATTTTGCGGTGAAAGTTTCACACTGCAAAAAAACTTCCTTTTAGAATCATAGTGAATCTCAATTCCTTCTAGCGCTGCAGCTAACCGAAAACCGATCATCATGTCATTTGTTTTATTGGCCTTTGTAATATGGGTATACGGAATGTTGCATCGGAATGGCCCACAGCGTGCGTAAAGAGTTTCTTCTCTAAATTCATATTGAATATCAAACATAATCCAGAGCAAAAAGAAATTAACTAGTAAAATTAATGAGAACAAAATAATAAAGTCAACGGAAGTTAGTGTAGAATCTAGGAATAGTGGAAGTACTAGCAATAAATTAGGTAGTAGTAGTCCAAGTCCCAAAGCAATATAGAAAAAGCTTCGTTCTCGGCGCACAGCCCACTTCATATCATCAACTCCTTTATGCATACAGATGGAATGGGATTCTGTATATTTTAATATTCTATATTCTAGTGGGAATTCCCTCTTAAAGTTAGGAAACGAAATGATTCCGATTCGCATGAGAATTTTGTTTAGTTTTCATGAAAGCTTGTTTTCCTTCATACACTTTCTTAAGGGAGAGTGTAAGGAGGGAAAAGAATGAGAGCGAGTGATGATAAAGCACTGCAATATGCGATTGCTGAAATTACAGAGATTGCGACTGGGTTTGGACTAGATTTTTATCCGATGCGTTATGAAGTATGCCCAGCGGAAATTATTTATACATTTGGTGCGTATGGCATGCCAACACGTTTTTCACATTGGAGCTTTGGAAAACAGTTCTTCAAAATGAAGCTGCATTATGATTTGGGGCTTAGTAAAATATATGAACTTGTGATTAACTCGAATCCATGTTATGCATTTTTATTAGATACGAATTCTTTAATTCAAAATAAATTAATTGTAGCGCACGTATTAGCGCATTGTGATTTCTTTAAAAATAACATTCGCTTTTCGAATACGAAGCGCGATATGGTGGAAAGTATGGCTGCGACTGCTGATCGTGTGAAAGCGTATGAGCATAAATATGGAAAAGAAGAGGTCGAAAAATTTTTAGATGCTGTACTTGCAATTCAAGAGCATATTGATCCATCGCTCATGCGTCCAAAATTAGCATGGAGCATCGAGGATGTGGAAGAAGCAGAAAAGAAACGAGTTTCAGAATACGATGATTTATGGAGATTAGATGAACAAAATGAAAAGAAAGAACCAGCGCGAATAAGAAAAAAGAAAAAAATTCCACCAAGACCTGAAAAAGATTTGCTTTTATTTATCGAAGAGTATAGCCGAGAACTAGAGGAATGGCAGCGCGATATTTTAACGATGATGAGGGAAGAAATGCTTTATTTTTGGCCACAGCTTGAAACGAAAATCATGAATGAAGGTTGGGCTTCGTTTTGGCATCAACGCATACTCCGTGAAATGGATTTAACATCCGATGAATCGATTGAATTTGCGAAATTAAATGCAGGCGTTGTGCAACCTTCTAAAACGAACATTAATCCGTATTACCTCGGTATTAAAGTGTTTGAAGATATTGAAGAACGCTATAATAACCCGACCGAAGAGATGAAGCGCCGCGGGGTGAAGCCTGGGTCAGGTCGTGAAAAAATCTTTGAAGTACGGGAAATTGAATGGGATGTATCATTTTTAAGAAACTATTTAAATAAGGACTTAGTGATGAGAGAAGATATGTACTTATTCCAACGCCAAGGGAAAGAGTATAAAGTAGTGGATAAAGAGTGGGAACATGTTCGCGATCAGCTTGTAAATATGCGGACAAATGGCGGATTCCCATATCTAGTTGTAGAAAATGGAGATTATTTAAAGAATGGCGAGCTATATATTAAGCATTGTTATGAAGGAATTGAGCTCGATTTAAAATATTTAGAGAAAGTACTGCCATATATTTATCAACTATGGGGAAGAACGGTGCATTTAGAGTCGATTGTAGAGAGTAAAGGCGTTGTCTTTTCATATGATGGGAAGATGGTGCATCGGAAGTATGTGTGAAGAATAGTTATGTAATGAAAAGGATGGATAAACAATTGTATTTACATTTTTTGTCCATTCTTTTTCATTTATATGGATCATAAGCAATATTAGTGATTTGACATGAAATATGAACGAGCTGGTCCATCTTGCTGTTTTAAAAAGAGAAATAGAGACTGTCCACAGGTTATAGTTTTGGACGGCCCCTACATAAGTTTGTTTAGTTCCAAATTACTTTCATAATCTTTTCATACTCATCATTCGCTAATTGATATAGCATTCTCGCATGTTCGAAGACAAGCGCTGGGTTAAAATGTGGCTCTGAAAAGGCAAGGGAAGTGGAGATATCGATAATATTTCTATTGTTCAGTGTAAACTTTGCAAATCTATATGATGTGTTCAGCTCGTTTAACATATATAAAATGTCACTTTTGGATGTTGAATCAGCTAATTGTGCAACATTGAAGCAATATATATCTACAGTTGGATGGTCATTATGGAAGGCTGCGATTAGGTGTATTTTTGCGCCACTTTCTGTAGTTAAATTTACTGTGAAATGTACGGAACCATCATTTTCATCAACGATTTCTTCCATATATATATCATTGGACTTTAAATAGTCTTTAAAGTCGGAAATATTATGTTTTACGGCTGCTTTCATTTGTATGTGCCTCCTGTTAATTAAAATATTCTGCTATCTTTTATTATAATTTAAAGATATAAAAATTGATAGTTTAAAAAGTTTTAATTTTAGGAATTCTTAAGTTGATAGATACATAAAGCCCCAGCTTTATTTCTATAGAGCTGGGGCTTTGATTAATTGTTATGAGACTCTGTTTCTGTATCTTCTTCATTTTCATTATGATTTGAATCCTGATTTTCTTCTGCTTCAGGGTTAGATTGCTTTTTCTTATCTGACTCTTTCTTTGTATATGCAGGTAATCCAAGATGTTCACGAAGTTCATTTGTTAAGCTTTTTAAATTCTTTTCATCTGGTTTATAGTAATATATTCTACCACCACCAGCAGATTTGCTGCATGTGTCATCACCTTTAGCCATGTAGCAGTCTGTTCCTTCAATTTGCAATTTTTCAAGTGTAGAATCAGAACCGTATTTATAAAATGATAACATATCATCAAATGTTAAGTTTGTAACGAATTGTCCGTTAATATCATCAATAATATTTCCTACTTTTGTAACTGAACCAACGCTTGTTAGTTTCTTTAAAATTGCTTCAATCACAAGTTGTTGACGTTGTCCGCGCATTGCGTCGCTATCGATATGACGCGTTCTAGCAAGTGCAAGTGCTTCCTCACTATTTAATTTTTGAACCCCTTTTTTCAAGTGAATTGCATCTGGATTATCGTTACTATCTTGTTCTGTGAATTCAACAGGAACATCCACTTTAATGCCACCTAAATCATCAACAATTTTCATAAAGGATTTGAAATTGAATTTGACAAAGTAATCGACAGGAACATGTAGTAATTTTTCTACGGCATCGATACTTGCTTGTGGTCCGCCATTTTTCCCGTTTTTCGCTGAACCGTATGCATGTGCATGTGTAATTTTATCTTTTTTCTTTTCTACGGGAATATATGTGTATGTGTCGCGCGGGATGCTCAATAGCTTGACCGTTTTACTATCTTTATTAAAAGTTGCTAGTAATAGGGCATCAGTACGGATTGCGTTACCGTATTCTTTTCCGCGGACATCGCTTTCATCAACACCCATTATTAATACAGATACATTATTTGTAATAGGTTTTACAGCTTTATCACGCAAATCTGATTTATTACCGCGCGCTAAATCGTGAGCGGCATTTCGAACAGCAGAAGATGCTTTATTGACTAAAAACCAAGTATAACCTCCTCCTATTATTAAAAATAATAAAAGGGCGCTTATAATAATTTTTGTTTTTTTCTTTCCTTTTTTCTTTGTATTACTACGTGTATTCTCTTGTAAAGATGGGTTTTGATCCATTTCATGTACTCCTTCATTTGGATTGAAATACGAAACTCATATCAACTAATTATAATGAAATTTAGTGCAAAAGAACATTACAAATTATTTACATTTCGCAAAAATTCAATTTATTTTATGGGAAGTCAGATTTATATAGCATGTCATTATTATGTTTTATGAATATATGACAAGTATAATAGGTTTTATGTGAAATGAAAATATGTAATGTGAGAAAAGCATAGGAATGTCAAATTTGTTGGAATATGTCCAAGAAGAGAAGGAACGGGGCTATTTTATATAATTCAGCAGAAAAGCGACTTTGGTAAAAACAAAAAAGACGCCTGATTCAAGCGTCTCTTTTGTCTTTATAATGTTTGTCTTAATGAGAATTTTCCTTGTTCCCCTAACACACCATCTGCAATGTTGACAGCATGGTCACCGATACGTTCTAAATTACTTACCATATCGACAAAGATAATGCTCGCATCACCGGAGCAACTGCGCTCATTTAGGCGCATCACATGGCGTTTACGCAATACGCGTTCCATTTGATCAATTTTACGTTCTTTCGTAATGACTGTTTGAGCAAGTTCGGTGTCAAAGTTTGTTAAAGCATGGATCGCATCTTGTAATGTAGAAACTGTTAACTCTAGCATTTCATTTAGTTCTTCCATGGCTTCAGTAGATAGTGTAATTCGATTGGAAATTTGAGAGTCTACAAGCTCGATTAAATTTTCAACGTGATCTCCAATGCGTTCGATATCTCCGACAACAGATGATAATGCGGAATGTTTTTCAGAATCTATTGGCGAAAGAGGCTTTTCAGACAGCAATACTAAATAGTCGGTAATTTTTCGATCTAAATTATTAATCGCCCCTTCTAGTTGAGCTGCCATATCCGCGTGCTTCTTTTCTTTCGTATTTAAAAAGCAGCGCGCTTCTTTTAGTCCGTGTAATGCAAACTCTGCCATGCGAATCGTTTCTTTTTGTGCTTCTGTTAAAGCGATAGCAGGAGATTGTTCAATGAAAATAGGATTTAAGTGCTGCGGCTTACAGTCGATAGCAGCATCATCTCCACGAATGATTTTTGTTACAATCCAAGCTAAGACAGCGATGAATGGAAACTGAATTATTGTATTTGTCACGTTAAATGTTCCGTGTGCAAAGGCAATTGTCATTTCAGGATTTAAGTTTAATGATGTTTGGAAATATTGAATTAAACTTGTAAAAGGTATTAATAAGATTGTAAAGATAATGGTTCCAACGATATTAAAGATAACATGTACGAATGCCGCACGTCTCGCCGCGATAGAAGTACCAATTGCTGCTAAAACAGCGGTAATCGTCGTTCCGATATTATCACCAAATAATACAGGAAGTGCAGCTTTTAAATCAATTGCTCCTTGCCCGAATAACTCTTGCAAGATTCCAATTGTTGCACTTGAACTTTGTACAATTAAAGTAAATACAGTACCAACAATCACACCTAAAATAGGATTATTACTCATACTTACTGTTAGCTCCTGGAATGATTCTAAAGAACGGAGTGGTTTCATACCTGTACTCATTAATTCTAAACCGAAGAATAACATCCCAAATCCGAATACGACTTGTCCAAGAGATTGTACTTTTTTATTTTTAAAGAAGAATAGGAAGATTGCTCCGATTGCCATAATAGGAAGAGCATATTCTCCAATTTTAATTCCAATAATAAATGCTGTAACAGTTGTTCCAATATTTGCCCCCATAATGACGCCGATGGCTTGTCGTAACGTCATAAAGCCAGCACTTACAAGTCCAACTGTTAAAGCGGTTGTACCAGAACTAGATTGAATAAGCACAGTAACTAACATACCAGCTAGTACACCCATCAGTGGATTTGTTGTGAAGCGATCGAGAATATCACGGAGACGATCTCCAGCTGCTTGTTGCAGTCCATCTCCCATGTATTTAATTCCGAATAAGAAAATACCTAACCCCCCAATAAATTGGAAGAGCATATCTTGAATATTAAATTCCACGAATTCCACTCCTTATATTTCATGTACGGTGTAATTATTAACTAAACCTTGATTGACTGTAAACGGATTATCGTTAAAATTTACACTAAATTTACAAAGGAATAAAAAGTTTACATTTACTTAAAGAATCTTCTGGATTTAATTGGTTTTAAAAGTAAGTTTGTAAAAAACAATGATGAAGAAGCGTTATACATATTGTGAGGTCAATATACGAAAAATATGCAGATTATGAAGAGGATATGAATTAATAAGTAATATATAAATATATTGTTACAAAATGGTATAATATGAAAAGATAAGAGGGTAATAAACTTTTTGTCATCCTATTAAAAACGAGTTAAATGGGGGAAAGTGTATGAAGCATGTAAGTCAGCTCTTCATGCTAGTATTTATGTTGTGTGGAGTGCTTTTGGCAGGGTGTGCAGACAAAGATCAGCCAGTTGATACAAAAGTAAAAAAGGAAGAGAATAAGACAACGGAAGAAAAGTTTGAGGAAGTTCCAGTACAAGCATCGATTACTGCTGATGATCCAATGGAAATTGATTTAAAGAAAAACATTGATCCAGGGACAGTGACGCCTGAATCTGTTTATGTCATGGACGAGGAGAATGCTAAAGTAGATACAAAATTGAAAATTGATGGGACGAAACTGGTTGTTGAATCGAAAGATAAAGAAAAGAAACAAGGGACATATACTGTATTTGTAACGAAAAAAGTAAAAGCAACAGATGGATCAGATATAGGAAAGTCGCTGAAAGTTGTCTTCAAATTAAAAGAAAAACAACAGGAAAGTGTAGCCGAGAAGCCTAAAGAACAATCTGAGCCAAAGAAACCTGAGCCAGTACAAGTAAAGGACTTCACATCTTATAGTGGAACATGGACAGACTCAGATGATTATTGTGGGAATGGAATTTTTGCAACTCTTCAATTTAGCGAGAAAAATGTAGCGAGAATTCAATTAGGTGCACAAATGCATGGGCAAAAATCGAGAGATTGTGAAAATGCAAAGCCTGATGGATCTCAAGATGAGACAATGATAACGTTTGATAATAACGGGATTGGGACATTTTCATTTAAAAATATTAGAAGTAATGTACTGCAAAAGGGCACAATTCAATTGGCTGGAGATAAAGTAATATTAACAACGAAGGTTGTTGCGACAGGTGCGTATGGAATAGAGACCTATTTCGGCGATAACGTAACAACAAAATTAAAATATCGTCGTAATTAATAAGAAAAGCTGCTGGAATCGTCATCCAGCAGCTTTTTCGTGTCTTTTCCCTAATCGTTTTTCTTTTCTTACATTTGTTATGTAAATAAAAAGGAATACGATAAGCAAGACGGATGAGTAACGATATACAGTTGCATAATCTGTAAAATGGGCAATAAATCCGAACAGAATTGCCCCAGCGCCGATGCCAAGGTCAAAGGCAGAGAAGAATGTTGCAGTAGCGACACCTCGTCTGTGCGGAGAAACCCGGTCAATCATCCATGCCTGCAAGGCCGGTTGAATGGCCCCAAATCCACTACCATAACAACTAGCAGCAATAATTAAACTTGGTATCGTTGTTGTATATGATAGAAGAATAATCCCTGCAAGCGTTAGTAGAACACCAGGAATAATTACAAATATATGCCCTTTCGCATCATATAACTTTCCAGAAAATGGACGAGTTACAGCGATTGCGAGTGCGTTAAATAAGAAGAAAAGGCTAATATCAGTAATTCCGACTTGTGCAGCAAATAATGTAATAAAGCTACCAATTCCTCCATACATAAGGGTAATACATAAAATTAACAATGAAGGAAGTAAAGCTTTTTTCTCAATAAAACCATCTAAAAATGTCTCAGGTTTTTGGAGAGGTGGCTTTGCCATTGCTTTCATTTTTAATAGTTTTGTTAAAATTAAAGAAACGACAGTGCAAGATAGTGCACATAAAAAAAGAATAGTAAAGTTATAGTTTTGCATAACCCATAATCCAATGAGAGGACCAAGTGCCATTGCCATCGTTCCAGACAGACCAAAATATCCCATTCCTTCACCGCGGCGAGCAGGTGGAATTAAGTCAGAGACAATCGTCCCATATGTAGTGGTTGTCATACCGAAACCAGTGCCGTGTAAAATACGGACAGCTAGCAGAAGAAATACTGTTGAAGCAAACAAATAACTGCCCATAGCTAGCAAACAAATGGCAGTTCCAGTCATTAAAATAATTTTTTTATCAAACTTCTGCAATGCATTCCCTGTTAAGGGGCGAATAAAAAGTGCTGCAACAGTAAATATGCCGACAACAAAACCAATATTAGAACTTGAGCCACCAATTTCTTTTACGTAAACAGGAAGCGTTGGAATTAACATTTGAAAACCTAAGAACATACATAAATTAGCGAAAATTAGCGCGATAAATTCTTTTGTCCATAAGGGTTCTCGCTCTATAAGTACAGCTTCTCCCATACATTCATCTCCTATATTATAATTTTTCTCTGTTCCTTCGAGTATATGTATTGGCCAATGTAACAGTCAAGAAAGTTGAACTGAAGTGGGGGGAATAATTTTTTAGATGAAAAAGATTTACAAATTTGTGTAAAGACTACACAATTCTTTAAAAAAGAGTTAAAGTATAGATGTATAGTCTGCTAGTTGTTATGATTGATAGAAGTTTTTCAAAAAGAAAGCGGATTCAAAAATGTAGGAAATGGTTAGGGGATATAGGTTATTCATCTACATTTATTTGTAAAGGTTTACAATTATGATGAAGAAAGAGGCGTATACTTTATGAGACAATTAGGTATTTCTATTTATCCAGAACATTCTACAGTAGAGAAAGATAAGGAATATTTAACATTAGCACATCAGTATGGATTTACACGAGTGTTTACATGTTTATTATCCGTTGATGGAGACAAAGAAACAATTATTAAAGAATTCAAGGAAACGATTTCTCATGCAAATGAATTAGGTTTTCAAGTGCTCGTTGATATAAATCCAGCCGTGTTTGAGCAGCTTGGTATTTCTTATAATGATTTGTCGTTTTTCCATAAATTAGGTGCGTATGGTATTCGTCTAGATGTTGGTTTTTCAGGATTAGAAGAATCTATTATGACATATAATCCATATGGGCTAAAAATCGAGATTAATATGAGCAATGGTACAAAATATGTTGATAATATTATGAGTCATCGTCCGAACAAAGAAAATTTAATTGGTTGTCATAATTTCTATCCACATCGCTATTCGGGTCTTTCTTATGAGCACTTTATGAAATGCTCGAAACAATTTAAAGAGTATGGAATGAGAACGGCAGCGTTTGTGACATCTTTTGATGCAACATATGGTCCGTGGCCGGTAACGGAAGGGTTATGTACAATCGAACAACATCGTGAATTACCAATTATAACACAAGCGAAGCATTTATTTGCAACAGGGGTCATTGATGATGTCATTATTGCAAATGCATACGCATCAGAAGCTGAGCTAAAAGCACTTGGGGCAATCAATAAAGAAAAGCAAATATTTGATGTGGAAATTTATGATACAACAACAGAGTTAGAGAGAAAGATTATATTGGAAGAACCGCATTTCTATCGTGGGGACGTATCAGAATATATGATTCGCTCAACACAAAGTCGCGTGAAATATAAAAAAGAAGAATTTAAACCGCATCATACAAGAGCGATTAAACGAGGGGATATTTTAATCGATAATGAAGAGTACGGTCAGTATAAAGGTGAATTACAAATTGCTTTAAAAGATATGGTGAATACAGGAAAGACAAACGTAGTGGGTCATATCGTGGAAGAAGAAATCTTCTTACTAGATTACTTACAAGCATGGGATAAATTTGGATTTACATGGAAGAAATGATCATGCAAAAAAACGGTAGAGAACATCTTCTCTACCGTTTTTTATTCATAACGTAAACACTCGATTGGATCAAGCTTTGCCGCTTTATTAGCTGGTAGTAAACCAAATAGAATCCCAATGAGCATAGAAAGTGCGACAGAAATAATTCCTAATTTTACGGAAACGACAAGTGGCCATCCAGCAAACATAGCAACAATCCAAGCGAAGAAAATACCGAGTAGAAATCCAATGAATCCGCCTAATGCTGTTAGAATGCAAGATTCGATAAGGAATTGCAGTAATATTTTTCCACGCGTCGCCCCAATTGCTTTTCGGATTCCAATTTCACGCGTTCGCTCTGTTACAGATACGAGCATAATATTCATAACACCGATACCGCCAACAAGTAATGAAATGGCTGCAATACCACCGAATACACTTTTTAATATACCTGTAAAGGTATCAATTTCTTTTAAAGCTTCTTGTGGATCTTGTACTTTAAATTTCCCTGTATACTCAGGCTTTTTGGCATCATTTAATGATTTTACAACCGCATCTTGCACAGTTTGTTTATCTTGAGATGGATCAATTTTTACTGTAATGCCATCATAATTATTTTTTCCAAATAGGACAGGCCAATTTTCAACAGAAATGATACCTTCTTTGAATTTTATGCCGCCCATCATGGATTCTTTAGAAAATACACCAACTACTTTGTAAGGTGTACCTTTTATGTCTATATATAAGTTTGGTTTCCATGAGGAAAATAATTTATGAAATGCTTCTTTATTTAACACAATGGAATGTTCTGGTCGATCTAAATCAGCAGCTGTTAAAAACCTTCCGTGCTCGAGATGGAATTTAGAGGAATCTTCAAAATAGTCACCTTTTGCCCCGATGATATCAAGATTTAATTCTTCTTTTCCTGCATATACTTTTTCTTTTCCACTTACATCAGGGTATACATCTTGAACGCCGCTAATTTTTAATACATTGTCATACATGCTTGCTGATATTTTTCCATCCATATCCGAGTAATCTTCCGTTATATAGTTTACGGAGAATTGGTCTTTCTTTTCTTTTCCAATTTGCTCACGGAACTTTTCATTTGTTCCGTCCCCGATTGAGATGATTGTAATGATGGCACTAACCCCAATAATAATCCCAAGCATCGTTAAAATGGATCGCATTTTATGAGCGAAGATAGAGGAAAGGGCCATACGTATATTTTCATTTGTGTTCAACGTTAACCTCTCCAATCTTGAACGATATTTCCGTCACGAATTACAATTTGGCGCGCAGCTGCTTCTCCAATCTCTCTATCATGAGTAATCATAATGATGGTTGAACCTTGTTTGTTTAATTCGTAAAAGAGATCCATAATTTGTTTGCTCGTTTTTGTATCAAGCGCACCGGTTGGTTCATCGGCTAGAATGAACTTCGGATTATTTACAATAGCACGGGCAACGGCTACACGTTGTTTTTGCCCACCAGATAATTCATTTGGTAAATGTGTGGCACGTTCTGCTAAACCAACTTTTGTGAGAGCTGCCAATGCACGTTCTCGGCGTTCTTTTTTATCTACTCCCGCGTAAATGAGAGGCAGTTCTACATTTTGTAGAGCACTGAGACGTGGGAGTAACATGAAGTTTTGAAATACAAATCCAATCTCTTTATTGCGAACGTGGGCAAGCTCTGTTTCAGACATATTTGAGATGTTGTGACCGGCTAATAAATACGTACCTGTTGTTGGTTTATCTAAGCAGCCGATTACATTCATTAACGTTGACTTACCAGAACCGGACGGTCCCATAATAGAAGTAAACTCACCTTGGTTAAGCGTGATATCAATACCGTGCAAAACTTGAACGGATTCTGCGCCGTTTTGAAAAGATTTCGTGATGTCTTTTAATTCAATCATTGGGCATTGACCTCCATGCCATCTTTTAAGTCTTTATCAGGTTTAGAAACGATTTGTTCTCCTTTTTTTACACCAGAAACTTTTGCTTCGCTATCTGTTTCGAATTCAACAGTGATTGGTTGTTCTTTTACCTTTCCATCTTTCATAACAAAGACAACGTTTTTGTCCCCTTTCTTCACAATGCTACTTTTTGGGATAACAGTGCCAGTTGCTGCACCGGATGTATTTGTTACATATACATGGAATCCATTTTGTAAGTCTTCGCTATTATTTAATGTAACAATAAATTGGTAATTAGAAACAGTTTTGTTTTCATCCATGCTTTTGATCGGTGTTGAAGTGATTTCTGTTACTTTTCCAGTCCATTTTTTTCCTGGTACTGTTTTGGAAGTAATAGTCACTTCTTGCCCGACTTTTACATGAGCTAATTCGAACTCTGACAGTTGTCCTTTTACTTTTAATGGACCAGTGTGACGAATTGTAATCCCATTTAGACCTGTTTTTTCATCCGTATTTTTCGTAATTTCATCAATGAAACCATCTACAGGGCTTGTTACCGAAAGGGTAGTTAATTTTTCTTTGTTTGTTTTTATCATTTGTTCCGCTTTTTCCACTTCAAATTTTTTCATTTCCAGTTGTGACTCAAGCTGTTGTACTTCTGTTTCTGACGCTTTTAGCATTTCTTGAGGTGCTCCAGCATTTTTGTTTTTTTGTAATGTTTGTTTTGCTGTATCAATTTGTTTCTTTAATAATGTTACTTCTTTTTCTGCTAATTTCTTTTGCATTTCTGCCTCTGTAACACCTAATTTCATAGTAGGGTCATTGTACGTGAAAAGAAGTTGCCCTTTTTTCACTTCATCGCCTTTTTGGACAGCTAGTTCGTAAGTTCCTTTTGATGGATCGAATGCAATTGTCTCCATCCCATTTGGAATGACTTCACCGCCGAATTTTTGTGTGTTTTCAATTTGCTTTTCTGTTACTTTGTAACCGCTATAGGCGATTGCTACATCAGAAGAGCCTCCACCAAAAGCAAAATAGGAGCCTGCTACAATTCCAATTACTACTACACTCGTAATGAACACCTTATTTTTCTTTTTCATTTATTTATCACCTTTTTGTTCGTTTTTGTATCTGTTTTCAGTATAGGAGAAAGGGAAAATATGACAAATCGTTTTAGCTTACAATATCATTACAATTTTGTAAGGTTTATGGATGGCTGTGAATTGGGCTGAGAAATAAGACTAAAGAAGGGGGAAGACAAATTGATTGACGGTGTTTTTCTTTCTTACAATAATATTAGGTGGAAGAGAATATCATAAGTAGCGGTCGGCGTCTTTTTTGCTTTCATAAATTAGAGTGTATATGTCTAGGGAAGAATCGATATATATGAATGAAAGGAAGGAGAGGGATATGGAAACTTATTTTCGAGGAGCGCCACTCGCTCCGTTTGTTCCTTATTCAAAACAACATGTAGTTGTCCTTGTTTTGATCTGTGTGGGGATCTATTTTCTCTATCAATATCAAGATTTACTTCGTCAAAAGAAATGGAATAGGATTGTTCGATATACGATTGCTTTTTTATTGATTGGGAGTGAAATTGGATTAGATATATGGCAAGTAAAGGCGGGGATCTTTAATTTGCGCACGTCTTTACCTTTTGAGTTATGTACGATCAGTTTACTACTAGCAACGGTTATGGTCATTACAAAAAGTTATAAGTTATATGAAATTCTCTTTTTCACAGGGATTATCGGAGCATCACAAGCCATTTTAACTCCAAATTTGCAGTATGCTTTTCCGCATTTTCGCTTTATTGAATATTTTCTAGCGCACGTTTTACTCATCTGGGCACCGCTCTTTATGACCTGGGTGGAAGGGTATAGACCAACATTTCGCTCTATTAAACGCACAATGGTCTTTTTAAATGCATGCATTCCAATCATTTCATTTGTGAATTATAAAACAGGTGGAAATTATATGTTTTTAGCACATAAACCAGAAACAGCTTCCTTACTTGATATGTTAGGACCGCATCCATATTATATTCTTTCATTAGAAGTTGTAGCGTTTATTGGGTGTTTCATTTTGTATATGCCATTTGTGAAACAAGACGATAGAATACGAAAAGAATCACTAGGTTCATAATCTAGTGATTTTTTTCGTAGCGGCAAGATGAAGAAATGGGTCTAATTTACTCATTTCTTGTATGTTTGTACTTATGTTGCGCGAGGTAAAAATAAAAACCTGTCACCAAATGATCGATTTTTATGACCGTTTGGTACAGGTTTTTTATTTCGTAGAAACTTCACCTTCCGTTTGCGTTTGCGGAATGAAATAACCAACAATTCCACCGAGGATTGCTGGGATGATCCAACCAACTCCTAATTTATAAAAAGGAATTGTGCTGACAATCGATGTAATAGCCGTTGGGATCATTCCAATATTATCAAGGGCGTTCATACAGCTAATGAGAAATGCTGCAATCATTGCTCCGATATAAACAGATGGCTTTCGTTTTGTATATTTATCAATAAATGATACGAAAATTAAAATGATTGTAATTGGATATAAAATAATTAATACAGGTAATGTAATTTTAATAAGTAAACTTAAGCCTAGATTTGAAACAACAAAGCTAAAGATGCAAACAGATAGAACGAGTTTTTTGTAAGAAACGTTCGTTAATACGTTTGTAAAATAGTTAGCAAATGCACTTACGACACCGATTGCTGTTGTTAAACAAGCGAATATAATAGCGATGCTTAGTAAAATATTACCGCTTGTCCCAAATAAGTGATACATCACAGTAGCTAACAATTGACCGCCATTTTCAAACTGGCCAAGATTCCCGTGTGATGCTCCGATATAGCCAAGTAAGAAATAAACAATTGTTAAAAAGAATGCTGCAATGCTTCCGCAAATAATAGTGTACTTCGCAATCGATGTTTTTTCGTTAACGCCATTTTGGCGAATGGCATTTACAACAATTGTTGATAAAACAAGAGCTCCGATTGCATCGAGTGTTAAAAATCCTTCCAGAAATCCTTTGAAAAATGGCATTTCCTTATAGTCGCCGATAGGTGCCACGAAAGAGCCGGGTGTAAGAATGGCTTTTATTGCCATAACCGCAATGATTCCAAGTAAAACAGGCGTTAATATTTTTCCGATATGATCAACTAGCTTGGATGGATTTAATGATAAAAAGTAGACGATCGTAAAGAAAATAAAACTAAAAACAAGCATAGAATACCAATGATCTTGAAAAATTGGTGCGATCCCAATTTCATAAGAAACAGAACTTGTTCGTGGAATCACAAATAGTGGGCCGATTGAAAGATAAATAATAATAGCTAATATTGCTGCGAATTTTGGATGAACACGGCTCGCTAAATTTTTAAAACTGCCGCCTGCAAGAGCAACAGCGACAATTGCTAATAATGATAAACCTACATCTGTAATGATAAACCCTGAAATAGACACCCACATATTTTTTCCAGAAGAAAGACCGAGCAGAGGTGGGAAAATCATATTGCCAGCGCCAAAGAAAACTGCAAATAGCAATAAGCTAATGGAGAGAATTTGCGATGGCTTTAACGTATTACGCATATATAGAAAATCCTCCTAAGATTTTTTGTCGAAAATTCAAATAATTTGTCGAGCAACTGTTATTATTTTAAAGGTCTGATGACTAGAAAGCAATAGGAAATTTTTAAAAAATAAAAATTAATACGTTAAACTGAATAATTATACTGTTTCTTTTCAGTAAATAAAAAATACACATACCAGTAGAGTATGTGTATGGAGTAAGTTAAAAATAAATTTTTCGATCACGTTCTTCTTTTAGAATTTCTACAGCTTCACGGAAGCGTTGTGAATGGACGATTTCACGTTCTCGTAAAAAGCGTAAGCTATCATTTATATCCGGGTCATCTGATAAGTTAATGAGCCATTGATATGTCGCTCTTGCTTTTTCTTCGGCTGCAATGTCTTCATATAAATCTGCAATTGGATCGCCTTTTGCTTGAATATAAGTTGCTGTAAAAGGCACACCAGCTGCATTATGATAATGTAAAGCACTATCATGATCTGCATAATGTGGATCAAGGCCAGCAGCTTTCATTTGTTCAGGCGATGCGTCTTTTGTGAGTTTATAAACCATTGTAGCAATCATCTCGAGATGAGCAAATTCTTCTGTACCGATGTCTGTCAATAGCCCAATTACTTTATCGGGAATCGTATAGCGCTGATTCAAATAGCGAAGAGCAGCAGCTAGTTCACCATCAGCACCACCATATTGCTCAATTAATAGCTTGGCAAGTGCAGGATTACAAGTACTTACTTTTACAGGATATTGTAATTTTTTCTCATAAATCCACATAGTCTCTCTCCTTTATATTTGCCATGGCCAAGGACCTTTGCTCCATTCCCACGGAGCATTTGAGTAACTATTCCCAAATTGCTGAAGAGGGCCATATTTCTTTTCTATTTTTTGTTGTTGCAAGCGTCTTTTGTAAGACAAATCATTAAATTGTTCAATCGCTGCAACATCATCTGGATGTGTATCTAAATACAATGTTAGTTCAACGAGAGCAAAATCCAGTGCTTGCAGTTCTTCAAGCCACTCATAATATTCTTTTGGTAATGATTCAGCCACGATTATGCTCACCGCCCTTTTTTATATGGATTTTCGTAATAATCATAAAAAACAGGCCATAAAGTCCCTTTTTTTAAAGCTTCTTGCGGAGAAAACTGTGGTAAATTGGGCGGCTGAAATCCTAAATATAGATTAGGAGGAGTAGAGTAATATTTCTTTCCAATAGGAGGGCAAGGATCTTGAGGGCTATGATATGGAACATAAGATTTCATATATTTGTTCATGATAGAACCTCCTTTTATAAAACTAAAAAACTCATCATTACATAATGTATTCGGACATAATCCCCTTTTATGACACATATAGAAAAAAGGAAGGAGTACAGGAGGGAGAGAGTGGTGGAGCAAATGATGAATTCTGTTTTATTAGAAGTAAGAAATTTAAAAGATACATTATATTTTTATGAAGGAATTTTAGGGTTAAAGCCTAGTTCAGACAGACCACAATTAGATATTACGGGTGTATGGTATGATGTTGGCCCAACGAGAATTTGTATTATGACGAGTAAAAATCGAACGCATAGAACAAATGAAGAACGGATTACGTCTGAAGAGATACGGATTGCCATTTCTGATATAGAAAAGGTGAAGAAAAAGCTAGCTTTTTATCAAATATCGTTTTCTGAAAAACATAATCCGAATGGAATGGTCATTATCGTTCATGATCCTGATCAACATGAACTATACATTGAATCAAAAATAAGTTAGCTTTCATGTGAACATTTTTTCGCTAATGGTGTGTGAAATATAGTGTGGGAGGGGAATGAAATATGGATCGAACTTATGAAGAAAGCGCATTATTTGAACATAAATTTTGGCTAAGAGTGCTTGGAGATCATGCTCAATTTCTTTTAGATGCGCTAGCTCCAAAAGAAAAAGGTGACATTGATAAGGCGAAGTATTTTGTTTCGAAGTTTGAAAAGTATTTGAGTGAAATTCATACTGTAAATTTAGTTGCATTTGCAAAAGAGGCGAAGCAAGCAGCTGAGGAAATGAGAACATTTAAGTTAAGTATTATACAGAAGCAGTTGGAAGGAAAAATCACAATTCATTTTACTCCTACTTTTATTAATCATATGGTAAATGAAGTCGAAGAATATATAACGGTATTAGAATATTTAATAAAAGGTGAGGTGCCGCCTATTTTTCATGAATTGCATTATCACCTTGTTTGGTTAACAGATGCGGCTGGTCATGCGGGATCAATTGCAGGGGAACTTGATTTGGTGGAGAAACGTTTGAAAGAAAAGAGCGAGGAATATGCGAAGCATTTTGAACAATTTTATTTAAAAGCTGTTGAAATGACGGGGTATTTACGTACAGAACTGCATCATTTTCCAGCTTTGAAAAAATTTACGAAAGATGTTTCGTTAGAGCTCAATCTTTTCTCGCATTTTCTTCATGAGCTAGAAGAATTAGAATTATCCGAGCAAATACTCAGCTCACTATCCGCAAGAATGGCAGATCATATGGCAAGAGAAGAATGTTATTATTTATTGAAATTAGCCCAATCATCTGGTTTAGAGATGCCAAAATGTAATCCGCTTTAAGAATACTTAGAAAAGCCACTTCATCGCGTGGCTTTTATTTATGTTTTTATCATTTAAGGGAATGCTAAGCAGGCATAAAAGGAGAGGTTGTATTAAATATTTGAAGATATTTTTATAACATTTTCTATATAAAGGGGAGGAACTCTCGTCTTATTATTTTTTAGACCTTTGTCGTATTTGATAAAGGTTTTTTTATACAAAAAAGGAGGTCGTATCGATGAAAAAAATGATGAACAGATTTCGATTTATCTTTCATTTTCGCCGTTTTGGTCCATTTCTATATGAATTTTTCACTTCAAAAGACGTTGCTCTTTCCAAGAAAGTATTAACCGTCGGTCTTCTAATTGGATATACAGTCTTTCCATTTGATATCATCCCGGATTTTTTACTTGTATTTGGTATATTGGATGACATTGCTGTTGTGGCTTTTATTTTACAGTTTATTGTAAAAATGGCACCGCCACATTTACAAGATAAATACAATATGAAGAAAGGGTAGAAGGTGGTTTGGATTGTTTGTTACTCAAACCTACATATGATGGACGTTTTCTTATGTTTTGAAAATAGATGAATCATACAGGCAAATGGATGAAGAGGGCATACATATATAGAGAATATAGTAAGAGAGAGGAGATAGAGAAACTATGGCTTGTGATTGCTCTGTAACTGCTTTAACTTGTTGTCCAGATGAAAGTAGCAATTTTGTACAAGATAAAGTCTGTAATCCTTGGTCTAGTGCGGAAGCTAGCACGTTTACGGTCTATGGAAATAATATTAACCAAAATATCGTAGGGACTGGTTATTTAACATATGACGTTGGACCTGGAGTGAGTCCTGCAAATGCGATTACGGTGAACGTATTGGATTCAGGTGGAGGAATTATTCAAACGTTTACAGTGACAGAAGGAATGAGCATTGCTTTTACGTTCCGTCGCTTTGATGTGATTCAAATTGTAACACCAGCTACGCCAGTAGGCACGTATCAAGGAGAGTTTTGTATTACAACGCGCTATGTCATGTCATAGAGGGGGGATTTAAAATGGAAAATTATAGTGCAAATCTTTCGTGTTGTGCAAATTCGCAAAAAAATATTGTACAAGATAAAGTGTGTATAAATTGGACTGCATCCGCGGCAGCTGCGATTATTTATGCTGATAATATTGCGCAAGATATTTATGCATCAGGGTATTTGAAAGTAGATACAGGAACAGGTCCTGTTACGCTCGTTTTCTATAGTGGTGGTATAGGCGGAACGGCTGTAGAAACGATTACGGTGGCTACTGGAAGCGGTGCATCCTTTACGGTTAGACGTTTTGATACTGTGACAATTTTGGGAACAGCAGCAGCGGAAACCGGCGAATTTTGTATGACAATCCGATATACTTTCGTTTAGTGAAATATAGAAAACGTCGTGTGAACAAAGAAGATGTTCGCACGATTTTTTTGTAAAATATGGACGCACTTACATGCAATCATTTTTGAATTTACAGTATGTAATTTGGCAACAATAGCGGCCTTCTATATAGACAGAAGGATCATTTCTTATATCGATAATGGAAACAGATTGTAATCCTGAACCGGTATATGAAACCGTATTACCTGGCAAGGCGGTTAACGTATTTGTCGTATCACCTACAATTTGTACAGTAATCGCGGTTGTACTATTTCGATTATTGTATACAGAAATACTCCCTGATAATGACGACAATCCATCTCCTTTCCAGAGTTCGAAAGTGGGATCCGATTGTTTCAATTGATTTGTTTCAGGAAGAAACGTGTCATTTGTAATGAGGAAATTCCCCGCAAATTCATTTGTAATAAATTCAGCGTTTGATATAGGAGGGGCGGGAGGACATGGGACTTCACATATAATAGATAAAGGAGCAAAACAGCCTATTTTTTTATGTTTTTGCATCGATATTCCCTCCTTATATGATTTGTTCTTACTACTATTAAATGTTGGACTATAGTTGTCTTATTAATAAAGATTCATCAATTCCTCGTCTTCTTTTTCAAAAAGAAGACGAGGAATTGTAACTTCACATAGAAATGACACTCTATTTACAGTATTGTAATATCCTTCACAAACAGTTCGATTTAGATTAATATGCTTTCGTTACAATAATCCTTGTATTGTATAAAGCAAACGAGGAGGAGTTAGGGTGAGTAGGAAAATTGCATTGAAGCTAAGAAGTTTAATCAGCGTATTAGCAGTATTTGTATTTGCACTTATATCATTTCCATGGAATCCTTCGATTCAAGCAGAGGAGAAGAGGGAAGCGAAAAAAACAGAGGAGAAAAAGCTTGTATTTCCAGTTGTAAGTGATGTGCATATCAAAAATAGTGGTACAGATGATATATTTCGCTGGAAGCGAGCGATTGAGCAGTTGAATACGCTTGCGCCGAAGCAAGATGCATTTGTTATTGTGGGAGACTTTACAGATACAGGTTCAGTGGGGCAATATGATCGTTTTATGCAAGTGTATAATCAATATGCCAATAAAGAGGCAGTGAGAATGAATTCTTTAGGAAATCATGATTATTGGAACGGATTATCAGCAGAGAAAGCGCAAAAACGTTTCTTAGAAAAAACAGGTATGGAATCTATCTATTATCACAAGGTAGTAAAGGGATATCATTTCCTTGTCCTGTCTCCAGAAGATAAAGCGACACATGGATCTTATACTGATAAACAAATAAATTGGTTCAAAGAAGAAATGGTGAAAGCGAAAAATGATGATCCAGAAAAGCCAATCTTTGTGTTTTTACATCAACATATTAAAGATACAGTGTACGGAAGCAAAGAATGGGGCACGAAGGATAGTGCGAAAATAAATGATGTACTAAAAGAGTACCCACAAGCAATTACGTTTTCTGGTCATTCGCATTATCCTTTAGATGATCCGAGATCGATTCATCAAAAAGAATTTACTTCTGTTGGTACAGCCTCTATTAGTTATATGGAAGTAGAAGGTGGGAAAGTACAAGGGAATATTCCGCCGGGGGCTCGGGAACTTAGTCAAGGGTTATTAGTAGAAGTAGACGATCAAGAAGTAACGATTCATCGCCGGGATTTTCATACAAATTCTTGGACGGGTGAGCCTTGGAAAATTCCACTACCAGCAAAAAAAGACACTTTTAAATATGTAGAAAATCGTGACCAGGACAAGCCATTTTTTGAACAAGATGCAACATTATTGGTGTCAAATATAACAGAGAATTCAGCGACTGTGACATTCCCGCAAGCTACAGATCATTTGCTTGTTCATTCTTATCGCCTACAAGCAAGGGAGAAAGAGACGGGTAAAATAAAAAATAAGTTACTAGCATTTTCAGAATTTTACCGTGATCCAGTACCGAAAGAATTAACATTTACATTGGCGGGATTAGACGGTGGGAAAACATATAATGTAGAGGTAGTCGCGATCGATTCATTTGGTAATGAAAGTGAACGACCTTTGTCAGCAGAAATAACAACGAAAACAGAAGTCATCGATCCGAATGTACAAGTACCAAAAGCGGATGTATTTGACGTGAATTTGTTAGATGGTACGTTTCAAGATCAGTCACCATTTGGTGTGAAGGGTGATGTAAAAGGGAATGTACCAATTGTGTATGACGCTGCGCTTAAGAAACATGTGATGAAATTAAGCGGAGAAGCGAATACGTTCGGTTATATTCCATTTTCGGCACCGCAAAAAGAAAAAGTAACAAAGGCATTTACTTTAGAAGCGGTATTTTCTATGAATGAAATTCGCGGCCAAGGTATTTTGCAAAATACAGAGAGCGGCGGAATTGGTTTTGAATCTACAAAAGATGGGTATGTGGAATTGTGGGCTCATATTGGCGGTAATTACAAACGTGTTGGCGTTCAATTAGAAGCAAATCAAACCTATCATATAGCCGGAACGTATAACGGTAACGAGGTAGCGATTTATGTTGATGGTAAAAAGGTAAATAGTAAACCAGCAACTGGTAACGTGTCTCATCCGAATGTACCATTTGCGATTGGAGCAGATCCAAGTAGTAATGGTAATGGCGGAATTTCATTACATGGACAAGTTGCTCTTGCAAAATTATATAGTAAAGCATTACATGCTTCAGAAGTAGCAGCAGCTTATCGTGAATTTGCAAATCGTACGAAAATGGAGCAATTAAATGATTTATACGAAGAGATTGGAAAAGGAAAAGAAACATTGGCAGGTTCCTATGAATTTGGTGATAAAGAAGGGCAATACTCTAAGGCTGCTTTTATCGAATTAGAGAACCGTTATAAGGAAGCCAAGAACGTTTTCGAGCATATGGCGGTTACAGAAGAAAAAGTAACGCAAGCTTATCAAGGCTTAAAGACGGCCCATCAAAAGTTTATACAATCAAAAATAACGGTACAAATGCCAGAAACAGCAAAGGATCAGTTAAAAGTAACAATCGACTTGGCAAAAGCTCTTTTAGAAGAAGGACAAGGACAGCAAACGCAAGGAACTATTAAAGCGTTAGAGAAAAAAATTACTGTGGCAGAAGCTGTGTGGAAAGATCAATATGTAAAAGAGAACCGAGTAAATAATATGCAGCGCACATTGGAACATGCGATGAATCTTGTGAAAAAGCAAGCGCATAAGTAAAACGGAGAAGAAGCCTCGTGATGATGGGCTTCTTTTTTGCTATACTAAAAGTAGAAGAAGCTTGAATAAGGGAGCGAAAGACTTTGGAAGAGAAAAAACTAAAAAGAATTTTTGAATATGTATGGATCGCTGTTGTGCTCCTTGTTGGATATTATTTTTTGAAAGATAAAAGCATATGGATTCTCTTTTTCATGACATTTTTATTAGCTGGGTTAGGAACGTTATTTATTAACTTTTTCTTTGATAGTGTAGCGGTATGGAAAAAGAAGAAAGACAAAAAATAATCGAATAGAAAGGATAGGAAATATCGCTCGCTGTATGCCATAGTGAGCGATATTATTATAGTTTGGAATATTTCGTCAAACAAAAAATGTAACAAATAAAATGGCATCAATAAGCAGAGACTACCGTTAGGAATAGACGTATTCTATGAAGTAGGAGAAGATGCTATGCTGTTTTACTTTGAACTCGTTGTTATTTTACTTTGTACAAAACTAGCTGGTGACATTAGTGTGAGACTTGGTCAACCATCTGTATTAGGAAAATTAATTATTGGTATTATTATTGGCCCGGCCGTTTTAGGGATTATTGATAGTTCAGAACTCATTGATGAACTAAGCGAAATTGGTGTGTTACTCCTTATGTTTATGGCAGGGTTAGAAACAGACTTAGAAGAACTAAATCGTAATTTAAAATCATCATTTGCAGTTGCAATCGGCGGCATTATTTTTCCTTTTCTCGGTGGCTATTTAGCGGGAATTGCGTTTGGAATGATGCAGTCGCATGCCATTTTCTTAGGATTATTACTTTGTGCAACTTCCGTCAGTATTTCTGTTCAAACATTGCGGGATTTAGGGAAAATGAATACGAGGGAGAGCACAACCATTCTCGGAGCTGCCGTCTTTGACGATGTCATTGTTGTCATTTTATTAGCCTTTGTTATGAGTTTTTTAGGGACACAAGATGTAAACATTACGCTTATAATTGCTAAAAAAGTCATCTTTTTTATTAGTATTATTGGAATTGGATGGAAAGTCGTTCCGTGGATTATGCGTATGTTAGTGCCGCTTCGTGTATCAGAAGCATTAATTAGTGCAGCACTTATTATTTGTTTTTCATTTGCTTATTATAGTGAACAAATGGGGATTGCCGGGATTATCGGAGCTTTTGCAGCCGGAATTGCCATATCGCAAACAACATATAAGCATGAAGTAGAACATAAAATTGAACCGATTGCCTATGCTATTTTTGTACCAGTCTTTTTTGTTAGTATCGGAATGGAAATTACATTTCAAGGGATTGGAAGCCAAATTTGGTTTATCATTTTGATGACGATCATTGCAATCTTGACAAAGTTAGTTGGATCAGGACTAGGAGCAAGATTAACAGGATTTCATTTAAAATCCTCGATTAGTATTGGAGCTGGTATGGTGTCACGCGGAGAAGTAGCACTTATTATCGCGGCAAATGGATTAACCGCAAATTTATTAGCAAAAGAGAACTTTACCGCAATCGTCATTGTTGTTATATTAACGACGATTATTACACCGCCATTGTTAAAGAAATATTTTGTCTAAAAGGAAGGGCCTGTGCTACTGGACGGGCTCTTTTTTTACATTTTTAGTAGCGGTGATTTGACGAATTTGTTGGTTGGTCGATATACGATATATTTGAAAAAAGGCTCATATATGGTGAGTAGGATGGAATGAAAGTGGTGATTAAGCTACAATAAAAATAAGAGGAAGGAATGGAGGATGACCAGTGAAGGCATCAACACTATTATTTAAAATTGAAAATGATATGGATCAATTCTCCCCCGCTGAAAAAAAGGTCGCTCAGTATATTATGGAACATGCTGAAATTGTTCCAAATTTAACGACGAAAGAAGTGTCTCATAATGCGGGAGCTAGTGAAGCAAGTGTCGTGCGCTTTTGTAAAACGATTGGCATTGGCAGCTTTAAAGCATTTAAATTAGCGCTTGTTCGTGAATTAACGATTGCCGATTATAATATTAATGATTTTTCCGTGCTAAATACAGCAGATGGTCCGTTTGATTTGTTTAATAAAGTGACATATGTGAATAAGGCTGCCATTGAGGCAAGTGTGACAGCAATTGATAAAAAAGAGTTAGAAAAAGCAGCAGATGCTATTTTAAAGGCGGGAACGATATTATTTTACGGAGTTGGTGGATCCGCTGCACCAGCAATGGATGGAGCATATAAATTTACAAGACTTGGGTTTACAGCGATGATGCTTTCTGATTTCCACATGATGCTTCCGCTTATTACGAATTTAAAGACAGGCGATGTCTTTGTTGCTATTTCAACATCGGGACGCACAAAAGATGTATTAGAAATGGCGCAATATGCGAAAAAACAAGGAGTAACTGTTATTGCGATTACGAAACTTGACCAATTATCGCCGTTATATAAAGAAGCTGATATACATCTTTGCATCCCAGATGTAGAGCAAGATTACCGCATTGCAAGTATTGCGTCGCGAATGACACAATTAAATATCATTGATGCATTATATGTCATTACATTTAATCGGATGGGCGATCAAGTGTTGGATCGCTTTATGGAAACGAGAGCGGAAGCAGTTCGGTTAAGAAAGTTAAAGTGAAACTTTACATACAGTACTTGCTGGCCTCTTTATGAGCAGCAAAATTCCCCTCGCGAAATCTTACATAATTGTCATCTTTACGTAAGGTTTTTAAATAGTTTTATGATTGTTCTTATGAAATAATAAGGACATAAGAAATCATTCTATTTTTTGAGGTGAAAGAAATGAACGGAAATCATATATTAGCTTCTTTAAGTTACTTTAGTATCTTTTTTGCACCATTTCTTCTTCCAATCATTATTTATTTTGTTGCAGAAGAAGAAGTGAAATATCATGCAAAGAAAGCTTTATGGACACATTTTATACCGTATGCAGTTGTATTCATAGGCTTTGTAATGTCCGGTGCATTTGGACTAAGTTCAGCAAATGATGGTGCAGTTGGTATTGCTGTTATCGCTACATTTGTAATTGCGGGGATCGTAAGTATTTACTATTTCATTTGGAATATTGTAAAAGGGATTCAAGTATTGAAAGAAATTTAAATGAACGAAGAGCCTGTTCTTTTGGATGGGCTCTTTTTTTATATGAGAAAGACACAATTTCGTCATGAATAAAAATGAAATATCATAAAATGAATGGGGAGTGTTGATTTTGAATTTCTTAGTTATATAATAAAAGTGTGAAATAAAATTTCAAAGAAGGTGAAAGAATGTTAGAGCGTTTATCGACAGAGCATCGGAATGAAAACACGATGAATTTAGATGAAATGAGTATAAAAGAGATTTTAGAGGCGATGAATCAAGAAGATCGTAAAGTCGCAATAGCAGTACACAATGAGATTGAACAAATTGAAAAAATCGTTCGAAATGTAATTTCATCTTTTCAAAATGGTGGACGCTTAATTTATATCGGTGCTGGAACAAGTGGCAGATTAGGTATTTTAGATGCTGTTGAGTGTCCTCCTACATTTGGTACAGACGAGAGACAAGTACAAGGATTTATAGCCGGAGGAATGAAAGCGTTTACTAAGGCGGTAGAAGGTGCAGAGGATCGCGAAGAATTGGCGATGGAAGATTTAAAAGGGATTCAGTTAAATGATAAAGATACAGTGATTGGAATTGCGGCGAGTGGTCGCACACCATATGTCATTGGTGGATTAAAATATGCAAATTATGTTGGGGCAAAGACAGCGAGTATTTCTTGTAATAAAGGGGCTGAAATGAGTAAGTTAGCACAAGTGAGTGTAGAAGTAGAAACGGGTGCTGAAGTGCTAACTGGATCGACACGGTTAAAAGCGGGAACGGCTCAAAAGTTAGTGCTCAATATGATTTCAACGGCTTCGATGATTGGTATAGGAAAGGTATATAAAAACTTAATGGTCGATGTTCAATCAACCAATCAAAAATTAGTGGAACGTTCTAAACGAATTATTATGGAAGCAACAGAGGTAGATTACAAGGATGCAGAGGCATATTACGAAAAGGCAAATCGGAATGTGAAAGCAGCAATCGTTATGATATTACTACAGTGTGAATATGGGGAAGCACTTGAAAAATTAAAAGATGCAAAAGGATTTGTGAAGAAGACGCTATAGAAATGGGGAGGGGGAGATTCTACCATGAAGAAAGAACAGCGAATGGCAAATGAAATTACAGAGCAACTTGGGGGAATACAAAATATACGCAGCATTGCACATTGTATGACGAGATTACGTCTTACACTTCGTGACGAAAGTAAAGTGAATATGGATCAATTGAAAAAAGTTGACGGTGTAATGGGCGTTATTGAAGATGAAACATTGCAAGTTGTCGTTGGACCGGGAACTGTCAATAAAGTAGCGGCTGAAATGGAAGTGTTAACAGGGCTACGAATAGGAGAAGTGGCCCATGATAACAATCTTGAAGACATTGGGCAAGAAATGAAATCGGCCATTAAGAAGAAAAATAATACACCAGTGAAAAACTTTTTGCGAAAAATAGGAAGTATTTTTATTCCGTTAATTCCTGGCCTTGTTGCTTCAGGTATTATAAATGGGGTTGCGAATTTCGCTAAAAATGCAGGGGCAGATCCAAATGCGACGTGGCTGCAAATTCTACTTTTAATTGGCGGCGGTATCTTTACATTTTTAGGGATTTTGGTGGGCTGGAATACAGCGAAAGAATTTGGTGGTACACCAGTTCTCGGCGCCATCGCGGGTATTTTAATTTTCAACCCGGCTATGGCAAATGTGAAAATATTTGGTGAAGCGTTAGTACCGGGGCGCGGTGGTTTATTTGCCGTAATCTTTGCAGCATGGCTCATGGTTATTGTAGAAAGACAAGTTCGAAAAGCGGTTCCAAATGCTATTGATATTATAGTGACGCCGCTCGTTACAGTATTAGTTGTTAGTTTAGTAACGATGCTAGCTATTCAGCCAGTTGCGGGACTATTATCCGATGGAATTACAAGTGGAATAAATGCGATTTTAAATATTGGAGGAGCTCTTGCAGGTGCGGTGCTTGCAGGAACATTCTTACCGCTCGTTATGGTCGGATTACATCACGGACTTACACCGATTCACATGGAATTTATTAATCAAACACATGTAACGCCATTATTACCAGTTTTGGCAATGGCAGGAGCTGGGCAAGTAGGGGCAGCGCTTGCAATCTATGTGAAAACAAAAAATAAACGCCTTCGCAATGTCATTAAAGGGGGATTGCCAGTTGGATTTTTAGGGATTGGTGAACCGTTATTATACGGGGTGACATTACCGCTTGGGAAACCATTTATTACAGCTTGTTTAGGAGCGGCTGTTGGCGGTGCTTTTCAAGCAGTTATGAAAACGGCTTCACTTGGAATCGGCGTATCAGGGGTATCGTTAATTCCGCTCATTGCCGATAATAAATATTTACTCTATTTTCTTGGCTTAGTAATCGCTTACGTTTTCGGTTTTATTTTTACGTATTTCTTCGGATTTAAAGAAGAAATGGCAGAAAATATATAGAGAAAGGGATTCCTTTCTCTTTTTCTATTAATAGAAAGGAAGATTTATATGCTAGGAGTTTCAATTTATCTTTCAAAAGAGCGAGTGGAGAAACAAGAAGAGTGGCTAAAAGTAGCGAAGGAAAATGGATTTTCATCTATTTTCACATCTCTTCATATACCAGAAGATGATCCTAATACGTATAAAGAACTCATACAAATACTTGGAAGACAGGCGCAAAAATATGAAATGGAATTAATGGTAGATGTATCTTCAAAATCATTACACCATTTAGGCACTTCATATGAAAATGTAGAAGAGCTACTAGGCTGGGGAATTACAGGTTTACGTATGGATTATGGGATAGAACCAAAGCAAATTGCTCATATATCCCGTAAGATGAAAGTTGCATTAAATGCAAGTACAATCACACCATCTTTTTGGCAAGAACTTTGTAAGGAGAATATAAGAGTCGATTCTGTAGAAGCGTGGCACAACTTTTACCCGCGTCCGGAAACGGGATTAGCAAAATCGTTTTTACAAAAGCGAAATCACGATTTACATCAATATGGTATGAAAACGATGGCTTTTATTCCTGGTGATGGTGAAAAACGGGGCCCGTTATATGAAGGGCTGCCAACGTTGGAAAAACACCGATATATGCGGCCGCTTGAGGCATATTTAGAATGTGTACAAGAATGTGGTGTAGATAAAGTGTTAATCGGGGATATAAGTGGGAGTTTGCAAAGTTTACAAGACATTGTATGTGCAGAAAAAGGCGTGATTCCCATTCGTTATACACCTTGTATAAATGAGAAGAAGATAGTAGAGAGGATAGAAAGAGTGCATACGAATCGGTTTGATCCAGCACGTGATGTCATTCGTTCTGTAGAATCAAGAGAAGAAAATCCAGCTATATTACGAGCAGATAATACAGTGGAACGAAAGCGCGGAAGTATTACAATTGATAACGAATTATATGGCCGATATGCAGGCGAATTACAAATCACTCTTCACGATTTACCAGAAGATGAAAAAGTGAATGTTGCCGGAAAGATAGTGAAGGAGGATATTCCGCTATTATCTTACGTGAAGGCAGGGCAAAAATGGAAACTGATAAGAGCGAAAAAAACGCCGTAATATCACGGCGTTTTCTTTAATGATTGCGCGCAAGTGGTGCGCGCGGCTGCAAGATAGCGGTTTTAAAATGAGAAAATAAATAACAACCTGTGATAACAATTGCTGTTCCTAACACTTGAACCCATGTTAACGCTTCGCCTAAGAAAAGGAATGCTAATATAGCAGTGAAAATAGGGTTGAAATTTAAGAAGATTCCCGACGTTGTCGCTCCTAATTTTTGCACGCTAATATTCCAAAGGACCATGCAGATGACAGTGGAAATAAGCCCAGTGTAAAGCAAAGAAGTCAGAAAGGAAGCATCGATCTTCGTCACAGTAAATGTACGGATATGAAAAGGTAATAATAGGATAACACCGAAAATTCCCGAATAGAAAGTTGCTAGCATGGGTGATATTGTTTTCGTTGCCCATTTACTACAAACGGAGTAGATGCCCCAAATACAAACGGCAGCAATCATCCATACATCTCCACTATTGAAATGTAACGAAAATAAAATGGAAACATCCCCTTTTGATAGAACGAGAAGAACACCAATAAAAGATAGAAGCATAGAAAGAATTTGAAGCATATTGATCTTTTCTTTTAAAAATAAAGCGGAAAATAAGGCGATTGAAATCGCATTTAATGTTGAGATGAGCCCAACATTCGTAGCGGATGTGTTCTCAAGTGCTAAAAATTGAAAAATATTAAAAAGAGCAACTCCTGTAATTCCCATCAGCACTAACGGCAGAAGAGCAGCACGCGGCGGGAGGAGTTTCTTTTCTTTCAGCCATACAACCGGTAATAAACAAACAATCGCGATGATCCACCTTAAACTTGTAAGTGTCATTGGCGAAGCATAATCAACAAGTGATTTTCCAACGACGAAATTTCCTCCCCATAATAAGCTTGTGAGTAATAATAAAAAAACATAAAAATAAGGCATGACCTCAAACCCCTTTTACAAAATAAGAATGAATTGTAAATCATTTTAGCATTTTTTCTTCAAATCTAATATATTCTTTTGTATAATGGTGAAAATTCAATAAAATATTTTGTCAATCATCTGTTTAACGAAAAAAGATTCGTATTTCATATAGTTATGATGTGTTTTTTCGAAGAATCATCGGTAAGGAAAAAGGGGGAGTTTGATGGAGTCTTCCGTTATTAAGGTATTGGATGATTTAGATGTACAAATACTTGATATTTTACAAAAGGAATCGCAAGTAAGTAATGCGGAATTAGCGCGACGTGTAAATTTATCACCATCGGCAATGCATGCGCGCATTAAAAGACTGGAGAATGAAGGATTTATTGATAAACAAGTCGCAATTTTAAATCAAGAAAAACTTGGGTTTGATCTGTTATGCTTTATTTTTATGAGTACAAATATTCATCAAGCAGAAAAGCTAGAAGTGTTAGAAACGGAATTACAATCGATGCCAGAAGTGTTAGAGTGTCATTGTTTAACAGGGGAATACGATTACTTGCTAAAAGTAGCCAATCGAGATCGCAAAGAATTAGAACATTTTATTAGAAAGTTAAATAAGCTTGGCATTACAAAAATACAGACAAGTTTAGCGCTCCGTGAAATTAAATATTCTACAGTGTTGCCGATCGGGGATATCGAAAAATCATAAATGAATTGTTATTCCAACATCCGTCATCAAGTAAAAGAAAATCCCCCAAATTTGGAGGATTTTCTTTAGAGATATTTTGTATTTAGATTGATTCGAGTTTCAAGTTGAAAGAAAATCTTTTTCTTATTCTCTTTCCGTTCTTATAAATCATTATTAAAACGGGTCAACTTCAGCTAAGTCAAGATTGCGATTCGGATTTGTTAATAAGACTTTCAGTTCACCTACTTCTGAGAGAGTTACAAGAATATAACCACTAATGAGGACGATGAGTCCGATGACACGTAATGTTTGCAATGTAATGTCACGGCTATTGTTTTCTGAGGTGTTTTCGGGTGTTGAAGGTGGAGTGTTATTCATAATAAGGCTCCCCTTTTTTATTTTGTATGTGCAAAATCGTTATTTCACTTATGGATACGAATTGTATAGTCATTTTCACTATATGATAAATGCCGATGAATAGTGATGAAAAATTTTAGGGGGAGAGAAGAGGGATATTGGCGGGAGTTAGACTGTCCGATGAATATGAAATAATAACCAGTGGGGATGAACAAAATCCCCACTGGTTAAATTTATTTTTCATGTAAATAAACGAGGTGAACGAAAGCACCTATCCTAATATACGCAATGATTCTTCAATAAACGCTGGGATGTCTTCCGGTTGTCTACTTGTGACTAGTTGATTTTGGCATACGACTACTTCTTTGTCATGAAAATTTCCACCGGCATTTTTTAAATCAACTTCAATGGATTTATATCCAGTCACATCACGACCTTCAAGTGCTTCTGCAGTGATGAGAAGCTGGGGCCCGTGACAAATAGCCAAAACAGGTTTTTTCGCATCCATAAACGCTTTGCTAAAGCGAACAAAACGCTCGTCTGCACGAAGTATATCTGGGGAAAATCCACCCGGTATGAATAGAGCATCAAAGTTCTCTGGAGAAACCTCATCAATACTTTTATCAATTACGACTTCACTCTTTCCTTGTTTACCGTGTACCGTTTTTCCTTTTTCCGTTTCAATCGTTGTTAATTCATAACCTTTTTCACGAAAAGATTTTACCGGCTCTGTGTATTCTGTATCCTCGAAATAATCCGTTAATAAAATAGCAATTTTTTTACCCATTGCGATCAGCTCCTTAATTTATAATAATGTGAAATGATAAAACGATGTCTTTTTCTTATCGGTTCCAAAATCGTCCTTGAGCAATGCCTTCTATAAACGATTCCACCGTAGTGTCTTTTAAGTTGTAAACTCCCGCCCCATCCAGTTTAAACATACAATCATCTAAAGCAAGAGGATTACTTACGAGATGGGCTATCGGTTTAAAATGTTTAAAAGTAGTTTCTGCAAATTGTAAAACAGGTGTTTGAATGACAGGCTCACTACTAAACACTAATACTGCATCAAAAAGGGAGGGATCTGTTGTTGTATAAGTATCCGTTACTTTAATGGAATCATTAAAATGATAAACTTTCTGATCTACGATGCTATAGTTCATTCGGTGCTGTGCAAAAGCTTGAATCCATTCGGACAGAAGGGATACGCTTATTTCACCATTTAATAGAATTGCAACATTTTTGGAAGCAGCTTTAGAAATAGTATTGGCCATACTGAGTGCAGGTGATTTTGCATCCGAATGTATTTCGTGATTTTCCTTAGGCAAAGGAGCTCCAACAACAGCAGCTATTTCCTGTGCTAATTGACGATCAACGTGATTCAGAAGAGCAATTACATTTGCCTTCACCATGTCAGATTTACATTTTCCAACTTCAAAGCAAAATGCTTCTTTTATGTGCTGCTTTTCGATCGGGCTCATGCTATTGTAGAAAAGTTTAGCCTGAGAATAAAAGTCAAGGAAGCTTGTACTACGACCTCTGATTTTATGCCCATCAATCTTTTCTTGATAATGTTCATATCCTCCCTGTTCGGCCGGGACGGTCGCTGGTTGATTGTCATTTAAGCCATTGCGGTGATAGCTCGTTTGTCCGCGATGAATCTTCATCTGATGCATACCGTCACGCTGATTATTATGAAACGGACATACAGGCTGATTAATAGGAATTTGGTGAAAATTAGGGCCTCCTAAACGAGATAATTGTGTATCTGTATAGGAGAATAATCTTCCTTGCAAAAGAGGGTCATTTGAAAAATCAATACCTGGTACGACATGTCCAGGGTGAAATGCTACCTGTTCCGTTTCGGCAAAGAAGTTATCAACATTTTTGTTCAATGTCATTTTACCAACTAGTTTTACGGGAACTTCTTCTTCCGGCCATAACTTCGTTGGATCTAAAATATCAAAATCAAATGTATGCTCATCTTCTTCGGGAATCAACTGTACTCCAAGCTCCCATTCAGGATAATCTCCCTTTTCAATTGCTTCGTATAAATCTTGACGATGGAAATCAGGATTTTTCCCAGCAATCCTTTGCGCTTCATCCCATACTAATGAATGAACCCCGAGGGTAGGCTTCCAGTGAAATTTTACGAAATGGGCTCTTCCTTCTTTGTTAATAAGTCGAAATGTATGAACCCCAAAACCTTCCATCATTCGTAAACTGCGCGGAATGGCGCGGTCACTCATCTGCCACATAACCATATGAGTGGACTCGGGATTCTGCGCAATAAAATCCCAAAATGTATCATGAGCGCTAGCTCCTTGCGGAATGTCAGTATGCGGTTCCGGTTTAACGGCATGGACAAAGTCAGGAAATTTAATAGCATCTTGAATAAAGAATACGGGTATATTATTACCCACTAAATCATAGTTACCCTCATCTGTATAAAATTTTGTGGCAAATCCGCGCACATCTCTTACTGTGTCATTGGAACCTTTAGATCCCTGAACGGTCGAGAATCGTACAAATACAGGTGTTTTTTTTGAAGGGTCAGTAAGGAAATCCGCTTTCGTATATGCTTCTAAGGATTCATAAAGTTGAAAATAACCATGTGCGCCAACGCCGCGTGCATGAACAATTCTTTCTGGAATTCGTTCATGATCAAAATGAGTCATTTTCTCGCGAAAGTGGAAATCCTCCATTAAGGTTGGACCTCTTAAGCCCGACTTTAAAGAGAATTCATCCTCGGCTATTTTTAGCCCTTGGTTTGTTGTTAAAGCATGTTTGCGTTGATTATCGATAATATGGTCTTCTAATTGCTCGGTTTTTTTATTCACAACATTGATCCCTCCTTTACTCTGTTAATTTAATAGATACCCTTTTTATTGGGGTGTAAACATGTATTACGGTTTTTATATGTAAAACGATCATACATTAGGTAAAGTAAGCTTAAGAAAAAACAGAAATAACCTAGTGTATGAAGAAGGAAAAATGAGAGCAAAGAAAAGTCTTTTGTTTGACGAAGGAGCACCAATTTACGTCAAGAGAAAAGGGAAAGTAGAAATCGAGTGCGGGCATTCCGTCTATTCTCGTATAACAAAAGCCACAGAGGAAATGTATTTTCTCCGTGGCTTTTAGTCATTGAAATCTGCTTTTGGAATTAAAATGAAGTAATTCGTTTTTTCGTTTTTGGTACAATAATAAATTTGATCCAAAGTAATCCGATAATCATAATGATAAGGCTATGCAAAAATTGTCCTGTAGCAACAAGTATAACAGCTGAAAAAACTACGAATTGAATACTTATTAATATGGAAATTAAGCTAAGAAATTGCTTCATTCTTTCTTCAGTAGGAATCGGATACAATGCTACAATAATATTTCCCGGAAAATATTTCCAAAGGGAACGAAGCTGCATAGAAATCATATAGAGGACGACGTAAGTGATAGCGCCTTTTGCATATATGTTTGGTATAAAGTATAAGGTGAAGGCACCAATCAGCCCTAAGCGAATATATATACCGAAATAATCATTGCCGCGTAAAAATGATAGCGTATTTAAATAAAAGAAAGTTGCTTGTTTTTTATGTAAGAAAGGTTCGATCCAACTGGTAAGCCATTTTCTTTTATGTACTTGTTTTTTTAACTGAGGCACATCGGTGAAGATGCTAGCAAATTGATAAAAGCGAACATCTAATTTTTCTTCTTGCTCAATGATGTATTCCCACGGTATTCGTTTTGTAGGTTGTTTTTTCGTATATAGAAGTAGGAAAGCGAGAAGTAAGAGCGATCCGCCTAATACGATTACATTTGCTGTATAAAACAGCATGTAAATGATAAGGGCGTTACAAGCTATGCGAATGATCAGCCATATGTTTTTTTCATCATGATCACGCCACGCCCAGTGTATGTACATGTTCCATGCTTTCGTAATCATTAAAACAATAAAGATTGTACATAAGAAAGGTACAGTTAATTGTAATGATTGCATAGCAAGTGGCACGAGAATAAGGAACGTAAATAGTAGCGGGAAAAGCTGAATGATGTAATTATATAGAAGCGCCTTTTTGAAATAAGATGTTAATTTCTCTTCTAGTGCAAGCAAATAAACAGCATCAGGTCGTTGAATCAATGTGCGGATTGGGCATCTCGTTATCATAAAGGTAAGTACAGCCGTTATGAGTATGAAAGATAGTCCTTTAGAAGGAGATGTTTTTAGAAACTGAGCATAATAGTATGCACCAACGCATGAAATAAAGATAAAGCTATATAGTAAACCGTTAATCATACGTGCAAAGTATGTAATGATATTTTGAATATGTTGTTGGAAGCGGCTGCTCCATAGCGATTCGATTGACATGTTTTTCACCTCTATTTCTATTATAAGGTGAAAATAAAAACGAGCAAATTGCTTTAGGCAACTTGCTCGTTTTTATTTTGTTTTGTATCGCGATTCATTAATGGATAGAAGACAAAGCCGACTACGAATAAACCAATTCCGAGAAGGAATGTTTTTAAATCAGAAGCGCCTGTTTTAATCACCCATAGTGCATAGCAAAGTGCGATAACTGCGACTATGCCATCTGTAATTCTTGCCCGCATTTCATTTTTATATGTTTCACCAGTTGCGACTAGTTTTAACTGGAAGATTGGTGAAACGAGATAGGGAATGAGGTAAGCTAGTGTTGATACAGTAATAACGAATGTATAAGCTTCAGCGATTGTGCCTGATAATGTTGAGAATAAGAAAACTTGTGACATAACATTTGTCAGTCTTAGTGAATAAATTGGACTTCCTTTTTTATTTGTTTTTGCAAAGAAGGAAGGAAAGAAACCTTCTTTTGCTGCTTGATAAGGTACTTCTGAGCTTAATAAAATCCAGCCTAAAATGGAACCGAAGAGAGAAGTAAGGGCAAGAAGCGCCATTAATTTTCCTCCGCCGTGACCCATAGCGGCATTTAATGCATCAGCTAACGGACGTTCTGAAACTTGCAATTGATCCATGTGAAGAACACCCATTGTTAAAATGGTAATTCCTAAATAAATTGCAACTGTGATTAATAATCCAGCTACGGTTGCATGTTTCACCGTTCTTGGGGATTTCGCTCGGTTTGATAAAAGAACAGCAGACTCAATGCCGATAAATGCCCAAAGCGTTGTTAGAGCTGCCAAGTTTACTTGTGAAAGTAGCCCATGCGAGACACCTTCTTTATCAACAATTGGTGTGTACCATTGTCCAAACTTTGAAGCTTGGAATGCAAATAAAGTTACTATGATGAATAGAAGGAATCCTGTTACTTTTGTTGTTGTTGCTAAGAAGTTTAATTTTCCAGCTCCACTTACACCGTTTGTTAAAATGATATGTGTTCCCCATAATAAGAAAGAACAAATGGAAAATGTAATGAGCTTTCCAACTTCCACATCGAAAGTACCGATTGTAAATAATAGTCGTGTATCTTTCATAATTGGGAAGAAAAGCGATAAATAACCTGCAAAAGATGTAATAATAGCAACATTACTCGCCCAGTTTGCGACCCAGTAGCCCCAAACCATGCTGAATCCAGCCATTTTTTTCTTCTTAGGTGATGAGAAGAAAGCGTATGCGTGACTTTGTGGTCCTGTCGTTAAATCAGGACGACGAATTGCTAAATTACCAAAAACAAGAGCTAACATTAAAACACCGAATCCGGTTGTTAACCAAGCTAACGTAACACCAAGAGGGCTTGCTGTTTGTGCTAATGTACTTGGCACCATGAAAATACCAGCGCCAACCATATTGCCGACAACAAATGCTGTTAGTACCCAAAAGCCCCATTTTTTCTGTTGCATAAAAAATACCTCCAAAGTTAGTATAACCATGTCAAGCAAGGAGATATGTATGTCTTCCAAAAAGGAAGTAAGGTAAGCTTCGTACAAAACAAAAAAAGCACGGACAATCGTCGCACGTGCTTTCTATCTTATAGGAAACCCACGACATACCTCTCGATAGCTCTCCACAAACAATTGTTTGTGACAGTTCTGCATTTATTAAATAGCAGACCCAGCAAGTGTGCATAGTGGACACATCTTACTTCGGCAATCATTCCTTTCTCATTTATTCATCGATGCCACTTCATCTCCTGAAATGATACTCTTAATGATTGCAACCTCTACCTCACCGAGATACGAATGAGGATTTATGTATTTAATTAACATAACAAGGGTAACAAATGAATTTTTATACGTCAATGGATATAGTAATAATCAGATTATAGAGAAGAGTTTGTGATTAGAGTGGCTAGTGCGTATTCAGCGGTTTGCTGTGAAATATTTGGAGAGCAATCTTTATTAATTCCGTTGGCTCGAAATAGGTAAATGCTTGTTTCAGCGTAATTATAAAACAGTTGAAATGGTAAAGTGTGCATAAAAAATAGACCCTTTAAAGAGTCTGGTTAAGCGGCTTTCCCTTTTTTCTTCCCAAGAAATGAAATGACTAGTGCCATCGGAGCAACAAAAGGTAAAGCGGGAGACCAACTAATGAAATAAAATATTGGCGCTAAGAAAGCTATCCCACCAAAGAACATTGATAATTGGGATTTTTTCTGTAATCCATAAACAACCAATAATAATCCTGCCATTATCAATATGACAAAAGAGATATGAAGCAAATTCATAAAATGACCTCCGGCTAATCTGCAAAATAATTCTATATATATTATACAATAAATCATATAAAAATTTCATTTTATAAAAAACAACGATGTTTACGAAAATAGCCTTGAATAAAAAAAGAAGCCGATCTAAAACTAGATCGGCTTCTACATATAAGATTAAACTAAGTTTAAGACAGTTACTTTTTCACGCGTCATAGACTCAAGGCTCTTGCGAATACCTTGTGCGCCCATACCAGAGCCTTTCACACCGATGAATGGGAAGTGGTCAGGACCGCGTTCTGTACGTCCGTTAATTTGAACAGAACCAGTATCGATTTTGTTTGCAATTGCAAATGCTTTATTAATGTCTTTTGTGAAGACACTTGCTTGTAAGCCAAACTCAGATTTGTTTGCAATTTCAATTGCTTCTTCATCAGAAGAAACGCGGATGATTGGAAGGATTGGACCAAATGGTTCTTCCCAAGCCACTTTCATTTCTTCTGTTACGTTATCGATAATTGTTGGATAGATTAAGTTGCGCTCACGTTTGTTACCAATGATAATTGTTGCGCCTTTTTCTACTGCATCGTCAACTAAACCTTGAACGAAATCAGCTGATTTATCGTCAATTAATGGAACGATTGTGCTATCTTGTTCTGGAGAACCAACAGATAATGCAGCAACTTTCTCTTTTAGTAAGCTTACAAGCTCGTCCGCTACGTTTTCATGTACAAGTACACGTTTAATAGCTGTACAACGTTGACCAGAGTAAGAGAATGCACCGCTTACGATATGGTTTGCAGCATCTTGTAAGTCAGCATCTTCACGAACGATACCAGGGTCTTTACCACCAAGTTCTAATACAAGTGGAATCATTGAAGCTTTTTTCGCTAAATGTTTACCTGTGTTCGTACCACCTGTGAACGATACCATATTGATGCCTTCGTGTTCTACTAAGTAGTCACCAATTACAGAACCGCGTCCTGTTACAACGTTTACAAGACCTTTTGGAAGGCCAGCTTTATGAAGTGCTTCAACCATTTTAATACCGCTAATTGCACCTTGAGTTGCTGGTTTGAAAATAACAGCGTTACCCATCATTAATGCTGGTGCAAGTTTTGCAGCAGATAAGTTTACTGGGTAGTTAAATGGTGCGATTGCTAATACAACGCCAAGTGGTGCGCGCTGGATAATCGCAAGTTTCGATTTTGTTCCGCCAGGGAAGCTATCGCCCGCCATACTTTCTCCGTGCATATGTAGCGCTTCTTCAATCGTGTAACGAATGAAGTCAGCTGTACGAACAACTTCTTTTTTTGCATCTTTATATCCTTTACCGACTTCTTTCATAATGATGTCAGCAATTTCATCTTGCATATTTACAAGCTCATCAGCCCATTTATATAAAAACTTTGCACGATCTTGCAGAGATGCTTCTGCCCAATCTTTTTGGGCTTCTTTTGCAGATGCAATCGCTTCATCTACTTCATCGCGAGTAATTGCTTGTACTTTACCGATTACTTCGTGTAAGTACGGAGATAGAATGTCAATTGTTTGACCAGAAGAGCTTTCTCTCCATTCTCCGTTTAAATAAAATTTGTACGTATTGCTAGTTGTCATGATTCGTCCTCCTAAAATAGCAACTTGTAAGAGTGAGTATATGGTGATTGTAGGTGGTTTCAGAATATATTTCAAATAAAATGTTTGTGAAAACGATTTCTTATTGGAAATATATTTTATAACCCCTTTTTATCAACATTTCTTTCTTTATTTAAGTCGCATATAGAACATGTCATTGTTATATCAATACAGTATCTTTCAAGTTTATTTGTATAACAAATTTGGATTGCATCTTTTTGTGATGGAAGGTTATTGTATGATTAAGTGAAAAAACAATTGACAGAAAAGTCCATCAAGTTATAAAATTAAAAATGGAAAATAAAAGAAGGAGGTGTGCGTGATGATTGTAATGGTAAATATGATGAAGTTAACTGTAGTAAAAGGTGAAAAGAAACATTCATATCATTGCGCAACCCGTACGGAAAGATAAGGCTTTTTTTGTTTTTTGAAAGCGTGCGTTGCGTAATATCGTAACGTACGCTTTTATGCATTTTCGCATATCGTCAAGCGGCGGTATGCGTTTTTTTGTCTTTAAATGAGGGATTCCTATATGTTTTATGGCTCGTATCCCGCTAGTAACAGTCCGATTGGTGAGGGGGGATGGAGATCCCCATTGATTCAAGTTTCACTTTATAAAAAAGAGAAGGTGAAAATATGTGATGTATGGTTTTTTACATGTAAAAGTGATGGCAGTCAAGCGGGAATGAGAAGGGAGAGATTACCTTGTTTTCAGTATTACAAAAGTTAAGATGGTTTTTTAAAGAACATTGGAAGAGGTATAGCATTGCAATTGGAGCACTTTTAATTGTCAATATCGTTGAGATTATTCCTCCGAAAGTGCTTGGTTTAACGATAGATCAAATAAAAACAGGATCTTTAACAAATGGAACAATTATTACGTATATTTGGGTTTTATTTGGAGTTACAATCGGTGGATATGTTTTGACCTTTATTTGGCAACATCAATTATTTGGAGGGGCTTTTGTACTCGAGAAAACGATGCGTTCAAAATTTATGGGGCATTTGCTGAAAATGACGCCAACCTTTTATCAAAAAAATCGCACAGGCGATTTAATGGCGCGAGCGACGAATGATTTAAAAGCAATCTCCATCACAGCTGGCTTCGGGATTTTAACGCTCGTTGATTCTAGTTTATATATGCTCACGATTGTATTTATGATGGGGTTTTCCATTAGTTGGCAGCTTACATTTGCGGCGCTTATCCCGCTTCCGATTATGGCATATGCGATGAATGTATATGGAAAGAAACTTCATGAGAGATTTACAATTGCTCAAGATGCTTTCGGAGATATGAACGATAAAGTACTCGAATCGATTGCTGGTGTGCGTGTGATTCGCGCGTATGTTCAAGAAAGGGCAGATCAAGAACGGTTTCAACATTTAGGAGATGATGTGTACGAAAAAAATATGAACGTAGCTCGAATTGATGCGTTATTCCAGCCAACTGTGAAAATGCTTGTTGGTCTTAGTTACTTAATTGGTTTAGTGTACGGGGCATATCTTGTGTTTCAATCAACAATCACACTAGGTGAACTCGTTTCGTTTAACGTCTATTTAGGAATGATGATTTGGCCGATGTTTGCAATCGGTGAATTAATTAATGTGATGCAGCGCGGGAATGCTTCATTAGATCGCGTGAATGAGACGTTAGCGTATGAGCCTGATGTGAAAAATCCACAGAATCCAAAGACCATTCAGCAACCGAAACAGATTCAATTTGATCATGTATCTTTTTCCTACCCTTCATCGACAAAAGTAAATTTAAAGCAAGTATCGTTTTCGTTACAACAAGGAGAGACGCTTGGAATTGTTGGGAAAACAGGAAGCGGGAAAACGACGATTGTACGACAGCTTCTTCGTGAATATCCACTTGGAGAAGGAAACATTACTATTTCCAATGTGCCGCTTGATCAAATTTCAACTGAAAAAGTACGAAGTTGGATTGGGTATGTACCACAAGAGCATATTTTATTTTCAAAAACAGCAAGGGAGAATATTTTATTTGGAAATAGAGAAGCGAGCGAAGAGGAGCTTTGGAAGGCGATTGAAATTGCTGCGTTTAAAAAGGATTTAGAATTTTTGCCTGAAGGTTTAGAAACGCTCGTTGGAGAAAAGGGAGTTTCTTTATCCGGTGGACAAAAACAACGAATTTCGATTGCAAGAGCTGTGATTCAAAATCCAGAAATTTTAATTTTAGATGATTCATTATCGGCTGTTGATGCACGAACAGAAGCGGCGATTATTGAAAATATTCGAACGGAGAGAAGCGGAAAAACGACTATTATAACGACGCACCGTTTATCGGCTGTGCAACATGCGGATTGGATTCTTGTTATGGATAATGGTGAGGTCATTGAAGAAGGAACGCATGAACAACTTGTCAAAAATGGAGGATGGTATCGAAAGCAGTTTGAAAGACAGCAAGGTAAACCGGTAGAAGGTGGGGTGAAAATATGAGTATTTCCAAGCGATTATTTCAATATGCAATGAAGGTGAAAGGTACGATTTTTGCAGCGCTAGCGATGTTATTTATTTTTGTTATTGCTGAGCTCGCCGGTCCTTTCGTTGCCAAGACGATGATTGATGATCATATTGTTGGAATAGAGAAGCCGTGGTATGAAACAGGAAAGGGCGATGATACCGTTTTCTATAACGGTGCTTATTATAAGCGGAGCGACCGCTTTCAACAAGGTGAGAAAAAAGGAAAAGAAGTTCACGTTATTCAAGTTGGGTTTCAGTACTATTTTGTACCGAGCAAAATGAACCTCGAAGGGTCACGCGTTGTAAAAGATAATATGATTACCATTCAAAATGGGAAAGCGGTGCAAGTATATAAAGCGAAGCCATTAACAAAAGAGGAAATATACGCGTTTTATAAGCCAGAAATAAAAAGGCTCCTACTGCTTGGCGGTGGATACTTTGCTTTATTAGTTGTTGTATCCTTATTTTCATATGGAAAGCAGTTTTTCTTACAGAAAGCAGCGAATAAAATTATTCAAATTATGAGAGAAGATGTCTTTTCTCATATTCAAACATTGCCGATTCGCTATTTTGATCATTTGCCAGCTGGAAAAATCGTTTCTCGCGTTACGAATGATACAGAGGCGATTCGGGATTTATATGTAACGGTGCTTGCCACATTTGCTTCGAGTATCGTTTATATGATTGGGATTTTCGTAGCGTTATTTTTACTCGATATAAAATTAGCGTTGTTATGTTTACTTATTGTCCCTATTTTAATCATTTGGGCGGTTCTTTATCGAAAGTATGCTTCTGTATACAATCATAAAATGCGCTCTCGTTTATCTGATATTAACGGAATGGTCAATGAATCGATTCAAGGGATGACGATGATTCAAGCATGCCGCCAAGAGCGTGGAACACAACAAGAGTTTGAACAATTAAACGGGGATTATTTTAAATATCAAAATAAAATTTTAAACTTAAATGCAGCAACGTCACATAATTTAGTCGGTGTATTAAGAAATATCGCCTTTACAGGGGTGATTTGGTATTTTGGAGGAGCTTCTTTAAGCGCTGCCGGGCTGATTTCTTTAGGAGTTTTATATGCATTTGTTGATTATTTAACAAGACTTTTTTCACCGATTACGAACATGGTGAACCAGCTTGCTAACTTAGAACAAGCGCGCGTTGCTTCAGAGCGAGTCTTTGAATTATTGGAGGAAAAAGGAGAAGCGCTCAAGGAAGAGCGTATCCCGCGCTTATGTGGACATGTGAAATTTGATCATGTGTCATTTTCTTATAATGGAAAAGACGAAGTGTTACAAAACATTTCCTTTGAAGCAAGGCAAGGCGAGACGGTAGCGCTTGTTGGTCATACTGGGTCTGGAAAGAGTTCGATTATGAACGTACTGTTTCAATTTTATGAGTTTCAAAAAGGGAAGCTTACGATTGATGGTCACGATGTGAAACAGATGCCAAAACAGGCGCTTCGTGAACATATGGGAATTGTCTTGCAAGATCCGTTTTTATTTAGCGGAACCGTCGCTTCCAATGTAAGTTTAGAAAATCCAAACATTTCAAAGGAGCGGATTATAAAAGCATTGCGAGACGTTGGTGCTGAGCGATTTGCGAATCATATAGATGAAGAAATTACGGAAAAAGGGAGTACGCTTTCGGCTGGGGAACGTCAATTAATATCATTTGCACGTGCATTAGCTTTTGATCCAGCTATTTTAATTTTAGATGAAGCAACTTCTAGTATTGATACGGAAACAGAAGCGATGATTCAAAGAGCATTAGAAGTCGTGAAACAAGGAAGAACGACTTTCATTATTGCTCATCGCCTGTCGACGATTAAAAGTGCAGATCAAATTATTGTACTAGATCGCGGTCGAATTCTTGAAAAAGGTTCGCACGATGAACTAATGAAAAAACGAGGGCGCTATTATGAAATGTACAAAACACAATTAGAAGGAAGTCAAAGTGCATAAAGCGTTAAATTTCAAAGAATGTGTATAACGATTTCTATTCCTTATGATATGTGGAAGGAGCTTGCTTCTGTAGTAAGCTCTTTTTTAGTAGAGAAAAAGGGGCGGATTTTGTCGATTGGTCGGTATGAGGTGAAGAAATCTTATATCTTATTTGTATTGCCTTTTCTTTTTTAGATGAAAAAGAAAATTTTTTTGTATAGAGAGAAGAGGTATTGTTTTACCTTCGTTATCATTCATGCTATATTAAAAAATGTTACTTATTTTTTGTGTGTAATATGTGTTTTTTGTTTGATTATGAAGAAAAAGGATACACTAATGACGAACATTTTCATTGAAAAATTGTTCAAGATTGCATACAATCAATATAGTTTTTTAAAATTCCTATCAGAATACTTGGAGGATTAGATCATGAAGAAATTATTTTCAGTGCTTGCGGTAGCTACTTTAGCAGTTGGGATTGTGGCAGGCTGTGGCAAAGAAGAGAAAAAAGATACAGCTAGTCAAGATGCATTACAAAAAATGAAACAAAGCGGTGAACTTGTAATTGGTACAGAAGGTACATACCCACCATTTACATTCCATGATACGAGCAATAAATTAACTGGATTTGACGTTGAATTATCAGAAGAAGTTGCAAAGCGTTTAGGTGTAAAACCTGTATTTAAAGAAACGCAATGGGATAGCTTGCTTGCAGGTTTAGATGCAAAACGTTTCGATATGGTAGCGAATGAAGTAGGAATTCGCGAGGACCGCCAAAAGAAATACGATTTCTCTAACCCATATGTTTCTTCTTCAGCGGCGTTAGTTATTGCGAAAGATAAAGATAAGCCAGCTACATTCACTGATGTGAAAGGATTAAAAGCGGCGCAATCTTTAACAAGTAACTACGCGGATATCGCTAAGAAAAATGGCGCAGAAATCGTCGGTGTAGAAGGATTTAGCCAAGCTGCTGAATTATTAAATTCTGGACGCGTTGATTTCACAATTAATGATAAGTTATCAGTACTTAACTATTTAGAAACGAAAAAAGATGCGAACATTAAAATTGTAGATACAGAAAAAGAAGCATCACAAAGTGGATTTTTATTCCGCAAAGGCAGCGATAAATTAGTACAAGAAGTAAATAAAGCGTTAGAAGATATGAAAAAAGATGGTACGTATGACAAAATAGCGAAAAAATGGTTCGGTGAAAATGTATCTAAGTAGTGTATTCACCCTAGATCGTTTCTCTACGTGGATGGATATTATGCAAGCTTCCTTCATGCCTATGCTGAAGGAAGCCATTTTTACGACAATTCCATTGACGATTATAACATTTATCATCGGTCTTATTTTGGCAACTTTGACGGCACTTGCACGTATTTCAACTAGTCGTATATTACAATGGATTGCTCGCATCTATGTATCTATTATTCGCGGAACACCACTTCTTGTACAATTGTTTCTTATTTTCTATGGTCTTCCAACTTTACAAATTGAAATTGATCCATATACAGCAGCAGTAATTGGATTTTCATTAAATGTTGGTGCATATGCATCTGAAATTATTCGTGCTTCTATTTTGTCTATTCCGAAAGGACAATGGGAAGCAGCTTACACAATGGGGATGACATACACGCAAGCGTTAAAACGTATTATTTTACCGCAAGCGACACGCGTATCTATTCCGCCGCTTTCAAATACTTTTATTAGTTTAGTGAAGGATACATCACTTGCTTCCTTAATCTTAGTTACAGAAATGTTTCGAAAAGCACAGGAAATTGCAGCGATGAACTATGAGTTTTTAATTGTATATTTCGAAGCTGCACTGATGTATTGGGTGATTTGTTTCTTATTATCCATTGTGCAACAAATATTAGAAAAACGTACGGAACGCTATATACTAAAATAATCCTTTCATAAAAGGAGTTTTTATTTTTATGATTTCAATTCAACATTTACAAAAAAGTTTCGGTGAAAATACCGTACTGAAGCATATAGATTTATCCGTTGAAAAAGGTGAAGTTGTTGTCATTATTGGGCCGTCTGGTTCTGGTAAAACAACATTTTTACGTTGTTTGAACGTGTTAGAAACACCGAGTGCAGGTAGTATTCGCATTGGTGAAAAAAAGTTAGATTTCTCAAAAAAGGTTACAAAGACGGATATCGTCAATCTTCGTATCCAAACTGGTATGGTGTTTCAACATCATAACTTATTTCCTCATTTCACAGCGCTTCAAAATGTAATGGAAGGGCTTGTTACAGTGAAAAAGATGAGGAAAGAAGAAGCGAAGAAAAAAGCAGCATATTTTCTTAAAAAAGTTGGTCTTGGTGACAAGATGGATTTATATCCATTCCAGCTTTCAGGTGGTCAGCAGCAACGTGTAGGGATTGCACGTGCGCTTGCGATGGAGCCGGAGGTGCTACTATTTGATGAACCGACATCAGCGTTAGATCCTGAACTTGTTCAAGAGGTTTTAAAAGTAATGAAAGAACTAGCAAAGGAAGGAATGACAATGGTGATTGTCACGCACGAAATGCGCTTTGCTCATCAAATTGCGAACCGAGTGATTTTCATGGACGGCGGTGTAATCGTCGAACAAGGAACTCCAGAAGAAGTATTTACAAATCCGAAAGAAGAACGTACAAAGAAATTTTTACAAATGCTACAGTAGTAAGAAAGGTCTCAAGGCGAATGCCTTGAGACCTTTTTGCCATATATATTTATTTTTGGAATCCGCCAAGGCTTTGCTCAGCCATTGCAACTAAACGTTTTGTGATTTCTCCACCAACAGAACCGTTTGCACGAGCTGTAGTATCTGCTCCTAATTGTACACCAAATTCTTGAGCGATTTCGTATTTCATTTGATCGATTGCAGCTGTTGCTCCTGGTACTACTAGTTGATTTGAAGAATTTTGGTTTGCCATAGGAATATATCCTCCTTAGAGTATAAAAATTTTGGTTGGATTAGCTGGAATTGCACCAGAGAATCGCCTCGTTTGGCGCTAATCCATTGTTTGAAGTGAATGTATTCATAGTATGGATGTTACCTAGAAAGATATGCGAAATAATAATTTGTAAATTTTGTAAAAAAGAACTGAGCTGAAAAAAACCGCAAGCGTTGTATTTTTAGAAAAGAAGGTCACACTAATGATAAATAGGCCTTAATTGGCGAATGACACGGAGGAATGATGATGATATGTCCACTTTGTAATGCATTAGATGCGCAAACATATTCTTGTCCAACTTGTCAAAATGTACTCCAAGATTACGGAAAAGTTGTGGATTATATAGATGATTACAGCGCCTATATGGATCAAGAGCTATTAACTGCTGTCGATGGTTTAACAGCACAGAATTCTGAGCGTTATTGCACGCATCTGTTTTATTGTGCAACATGTAATACTGATGCTGAAATGGTGATTGAACTTCGCGGGGCGTACTAACTAAGAGGATGCAAATAGGAAATAACATAATAAAACAGGAGCCATCATAAGGCTCCTGTTTCTTACCGTTCTCGGTTTAAAATGAGCGGGGTGGACGGTAAGTTCGTTTTAGGTAACTCCGTTTCATTTTCTTGCGTCTTTGTTTTTGGGAATACAAACGCATGTTCAGTTAAATACAAGGCGTATTCATAAAATAATTGTCTCGTTTGTTCGCTTTGTTCTTTTAACTTCTCCTCTTGAAATATACTTCTACCCGGTTTTGAGTTTGCTTCAAATAACCACGGATTTTCGTCTTTATCTAAACCAATATCAAAGCCAATTTCACCAATATTTCCCGAAATATGTTGATCTAAAACAGAGCTCAGTGTTAAAGCAGCATGAGACAATATATTCGTGATTCGAACTTGTTCTGTTGGGTCTGCGAAAATTTCGTGTAAAAGTTTCACATTTCCACCGCTATTCATATGGGTTGTCATGCTACCTCTGCCGGCCACTTTGGCAACAATTGTACTAACTTGCCAATTTCCAAAATGATTTTTATTTGTATGAATGCGAAAATCCATCGGTTGGCCATCAAAACGCAATAAAGGGATGCCTTGCTGCACAATAAATTTCTTTAAGTCATGCCCGCTTAAAATATGGTTCATAAGTGTTTCTAAAGAATGGTACTTTCGAAATTTATTTTGTTCGTTTTGACGATAACGACAATAATACTTGTTTTCTGTTTGCGAATAAAAAATTTGATAAATATTTCGCCCAAAGCTGCCATGCATCGGTTTTAAATAGACATACTTATAGGTGGATAACAATCTTTCTACTTGTTCGAAGTGTTGAAATGCTTCTGTTCTAGGTAAGAAAGAAGCAATGTTTTCTTCTTTTATCAGTAGTTTATGAATATCCCATTTGTCAAAAAAACCAGGATTAAACCACGGGATCGTATATTTCGTTTGCAATCTTTTTTTTGCTCGAGCGATAGGCTTATAAGATTCTGCTTTCCTATTTGGTAAGCGATCGTAAATGACATTTGGGAATGGAATCGTATGTTGCTCCCATTTTCCTTCTAAAAAGAATAATCCATCCATTGTCTCTGCGTCCCAGTTGATATGCTGCGAACCAAATAAAAAGGCGAACGGCTGTAATGAGAAGGGTGGCGTAAGTAGATCAGTAAAAATAGTGGAACGGCTTCCTAAAGGTGCCGCCCTTGATTCCGTGAACCCAGTCGTGAAAATGCCAAGTAACGGACCAAGGATAATGGTTTCCTCTTGCATAAAGGCATGAATTGTTGTCACTGGGGGAAGTAAAAGATTTTGTGAAAGTTGCTTTCCAATTGTAATTTCATTTGCAAGCGTATAATGCGTCTCAATATTTGCAAATGAAACACTGCGAGTGCCAAAAGATAGGGATGAAAGGGATTGATTGTTAGAGAATATGTAAGGCAATGTGATCGAATTTGGGTGTTTTTCTGAAATGTGTAGTGTATACGTTTGTTCTTTCAATGACATAACCTCCTTTCTTCATTATGGAGTAAAGCGACGAAACCGAAGCGGACTATGAAAGATGTCTTCGGCTAACGCTTGTTTATAAGGGATAAAGTGAAACTTGAATTAGTAGGGGCATCTCTCACTGATTATGAGCTCTTACCAAGTGGGCTGTTACTAAGTTTTTTGATCTACATGCATAAGCCAAATCGCTCCATTTCTGTCCATTATAATAGAAAGGATCTGTGTCATAGTAATCAGTTCAGTGTTTAAATCGATATCAAATGGAGTAAACTGAGCAACAACATTGTAAGAAAGGTATGCTCTTTTAGCGATTTCGGTGTAGTACGTTCATGCATGATGAAGCGAGAACCAACAAAATCACATCACTCCTTTGTCTATGATGCTACAAATGAGAAAAGGTGTACATAATCAGTAAGTTTTTATATTATTATACTGTTGTCCATATGACGATATGCTACTTTTTCTTAGCTATATATACTTGGAGAAATGGAAGGTAGATTATAATGAATGTTTGGCTAAATATGTTAACTACAACAGGATTAGGTGCGATAATTGGCGGATATACGAACCATCTCGCTATTAAAATGTTATTTCGTCCGCATCGTCCGATCTATATTGGGAAATTTCGCGTGCCATTTACACCAGGTTTAATACCGAAGCGTCGTGACGAACTAGCGGTGCAATTAGGTAAAATGGTTGTCGATCATTTATTAACCGCTGAAGGAATCGGAAAGAAATTAACAGATGAAAACTTTCAAAGAGAAATGATACAGTGGGCACAAATAGAGGTTGATAAACTGCTTATGAATGAGCAGTCGTTACGAGACGTTTTAGAAAAATGGGGACTGGTACATGTCGAAGAGAAGGCTGTTCAAGAAATAGAAGATCGGCTGATGAAAAAAGTAGATACATTTGTATCAAAGTATTATACATATACGTGGGAGCAAGCTTTGCCTCAATCCGTTCATGAGAAAGTGGAAGAAATGATTCCAAAAGCGGCAACGTTTATTTTAACAAGAGGCATTCAATTTTTTGAAAGTGACGAGGGGAAAGCACGACTGTCAAAAATGATTGATGATTTCTTTGCTTCCCGAGGTACATTATTAAATGTAGTCGGGATGTTTTTAGGAAACGTAAGTTTAGTGGACCGTGTGCAGCCGGAAGTGATTAAGTTTTTACAGCAGGAAGGAACGAAGCGACTGTTAAGTGATGTTTTACAAAAAGAATGGCAGAAATTAAAAGGAAGAGAAGTGAAAGAATTAGCGTCTTTTATTGAGAAAGAAAGGATTGTGAAATACATTGTATCAACAATAAAAACGCGAGATATAGTAAGCGGATTTCTTAATCAATCTGTTCAAAAGATATGTGAACCTGTGCGAACGAGCATTGTTGAAACAATAGTGCCGAATATGGTGCAAAAAGGATTAGCTTGGGGAGTAAACAATACAGCACATATATTGAAAAGATTCCGTCTTGCAGAGGTTGTTCAACAAGAAGTATCTACATTTTCTACAGAAAGATTAGAGGAGCTCGTTTTATCCATTACGAAGAGTGAGTTAAAGATGATTACATATTTAGGTGCTTTACTTGGAGGAACAATTGGACTCATGCAAGGTATATTACTGCTTTTCCTTATGTAAGGATTGTAAATAAAGTGAAATTTCTTCACATCTCTTGCATAGTTTGATATTGTAAGAAGGTGCGTATGGAAAAGGGATAGAGCTAAAATAAAGCGCTAACCTGCTAAAGGAGGAAAATAATAATGTCAAAAAATATTCATGATGTAGCATATGATCTACAAAAAGCAATCGCAGACCATGCCGATTTCAAAACGCTAAAAGAAAGCTATGAAAAAGTGCAAGGAGACGCAAATTCAAAGCAATTATTTGATACATTCCGTAACATGCAATTAGAAATTCAACAAAAAATGATGCAAGGTCAAGAAATTACAGAAGAAGATAACAAAAAAGCACAAGAAGTAATCGACTTAATTCAGCAAAATGAACACATTACGAAATTAATGGAAGCAGAACAACGCTTAAATGTTGTAATCGGCGACATTAATAAAATCATCATGAAGCCGCTTGAAGAATTATATAGTGCATATCAAGCATAATGAAAAAGACGTCTCCATCATTTAGGAGACGTCTTTTTATATACGCTTCGGTTAAGATGTAACGAAATGGATAAAGAACAACCGGTGGAAGTTTCGAATAATTCCAGAGTATTAGTATAGGTTTTGTTATAGTTCAGTCTATAATTTACAAATTATATATATATATATGGAAAAATGAATTTGTATCCTATACAGAAAAAAAGATATAATAGCTGGGAATATTTTTAGTATAAATAGTTTTAAATTGGAAATTTGTTAAAAAAGGATGAAGAATGATTTTTGTCAGATGATACAATATGAACTGTCTCCGAATCGCTAATGGTTAAAAAATCCATGATTCGGCTTTTTTATTCGTTTTAAATCCTCCTTATGCTGTTTCGCTATTCATACGTTAAGAAGAGTAGAACATCTTTGCATTTGTTTATCCCGCATTAACGGGCAGTAAGACTCCCACCTCAAGATTCAGAAAGAAGCAAGGAAGATAGGTGGGAGTAGGGCTGCCCGTAACAGCCCGATTGGTGAGGGCTCATAATCAGTGGGGGATGAAGAAAACCCCCACTGATTAAAGTTTCACTTTATTGCTTAAGCCTTCTCATATACCGTATAAAGATTTTCTTTTTAAATCCCATTAAGAGCATAATGAAATTATATTTATTCTGAAAAAGCGGACATGTATAGACAAACTCAAATGCGATCATCCTTTCCTTTTTTAGGGAGCCGAATTGATACTGTGCCGCACGAAATGAAAAAAGATGGTGAGGAGAAGTGGAGTAAAGCACAATCCAATTCAAACATTAATAAGAAAGAGCGTGATAAAATGATAAAAAAAATAGGTGAGCACAAATTTCAATATTTCATAGTGGTATTTTCTCTCCTTATTAGTGGGTATCTTATACATTTCATTCTTACATATCCTGAGATTGGTATAAAATTAAATTCAAACTATACGATAAGTGAAGTGCATAGATTTACTTGGGCATATCAGCATGGGATCCAAGTAGGAGATAAAATAGAAAAGATAGACGATAAATTGCCGAGTCAGCATTTTACAGTTCCATCCTATCATGCCATTGAACAGGCGAAAAAAATATCTATACGAGAAGATGGACGGATAAAAGAATATAACGTTCAATATGTTGCTTACAGTAAGCAGCTTTTTTACCAGTTATTAATACCGGTTGGATTTTATATCATATGTATTTTTATGGCTCTCTATCTTTTAATATTTGTTCCTAAAACGCATAAGAGTATAAAAGATTTACTATACTTTTTAATTGCGATTGGAATGAGTTTTATTAGCATTATAGCTGCGCAACGAAAAGATGGAATTGCTTTTATAATTGCTTCTATATCATTAGTTTCTTCTTTTACCTTTTTTATTAGATTTATGAAATTGTATTTTAAACATAATCAAATTAAATTTTTAACGAGAGGTCAATTGAGAGTTTTAGATATAATAATGATTTTATTAATCGCAGTAAATATCGTTGTTTATATGAAGTATAATGAAATTTCCGTAATGTTTACAATCGTTTTAAGCATTGCTTTATTTCTATTAACAGGCTACCTCTTATTAAGGTTTTATTTTAGAAGCAAACATAGTAATCATTTTAAATTTATGAAGGTTATCGTGATGAGTTTTTTCGTATGTGCGATTCCGTTTATTTGTTTATTCTTAATTCCTGATATGGTATATGGAAAAGAAATGATCAGTATTGAAACAACTGGGATTTTCTTTTTGTTTATTCCGATGTATATATTTTATTGGGTAATTTCAGGGGATTTATTTGATGCTAAATTTATGATCCAACGAATTCCATATTATATTATATTGTCGATTTGTTTTACAGGCTTTTTAACCATATTGGGTATTTTCATTTTTAATGATCGTGCAGATCATATATTAGACACAATTCGCTTTAGTTGTATTACTTTTATTGCAACAACTTTCTTTTTATTTATAAAAGATTACTTAGATTTTAAATTAAGAAAAAGCTTATACCATCATCAAAAAAATTATCAGTTTAGTTTGTATCGATTTTTATATCAAGCAAAACATGAATATAAAGTATCAAATTTGATTTATAGTATACAAAGAGAATTTTCTGATGTATTGAAAATGGAAGAGATATGTTATGTAGAAATGAATAGGGAGAATAAATCTATTCATGTTCTTGAGGGTAAATATGTTCCTTCCCAACAAATATTGGACAGTTTATTCGATTTTCAATTGGAAACATATAAAGTTGGTTCTATGATCAAATTGGAAGGACATTTTGGATTTGTTCTTTCTACAACGACAGAAAAAATGATTATCTTATTATGCAAAAATAACAAAAAAGAAACGTTAAATTTTGATGAGACGGTTTGGGTTGAAACATTATGTAATTATACAGATTTGCTATTAGAATGTTCGAATCAAATTGAAGACTTATTAAAACAATTACAAGATTTACAAAATATAGAACACCCTCCGATGTGGTTATCAAGACTTTTGTTCAAGTTATCGGAAAAGGAACGAGCAAATCTTGCAAGCGATATACATGATGGGGTCTTACAAGATCAAATTCGTCTAGTAAGAAAGTTTGAATCTTACAATAAGCATATTAAAGAGGAAGAAATGAAACATATACTTCATGAAATAAAAGAACAATTACTCGATCATATTTATACGACTCGAGAAACATGTAATCATTTAAGACCACCATTTTTATACGAATTAGGAATAAAACAAGCATTATTAAATTTGTTCAAACAAATTAATTTAAAGGCTACTTTCTTTTTTTATTATGATATTCCTGAACATATCGTTGTACCTAGTGTAGAGCATGAACAAGCAATTTACCGGGTGATACAGGAACTTTTAAATAATGCTTTGAAACATTCAAAAGCTTCGAATGTAAGTATAAAATTATTTCAAAAAGATCATCAGTTATTTTTGACCTATACAGATAATGGAATAGGAATAGATTTAAATCATTTTAACTACTCATATAATACTTTTGGATTGTCAGGAATTGTAACGAGAATTCAAAGTCTTGGTGGAGAAATAACAATCGACTCAAAACCTAACGATGGTTTACATGTATTTGTGAAATTTTAAGATGTATGAGAATGCCAAAGGATAGTGAAAGGATGAAAGATATGATTTCTGTACTAGTAGTAGACGATCATGTAGCTGTAGGTTTAGGAACAAAAGCATTAATTGAGCAATATGATGATATAACAGTTGATGTATTACACGAAAGTGATAAAGTGATAGAAAGACTTCAAAGTAAAACGTATGATGTGTATTTAATTGATTTACAAATGCCGAATATAAATGGTTTGGAGCTTTCTAAGAAAATATTAACAATCCATCCAGAAGCATCTATTCTTATTTTCACTGGATATGATGTGTTGTCACATTATAATTTACTAATTGACAATGGAGTTCTTGGTGTATTAAGTAAGACATATTTCGAAGAACAGATTATAGATGCGATTCGGCATGCCGTAAACAAAGAAGTAGTTTTACCATATCAGCTTATTCAACAGTTAAGAATTAAAGACAGTGTATCGAATATAACTGAGCACGAGCAAGTAGAAAATGTAGTTTCCTTAACTGAAGAAGAAAAGAAAATTTTAATTGAAGTAAGTAAAGGAAAAACGAATAGAGAGCTGGCTGAAATTTTGCATTTAAGTCAAAGAGCTGTAGAGTACAAACTAACTGATATATTTCATAAATTAAAAGTGACTTCTCGAATGACAGCTGTTCAGAAGGCAAAAGAGTTGAAGATCATTGCTTTTCTCGATTTGTAAGAACAGTTTCATAGTATGAAATCGTAAATAGAAAGTAAAAAAAGAGATTTTGTTCCAATTTATATGGAGCAAAATCTCTTTTTTGTATTTTGCGTGAAGATGCTTTGCCCTCTATCACAATAAGTAGTTGATATCTGAATAATTAATATAATGACAAAATTAGAAATTGCGTATTTTGCGTGGTAACACATAGTTTTTGCGGATATGTAACCTCGTTTTTCGTTTTGAAATTTTCAGCCAATTTATATAATAAAGTTAAATCAAAAATTGAAAGGGGGAGATATATTGTGGAAAGGAATAAGACAGCTTAGTAAGGTATGTTTAGCCAGTGGGATTATATTTACTCAAGTTAGCACACTAGGTGCTTTTCCAACAACCGCTTATGCGATAACAGAAAATCAAATGTCGGATTTTATCATAAAAGCTGAGAAAGATCAGGTAAAAATAAATGAGAACGTTGTGCTTACGCTAGACGGCATACACAATCAAGACCAAAAGCTCGAAGTAGTATTACCTGATGGCATGCAGTTTAATGAACAAGAGACAGCGAAGTTAAATGAAAAAAATCCAGCAATTGGAACCATTCTAACTGGAAAGACTCTGAAGGGATTCGGTTAAAAGTGAAACCGGGTCCAAATGTGAAAGTGAATGAGACATATCAAGGTGAATTAGAGTGGACCTTAACAGATACTCCAATTTAAAATGATATATCTAATAAGTTGTTTATAGATATATATAAATTAAAAAGGAGATAATAAAATGGTCAAAAAATATATAGTGGCAATGCTATTCATCATCACTATGTTAATTCCCTTGTTCTCCTCTTATGAAACAGTAAGGGCAGAAACAATGCATTCTAAAGTGGGAATTACATTTTCAAATAGTTATTTTCCAAGTACAACTGTGAATCCAGCAGCTATACCAGATGGTTCTACGCCAACTGATTATTCATCTGATAATCAGTTAAATAAAAATGTGCTTCCTAAAACTGGGGGCAACCTATCTAGTTCCTCTTTATATATGGGATTGGGAAGTATATTCGTAGCCTTAGCAATTTTGATAGTATTGGCAAAAAATAATAAGGAAAATAAAAAACATATGAATGGAGGTACATTATGAAACTAACAAACGTAGCATTAGCAGGAGTTGTATCATTTGGGGCTGTATTAGCAGCAGGAGCACCAGCATTTGCAGAAGAAGCAGCAACGATGAAGTCGCATACAGATGTAACGTTTACACAAAATGAAAAACCAGTAAAACCAGTAAATCCAGTAAAACCAGGAGAAGATGTAGTGCCAAATGATGATCCAAATGATCCACATGAAGATGGAACAAACGGTCCATTAAGTATTGATTATGTATCTAATTTTCATTTTGGTGAGCAAAAAATGTCAGGGAATGACAAAGTGTATACAGCGCAATTAGATGTAGTGAAACAAAAAGAATCAGGTGAGAAAACACAAGTACCAAACTTTGTACAAGTAACAGATGACCGCGGTACAAATAAAGGCTGGAGATTAACAGTAAAACAAGATGCTCAATTTAAAGCAGGGGAGAATGAGTTAACTGGTGCAGAACTGAAATTACATAATCCAGTTGCAAACTCTACAATTGACATGAAATATGCTCCAGATGTAAAAGAAGTAACATTAAATCCAAATGGAGCTACACAAGAAGTAGCAATTGCCCAAGATGGTAAAGGTATGGGGACATGGGTAACGCATTATGGTACAGATAATGTGGAAGGTGCAAAAAGTATTACGTTATCTGTACCAGGTGCAACTGCAAAAGTAAAAGATGCAAAATATGAAACAACATTAACTTGGGCTTTAGAAGATACACCTCAATAAGTAAAAATAAAAGATAGATAAGGAGAAAAGTGATATGAAATTAACAAAAGCAACATTAGCAGGAGTCGTATCATTTTCAGCGGTATTAGCAGCGGGAGCACCAGCATTTGCAGATACAGCTGCAACAATGCATTCAAAGTCATTTATTAAATTCGAACAAAATACAAATACGGTAGACCCAACGAGTCCAATTAGCCCAGGCGAAATAGTAGAACCGACAACAGATCCGACTAATCCAGGCGATACGCATGAACCAGGAACACAAGGACCATTAAGTATTGATTATGTATCTAACTTTAACTTTGACACTCAAAAAGTATCTGGTAATAATGAAGTATACTATGCAAAATTAGATAAAGTGAAAAATAAAGAAGGAAAAGTGATTGAAGTACCAAACTATGTCCAATTAACAGATAACCGTGGTACAAATGCCGGCTGGAAATTGACAGTAAAACAAAATGAACAATTTAAAACGACAAGCGGTGCAGAATTAACAGGAGCTGCTTTAACATTGAAAAACGGAACATTAAATTCAGCTTCTGGAAGCGATGTACCAACGGCTCAGCAAAATATTACATTAATTCCAGGACAATCATCTGATGTTGTAATCGCCGAAGCAGATCACGGTATGGGAACATGGACAAATGCTTTCGGTAAAACAGCAGATGAAGGGAAAAAAAGTATTGAATTAAGCGTACCAGGTAAGACAAAAAAGGAACAAGCACAGTACACAACAACATTAACTTGGGAATTAAAAGATTCTCCTATGTAATAGCTCATTATGTAGAGAAAGTGAAGAAAGAGATAAAGAGGATTTCTTCTTTATCTCTTTTGTTGTTTATATAAAATGATAGATTTGCGAGGAATACAATATGAAATGTATGAAGAAAGTCGTAAGTAGTGTATTAGCTATCGTGTTTCTACTGCATATGGCAAGTATGACCACATATGCAGCGGAAATGAAATTTGCAGTTACTGCAGTCATTCCAGAAAATCAAATTGATAAAAATCAAACGTATTTTGATTTAAAAATGAAACCAGGACAAAAACAAACTCTTCAAGTACAAATGAAAAATGATACGGATAAAGAGGTTGTTGTTGAAACTCATGCAAATACGGCAGTTACAAATAGTAACGGAATTGCAGATTATAGCATGACCAACCCTCAATTTGACTCTACTCTAAAAATTCCATTTTCTAAAATTGCAAAAGTGCAAAAAGAAACAAAAATCCCTGCAAAAAGTACCGTTACATTAGATGTGAACATTGAAATGCCAAATGAGTCATTTGATGGTGTTATTTTAGGTGGCTTGTATTTTACAGAAAAAGAAGATGAAAAAGCAAAAGGAAAATCTGACAATGTACAAATCAAGAATAAATACGCATATGCAATCGGTGTTGTTTTAAGAGAAACAGATACGGAAGTGAAACCAGATTTAAAATTGAATGAAATAAAACCAGGCCAAGTAAATGCACGCAATGTCGTGACAGCGAATTTACAAAATACAAAAGCAGCTATGTTAAAACATTTAACTGTAGATGCAAAAGTATATACAGAAAAAGGGAAAAATGTTTTACATGAAACGAAAAAAGAAGATTTACGCATGGCGCCAAATTCAAACTTCGACTACGCAATTAGTTGGGATAATAAAGCATTAGAGCCTGGAACATACCGTTTAGAAATGAAAGCAACAGATGGCGATCAAAAATGGGAGTGGACGAAAAAATTTACAATTGAAGGAGATAAGGCAAAAGAGTTAAATAAAACAGCCGTCGAAGCGCAAAAAGACTATACAATGTACTACATTATCGGAGGCATTCTACTATTCATTCTCCTATTAATTTTGGTGTTCTGGTTAGGAAGACGTTCGCAACATAAACAGCAGCAAAAATAGCATAGTAGTAGTTTGCGTTTTTCCGACTTCCTTTATTAACAGATAAATTTTATTAGTAAATAAAATTGCTGCATGTGACAAGAAAGGAGTCAAGAAGTTGAAAAAGCAAATAAAGAAACTTGGAATTCTTTTTTTAATAGGAGGCGTTCTCGTTACTCAAACGAGTGTATTCGGTTATGTTCCAAATAAAGTGTATGCTGCTACGAATGATCAACAAGGAATATTCAGTGTGGATATAGATAAGAAAAATGTGAAAGTGAATGAAAATGTCGTATTAAAAGTTACAAATAAAAACAAAGAAGATCAGTATATTGAAATTCCATTATCTGATGAGCAAGTCTTCAATGAAGAAGAAACCAACAAGCTAAATGAAAAAAACAAAGCGATTCAAGTTATCTATCTTCCTGATCAACGAATGATTCAAATTTCTAAAAAAGAGAAAAATGAGGATATAGGTGACGTTTCGCTCGTTATCCAAATCAAAAAAGCTGGTGAATATACATTTGTGTCAACTGCCAAATCTGAAGGACAAGATAAGAAAGTAGAATCAACAGTATTAAAAGTGGAAGAACAAGAAAAACATCTTCCTAATGTGAAAAAAGAACATATTTTAACTCAACAAAAGAATGAAAGTCCAGAAGATACCAAATCTACTAAAGAAACAAGAAATAAAGGAGACCAAAAAGAAGTAGGAACAAGGCAGCAAATAGAATCTGAGGAAAAGAAACCCGAAAATGTTGAGGGAAAATCAGAACCGATGAAAGTAAGAAAAGAGGTTAAACAAAAAAAATCTAATAGGCAATTGGGTGCAATGAGATATAAGGCTCCTATGCAAGGGCAGGTTCCGCAATTAGATTGCTTTAAGAATGTGAAAACAGAAGAATTACCTGGAGATAGTGCATTTATAATGAGGAAGACTTCAGAAACAAAGTTAATTGCATCAAGTGGATATGTTACAAAATTTGAGTCTCTAAAGGTTGATAATAATCACCCGACAGGTTCTGTAACTTTTAAAAATATAGGGTACTATAATGGAAAAAAAGTAACATTAAGAGTGGATTTAACTGCTAAGAGTCCATCTGGGGGGGAATTGTTCTTTAATAATGATTATTTTTTAGGAATAGATGCAGGACCTCAATTTCAGGGCTCAAAAGGATCGGTTGACGTCGAATATTCTTTTTTTGATGAAACTGGCGAACCGCTTTCACTTAAAACAGTATTAAATTATCAAGGTTTAAATAAAAATAAATATATTTCTGTTTATGATTTTGAACAAAAGATAGAAAATGTCTTTGCTTTGTCAAATACACTGATATCTTATAACAATTTAGGTGGAGGAACATATAGGTTTGGGGATGATGCCACTCCTAGTTATTATGATGATAGAATAAAGATATCTTTCCAAACGAAGAAAGTTCATAGCCTTAAAATTCATGTAGACAATCGAGATACAACTACTTCTTCGGTAAGATATGAAACAAAATATTTTTTTAAAGTTGCTATACCGAAAGTAGATGCGCTCAATCAGACATTTCAAGTAGCAAATGACCCTAAAATAAGTGCGGGATTTATACAAACCATTCCTTACTTAGCTCAACAAGGACATATGAAACAGTTGTCTTATCTTGTTACTTCTGATACAGGGAATCAATATACAAAGTCAAAATGGATTGTGGAAAATATTCAAGGGACAGATCGCACAGATTGGTTCACCTTTGAAGAGAATCCAGATGGTACGACGAAAATTACAGCGAAACCAGAAACAGTAAACAATCAAAACTTTTATGATACTGTGTATATTTTTAAACAAATCTATGATTTTGTAGGAAGTGAAACAAATCCAGTTAATAAGTCAAGGTTAAAGGACAATAACATGTATCCGATTCATTTTACTGTCTCCCAAAGTGTTGATGGAACTGCAGATTATGGGAAAACAAATGGTACAACTCTCATAAACTATATGAGTCAAGTACAGGTTCAGCATATTGATCAAGACACAAAACAACCGATTCCAAATGTACAGGATACAGTAGTGGAGGGGATGATAACAGATCCATTTCATGTGAATCCGCTTGAAATTCCCGGCTATCAAGTGGTAAAGAATCAGCCAATCACAGGTATCTTTTTACCTGAAAAACAAGTATTGTCACACATATATACCCCAGTTAAAGCAACTTTAGAAGCAACTGACTTTTCAACTGTAGTGGGGAACATTCCAACAGATAAAGAGGAAATGAAAAAATGTATCTTGAAAGAAGCAAAAGTGAAGGCGATGGAGTTGCCTAGCAATACAGATATTACAAGTCAAGTAGAAGTTGTAGATATTGGTGGATTGCACAATCAAATTGGAAGTTATACAGTGACCTTGAAAGTTAAAAATGTGGAGAAAACAATTACCGTCAATGTTATAGAAGGAAGTTTAGCATTTATTTCGGTACCAGAAAAAATCTCTTTTGAAAACATTCGGATTCCATCTAGAGAAAAAATAGTGAATCGCAGTCGTATGCAAGGGGAGATTGTCGTTTCAGATAAGCGTGAAAATGGAAAAGAGTGGAGCGTATATGTCAAACAAGTGAAACCACTCACTTCGAGTGAAAAGGTTGTATTACCAGATGCATTCGTATACACGAAAAATGGTGTAGATACTGTACTGAACGATCAAAATTACTTAGTGCATAGTCAAAAATCAACAGACTATCACAATGTTTCTATTAACTGGAAAGATTCTGAAGGAATTCGGTTAAAAGTGAAACCGGGTCCAAATGTGAAAGTGAATGAGACATATCAAGGTGAATTAGAGTGGACCTTAACAGATGCTCCAATGTGAGAAGGTTACGAAAAAGGTTCACTTCATAAGAAAAGAAGCCCATTTTCTATTCTACATAGGTGATGGGCTTCTTTAACGCGGCCATAAACTTACATGTTTTCACACTGTTTGCAAGGTCAAACAGTGTTTTTTTGATTCATAATGCGCCTCGCCACTGAAATATTGCGGAAAAACGCATCAGCTTTTCGGTGAAAGAAGAAGAAAGATAACGTATTCTATAGTTATAGGAAGAGCAATAACTCGAAGAAAATTGGACGCTTGCCTTTCTTCCATAAGTTCCATTATGACGATAAAAGTTAAAACTTATTTTCCTTAGCTATTTCTCATAATTCCCTACATGTTTTTAAAAATATGAAACGAAATAGCGTACAATTTTTGGATCGAGTTACTCTGATTGTAGTGAAACTGTATTTTTATGTATTGTCTTTTTTGAGACGAGCCTGTCCCGAAAGTATAACTTTTGGACAGGCTTTTTTTTGTTTATATGTTTTAGTAGTGGTGAGGTGCCGAATTCCCGTTATATTTGAAAAATCCCTAATAGATTATGCTCTTTACTTATGTTGCAATAAAGTTTCATTTCATATGTAGAGTTTGAAGTAATGAGAATATCAATCAGAAATTATTTTAATATATGCAAAGGTTTTTATTGAGATTGTCAAAATAATGTCAAACTTAAATGATTGGAAAAGTAATACATTTGTAATATAATGGTTGAAGAAGATATTACACCATGTTAATTAATTAAGTGTAATATCTAGTTTGTTAACATAATAATATGTTTTATTGCACATGATTTTGATATAAAGGGATGATTAGTTTGAGTACAGAATTAAAAGCAAACAACGTGAAAACGAAGACAAAAGGAGCAGATCTTGTTGTTGATTGTTTAACGCAGCAAGGTGTGAAATACGTCTTCGGTATTCCAGGTGCAAAGATTGACGCTGTATTTGATGTATTACAAGAAAGAGGACCGGAGTTAGTTGTTTGTCGTCATGAGCAAAATGCAGCGTTTATGGCAGCAGCTGTTGGGAGATTGACAGGAAATCCAGGTGTTTGCCTTGTAACTTCTGGACCAGGAACATCAAATTTGGCAACAGGTCTTGTAACTGCGAATGCAGAAAGTGATCCCGTTGTTGCTTTAGCAGGTGCAGTACCACGTGCGGATCGGTTAAAACGTACACATCAATCGATGGATAATGCTGCATTATTCGAACCAATCACAAAATATAGCGTAGAAGTGGAACACCCTGATAACGTACCGGAGGCAATTACGAATGCGTTCCGCAATGCAACTTCGACACATCCAGGTGCAACATTGGTGAGTCTTCCGCAAGACGTTATGACCGCAGAAACATCCGTTTCATGTATCAGTGCGCTTTCTAAGCCACAGCTTGGAATCGCTCCCACACATCAAATTGAAGCAGTTGTGGAAAAAATTAAAGCAGCAAAATTACCGGTTATTTTGCTTGGTATGCGAGCAAGCACGAATGCAGTGACGAAAGCTGTACGTGAGTTAATTGCCGGAACAGAGCTACCAGTTGTTGAAACGTATCAAGCAGCTGGTGCCATCTCGCGTGAATTGGAAGATCATTTCTTTGGACGCGTTGGGTTATTCCGCAACCAACCAGGTGATATTTTACTAGAAAAAGCAGATCTTGTTGTATCTATTGGTTATGATCCTATTGAGTATGATCCGAAATTTTGGAATCAACTTGGTGATCGAACTATTATTCATTTGGATGATCATCAAGCGGATATCGACCATGATTATCAACCAGAGCTGGAATTAGTAGGAGATATTGCTTTAACTGTAAATAGTATTGCACAGAAACTACCGAAACTTGTGTTAGAAACGAAATCGATTTTAAATTGCTTACGAGCAAAATTATCAAAGCAAGCTGAATTACCAAAACGTGATTCACAAGGTCTTACACATCCATTACAAGTAATTCGTACATTGCGCTCTCTTATTGACGATGAAACTACTGTTACATGTGATGTTGGTTCGCATTATATTTGGATGGCAAGATGCTTCCGTTCTTATGAACCACGCCGCTTGTTATTTAGTAATGGTATGCAAACATTAGGAGTCGCGCTTCCTTGGGGCATTGCCGCAACGCTTGTAGAGCCAGGGAAAAAAGTTGTTTCTGTTTCTGGAGATGGTGGTTTCTTATTCTCAGCAATGGAACTTGAAACAGCAGTTCGTCTGAACGCACCGATTGTACATCTTGTTTGGAGAGATGGTACATATGATATGGTTGCCTTCCAGCAAATGATGAAATACGGAAGAACATCAGCCACTGAATTTGGCGATGTTGATATTGTAAAATACGCTGAAAGTTTCGGAGCTACTGGTCTTCGTGTCAATAAACCTGAAGAATTAGAAAGCATACTGAAAGAAGCACTTCAGGCAGAGGGGCCTGTTGTAGTTGATATCCCAATTGACTACCGCGATAATCTGAAGTTGAGTGAAAAATTACTACCAAACCAATTAAACTAATGGTAAAGGAGTAGAAGATAAATGAGTGTTGCGCAATTATTAAATATTAATGCAAAGAAAACAAAAGTAAATAATGAAGTGTATCAAACGTCAACGATGCTTGCTTTATTAGATGGTCTTTATGATGGAATTATCAATTTTGAACAATTAAAAGAATATGGTGACTTTGGAATTGGCACGTTTGATCAATTAGATGGCGAAATGATTGCCTTTGGCGGTGAGTTTTATCATTTGCGTGCAGACGGTTCAGCAGAAGTAGTTGCACCTGAAGAAACAACACCATTTTCAACGGTAACGTTTTTTGAGAACGAAATGAGCTACACAATTGAACGAGCTATGAATCGTGAAGAAGTAGAAGCATTATTACACGAGCTTATGCCAAGTAAAAACTTATTTTATGTGATTCGCATGGATGGAATATTTCGCGAAGTAAGAACGAGAACAGTACCAAGACAAGAGAAACCATATACACCGCTTGTTGAAGTGACAAAATCACAGCCGATTTTCTCTTTCAAACATACGAAAGGAACAATGGTAGGTTTTTGGACACCAGATTATGCACAAGGAATTGGTGTAGCTGGGTATCATTTACATTACATTGATGATGAAAGAAGCGGGGGCGGACATGTTTTTGACTTTGTAGTAGAAAACTGCAAGATTCAAATTTGTCAAAAGGCACATATGCATTTAGCGCTTCCAGAAACAGCTGATTTTATGGCAGCTGATTTATCGAGAGAAAATCTTGAAAACGACATTGCGACTGCAGAAGGCGCGGAGTGAAAAAAGTGAATGTTGAAAAAGGAAGCAGGAAAGAAAATAATCCTGCTTCCTTTTTTATTTAGAGACGAATGGATTGTTTTGAAAATAAAAACGCCAAGGGTAATGGACAGCTTCTTCTGCGTAATCAATATTCATGCGCGGGCCTTTTGCTATTTCATATTGAGAAGAGAGATGCTGTGATTCAGGCACTAATTCAATATATAGCTTGTCTCCTTGTAAAGAGAGCCCACGTTCTTCTAACGTAATGTTAAGCGCGCGGCATAGCTTACCAGGTCCATTCGTCAAATTTTTATATTGTGTTTTCGTCAGTTCCGTCTTACCGTAGCGTGCCAGTTTCATTTCTTCTACTCCCTCGGCTGGCTCTAGTGCCCGAATGAGAACGCCTTGTGGGATACCAACTGGTGCAGTAATTACATTAAAGCAATGATACATGCCGTAAATGAGATATACATAAGCATGTCCTGGCGCGCCAAACATAATTTCCGTTCGTTCAGTTCGTCGTCCTCCGTAGCTGTGTGCTGCTTTATCATCTGGTCCTTTATATGCTTCTACTTCAACGATATAGCCGCTTCGTTTCACCCCATCTACGATATGGACAAGTTTCTGTCCGAGCAAATTTTTCGCAACGTCCAATGTATCACCTTCATAAAAGAGAGGAGGTGCTTTCATGTTCATCGCTCCTTTCTTGATGATATATGTTTTTTGTACTTGTAAAAGCTCGATTCTTAAGAGAGTCTAATTCGTGAGTGATGAAGAAAATTTTCATAAATGAAAGTTTCTCTTTATATTAAACCAAATTTACAGTAGTAATTCTAACTCGTTCTATTTCGCACATTTTTTTCATAAATTATGGATAGGGTAAAGTAGCTAAGAGGAGGAATGCGTCATGATTTATCGCTTATTGGCTCTTAATATAGATGGGACGCTATTACAGAACAATGGTAAAATCCCAAAAGGCACAAAAGAAGCCATTGATTTTGTAAAAAGAAAAGACGTATATGTGACATTATTTACAAATCGTAATTTTCAATCGGCTCATAAAATAGCGAAGTCTTTAAAGTTAGATTCTATATTAGTTACACATGGTGGCGCGTTTATTTCAGCAACATTAGATAAGCCATTCATGCAAAAACGACTATCTGAAGAAAAGACTTTTAATATTGTGCAAGTATTAGAACACTTTGAATGTAATATTCGGATTTCACATGAGCGTTTTTCGATTGGGAACAGGGAACGCAATACACCAAATTTAATTGCGCGCACTGTGTTATCGAGTGCAGATCCACTCTTTTATCCTGTTCAATTTGTCGATTCATTAGGGGATGCGCTGCGCGATCATCCTGTGGCAGCTCCTAAAATTGATGTCATCTTTCATAGTCAGGGAGAAAAAGAGCGAGCGCTTAAGACATTGCAGAAAGCATTTGCAGATATAGAATATGTGGAGTGTGATACAAGAAGATTAGAAATTCTGCCGTCTCATGTATCAAAATTCAGTGGATTACAAGTATTAGGGGAGCATCTCGGTATCCATGTAAATGAAATGGTGGCGATTGGAGATAGTTTAGAAGATCTTGAAGTAATTGAACATGTAGGCTTAGGAGTAGCGATGGGAAATGCACCGCTTCCGCTCAAACAAGCAGCAGACTGGATTACGCGCTCTAATAATGAAAATGGTGTGCAGTACATGATTAAAGAGCATTTCCGTAAACAATTCCCACTTCCGTTTTTAAAAAATCATACGCAAATGCCGAAATGGTGAGAAAAGAAGGTGTATCGTTCATAGTTTTAATCTTGCTATTTGCAGCAGTAAAATTTCCATCTCAAAGAAGGAAGATAGGTGGGAACGCATAATCAGTGGGGCCTTGCAAAAAATGTTGTGTATAGGAGTCTATCACCTGTATATGGGAGGTGATAGACTCCTTTTTTTATGTAATGAACTTTAATAAAGTTTCTTTTTTTAGTCATATAACTTTCGCAAACTTTTCCAAATTAAACCTGACATTTCCATAATATTCATTTATAATGGGAAGTTGTGGAATTATGGTTACTTATTATGAGTTGTAGGATTTATTTCCCAGTTTGGTTCGTTTCATGTCTTTTTTCTTGTAAAAGTTTTTGGTGATTATTTTTGGGAATACCTCATCTCAATAGCATTAGAAAGGGGGACTTTATGAACTCAAAAAAATGGTTTGTCCTATTTTTAGTTTGTATTGTTATTATGTCACAAAGTTTCATGCCAATCACTGCAAAGGCACAAGAATTAAATTCAGTGGGATTTATAGATAGTATTGAGTTTGAGAGCACAGATTTATATTATGGACAAAGAACGAAAATCACGGTGAAATTTAGTGAAAAAGATAATTATGATCTACAGCCTGGAGATGTATTAACATTAACCTTACCTCAAGAATTGAAAGGATATAATAAAAAAGTCTCATTAGACGATTATGGTGTTTGTGAAATATCATCAGGCATTGCGAAATGTACATTTAATGAAAAGGTAAATACGCATACAAACATTAGAGGGAAATTTGGTATTGATATTCAAGCTACAAATGTAGAAGCAAATCAGAAGAAAGAGATACAAACGAACTTAGGAACAATTTTAGATATGCAAACCATCACTATTACAGGTCCAAGTAGTGGTGGCGGTAATAGTGATGGAGAAGAGTACAAAGGACCATTTTCTTACAAAGTAGGTCATATAGATCCAGAGAATACCAATGAGGTTCAGTGGTATTTGATGATCAATTATAATAAAGAGGATGTAAATAAAGATATTAAGATAACTGATAGTTTACAAGGTGGTCAAAAATTAAAGAAAGATAGTTTTTATATAGTTGTTGAAAACAGTGCAGAACATAGATCTCTTACATTAAAAGAGTTTGAGAGTCAAGGATATGGAACAATAAAATTTGTGAATGATTCAACTTTCAATATTACTTTTAATAAAAAGAAAGCTAGTGCTACTAGATTTGCAGTTATGTATAACGTAGATATAACTGAAGAAGGGAAGAAACTTCAATATTTAGAAAACAAGTATACTATTGAACATGAGGTAGTAGACCATGAACCGGTGTCTATTTCAGAAGTTGTACAAATTGAAAATATTACATTATATGGTGAGGCTGAAGGCGATAGCCAGGAAAAAGATAAAGAGAAACCGCAAGTAGAAGGTGTAGGGGAAGAAAAAGAAACAGAAGAGCCATGGGAAACAACAGATGAATTACAAGAAAACCACCCAGAGCCAGAAACAGCGAAAGAAGTGGAAGAAGAGAAACTACACGATGCAAAAGTAGAGAAGCCACAAGTGTTAGGCGTGGGTGAAGAAAAAGAAACAGAAGAGCCATGGGAAACAACAGATGAATTACAAGAAAACCACCCAGAGCCAGAAACAGCGAAAAAAGTGGAAGAAGAAAAGCTACACGATGCAAAAGTAGAGAAGCCACAAGTGTTAGGCGTGGGTGAAGAAAAAGAAACAGAAGAGCCATGGGGAACAACAGATGAATTAAAAGAAGAACGCCCAGAGCCAGAAATAGCGAAAGAAGTGGAAGAAGAGAAACTACACGATGCAAAAGTAGAACAACCACAAGTAGAAGGTGTAGGGGAAGAAAAAGAAACAGAAGAGCCATGGGAAACAACAGATGAGTTACAAGAAAATCACCCAGAGCCAGAAACAGCGAAAGAAGTGGAAGAAGAAAAGCTACATGATGCAAAAGCAGAGAAACCACAAGTAGAAGGTGTAGGGGAAGAAAAAGAAACAGAAGAGCCATGGGGAACAACAGATGAATTAAAAGAAGAACGCCCAGAGCCAGAAACAGCGAAAGAAGTGGAAGAAGAGAAACTACACGATGCAAAAGTAGAACAACCACAAGTAGAAGGTATTGGGAAAGAGGAAGAAACAGAAGAAACGTGGGAAACAACAGATGAATTAAAAGAAAATCACCCAGAGCCAGAAACAGCGAAAGAAGTGGAAGAAGAGAAACTACACGATGCAAAAGTAGAACAACCACAAGTAGAAGGTGTAGGGGAAGAAAAAGAAACAGAAGAGCCATGGGAAACAACAGATGAATTAAAAGAAAACCACCCAGAGCCAGAAACAGCGAAAGAAGTGGAAGAAGAAAAGCTACATGATGCAAAAGTAGAGAAACCACAAGTGTTAGGCGTGGGAGAAGAAAAAGAAACAGAAGAGCCATGGGAAACAACAGATGAATTAAAAGAAGAACGCCCAGAGCTAGAAACAGCGAAAGAAGTGGAAGAAGAGAAACTACACGATGCAAAAGTAGAAAAGCAGAAAATAGAAGAGACCTGGGAAATAACAGGTGAGTTAAAAGAAGAACGCCCAGAGCTAGAAACAGCGAAAGAAGTAGAAGAAGAGAAGTTACATGATCCAAAAGCAGGAGAGCAGGGAATAGAAGAAACCTGGGAAATAACAGGTGAGTTAAAAGAAGAGCGCCCTGAGCTGGAAACAGCGAAAGAAGCAGGAAAAGAGAAATTACATGATTCAAAAACAGAAACACCGCAAGTAGAAGGTGTGGGGGAAGAAATCTGGGGAATAACAGATGAATTAGAAGGCCAGCCACAGCCAGAAAGAACAAAATTGACAGAAGAAACAAGTCATCAAGTACAAGAGAAATCCAAAGTACATGGATCATCAAAAGGTGGCGGAAAACAATTACCACAGACGGGTGGCAATATGTCATATGGAGGACATGTAGGTGGAGTGCTGTTTGTGCTGGGACTACTAATGTTAGTAGTGAATAAAAGAAAATATAACCAGAATGATTGAATGATTTAAACGGACTATTATAGGCATATAATAGTCCGTTTTTAGTTAGGTTACGTATTTGTAAGTTACACAAAATGGCGATTGAATGAGGAGAGAAAAAGAGGGAAGGCAATACATGATTTACATAGAAAAGTAGTAAAATCTTCTATATTGACCTAAAAACGCCCTTCAAGTAAACTAAAGAGAGTTTACAAATGAAAAGGTGATAAGGGTTGTTAATTTCAATTAAAACGTTACAAGATGATCGTTTTTTACGTCCGCTACAACATATTAGCGGCTTGTTTTTTGAGGAGAGTACGATAGGGTTTGAGAAAGAAGAGGCCAATCTTATTGTTGATATACAAATTGAAGGAAATGTAACCGCTTCTGCTCGTTTAACAGACGTTGTGACAGGAAATGTATATGAGCAAACATTTTCTAAAGATTTATCTTCTTATGAAGTAGAAAAAGAACGTATGAAACAAGTGAAGCATGTTGTTTCCTATGTGTATCTTTCTGTTTTACAGCAGCTAACTGGAATAAAACAAAGCTGGGGAATTTTAACAGGGGTACGTCCAACAAAACTTCTTCATAAAATGCTGCAAAGTGGTATGTCAAAAGAAGAGGCGCATAAAGAACTTCGTGATAGTTATTTAATTGATGAAGAAAAGATTCAATTATTGCAGCGCATCGTCGATTGTCAATTATCAGTTATTCCTGATTTATATCGCTTAAAAGAAGAAGTGAGTATTTATATCGGCATTCCATTTTGTCCAACGAAGTGTGCTTATTGTACGTTCCCAGCTTATGCGATTAACGGACGCCAAGGATCTGTTGATTCATTCTTAGGCGGTTTGCATTATGAAATTCGTGAAATTGGTACGTTCTTAAAGGAAAAGGGAATTAAAGTTACGACGATTTATTACGGCGGGGGTACACCGACAAGTATTACAGCAGAAGAGATGGATATGTTGTATGAACAAATGTATGAATCCTTCCCAGATGTGGAAAACGTGCGTGAAGTAACGGTTGAGGCAGGGCGTCCGGATACCATTACACCAGAAAAACTAGAAGTATTAAATAAATGGAATATTGACCGCATTAGCATTAATCCGCAGTCGTACCATCAAGAAACGTTAAAGGCGATTGGACGCCATCATACAGTAGAAGAGACAATTGAGAAGTATCATTTAGCACGTAAAATGGGAATGAATAATATTAATATGGACTTAATTATTGGTCTTCCAGGTGAAGGGTTAGAAATCTTTCAGCATACGTTAGCTGAAACGGAAAAGTTAATGCCAGAATCATTAACTGTGCACACACTGTCATTTAAACGTGCTTCTGAAATGACACAAAATAAGCGGAAATATAAAGTTGCTGGTCGCGAAGAAATTACTGCGATGATGCATGAAGCAGAAGAGTGGACGAAAAAGCATAATTACGTACCATACTACTTATATCGTCAAAAAAATATTTTAGGTAACTTAGAGAATGTAGGGTATGCGATGCCAACGCAAGAGAGCATCTATAATATTGTAATTATGGAAGAAGTGCAATCCATTATTGGTCTTGGTTGCGGTGCGTCAAGTAAATTTGTCCATCCGAAAACAGGAGCCATTACGCATTTTGCCAATCCGAAAGATCCAAAGTCATACAATGATGGCTATGTAAAATATACAGAAGATAAGCTAAAGATTTTAGAAGAACTATTTTGTTAAGAGAAAATGAGTCTGTCCTTTTGGATGGGCTCTTTTTTTAGTCACGATGAGGTGACGAATTTTGTCGACCGGTCGATATTTCGTGTCGAACCGCCGATATTTTTCATTTTGCGCCGATATATCGTGCTCAATCGCCGATAAAAGGGTTAGTTGCGCCGATATAATTTCATATACCAAGACCTCTCCTACGATGATGTATTTTTTATCTCGCTATTTTAGGACAGTAACAGCGGGCTCATTTTCATGTCGAGAAATATCAGAAAAAGAAGGTAAAAATGTGGAGGAAATGTCTACTTATACACGAAATGATAAATTTATGAAAGTATAAAGGGGGCATATTTTGGCATGTATATGACGATTGGGAGAATTTTTGATTTAACAGTTGGCAAGTATCCAAATAAAGAAGCGTTAGTGGAACCGACAAGAAATATCCGCTGGACATATAAAGAGTGGGATGAACAAGTAAATAAAACGGCGCATGCTTTATTAGCTGAAGGGGTGAAAAAGGGGGATACTGTATCGGTTTATTTATATAATTGTCATGAGTTCGTAAACGTTTATCTAGCTTGTTCTAAAATCGGCGCAATCTTCAATCCAATTAATTTCCGCTTAAAAGCAAAAGAAGTCGCTTATATTCTTCAAGATGCATCCTCAAAAGTTGTTGTATTTGAAAAAGCTGTTGAACAAACAGTTGCCGCTATTGAAAAAGATTTCCCAAACAGTTCTTTTTGGTATATAGAAGATGACAAACCGAATTATGCTGAGTCGTATCATGAAAAAGTACAGGCTGCACGATCGACAGAAATTGATATAGTAGTAGAAGAAACAGACTTTTGTTCTATGCTATATACAAGTGGTACAACAGGTCATCCAAAAGGCGTGTTACACCGTCACCGTGAAATTGCAGAGCATAGTATGATTTGTACATATTTCTTAAAGTATAACAGAGACAGTATCGGGCTTGCGGTAGCGCCACTTTATCACTGCGGAGAATTAAATGCTGGCATTTTGCCGCGTATTCAAGTCGGTGGAAAAAATGTTATTTTACACCACTTCGATACAAAGACAGTATTACATACAATAGAAACGGAAAAAATTACAACATTCTTTGCGGCGCCAACGATGTGGAATATGATGTTGCAAGAGGATTTGTCACAGTATGAATTACAATCGATGAAGATTGGAATATATGGCGGAGCGGCAATGGCACCGGCACTTGTGAAAGAATGCAAGGAGCGTCTTTTTATTGATCTTGTCCAAATTTATGGTATGACAGAAATGGGCCCAGTCGTTGCTTTTCTAGTAGAAGAAGATCAAATTACGAAAGCTGGTTCGGCGGGGACGCTTTGCTTTAGCCATGAAATTCGCATTGTGAAGCCAAATGAGGAGGGACCATCTGAACCAGATGATGTACTACCTCCTTATGAAGTAGGGGAGATTATTTTGCGTGGGCCATGTATGATGGCGGGCTATCATAATCATGATGAGGCAACAGCAAAAGTGTTGTACAAGGGTTGGTACCATTCAGGTGATTTAGGATATTTAGATAGAGATGGTTATTTATATGTGGCTGATCGTGTAGATGATATGGTGATTAGTGGCGGAGTGAATATTTATCCGCGTGAAATTGAAGATTTCCTTCATAGTCATCCAGGTGTATTGGATGTTGCTGTTCTTGGTGAACCAGATGAATTGTGGGGGGAACGTGTTGTTGCAGTGATTGTGAAAAAAGATGAGTATGTAACAGCAGCTGACTTAGAGAGATTTTGTAAAGAAAGCGACCAATTGGCTGATTATAAGCGTCCACGTCATTATATATTTGTCGATGAACTTCCGCGAAATGCAAGCGGAAAGCTTCAAAAATTTATACTTCGCGAATCGTTAAAAGGTGCGAAGAAATAGAAGAAAAACAGGAGTCAAAGGGCTCCTGTTTCGTTCTTATTTACGTGAAAAGCCTTCTTCATCTAGATATTCCGCTGCTTCTGGATAGGAGTTAAATGTACCATCTAAGTTTAAGCCGGCGTATACGTTCCACATATCGTCTTCATGAATGAGTGTAAGCGTATGACCGTCTTCATTCTGCCACTCCTCTTCTTTTACCGGTGCAGCTTGTACCACGATTTCTTCTGGGGTATGTGACAGCCGCTCAATTGCTTTTTGAATGAGTGTTCGCAGTTCATCTACTGAAAAATCGCGGATATTTACCATGCCTTTATCATCTGTTTTATAACCACTAATTCCACTTGCATATACGAAACCATTTCCATTTGGGTGTAAATGATAGACAACATTCTTTTTGTCTAAACGACTTTCTTCAAAGTGAAAGTTAACGCGCTTTAACGATACATTTTTTCTTTCTAGTTGCGGGAAGGACTCGATAATTGATAATTTCTCTTCAAAAGTTAGCATAAAGCCTCCAAAGTATATAGTATAAGATTTAATTTGTTCATTATAGCATAGCGCGTTCTTTTTCTAAAGATGGAAGAGATTATTATATGTAGTGGTAAAAGTTATTTTTTTATCTTTCTCCATACAGTGTTTAGATGTATCTATGTTTAGAAGGTTTTAATATTGATATATTAGTATTTTATGTTAAAGTTGACATTTAATTTTTTAGGCAGTATAGTAACATCTTGTATTAGCAATATGCTATCATTAAGAATATACGAATTTAATCTTCCTTTTATTTGGAGGAGCTTTAAGCTGGAGGGAAAATTTGATGTACAAACAGTTACCACATGGTGTAAAAATTGGGATTACGCGCTCAATTGTTGCTTCTTTTGAACAGTATATGAAAGACATTGAGTGGAATGCAGAAAAATTTGATATGCAACAGTTTGTTGAGCAGTGGAAACAATACTTATACACAAGGTCGACTTGGCTTCATAAAGTAGATCGTGAACTAAAAGAACATCCAGATTTCCATCAAGCATTAGCAATGAGAGTAAACGAGAAAATAAATGAGCTAATTAATGAAGAGCCGACGGAAGAACAGAAAGAACAATTAAAGAGACATAATGTAAAACATGTGGATGAAATGTGTAGATTAGAAGCACAATACCATATTGACCGTTTACTCGTAACAAAATAGATTTTACATAGAAAAAGAGCCTATCTGGAGATTGCTAGATAGGCTCTTTTCATATATCCGTATTGTCTTACTCTTGTGGTACGATTACTTTCCAAGTAGATAGATCCACACTTTTTTTTGTTACAAGTGAAGCAGGGAAAGTGAATGACCATGGTTTAGTTGTATTCGCCTGTATTTTAAGATTAGGCAATGTAAAGGTACCAGTCGCAATAACTTCTTGTGAAGCATCAATAATATTGAGTGGAAGTTGTTCAAGTTGAATCGTTTGTTTCAGTCCATTCCGGATTAGAATCGTTGTATGAAGATCCCCAGTGTCCATTTGCTGTGCCTGAATTCCTAAAAAGTTCAGTTCACCTTCGTTAGGTGGTGTTAAATCTTCTACTAACTTTTGAAGGGCTTCTTTGTTTTCTGCTGGTAATTGCGTTTCCCATGTTGGATCCAAATCTAAGCGATGCTCACCTTTTAATTCAAATGCCAATTCCCAATCTGTTTCGGATAGAGAGGCACTTGTTAGTGTTTCTTGCTCAAATGTAAATACCCACGGCATATTTACATTTGCAGGGATTTCGCCTAATGTTGAAAAATCAAATGTTTTGCGTGCGCATACCTCTCCTTCTTTGTTGGATAGAAGTAACGTGAATGTATCAAATTGAATAGGCTTTGATACATTGCTACGAATAAAGGCAATTACGTTGTACCCGTTATCTTGTTTTTCAACCTCAATCCCTGATAGAGAAAGTTGATTTTCCTGTAACTGTGGCAACTCTTTATGTAAGAATCGATAAATATACTGTTGTTCTTGTGCAACTTCTCCCCATGCAGGATGAAAGTATAATGTAGGTTTTACATTTTTACTTGGGGAGCTTGCTTCTTCTTGTCCTAATAACTCATTACTAGAAACTGTTGTATCTTTTCCTTTTTTCTTTGCTCTTTTTAAGAATGATAACATGAAAATTCACCTCACTATGCGTTTTGAGAAACGGTTACATGTCGTGCGATATATAAACACATCTCTTTTTCGAAATTACTGTACGTGTATAAGAAAATATCAAGACCTTCTTTTTGATAGATTCGTGTCGGATCTTCTTGTTGATATTGTCTTAGACCAATTCCTTCTTTTAAATGAGTCATTGCTTCTAAATGATTCATCCAGTTTTTATCAAGGAAGTGCAGTCCAACTTGACGTAGCGCTTGTTGCAGTTCGGAATGATCCTCTAATTCTTGCACTTTATGAAGATGCTTTGCTAACGGATCAGCCAATAGGCGATGTAGCTCTTCAATGGAGTTCACTGTATTTGCTGATAAAATTGGCAACTCTATTGTAGGCATAATTAAATGTAATTCTTCTATTAAAGAATCAAAATCCCATTCTTCTGGAACCATACCTTCTAGAAGATATCTCTTTGCAACAGCATCGACCGTATGCTCAATCATCGGTTTTGCCATTTCAATCATATTTGTTTCTTCGTTTAAGAAGTGGTTGCGTAGTTTATAAATCACATTTCGTTGTTCATTGATTACATCGTCTAATTTTAAGTTGTATTCACGAATAGAGAAATGACTACCTTCACAAACGAGTTGTGTACGATTGATAAAATCATGAACTTTCGGTGAAAGAATAAGGCCTGTATCGTCAGTTTTTAATGATTTTTTTAGCTTTTCTGCGTCTTCTTGTGCGAAACGTTGGATTAAATCATCTTCTAATGAAAGGAAGAACTGAGAACTTCCAGGGTCACCTTGTCGACCAGCGCGCCCCTTTAATTGATTATCAACGCGGCGAGATTCATGACGCTCTGTACCGATTACATGTAATCCACCAAGCTCATGAACACCTTCACCTAGCAAAATATCGGTCCCGCGTCCAGCCATATTTGTCGCAATTGTAATTTGTCCTTTTTGACCGGCTGTTGCAATTAAGTTCGCTTCTTGCTCAGCGCTTTTAGCATTTAATAACTGATATGGTAAATTAGCTTCATCTAAATAGCGCGCAACCGTTTCTGACTGCAAAATGGACATTGTCCCAATTAAAATAGGTTGTCCCGTTTGATGACGTTTGATGACTTCTTCACGTACAGCCTTATATTTAGCATCTGCAGTTATGTATACGACATCTTTTTTATCTTCACGAATGACGGGACGGTTCGTTGGAATCGGGATTACTTCCATATTATACACACGGTTGAATTCTTTTTCTTCTGTTTTCGCTGTACCAGTCATTCCAGATAATGTAGGATACATACGGAAGAAGTTTTGAATTGTAATCGATGCTTGGGTTTGATTTTCCTCCGTAATTTGTAAGCCTTCTTTTGCTTCAATCGCTTGATGTAATCCGTCGCTTAAAGAGCGTCCATCCATCACGCGCCCAGTAAAAATATCAACGAGCATAATCTTATCATCATGGACAATGTAGTCAACATCTCGTTGGAAGGTTACATGCGCACGTAGTGCTTGAATCATATAGTGGTATAATGTTTGGTGTTCAAGATCATATAAGTTATCAATATCAAATAAATCTTCTATTTTCGAAATCCCTTCTTCTGTGAAACTAGAAGATTTTGTTTCTGCATCGTATGTATAATGTAAAGTGTCTTTAAATGTTTGAATTACCTTCGCACATAAATAGTGTAATTCAGAACTGCTTGATTTTTTTCCAGCGATAATAAGTGGTGTTTTAGCTTCATCAATTAAGACGCTATCGATTTCATCAATAATTGCAAAATGGTACGGGCGTTGTACTTGATGCAATGCTGAAGTTTCCATATTATCACGAAGATAGTCAAATCCAAATTCCGTTCCGATTCCGTATGTAATATCTGCTTCATAGGCTTGTTTTTTCTCATCTGGTTGGATTTGGGGAATATTTAAGCCTACAGTTAAACCAAGAAATTCATGAACTTGCCCGATTAATTCTTTATCACGTTTTGCTAAATAATCGTTGACAGTAATAACATGAACGCCTTTCCCTTCTAAAGCACGAACGTATGTTGGTAAGGAGGATACTAATGTTTTCCCTTCACCTGTTGGCATTTCAGCAATATTTCCTTCTAATAGAACAAGTCCCGCCATTAATTGTACATCATAGTGACGTAGCCCTAGTACACGCTTTGCGGCTTCACGAACAACAGCAAATGCTTCAATTTTTAAATCATCAACTGTTTTTCCACTTTGTAGCATTTCTTTAAATAAAAACGTCTTATGGCGCAATTCTTCATCTGATAATGCTTCGATTTGTGGTTCTAATGTATTAATTTCATTCACAAATTGTTCATATTTTCTTATTTTCCGATGTTGTGAATCGCCCAATAACTTTTTTACTGACTTTAGCATCTTTTGTACACTCCTCTTACTAAACAATAGCTTCATTATAGCACATGTTGAATAAGGAAAAGTAGTAGTAGTAGGTGAGGGGAATATATAGGACAATCGTTAATTATGTTAGGAATTATTTTCTTGTCGTTTCTATTTTTTAAATAGAAAAAAAGTATTCAACCTATAAGAAATTTGATATGATAACTTAATGAGATAAAGTGAACCTACTGTAAATAAAGGGGTTTTTGTTTCTCGTTAGAACAGAGTACAAAAATTTTTGCTTAGTAGTGCTCTTTATAAATAGGACACTGTTGTCTTCCTATTCTATAAGAAGAGCATGTAGTGATTTTGTATACTTTATGATGAAGCCATATAGATTTGGAATATATAGAAAGAAAAGAGACGGAAAATGAATAAAAAGTTTGTAAAGGGAGCAGCGATTTTAACCATCACAACCTTTTTATCGAAGATATTAGGAAGCTTCTTTCAAATACCGTTACAAAATATTGCGGGAGATGAGGTTTTAGGAATTTTTCGCCTTATTTTTCCAGTATATATGATTGCTTTAACATTATCGGTAGCGGGAGTTCCTTTAGCAATATCTAAATTGGTTGCAGAGCTGCATGAAAAGAATGATCAAGAAGGGATAGCAAAATTATTTACTTCCGCTTCGATCATAGGCATGATATGTGGAACATTGGGATTTAGTGTGATTATGATATGGTCTCGTGAGATTGCCGATATGCTTGGAGGACAAGAGACTAGACTTCCGTTAATGATTACATCATTTGCGCTTTTGATTGCACCATATATGGCGGTATACCGTGGTTACTTTCAAGGGTTTGGTGATATGGTACCAACGGGTTCATCGCAAGTAATTGAACAATTTGTTCGCGTCTTTTTTATGCTAATCATTGCCTATATATTGGTTATCTTAAACAAAAGTAGTAGTGTTGTAACTGGCGGAGCCATGATTGGGTCGTTTCTTGGTGTTCTTTGTTCACTGTTTTATTTGAGATGGATTTATATAAAAAGTCCATATCGCTATAAAAGTAAAATATACGCATTTCAAGATTTCAAGAGGGATGGAAAAAGGATATTACGTGTATCGATTCCAATTGCAGTCGGTGCATTATCTATGCCTCTTTTAAATTTGATTGATTCGGTAACCATTCCAAACGTATTACACGAGTCGTCAGCAACCATTCAAGAACAGTTTGGTATATATAGTCGTGGGTTTGCATTTATGCAGTTAATTGCTGTTTTTTCCAGTGCAATTGTATTTCCACTCATTCCGTTATTAACATCAGCGTTAACAAAAAAAGATATACAGTTAGCAAAGATGACTGTGCAGCGCACCAATCAATTAGCACATATGATAACCATGCCACTTACAATATGGTTGATTGCCTTAACAGTTCCTTTGAATATTGGATTATTTACAGATGCGAAAGGAAGCAGCATGTTAGCTGTAATGATTGGAAGTTCGTATTTCTCATCATTTATGGTATTATCAATAGGGATTTTGCAAGGAATTAATCGATCGATGCAAGCTGCATGGATTGTGATTAGTGTAAGTTGTTTGAAAGTATTTTTTAACATGGTGCTTGTGAATAAATTTGGAATAGATGGAGCGGCATATAGTACGTTTATCACATATATGACAATCTGTGTTATAAATTATTTTTATATTCGAAAATACCTTGCATATTCTATTTCAATAATACGTTTTTTATCTGTTATAATGATATCTTGTATATTTGGAGCAGGGGTGTATGAGCTAACGAATATCGTTAATGTAACAAATTCACGATTCCTTGCATTACTATTTAGTTTTCTAGTACTTGGTATTGTTTCATTTTTATATATAATCTGTGCTTTGAAATTAGGATGGATGAAAAGAGAACAAATTTCATTTTTACGTAAGTGAATATAGTACGGGATTGTCTAATTTTTTGATATCTGATGTGAAATGTTAATAATTTGGAATTAGATGGTTTGTTTTGTTACAGAACATCCATGAGTGTTTAAGTATATAGTCTTACGTTATCAAACCTTTTTAGATGAGGAGTTGATGGCAATTTGTTCAAGTATAAAAAGAGTTGATTGCGGAATGTTGGAGGAGATTAAGAGTGCGGTTAGTTTTATCGGGATATTATGGTTTTTATAATGTGGGGGACGAAGCGATTTTGCAGTCAATTATTAAAGCGTTGTATGAAGAGGAGCCAACTCTTGAACTTGTTGTACTTTCAAATGACCCTGATTATACGAGAAAAATGTACGGTGTAGAAGCAGTAAATAGATGGGATATAAAAGCCATTTATCGAGAGATAAAAAAAAGTGATGGATTAATTAGTGGCGGAGGTAGCTTGCTACAAGATAAGACAAGCGTGAAAAGCATCTTATATTATACTGGCATTATGCGTTTAGCGCGCTTTTTGAAGAAACCGTATTATATTTACGCACAAGGAATTGGCCCCATTACAAAGAGACAGAATCGTTTGTTAGTCAAGTGGCATGTGTCGAAGGCAGAATATGTATCAGTTCGTGATGAAGATTCTTTTTTATATTTAAAAGAAATTGGTGTCAAAAAAGACATTGAGCTTGTCCCAGATCCAGTATTAGCATGTCAGCCTGAAGGGAAATCGAATTGGTTACAAAAACAGTCTGTACAAGGAAAAGTCGTGGCTGTTAGTGTACGATATTGGAATGCAAAAGAAGATTATATGAGAAAGTTAGCAGAAACATTAAAGAAGCTAAAGAGAGAAGGATATCATATTCTTTTTGTACCTATGCATGGCCCTTTTGATCAAAGCGCATCGAGAGATATTATTAATTTAATGGGGGAGGAAGCTCATATGCTTCCCTATCAAATGGATATTTATGAGAAAATATCTATTTTATCAGAGTGTTCGCTTTTAATTGGGATGCGTCTTCATGCCCTGATCTTATCTGCTGTTGCAAATACGCCAATGATTGGCATTTCATACGATCCGAAAATCGATTCCTTTTTACAACAAGTAAATCAGCCTATTATTGGAAATGTAGATGGAGATTGGACTGCTGAAACACTATACAACATGGCAACAAAACAGCTACAGCAAAAAGAAAATGTACAGTATGGATTGGTACAGCGAGTAAGCGAATTACGTCTACAAATCTCAAAGGCATCAAAATACATTATTCAAGATTTAAAAAAAAGAGAGGGTCTTAAAAGCGAGAGACAATCGAGCTTTTAGAGGAGACCCTCTTTTTGCTATTTGTAGATAGGAAGAAAGGGCTACGGGATTGTTTATCTTGTTGTTTTAGAGTCGGAATACAAGGGTGTTAATCAGTAGAGGTACAGAAAATAATCACTGATTAAAGGTTCATTTACGTGAAAGAATAATTGGAAATAAAAGTGAAAAAACAAAAAAGTTACCTGCTTTTTTGTTTTTTTTTGAACAAAACACGAAACATGTCGAAAAGTATCTGTAATTTTTGTCGAACAATGTCATAATATCTTTATAATTAAATGTTGCAATCCGTAACATATCTTTGTTATAATGCCATATAGATATATTTGGAATATTTGAATGGAATTTTAAATGCAGTTCTTGATATATCTTCTAAATAAGGAGATAAATAAATATGATTAACTAGTAACACCATTTTTTGTCGTATTTTAATGTTGAAAAATGTTTAAAAAAGTCCAGAAATGGTGTATTATGTATGTGGGTCATATTTTGGTAATTCAGTTCTTATTTTCCTTATTAAGATTTTTTTACCACAATGATTTCTACCAATTTCGTAAAATATGAAATTGGTATTATATTCCTAAAGGAGGAAATACATAAAAATGGCAAAGAATAACTCTTACAAAAAAATCGTTGCTGGAACAATGACAGCTGCAATGGTAGCAGGTGTAGTAACTCCAGCTGCAGCAGCAGGAAAAACATTCCCAGACGTACCGGCATGGGCTGCTGACTCTGTTAACTACTTAGTAGAAAAAGGTGCAATTAACGGTAAACCAGATGGAACTTTCGCTCCAACTGAAAATATTGATCGTGCTTCAGCTGCAAAAATCATGGCAGTTACTTTAGGTTTAGAAATTGATAAAGAAGCAAAACCATCTTTCAAAGATGCACAAGACAGCTGGGCAGCTCCATATATCGCTGCAGTTGAAAAAGCAGGCGTAATCGTTGGTGACGGTAGCGGCTTATTCAATCCAAATGACCAAATCACGCGTGCTTCTATGGCATCTATGCTTGTAAAAGCTTACGAATTAGAAGCTCCTAACGCAGAAACAAAATTTGCTGACCTTAAAGATCATTGGGGTGCAAAATATGCTAACGTACTAGTAGCATTAGGAATTTCTAACGGAACTGACAATGGTTGGGCTCCTGATAAAGCTGTAACTCGTGCAGAAGCAGCTCAATTTATTGCTAAAACTGATGCAAAACATGCTCCAGCAAAAGAAGCAAAAATCGCATCTGTAACTGCAACTTCTACAACTACTTTAGAGCTTAAAGGTGAAGGCCTACAAACTTTAAAAGCTGAAGAACTTTCTGTAGAAGGTAACAAAGTAGCTTCAATCACTCCATCTATTAGTGGTAAAACTGCGAAAGTTACTTTAGAAGGTAAATTAGCTCCTAACAAAGAGTACACTTTAAAAGCAAACATTAAAGGTGAAACAAAAGAATTTAAATTCGCATATGCTTATAAAGTAGAAACTGTAGCTGTAAATAACACTACTGTTGATAATGACACAAAAGGTCAAAAAGTAACAATTAACGTGAATGGTGCAGCTGCTGATTTAGATGCTTTAAAAGCTGCTGGATACACAGTTGAGTTCTTAGCATTAGATGCTGATAACAACAAAGCTGAAGTATTTGAAGATACAACAACTGGTGAATTAAAAGCTAATTTAGATGCATTTAATGACAAAAACCTTAAAGTACAAGTTACAGTAACAAAAGGTTCAACAGTTGTTACTTCTGAACTTGGAACATTAAAAGTAAGAAACTTAGAAGCTGTTACAACAGCAATTAACTCTTACGAATTAACAAACCCAGCTATTGCTGGTAAACAAAACAGCACAACACTTGTAGTTGGAGAAAAAGCTTTCTTCAATAAATTAGAAGTAACATCTGCTGGTGAAAAACTTACAATTGGGGATAAAGACGCAACTGCAACTCCTGATAAAGTAAAAGTTGAATCTTCAAACCCAGCTGTAATTTCTGTTAAAAATGGTGAATTAACAGCTAATACGCCAGGTACAGCAACGGTTACACTTACTTACGGAGATGTTAAGAAAAACGTAACATTTACTGTAAAAAATGATGCGCGTAAAGTAGCAAAAGTAACAACAGCTAAAAACTCAGTAAAAGTAATTAAAGGTAATACAGAAACTGTAGAAGTAACTGCATATGACCAATACGGTGATTTAGCAAACGGCAAAACATTTAATGTAAATCTTCCAAAACAAGTAACTGGTGCTGCAACAGCAACTACAGACCAAGAAGGTAAGGCAACAGTTACTGTAACTGGCGCAGAAGTTGGTAATGGAACTGTTTACATTAAAGATAAGAAGAAAAATGTATTAGGTTCATTTAACGTAAACGTAACAGAAGTGAATAACGTTGGTTCTAAGAAATTAGAAATCGTTAAAGATGAAAATGATGATACACAATCAGCTGATGCAACATTAGATATTAACAACGATAACAAAGTAATTTATCAATTAAAAAAATACACAACTGAAAATGTATCTAATGGCACTGAATCTTTAAACGGATACACAGTGAAGTATAATGCAGACGTTGTAACAATTGGTGCTAATGCAGAAGGTGAACAATCTCAAGCAATTAATGCAGACAACCTTGTAATTACTGCTAAAAAAGCTGGTTCTACAGATGTAGCAGTATACGATCAAGCTGGTAAATTTGTAACAAAAGTAAAAATTACAGTTGTTAAAGAAGAAGTAAAAATTACGGATGTTAAATTTAAATCAGTTCCAACAATTAACTACATCGGTAAAACTATCTCAGCAACAGAAGTATTTGATATGACAGATGTAGCTGACAATAAAGATCGTATTGTAAAAGGTATTACGCTTTCTAAACCAAATGCACATCCAATTCGTGTTGAAAATAGTGGTGTAGTATATATCGATAAAGATGGAAATGGTCATAAAGATGAAAAAGAAGTTGTACTTGGTTCAATCGAAGGCGCTGTAACATCTGATTCAGAGAATCTAACATTTGGTGCTACAATCTTTGATGGTGCTACTACTGCTGAGAAATCAAAAGGAACAGTTATCTTCAAAGTATTAGATAACAATAACAAAATCATTAAGTCTACATCTGTAAGCGTTAATGTGAAGTAATTTTTTCATAACGGACCTGTGAAGCATAGCTTCACAGGTTTTTTTAATCTAGTTTTATATTTTTGTATATTGATATATTAAGGAGAAAGTGCAATGACAAAAAATAAATCATATAATAAAGTAGTTGCCGGTACAATGGCAACAGCAATGGTAGCAGGTGTTGTAACACCAGTAGCGGCGGCAGGAAAAACATTCCCAGATGTACCGTCATGGGCTGCAAACTCTGTTAACTACTTAGTAGAAAAAGGTGCGATCAACGGTAAACCAGATGGAACTTTCGCTCCAACTGAAAATATTGACCGTGCTTCAGCTGCAAAAATTATGGCAATTAGTTTAGGGTTAGAAATTGATAAAGAAGCAAAACCATCTTTCAAAGATGCACAAGACAACTGGGCAACTCCATACATCGCTGCAGTTGAAAAAGCAGGCGTAATCGTTGGTGACGGTAGCGGCTTATTCAAACCAAATGACAAAATCACGCGTGCTGCTATGGCATCTATGCTTGTAAAAGCTTATAAGTTAGAGGGGAAAGTTGCAAATCCAGAAACGAAATTCCATGATTTAGAAGATCATTGGGGTGCACACTACGCTAACATTTTAGTTGCGTTAGAAATTTCTAACGGAACTGATAATGGCTGGGCTCCTGATAAAGATGTAACGCGTGCAGAAGCTGCGAAATTTATTGCGGTAACAGATATGAAATATGGTAAAAAACAAGAAAAAGAAGCAAAAGTAGAAGCTGTAAATGTATTAAATGCGAAACAAGTAGAAGTGAAATTTACACAGTCAGTTGATGTTCAAACAGTGGCAAAAGAAAATGAAACATTAAAAGATACAGTTGTATTTAGTGCGATTGGCGATGCAAAAGCAATTAATTTAGATAAGGCGAAAGCGCAATTAAGCGAAGATGGTAAAATATTAACAGTTACTGCGGGAGAAAATGAAATTTTTGTTGGTAAATATGCGACAACAATTATCGGTGTGAAAACAATTGATGGAAAAGAAGTAACTTCACATGCTAGTTTCTTTACATCAAATGATACAACACGTCCAGTTGTATCAGGTGTAGACTATACAGATAACAATACAGCAAAAATTAAATTCTCTGAGCCCTTAAAAGAACTTGGAACAGTAACAACTGACAATCAAAATGTAACAAGTGAAGATGTGAAATTTAAAGCAGGTAACGATTTCGCTACAATAGACTTATCAAAAGTAACAGGTGAGGGCACAGTTCCTGTAAAAGTTACACTTGTTGGTACGAAAGACTTTACAGGCAACTTCATTACACCAAATCCAGCTCAAGTAACGGTAGAAAAGAAAGAAGATAAAGTTGCTCCTGAAGTCAAAGGAGTTCAAGTTATTTCAGATACGCAAATAAAAGTAACATACTCTGAAAAAATTAAAGCGGCTACTGTGAAAATTAATGGAAATACAGTAACGGGAACACCAGATGCAGAAGGGCTTGTGTATACATATACAGCAAACTTTAAAGATGGTGTGAACAAACTTGATATTACTAGCTTAACTGATTTAGTTGGAAATACAGGGAAAAGCTACTCAAAACAATTTGTTGTATCAACGGATAAAGTAGCGCCAACTGTAGTAAATAATAAAATTGTTACAGAACATGGAAAAGAAGTTCTAGTTGTAACATACTCTGAACCAGTAACAGTAAGTAATCGTGAGGCACAGCGTTTCCATGGAACTTTTATGAAAGATTACGTAACAGCTGATGGTTCTTTCATGGCGACACCAGTTGTTGATAGTAAAGATAACAAAGTTGTGAAGATTCCTGTAACAGAAGCGTCAAAAGGAAATTGGACGATTACATTACCAAAAGGATTTGTAACGGATCAATCACAAGCGAAAAACCAAAGCCCAGAAAAAAGCATTGAATTTGTACGTGCTGGTGATGAGGTAGCACCAACAAAACTTACAACGAGTGTAAGTGAAAATAAAAACGTCATTACTGTAACATTCAATGGTAAAGTAGACGGGGCAACAGCAATCAAAGCTGAAAACTATAAATTAGAAGGTGCTGCAGTTGAGAAAGCAGTATTAAAATCAAATGAAGAAAAAGCTGCGGCTGTTGAGTTAACGCTAAAAGAAGGATCTGTGAAAGCGACAGGAGACTACCAATTAACGGTGTCAGGAATTAAATCAGCGGCAGGTGTTGATGTAGATAAAGTAACAAAATCTGTACAATTAGATGAAAATATTGCTCCAGTTATGCAAAAAGTAGAATTAGTGAACGGACAAGAAATTGTATTAACATTCAGTGAAAATTTACTTCCAGCATCTGTTGTAGAGAAAAACCCAGTAGCTGATTATGCAGTATTCATTGAAGGTGTGCAAATTGATGCAGCAAAAGTAACAGAAGCAATGGGAGAAAAGAATAATCAAATTAAGCTTACTTTAACAGACGAATTAAATAGTGATCAATTAGCAAAAGCAATTACAATTAAACCAACGGACCATTATGAAGTATTAGATCTAGTTGGCAATAAAGCAGCTACATTTGAGAAATTTAATGTTGCAAAGGTAATTAAATAATAGAATTAGAGTTTCTTTCTAGTAAATAGAAAAAGAGTTTGTCGAGAAGACAAGCTCTTTTTTCTTTGTCGGTACACGTGTATTCATGTATATTTCAGAAAATAAGTGAAGAAAATTGTCGTTCATCATATATGAGAATAAGTGTTATTTTTTGTGTTAAGATTTTGTAAACTTTAAAGCGATTTTTATCGAATAAAATTGAAATAAAATAGAAAATGTCGATAAAAAAGTGTTGTGGAATATAAAGTATGAATATCGATTTTTTTGAAATAATTTTCATGAAACAAATCGCATATTTTTTTCTTGCAATTTCAAGAAAATATACGATTAGAATGAGAATTGGATTTTTAAGCTATATATTAAAATAAAGAAAGGTAAAATTTATTATAAAATAATATCAATAATTAATAGAAAAATCAGAATGTGTCGAACTTTCTTTTGAGAAAAATCATTGAAAAAAAATATATAAGTGTAGTACTATAAACATGTTTCAACAAAATGGTAAAAGGAGCTAAATTTTCCACTTCGTTTTAGTTAAGTAATATGGCAATTTATTGAATCAATCATTGTACAAGAGAATACTCATCATTTTGTTTGGAATTATGTTGTTTAATAGATTGTAGATAGCTAGTTTTCAAATTACATACGATGAAACTAGTAGGATAATCTCAAAGGGGGAAATAGACGGGATGGAAAAGAATAATTCTTACAAAAAGTTAATCGCAGGTACAATGACAGCTGCAATGGTAGCTAGTGTTGTATCACCAGTTGCAGCGGCAGAGAAAACGTTCCCAGATGTTCCAGCAGATCATTGGGCTGCTGAGTCTATCGAGTATTTAGTAGATAAAGGTGCAGTTAATGGATTACCAGATGGTACATTTGGTCTTACGCAAAATGTGGACCGTGCATCGGCAGCAAAAGTTTTTGCCTTACTATTAAATTTACCAATCGATGAAAATGCAAAACCATCTTTTAAAGATGCGAAAGATAGTTGGGCAGCAAAATATATTGCAGCTGCTGAAAAAGCTGGTGTGATTCAAGGGGATGGAAAGGAAAACTTCTATCCAAACAGTAAAATTGACCGTGCATCTATGGCGTCTATGGTTGTAAAAGCTTACGGCTTAAAAGATAAAGTAAATGGACCATTAGTAACGAAGTTTGACGACTTAAGAAATCATTGGGGTGAAGAATATGCAAATATCCTAATTCACTTAGGTTTGTCAAAAGGGACTGGTAATGGCTGGGAACCATATAAATCGGTAACACGTGCAGAAGCAGTTCATTTTATTGCACAAGCAGATCAGAAATATGCAAAACCAGATAATAGCATTGCAAACGTCACAGAAGTTAAAGTTTCTGAACCTACAAAATTGACATTAACAGGTACAGGTTTAAATAATCTTTCAGCTGATGATGTGACTCTTGAAGGTGACAAAGCGACTGGAATTCAGGCAAATGAAACTGGTACATCAGCAACGGTAACGCTTGGTGGAAAAGTAGCGCCAAATAAAGAACTTACTGTGAAAGTAAAAGATCAAACATTCAAAGTGAAATTTGTATATGAGGTTACGAAATTATCTGTAGAAGAGCTAATATTTGATGATGATCGTGCTGGTCAATCAATCGCTTTCAAGTTAAATGATGAAAAAAGTAACGCAGATGTTGAGTATTTAAATTTATCTGGCCATGAAGTGAAATTTGTAGCAAATAAAACAGATGGTACGCCAGCGAACATCTTTGAAGGTGGCTCTGCTACTTCAACTACAGGTAAACTTGGTGTTGGTATTCCAAAAGGTGAGTATAAGGTAGAAGTACAAGTTACGAAAAAAGGCGGCTTAACAGTATCTAATACTGGGAAAATCAAAGTGAAAAACCTTGATGCACAAGCTTCAGCGATTAAAAATGTTGTAGTTGCAGTAGATAAAGACCAAAATGGTGTTGTTTACGGTGGTACACTTACAGGGAGCGACTTTGCATTAAATAGTAAAACGTTAGTCGTTGGTGAAAAAGCTGCTCTTCACAATGTTGTTGCTACAATTGCTGGTGAAGATAAAGTAGTAGATCCACTTTCTGTTAGTGTAACATCTTCCAATCCTGGTGTTTTATCTGTTGTAAATAACCATATTACAGCAGAGGCAAGCGGCAAGGCAACACTTACTATTAAAGTAGGCGATACAACAAAAACAATTGATTTTACGGTATCTACTGATTCACGTAAGCTTAAGACTGTGAAAGCAAACCCAGATCAATTACAAGTTGTTCAAGGTAAAACATTGCCAGTGACTGTTGTAACAACTGACCAATATGGAGATCCATATGGTGCAGAACTTGGGGAAGTTAAACCGTTTATTCCGCAAACTGGTGTTGTAGTAGCGAAAGATGTAGAATTTGCCACAACTGATTCTGGATCAATTGGTAAAAAAGTTCTAAATATTACCGGAAAAAATGTTGGGAAAGGAACAATTCATTTCCAAAATGGTAACCGTGATACATTAGGTTCATTATTTGTAAATGTAACAGAAGGTAACCTCGCTTTCAGAAACTTAGAGCTTGTTTCAAAAGTTGGTCAATATGGCGAATCACCAAATACAACGCTTGATTTAAATGTTTCAAATACAGTAGAATATCAGTTATCTAGATACACTTCAGAACATGTGTATTCTGATGCGGAAAATTTAGATGGATATGCAGTAGAATCGAAAAATACGAATGTATTTGATGCTAAGATTGTTGGTAATAAAATTGTTGTAACAGGTAAAGCACCTGGTAAAGCGGATATTTTATTGACGAAAAATGGTGCAACTGCTGGTAAAGCAACAATTGAAGTAGTTCAAGAAGTAATTAGTATTGATTCTGTTAACTTCAAACCTGTACAAACAGAAAACTTTGTGAATAAGAAAATTAATATCGGTACTGTATTAGATGTTGTTCCAAGTAATTCTGATGATATTTTATCAGGTGTTAATTTAACAAAAGAAACACAACATAAAGTACGCGTTGTCAAATCTGGAGATAACCAAGGTAAAGTGTATCTTGATAGAAATGGAAACTCTCGTTTTGACGGCTTTGATGTACCACTTGGTTATGTAACTGTTTCAGCAACAAGCGATTCTAAATTTACTAACTTTAGTACAGATATTTACAATACTTTAACAACAACAGCTACAGATAAAGGTACACTTGTATTCAAAGTATTAAAAGATAAAGATAACCCAACAACTGAGTATGGTTCTAAATCTGTAACAGTAAATGTTCTAAACAATCCAAATCTATAATTGAAAAAAATGGAGCAGCCCCTTCTTAAAATAGAAGGGGCTGCTCCATTTTTTTACGATTTAAACTTATACATTTCACCACTTAAATTGGAGTCGCTATATACGAATAAGACCATGTTAATATTGTTATCTTTTATATATTGGTAGACATCTTTTTCGTGATAGTGACGTAAGTCTAGTATCGATGTATGTTTAAAGTTTTGAGCGAAGTGCGGTATGATCGCATTTGCAAATGAGTCTTTTAAAATTAAAATGCGGGTATTGTTTGGTGCATCATGATTTTCAAAGATAATTTCCGGATAATCGTTTGTGTAATACCCTGCATATGATGTTGTGTCCTTCTGTTTTTCTGTGCCATATAGTTCATCTAGTGAATGATAGATTGTGCCATTTGCATCTTTGATCGTAACACTTGTGAAGTGGAAGCCATCTTTTGGTGTGTAATAGCATAGTTTTTCTCCTGTTGCATCGATGAGCTGATACAATTGGTTATTAAAGCTACCAACGAGACGTTTGTTGTTTGCACATACTCGCGTGTAATCTTCTCGTTTCACTTCTTTCCATATATATATAGAAGATTCTTGCTTTATCGTATTCATAATATATTGGTAGCCTAGAAATGCACCATCCATATTCCAGTGATGATCTGTTTTAAAATACATATCTTGTATTTCTTTTTGTGTATACTGCTTCTGGAAATATTCCATTATTTTAATTGGTTTTACATCCGCTGGAAGGTGATTCAAAAAGTATTGTAAATTTTCCTTCGCATATGTTTGAATGTGAGAAGGTAATTTAAATGATAATGCGTTCGTTTTAGACGGCGGCAGTGCAAAGTAAAACTCAATGTTTTGTTCTTTTAGAAACTGAGACAATTCTTGAATCCTTGGCATTGACTCGTCAATTTCTTTATATTTTGTTGTCCATGCCGGATTTTTTAAGAGCCATTTATCATCGGTAAGAATGATATCGTTAATGAGAGACTTGTCCATTTTGATTTGGGCAAGTGTATAGGTTTTTATGAGCTCATCTCGGCCAACTAATTGATCGTTTGTATATGCTTCGAAATCTTTAAAGAAATTGCCCGACACAATCGATTCTTTTGTCAGAGCAGGTTTTTGAGCAAGTTGGCGATTTTCAACAGGTGAAATCGCACGATCTGTTTTCAGAAACGATATAATTCCAAATGAAAGGATAATGGTGAGAAAACCGATGCAAAGAACAAAGTTCCCCAATTTTTTCATAATGACTTTTCCTTCCTTTATAAGTTAGAACCTAAAATAAATAAATGGATTATATGTCGAATTAACGAGATACATAATCGAAATCATAAATAATGTGAGTAATACAATGGGACGTGCAATTTGCATAGAAAATGCATACGTCTTTGGCGCAAGTTCGAGTACATTTTGAATGCGTGTTAAAATTGGTGTTGCTGCAAGGAAGGCAATGAGAAAGACAAGGCCATATTCATGTAAGTACAGCATCGTATTATCATCTGTTAGCGGATGATGAAGACCGAGCATCGATTGTAAGTATTGGAATGAGTACGCAAAATTGTCAGCACGGAAAAAGACCCATCCGATCATAACAAGTAATAATACATACATATGTTGCAGCGGTTTCCATAGTTTTTGTAACAGTTTTTCAAGGCCTGCTTTTTCAATCGAAATGATCAATCCGTAATATAATCCCCAAGCAAGGAACGTCCAACTTGCGCCATGCCATAAACCAGTGAGTCCCCAAACGATACATACATTTCGGTAATTGGCTAGTTTAGAGACGCGATTTCCTCCGAGCGGGATATATACATAATCGCGAAACCAAGAACCGAGTGTAATATGCCATCTTCTCCAAAATTCCGAAATGGATTTTGAAATGTATGGATAATGGAAGTTGCGAGGGAAATCAAATCCGAACATTTTCCCAAGTCCAATTGCCATATCAGAGTATCCGCTAAAATCGAAATAAATTTGCAGTGTATAGGCAATAATGCCAATCCATGCTGTGCCGACACTCATTTCTGAAGGAGGAAGGGCAAAAATTTGATCAGCAACAAATCCAACTTGATTGGCGATTAAAATTTTCTTTGCCAGTCCAAGGATGAAGATTTGAATGCCTTCTGTAAATTTTTCAAAAGAATGAATGCGCGTTTTAATTTGTTCCGCAACGATATTGTACCGAACGATTGGCCCAGCAATGAGCTGCGGGAAAATCGAGATATACAATGCTAAATCGAGCGGATTTTTTTGAACCTTTCCATCTTTACGGTATATATCAATGACATAAGACATTGCTTGGAACGTATAGAATGAGATTCCAATTGGTAATGGAACAGGGTCGATATGAATCGATAGGTTCAATGCTTGATTAAAAATGTCAGTAAAGAAGGAAATATACTTAAAATAAGCAAGAAGTAAAATATTTCCGATGATCGCCATAATTAAAAAGGTGATTTTCATATTTTTATGCTGTTCATAGCGATGTACGAGTAAACCGAAGCAGTAGTTTAATAGAATGGAGAAGAGCATTAAGAAAACAAAGCGCGGTTCTCCCCATGCATAAAAGATTAAACTAAATGCTAGTAATACGAAGTTCCGTAATTCAGCCCGCACAATAAAATAGAAAAATAATACTAAGGGTAAAAAGATAAATAAGAAAACAGTACTACTAAATACCAAGCTATTCTCCTCACTTTTTATGTAATACATTTATAGATGAAACCGTATTGTTTTTTTACTCTTATTTGAAAGAGTATATACCTTATTATATCGCTTTTTGCATCCATTAGATAAAGGGAATTTTCAATCAGTAGCTACTGATTATGAACTTTCATCAATTGGGCAGGGATTGTATCATGAATAAAGGGAATGGACATCAAGTATAGAAACAGATGTTCATTCCCTTTATATGTTATTCCGCTCGTAAATCAACAATTAAGTATGCAAGAATGACTACAAAGAAAATGCTAACAGATGGTGCAGTTAATACGTGACCGGACATAAAGCCGATGCCAAGCGATAAGAGAATGGTGCTAGCAAGCAGCATATATTTTACAGTCAGCATTTGTTTGAAGTTTCCAAGGAAACGGATTAGTAATCGGATTCCAAAGTATAGAAGCGGTATGAAGTAAATGAGAAAGCCAACGATTCCGAAAGCAAAGAATAGATCGTGGAAATCCATCTCGATTAACTTAATTTTTTTTGTATAATTTCCAGCGTACCCCATACCAAATAGTTTCTGTGACAAGGGTGCCTCTTTATAATATCCTTGGTATACCTTTAAGAATTTATCTCGGTCGCTATAGATTAAGCTCTTTACTTCAGAATCTGTCAGTTCACCTTGCGCATGTTTTTTCGCTTCGGCCGGGTCTTCTTTTACTACTTTTCCTTCTTTTCTTTCCTGTTCTTCTCGTACTGCTTTTTTGTATTCATATATTTGCAAATGTATGCCCATATTTTTGGCGATTGGAGTTAGCGGCGTAAGCACACCTAATCCCGCTAGTACAACGAGCGCAACAATTGTATTTACGAGCTGAGGGAATCCTTTCCCTTCCTTTTTCCGATTCATCATATATTCAATGAATGAAAAGAAAAGGGCTACGCCTAATGTAACAACAATTGCGCCATAACCAACTTTTGTTCCAACCATAATGCTTGCATACATGGCTAACAGTGTTGGAATCCAGTAGTATATTTTTGAGAATGAAGTCGTTTTATGTATCGAGTAAAGGACAACGATTGGGAACATAATTGCGAAAATAGCACTTAAGTCATTTCCGGCAAAGAACCATCCTCTTGAGCCAATCTTTGAATGCGGATAGCTCGGGAAATCCGTTCCCGTTGCCATCGATACAATCATGACAACACTTAAAATAATTGTTGTATATAAGAAATAGGTAATCAGTTTGTTGTATGTATCTGCTCGATCCTTTAATTCCTTAAAGACGATAATATATCCAAACAATAATACAAATGGATATACACTCTTTAAAATGAACTTCACTTCTTCGCTAAGTGAAACAGGTGATTTTACGATCATATTGTTGATTAGGCTAATTGCCAAAACAATTCCAAGTAAGATCAAATAAACAATATACTTTATATTGCCAGGCTTCTTTATGTGGAAAAGAAGATACCCTAGTGCAAGAAGCATAAAGGCAAAACGGACTACAACTCCGACTGTCGCACTCATGTGTAATATGTAGATTGAAAAAGATGTTAGTAAATCTAAAATGGGTTGAAACACAATGAATAGTAACAGGAAATGTGGGAAGTAGTTATCCGTTTGTTTCAACTTGTTAACCATGTTTTCCTCCATTTCTTCATTCCTTTATTGCAGCGTGAGTTTCCGCTGCTCATAAAAGCCTTTCATCTCTTGTAAGGCGAATGAATTTCGATATGATTTTGGTACATCAAACTTAAGAATACACTATTTCATTCTAATGGTAAATAGAAGAGAAGAGGTGAGGAATCTCTTTGAACTCCATTATTTTTCTTCGCGATCATTCGTTTTATACAAGAAAATATACAAAATTTGTCTATATTAGACAGAAAATTAGGAAAAAAGAAGGGTTTTGTAGCTCTTTTCTATAAGTATAGAAGTATAATCATTGGACAAGAGAGAGGGATATATAATGGAAGTAAAAAGCAAAGCAGAGTCTGTTGTTGTGAAATATGAAGGACGTGTTGCAACAGTGATGGTCAATCGTCCGGAAGTATTAAATGCGTTAGATGAGCCTACCTTAAGAGAATTACGAAAAAAATTGAAAGAAGTGGCAGAAAGTTCCGCTCACATTGTCGTATTATGCGGAAATGGCCGCGGTTTTTCCGCAGGTGGGGATATTAAATCCATGCTTTCTAGTAACGATGAAAGTAAATTTGATGACATTATGAATACAATTTCGGAAATTGTTGTTACGTTATATACAATGCCGAAGCTTGTGATTAGCGCAATTCATGGTCCAACGGCAGGCCTTGGACTAAGCATTGCGTTAACAGCGGATTATGTGCTAGCAGATATTTCCTCTATTATTGCGATGAATTTCATTGGAATTGCGCTAATTCCAGATGGCGGAGGGCATTTCTTCTTACAAAAACGACTTGGTGAAAATGTGGCCAAGCAAATCATTTGGGAAGGGAAAAAACTATCAGCAACGGAAGCGTTAGATCTCGGTTTAATTGATGAAGTAATCGGGGAAAACTTCCAAGGGGCTGTAAAACAAAAAATCAATGAGTGGTTGCAAAAACCAATTCAAGCAATGATTCAAACGAAACAAATTTTATGTGAATTCAATCGCTCAAGTCTGGAACAAACGCTAGCGCTTGAAAAGCGTGGACAATATGCAATGAGAAAAACAGCTGATCATAAAGAGGGAATTGCTGCGTTTTTAGAAAAGCGTTCCCCAATCTTTAAAGGAGAATAAAAAGGAAGAAAGTGCTAGCACATTTTAGTATAATTGTGTTAGCACTTTTTTTTAGGAGAAATAGATGAAAAACAAAAGAAAAAGTATGATGGTGATTACACTTTTCATCATTATGTATGTTATATTGCATAGCACACCAAACGTAACAATCCGAACGACAATGTTCTTATCTGGACATCCAAAGATTGCTGTGCAAGGAGACGTTCAAAAGAGAGCGAATCTTTATGAAGAGGCGATTCCTGAGTCATTGCGTGTTCTATACGGGGAAGAGAAAGATGAATATGATTCTTATCATGTATTTTCTTCAAAGAAAAAGGAAGAAGAGGAAGCTTTCGGATGCGTTTATGTAAAGAAAGTTTGGATGTTGTATAGTGCAGAGTTCAAAAGATTGTAAGGAATGAGAGGAAGGCAAAGAGACGATGGCAACATATAATAAGTTAGTAAGAGACCGTGTTCCAGAAAGGATTTTAATGTCTGGAAAAACGTATACAGCACAAACATTAACAGGGCAAGCCTACATACAAGCATTAGCGAAAATCGGAACGGAAGAACTTCGTGAATTTGCTTCGATGAAAGAGCGGGAACATGCGCTTGATTCACTTGCTGATGCATTAGAAGTTATCATTGCATTAGCAAGTGCAGAAGGGGCAACGTTCCAAGACATCGAACGCATTCGGAAACAAAAAGAAACAGAGCGCGGAGGGTTCGAAAAAGGCATCTATCTTCTTGATGTTTCTGAGGAATAGTGTAATAGAAAAAGCACAGCTGTTAGGAATGGCTGTGCTTTTCTGATGTAAAGATTCATCCTGAAAATGGCGATAGAAGTATCGATAGCGTAAGAGACTTGTAGGCAGAATAAAGATGATAATAACCAAAGTAAAAGAATTTCTCCATGTTTTTTTGTGAATTTTATAATTATCTTTTACCATAATGATGAAATTTGAAAAAAGATGTATAGAAGAGAAGTAGAGGTTTTATAAATACTTCTGTATACTGAATATTAGGGAAAAAAGAGGAGGAATGACAGTGGCACATCAAACAAAAGAAACGATGGAGCTGATCAAGCAGCTCGTTTCAATTCCAAGTCCATCTGGAAATACAGGGAAAATTATAAGCTTTATTGAAAACTATGTGAAGGAATGGAATGTAGAGACGAAACGAAATCATAAGGGAGCTCTTATTCTGACGCTAAAAGGAAAAAATGAGGCGCAGCACCGTTTAGTAACAGCACATGTCGATACGTTAGGGGCGATGGTAAAAGAAATTAAATCGGATGGTCGCCTTCGTTTATCGATGATTGGTGGATTTCGCTGGAATTCCGTGGAAGGAGAATATTGTGAGATTGAAACATCGAGCGGAAAAACGTATACCGGGACAATTTTAATGCACCAAACATCGGTTCATGTATATAAAGATGCAGGAGAAGCGAAACGTGATGAGAAAAATATTGAAGTCCGCATTGATGAGCGAGTATCTTCAGCTGATGAGGTGCGCGCATTAGGCATTGAAGTAGGAGATTTTGTTTCATTTGATCCGCGTGTGCAAATTACAGAAAGCGGATACATAAAGTCGCGTCATTTAGATGATAAAGTAAGTGTCGGTATTCTATTACAACTTATAAAACGATTACAAGATGAAAAGATGATATTACCATATACAACGCATTTCTTAATTTCTAATAATGAAGAAATTGGTTATGGGGGAAATTCCAACATTCCAGAAGAAACGGTAGAATATGTAGCGGTCGATATGGGAGCGTTAGGAGATGGACAAGCTTCAGATGAATATACGGTATCCATTTGTGCAAAAGATTCTAGCGGTCCGTATCATTATGGCTTACGCAAGCACCTAGTAGAACTTGCGAAAGAAAACAAGATTGCATATAAAGTAGACATTTATCCATATTACGGATCAGATGCTTCAGCAGCGATTCGAGCTGGATTCGATATAAAACATGCATTAATTGGAGCAGGGATTGATTCATCCCATGCGTTTGAACGTACACATGAAAGTTCAATTGCACATACAGAAGCACTTGTTTATGCATATGTGTTATCACCGATGGTAGAAGAGTAATCAATCGTTGAAAAAGGTGAGTGGTGTTTCGGTACTACTCACTTTTTTAATGCTTCAAAGGAGTATATTTTAAAAATATGTTTACTATAATATTTTAATAATGTAAACTATTATAGTTGACATATTTTAGGTGATTAGTAGAATGAATATTTTACGATGAAAATGAGAGATTTTGAGAGGAGAAGGATTGATTTATGAATTACAGAAAAGTTGTTGCGGGCATTTTGACAGCTGCGGTATTATCTTGTCCAACGAGCAGTTTGGCCGCGGGAAAAAGCTTCCCAGACGTGCCAAATTGGGCGCAAGATTCAGTGAACTATTTAGTTGAAAAGAATGTACTGGATGGAAAGCCAGATGGGACATTTGCACCGATTGAAGAGATTGACCGTGGATCGGCAGCTAAATTATTAGCAAGTGTTCTTGGATTAGATGTGAACAAAGAGGCAAAACCATCGTTTACAGATGCGCAAAATCATTGGGCAGCTCCCTATATTGCAGCAGTAGAAAAAGCTGGAGTGATTGTTGGGGACGAGAATGGGAAATTCAATCCAACAGGTAAAATCAATCGGGCTTCTATGGCGACGATGCTTGTTAAAGCTTATGCTTTAGAAGGGAGAATTATTGGGGAAATCCCAAATCAATTTGATGATATAAAAGATCACTGGGGCAGAAAAAATGTGAACATTCTAGCGGCTTTAGAGATGTCTAAAGGAAAAGGAAATGTTTGGGACCCAGAAGGTCAAGTAACGCGAGCGGAAGCAGTTCAATTGATTGCACAAACAGATATGAGAAAAGAAAATACATCTAAGAGAATGTATATGGATAGACCATTCATCACATATCATCAGCCATCCCTTTCATCTGGTATTACGTCTAATCAGCATAAACCACAAATTATTGAAGTAAAAGAACAGCGAAAAGACGGCTGGATGAAGATTGCAACAAGTACAGGTGATAAATGGACGCCATTACATGAGAAAACAGAGTATATCGGTGAGTCATTTACTACATATCAAGAAGCATCTCACAACTCTACAGTATTAGGGAAATATGAACCGCAAACCGTAACAGTTATGGAAGAAAATGGAAATTGGATTCGTATTCGTACTTATGCTGGTTTCCAATGGGTGGATAAAAATCAATTAAACCCGCCGAAACAAGCGAACTTCCTAGAAGGAAAAGCAATTATCATTGATCCAGGTCACGGTGATCCGGACCCAGGGAAAGACAGTTTATATATGGAAGAAAGTAAAATTGTGTTGGATACATCGAGACGAGTAAAGACACTGTTTGAGAAGAAAACACCACTTACTGTTTTGTTAACACGTGAAGGAGATGCAAGACCAGGAAGCAGTGCAGCGGACTCCCTAAAAAAACGAGTAGAATTTGCACAAAGAAATAAAGGGGATATCTTTGTAAGTATTCATGGTAATGCATATAACGGACAAGCTCATGGAACAGAGACATTTTATTATAACTCTAAAACAAAAAGAACAAACCCACATGTAGATGAAAGCTACATGTTAGCTCAAAAAATTCAAAAACGCCTTGTTGCGGCACTTGGAACACGCGATCGAGGTGTACAACATAAAGACTTATATGTGACCCGTGAAAATACAATGCCGGCTGTATTAACAGAACTAGCATTTGTTGATAACAAGATCGAGGGTGAAAAACTAGCTCAGCCAGAGTGGAGACAACGTGCTGCTGAAGCAATTTATGCTGGTATTTTAGATTATTATGAGTGGAAAGGCAACGACGTGTCAGCGTATCGCTAATATATAAGTTTGATAAAATAAGAGAGATTGTCTATGAATAATAGGCAGTCTCTTCTTACGATTCGTTAAGTAGTTTTTTAATCAAACTTCTTTATGAATTATCAGACTTTATTTTGAATTAATATCAATAAAAGTATAGCAAATAAAAGATGGCTCCGGTACAATGCCGGAGCCATCTTTTATTTGCTTGATTCTTAAAGGTCTTTTTATGAAACTGTCCATTTTAAAGGGGGAAAGTTCCCCTCTAACTATTCAACTTTTAATTTAATTTCTTTACCCATCATACCACCACGAGCTTTTAAAATGAATCCTTTAGCGTCTTGTGGTACATCAAATACAATCTTTCCTGTTTGAGTTAAACCAGGATTCAGTTGTTTTAAGAAAAAGTCTGATTTTCCGCCATTAGCAATATCGTAAGACGTTTGACCTTGTGTAGAATATTTAAACTCACGATCTTGATCATCAACTAATTTAAAACTGTTAGCATCAATAGTGATAGCGTCTTTTTGACCGTTTGTAATTGAGATTTCAACTACTTTAAATACACCTTGCGCTTTTTCATTCACATATTCATTACCAACAGAATCTAATGTTTCAACAGATCCTACAGCAATCTTAACTTTAGAAGATTCACCTTCTTTAGAAAGCTCCTTTTTAGGCTCATCCTTTTTTGTTTCTTGTTTTGGTTCAGTAGAAGTTGTTTTTGTTTCTTCTGTATCTTTGCCACCATTACCTGCAGCAACGATTACTACAATAACAACAATAACCCAAAACCACCATTTTTTGTAGAAAGGTTTTTTCATTTTTGTTTCCTCCGTATATTATATAAGATTTCTAGAACATAATAACAGAAACAACGATAAATTTTTGTCGGATTTTGTCGAAATAAAATTGGTGAAATTATAAATCTAGCAAATGGAAAACATTTCTTCTACAATGTACTTAAATCAGAATATTTTAGGTTTTTCTTTAATCATCCGAATGAATAAGCTAACCTGATTGCAAAAACGTTCTTTATGAGCTTCATTCAACGCCCCATACTCATTGGGTTATAATTAATCGCATAAATAATTTTGTAATATAAGGATGTTATGTTTAGAAGGGGATTCAAATTGGTTAAAAACTTACCTTTACTAATAGCTATTTTAATACTAGGTGTAAGTTCTTCTACATTTCTATTTTACAGAAACAACTTTCAGAACCTTTATCAGTCATAGAAAATGTACCGTTTCATCGCATTCGCATTTTATATTCAAATGGGTTTAAAACGCTAACAGCTGATTCAGATATGGGATATTACTACATAAATACATTTGACCATATATGTAATTCTTTGTAAAAATAATATGTATGGAAAAATTATGAATATATAGTTAACTTATGGATCGTAGTTTCCAAGAAATGATTTGGGGGGGAATTTCTTAGTTAAGTATATTAATTTTTTTTGTACGAAATTTTACAAATAAAGGGGTATTAGGAATCATGAAAGCAAAGAAATTAGTAAGTTTAGCGTTACCAGTTATGTTATTGAGTGGTTGTATTACAATTGAAACTGGCGGTAAGGAAGCTGAACCAAAGAAAGAAGACACGCAAAAGGTAGAGAAGGAGAGTAAGGCTTCTGAAAAAGAGAGTAAGTCAACTGATAGCAAGAAAGAGGATAGCTTATCTGCAACAAAAGATGAAGGTACAAACAGTAGTTCATCAAGTAGTCAACCAAGTTCTTCTTCAAGCAACTCATCTTCTTCTAGTTCTTCAACTGGTACGGTAACTGGTTCAGATGTTGAAAGATACAAGTCAGATATTATAAACAGTGCTACTCAAATTGAAGATACAATGAAATTAATTGAAGGAATAGCAGATTCAGACGTAAAGTCATACAAACAAAAGAAAAGTGAAGTACAACTGAGTTTAGGTGGAGCAAAGGCAACCACAACGAAACTGAAGAATCTACAAGCACCTCCTGCGTTACAGGAAGAACAAGCGAAGATAAAGCAGTCAATGGAACTATATGCGGATTGTTTCCAACTTCTCTTTGACGCATTAGAACAAGAAGACGAGAGTAAAATGCATCAAGCTGTATCAAAAGCAAAAGAAGGTTCAAAACTATTTGAAGAAGCAGCAAAGAGTATTGGTAATAAAACGAACTAAGGGGTATAGGGTATTGATTACGGTAGTGGCGTAAAAACTACGTTAGTACTAAAAGGTGATAAGACATTTGAGACTTATGCGAATGGTTCTTATCCGAATAAGGATAACTATTTAACAGGAACATATGAAGTGGATGTTCCATCATTCCAGTTAACATTAAAAGTAACAAAAGCAGTAAAAGACGGGCAAGAAGTAAAGCTAACAAATGATCGTGTAATGTATAAATTGCAAAACTACGATGGTAATACATTACAAATTTATCACATGGGCGATAATGTTCGTATTCGATATGTAAAACAATAAATAATGAGCAAAACACTGTGGAAACTTCTACATATTTTTTCCGCGGCTCTAAGTGTAATCAAAATAGGTGTAGCACCACACCGCTATCGAGTTAAGAAATATAAATCCTTTCAAAGCGAGAAAAATGATATCTTCGTGTAAAGATATCATTTTTTTGTTGTAAAATATGTGGTGCTCTGTTTTCTCTATTCCTACTTCAAAGTTGAGCTAGGTAGAAAGGTTTTTTTATCGTTATATCTAAATGATACGTTTCTGTAATCAATATTTAAATATTAATTAATGTTATTCATATTTACTCAAATTAATAAATGGAATACACTAATTTAGGTACTATTTTAATAAATGAGATTTTGAGAATGAGAAGATTTGAGAGGAGAAACTAGCGAATGAAATACGGAGTAATCGCAGCCGGAATTTTGGCAGCTAACTTATTTACTTATCCATTAAGTACTTCAGCAGCAGAGAAGACATTTCCAGATGTACCAAGTTGGGCACAACAATCTGTTGACTATTTAGTGGAGAAACATGCACTTGATGGAAAACCAGATGGAACCTTTTCACCATCAGAAGAAATTGACCGTGGTTCAGCTGCAAAGTTAATAGCTATGGTACTAGGTTTACAGATTAATAAAGAAGCAAAGCCGTCATTCCAGGATGCCAAACATCATTGGGCAGCCCCATATATTGCAGCAGTTGAAAAAGCTGGTGTCATTAAAGGAGATGGGAGCGGTCACTTTAACCCATCAAAAAACATTGATCGTGCTTCCATGGCATCTATGCTTGTTGAAGCTTATAAGCTAAATAATAGAATTATTGGTAATTTACCAACGCAATTTGCTGATTTAAAAGGGCATTGGGGCGAAAAACAAGCAAATACATTGGTTGCATTAGGGATTTCAAAGGGTACTGGTGACGGCTGGAAACCAAATGGTATTGTGACGCGCGCAGAAGCAGCGCAATTTATCGCACAAACGGATATGCAAAAAGCAGACACATCAAAAAGAATGTATATGAACAGATATTTCATTACATATCATCAGCCATCCTTATCCTCAGGGATTACATCAAATCAACATGTACCGCAAATGGTTGTGGTAAAAGAAGAGCGAGAAGATGGTTGGCTGAAAATTGTAACGGATAAAGGCGATAAATGGACGCCGTTACAGGAAAAGAAAGAAGCAATTCATAGCGCGTTTACTACATATCAAGAAGCGTCACACTCATCGAAAATACTAGGTACATATGCACCGCAAACAGTAACAGTTATAGAAGAAAGCGGTAGCTGGATTCGCATTCGGACAAGCTCTGGTTTTCAATGGGTCGATAAAAATCAATTAAATCCGCCAAAACAAGATAACTTCTTGGAAGGAAAGGCGATCATTATTGATCCAGGTCATGGCGGGATCGATCCAGGTCATACAGGCGTAAATATGGACGAGAGTAAAATTGTACTAGATACAGCGCTGCGTGTACAAAAATTATTTGAACAAAAAACGCCGTTTACTGTATTGTTAACACATGATACAGATGTACGACCAGGAACAGATGCAAAAGATTCTCTGAGAGAGCGAGTGGAATTTGCACAACAAAATAACGGGGATATCTTTGTAAGTATTCATGGTAACGGTTTTGACGGAACGGCTCACGGTACAGAAACTTATTACTACAGATCAGCAACACGTGCAACAAATCCATATGTAGACGATAGTCGTTTACTAGCTGAAAAAATCCAAAGTCGTCTTGTAGATGCACTTGGAACACGCGACAGAGGCGTTAAAGAAGGGGATCTATACGTAGTTCGTGAAAATACAATGCCAGCTGTATTAACAGAACTAGGATTTGTAGACAATCAAATAGAAGGTGAAAAACTATCTTCACCAGAATGGAGACAGCGTGCTGCTGAAGCAATCTACGCTGGTATTCTAGACTATTACCAAGCAAAAGGACATAACGTTTCTGCTTATCGTTAAAAAAGTGGTGCCCCCGGAGGGAGGGCACCACTTTTTTATATACTTGTTTTTTCGTTCTTAGTTTCGGCGAATTTTGTCGACCGGTCGATATTCCGTGTCGAATCGCCGATATTTTAGAAAGAATGAACAATATCGTTTTATCGGTTTATTCTAACTATTCACTTTTCTTTTGTTTTTCCGCCAGTAAATTGCGCAGTACATGTCCTCGGTAGCTTTCTAATTTCCGTCCCTCATGATAACGAATGCCTAATTTTTTCAGCTCCGCTACGTACCATCCTTTTGTGCCGTAGTACATGAAAATCACTTCCTTTTTAGCTTTTAGACAGTATATGCCCCAAAAGAGTAGGAGTTGATGTATTTAAAAATAAAAAATCCCTCTTAAGAGGGATTTCAAAAGTTTACGATATCGCTTGGTTTTCTTTCTCTACATGATTGTCTTCCCAACACTCTGTATTTTTTAAGTTGGGGATAGAACTTGCACGGAAAATGGGATCTTTTCCAGCTTTTCTTTGTTTTATATAGTCTGCTAAAGTCGCATATACAAACTTGCTAAGAAGTGTAATCGCAATTAAATTTGTAAATACCATTAGTCCCATAAATAAATCAGCCATATTCCAAACTGTTTGAAGTGTTGCGATGGATCCGAATAGTATCATTCCAACAACTGCAATACGATAAATCAGTAGCCATAGTTTACTTTCTTTAATGAACGCAATATTTGTTTCCCCATAATAGTAGTTGCCTAGTAATGAACTAAAAGCAAATAAGAAAATAATAATGGCTAAGAAACTGCTTGCCCATGGGCCAATTTGTGAACTTAATGCGTTTTGAGTTAATTCAATACCTTCTAAGTTTGTTGCTTTATATGCTCCAGAGCACAATACGATAAACGCCGTTGAAGTACATACTAAGAATGTATCTACAAAAACACCGAGTGCTTGAATGAATCCTTGTTTTGCAGGATGCGATACATCTGATGTCGCGGCAGCGTTTGGAGAACTCCCCATACCAGCTTCCGTTGCGAATAAACCGCGCTGAATTCCATACTTCATTGCAGCTCCAATCCCGCCGCCGATCGCTTGCTCTAAACCAAAAGCACCTTTAAATATTTCTAGAAAAACATCTGGCAATATATAGTAATTTTTAATAACAACAAAAACGGCAACACCGATATAAACGATTGCCATTGGAGGTACGATTGTTTCGGAAATACGTGCAATACTTTTAATACCACCAAAAATAATAATCGCCACTAATACAGCTAATACGATCCCTATTACATAACGTTCCACACCGAAAGCATTTTTAAATGCTAATGTTACTGTATTAGCTTGTACAGAGTTGAAAATTAATCCGTAAGTAACGGTAATGAGGAGTGAGAACCAAACGCCCATCCAGCGCTTCTTTAAACCTCTCTCCATGTAATAAGCAGGACCTCCGCGAAATCTGCTTCCGTCTTTTACTTTGTAAATTTGTGCAAGCGTACATTCTACAAAGCTTGTAGCTGCACCAATAATCGCGATGAACCACATCCAAAATACGGCCCCAGGTCCTCCCATTGAAATCGCGAGTGCCACACCAGCTAAGTTTCCGATTCCGATGCGAGCTGCTGCACTTAAACAAAATGCTTGGAATGCAGATATACTACCTTTTTTCTTTGTTTTTCCACTAAATCCATCACTTATTAATCGTATCATTTCGCCAAAATGGCTAATTTGTACAAATTTCAATTTAAAGGAAAAATAAAGCCCAAGGCCGATTAACATTGCAAGAAGAATATATGTCCATAAAATGTTATTCGTCATCCCAAGAAATCTACTAAAGGTTTCTATCATATAATGCACTTCCTTTTCTAGTTATAAGAAAAGTATATTCAAAAAATATAAGAGAATCAAATTATGAATAAAATTAACTTAAAAAAGCGATAATATATTAATTGTTAAAATTATTTTGTTTTTACTAAATAATTTTAAAATTCGATTGGATTGAAATTATCTCTTGATCGATACTAAAAGAAGTATGTGCATAACAATGGAGAAGTATACAAATTTGAAGTGATTGGATGAAGAAGGTAAAGAAATAAACGAGGAATGAGACAAAGAATCAAGCGGATGGTTTTTGCTTTTTTGGAGATACTCCTTATGAAATGTATGTAGGAAAGAGTATTTTGCACCATTGAATGGAGAATGTTTCGGAGACTCGGTTTAAATAGAATAGGTTATATTGTGAGTTTGCGCGTATGCTACAATAAAAGGAGTATGTGGCATAAGGAAGTGGAAGCATGGATGGATTACAATTTGTTCAATCTTATATTGTGAAAAGTGCAGAAAAGATAGATCATTTATATATACGTAAAGAAAAAGTATTTACGCTATTTGAAGAAGAATTACAGAGAAAAAAATCATGATATCGTATTGCCGGTTATTTCGTATCAGAGTGCAGGAAGACTTTTTTCCAAAAAGAAAAATAAGTGGGTAGACCCATTTGAGCGCCAGGAATTATCGAGATTCATTGGTTATACAGATTGTTTAGAAGCAGAATCAAATATTAAGTTATTTGTAAACTGGTTACGCAGAATGACAATGATTCAAATTCAAAAGAGGAAAAAGATTGGGGAGTTAGATGCCACTTTACATGCAGTTGAAGAATTTATGCGAGGGCTCGCCAAAGATAATGAAACGGTAAGTATGGTGTATGATTTTGAAGAAGAAGAAGTCATTGTACAATTAGGTGAACAATCGATACCGTTGCGTTTAATGAGTGCTGGATATAGAAGTGTAATTGGGATGGTAGCTGATCTTGCTTTCCGTATGTCACTTTTAAATCCGCAGCTTAAGGAGATGGCAGTAAAAGAAACGCCAGGTGTTGTTCTAATTGATGAGTTAGATCTACATCTTCATCCAAAATGGCAATGGAAAATTGTTGAGGATTTAAAGCGAACGTTTCCTAAAGTACAATTTATCGCAACTACACATGCGCCAATTGTAATATCTTCATGTAAGCAAGGCGAAATCATTCAATTATATGAAGATAATGGAATCATTAGGAATGAAAATCAAAATAGCCCGTATGGTTGGCAAACGGAAGATATTTTATTAAATGTCATGGGAACTGTGAACCGTGTGCCTGCTGTCCAAAAAAAGATTGAAGAAGTAAAAAAATTATACGCTCAAAAACTACAAAGAAAGTTAACGGAAGAAGAATTGATTCTGAAGCAACTTACAGCTGAGGCTATATCGTATGTTGCCAGAAGACGATCCTGCTGTGACTTTAGCAAAGTTAGATGCATTGGATGAAATGAAAAAGGTAAATCGTAGTACAATCCCAGATAGTTTAAGAATAAATGGTGGTAAATGGACGGCCGACCTGCTAGCGGCCATTCAGCAAGCTGGAGAATTTAGTAAGGTATCATCCTCTTTAAAAAATAACTACAATCAACCAGATGTCAAAGCAGCTTTAGAAAAGATGTATAACTGGAAATGTTGTTATTGTGAAAAGTACCTTGGTATTGAAAGTTATGAACATATCGAGCACCGGAAGCCAAAGGCGCTTCCTAAATTTCATCATTTAACATATGAATGGAATAATTTACACTGGTGTTGTCAAAAGTGTAATATGGCTAAAAAAAATCAGTGGGATGATGAATACCCTATTCTTGACCCGGCAGTAGACGACCCGAAAGAGTACTTAACATTTGATATTATAACCGGAGAAATTGTCCCTATTCAAAATCAAAAACGTGGAGAAACAACTATTAAGCACGCCGATTTGAACAGGGACAAACTTGTTCGAGCTAGAGAACGGATAAGCCAAAAGGTAATGGCAACCATTCTTAGGGCAAAGTCTACACCAACACCCGAAGATGAAGCATTCTATAAAGAAAGTTTACTAGAATTAACAAATGAAGAAACGGATTTTTCATCCTTTATGGAACAGATTGTGGGGGAGTATTTGTAGGATTGGTGGAGGTAACTTCCTATATAAGTTGATTTAGCGTGACCCAATAAAGTGGAACAAGGGTAAAATACCCCCATTGTCGGTAGATATAGCGACCAGTTGGAGGTGTTTTTCTGTGGGGAAAAAGAAAAATTTTTATAACAGAATTTAGAATGAATGTTGATGGTTCAATTTGTTCATAAAGGTTGTTCTAAGCAGTAGTTATTAGGTTGTATTCTGGTTAAATCATACTTGACTAATCGGAATGATGAGTTTACACTTATTGTTAATTAAATATAAGAGTTGACTAGACCACTAGAGACTTTATTTCATTTTTTGGAATAAGTCTCTTTTTGTATTTAAAGGGGGGATGCCTGATATAAAACAGTTTTGTCACAGTAATTTTCATATGAACGGGGTGGGGAAAATGAAGAAAAAGAAAAGCATCCTTTATATTTATGTTGTAACAATATTGAGCGCATTAACCATTTTAACTGGATGTAACTTAGGAAATAAAGAAACAGCCGGAAAAGAAAAAGGAGATAAAACAATTAGGATTGGCTATCAAAAAGGGAATACGCTTAACATTTTAAAAGAGAAGGGTTATTTAGAAGATAGGTTAAAAAAAGAGGGATATAAGGTAGAATGGAAGCTTTTTACAACAGGTGGATTGCTGATGGAAGCTTTGGCTACTGAAAATATTGATTATGGGCATGGAGCGGATGGCCCTGGTATTGTTGCTCAAGCTACAAATAAACCAATTGTCTATGTAGGCGCTGATAAACCGAATCCTGAAGGTGTAGGATTAATGGTAGCGAAAGATTCTGGCATTACAAAAATAGGAGAATTGAAGGGGAAAAAGATTGCAGTAGTAAAAGGTGGCAATCACCACTATTTAACGGTATTAGCATTAGAAAAAGAGGGGATAAAGTTAGAGGAAGTTCAATTTGTTTACACGAAAGATGCTTCTGAAGGAAGGGCGTTATTTGAAACAAAACAAGTAGATGCGATTGCTTCATGGGATCCGTTTTTTGCGGGGCTTGAAAATGACTTAAAACCAATCACTCTTACAGATGGTGGTAATGAATATCCAAATCGGACTTTTTATTTTTCTAATCATGTTTTTTCTAAGAAACACCCTGAGTTAATTAAAATTATTTTAGAAGAAACAAACAAATCGGATGTATGGGCGAACAAACATAAAAAAGAGGTAGTTCAACTTCTTGCGAAAACGCTTGGTTTAAAAGAGGAGATTTTAGAAAGAGCAATTGAGAGAAGACAGTATGGTGTAGATAACATTTCAGAAGATATCATTCAACCACAGCAAAAGCAGGCAGATGTTTTTTACCGCATCGGATTAATATCTAACAAAATTTCTGTAAAAGATGTGATGCCAATTCAAAATGCTTGGGCGCCAAACTTAAATGATAAATAGGGGGAGATTAGAATGAAAAATAAATTTATTTATAACGTATTACCTTGGATTCTCCCTGTTATTTTGCTTATTCTTTGGCAATTGATCTCTACATTTGAAGTTATATCAACAAATTTATTCCCATTGCCACTCACGGTATTGCAGTCTGCTTGGACATTAATAACGAGTGGGCAATTATTGTACCATATGGAAGCGAGCTTAGGTCGGGCGTTAATCGGGACAATGATTGGCGGGACGATTGGATTTTTGCTTGGTGTGTCAAATGGAGTATCTAAGGTTTCGCACCGCGTTTCAGATACGACAATTCAAATGATACGAAATGTGCCGCATCTGGCTCTAGTACCGTTAGTAATTATATGGATGGGAGTCGATGAAGGGGCGAAAATCTTTTTAGTTGCACTTGGCGTAATGTTTCCGGTTTACATTAATACGTATCATGGCATTCGTACAGTTGACCCAGGGTTTATTGAGATGGGGAAAATGTATGGCTTAAATAGATGGCAGCAGTTTACAAGAATATTATTACCAGGAGCATTACCGTCTATTTTTTTAGGAGTGCGCTATGCGCTTGGTGTGATGTGGTTAACTCTTATCGTTGCAGAAACATTGGCTACGCAAAGAGGAATCGGTTATTTAGCCACAAATGCAAGGGAGTTCATGCAGGCAGATATTATCATTATTAGTATTGTATTATATGCCTTATTTGGAAAAACGGCAGATTTATTAGCGTACTGGGGAGAAAGAAAAGCGCTTAGATGGCATCCAAATTACAGGAAACAATAGGAGGGAGTATATGTCAAAGGCAGCGACTGAACTTGAAGTTTCAGAAGGGCTAGAAAGTGGTGTTCAAATTAGTTTAAAACATGTAGAGAAAAGATTTGAACAAACAGAGGTATTAAAAGGGATCAATTTAAACATTCATTCAGGAGAATTTGTTGCAGTAGTCGGGAAAAGTGGGAGTGGAAAAAGTACACTATTACGATTAATTGCAGGGGTAGAAGCGCAGACTTCGGGAGAATTATTATTTAATCATGTTTCAGTAAAAGATTCAAAAGTAAAAGTGACAATGATGTATCAAGATTCTAGGTTGTTACCTTGGGAGAAAGTTATAAATAACGTTGCGTTAGGAATAAAGGATGATTGGGAACGAAAGGCAGAAGAAGCATTAGAAGCTGTTGGCTTACTTTCTTTAAAAAAGGAATGGCCTGCCACGTTATCTGGTGGCCAAAAACAACGTGTTGCATTAGCGAGAGCGCTCGTTCATGAGCCAACTCTATTACTATTAGATGAACCGCTTAGTGCCTTAGATGCGCTGACGAGACTTGAAATGCAAAATCTAATTGAAACAATATGGCTAAAGAATAAATTTACAACCATTTTGGTGACACATGATGTGAGAGAAGCAGTACGATTAGCGGATCGAATTATATTAATTGAAGATGGCTATATCTCTATGAATATTGTAAATCAAGCACCTCGCCCTAGAAGACTATCAGATACCTTGCTTAATGCATTAGAAAATAAAGTGCTTGAGAAAATTGTTGGGGAAGCTTAAAAAGAAAAAATAGTTTGCATTTTTGACGGAAGGAGTACAATGTATTTTGTGTAAAACTATTTTTAAATTGTAGAAAGTCATTTTTACGAAATGATTTTAAATTTTTTCTAAAGAAAACTCAAAATTTGACGGTTTGTATTAAGGGCTGATATGTAGTATTTTTAATGTGCGTTCACTTGTCACCGCTCCAAACAAGCTATAAAATACTTTAAAAAAGTAAAGGGCTATTTCGGTTTGAAATAGCTTTTTTGTTTGGGGATTGCGAACTTTGTCGACTGGTCGATATGTTGTGTCGAATCACCGATATATTCGGAGTTGTGTTCGATATAATCGGAGAATCGCTGATATATTGAGTAGAACGGTTAATATTGTTTTATTGATTATGATTATTGTTATACGAATGCATATTTTCTTTTTGGTGTTTCGTAGTAACATACAATCTATCGAAATTGGATTAGGCATAAATTGTACACTAACTTCGCAGAAATAAAATATTACAGGACTTCCTCATGTATCATAAACTTGACTTTACTAGTTATATATAGCCCCATGTAGATTGAATCCAAACAATAAAATTGTAGGGAACAGAAGTATAATGTTTAAAATTCTAAAAGTGAAAGAGGATGATTATGGTGGGAGAAAAAGAAATCAGTTTGATTCTTTCTCATATGATTATGAATGTGATAGAGCAGCATGTTGCTTTTAAATGGGAACCTACAAAAGAACCGTTTATCAGTCCGTACACGGGAAGAGTAAGCTATGATTATTCTGGGGAAGTCAAAAAAATGACAAAAGAGGATCTAATGGAGATTGAAAAGACATTGGGTGAAAATAATGTTTCCTCTTGTTATGGTTCTAAATTGGATGAGTTGTTAGATACAATTCATATTAATAGCTGGACAGCCACTTGCACATCAAACTTCGGAAAACATTGGATCAGTTTTAAAGATTTAGTTGAGGAAAAGTATAACGAATGGAAGTATGCGAACTTTGAGTTATATGATGAAGAAGGCAATGAAATAAACGAAGAGTTAGAAGAAGAGCTGGACGACTTGTTTGTTTCCTTTTTGCGGAATACTTCGCATGAATTTTATTTAAGGAAGCTGTTGCAGAGGATGGAGTGATTAGTTCAATATCAGATTGAAGGAAGCTATCAATTTTGTGTTTCACAAATGAGTGAGCACTGGAGTATGCAGAAAGATATACACACTTGAATTGTATTTGTATACAATGGGATTCTTAATAAGAAAGGATTTAAAAGATAGTTTCGGTATTGTAAATGAAGCTATCTTTTTTATTATCTATTAGTGATGATAATTTTGAATGGTATCGTTTCGTATCACTTGAAGAGATTGAATTCTAAAGCCCTGGTGATGCTTATAGAAATAAAAATGTTCTCTATTATAGAAGGGGGGATCTATATGTTATAACAAGAAGAAAATTTACGAATGGTTGCTTGGAAGACAGAATGAATTAGTCAGCTTGCTTTAATTACACATTCTTTAATGAAAGATGACTTATACACTAAAGAGGATGTTGTAGAAGAGTTGATGAAGATTATAAATAGAGAAATATCAGATACTCCAGAATTTTATTGAATGATATTTTGCTGGGAATAAGTGATGGTTTAGAAATGTATTAGGTTAAATGTACCTGAATTTTCGATAATGAATTGTAAGAGAACCTATTATTTTTGCAAAATAGGTTCTCTTATCTTTTATGTAATATAGAGAACAGTATTAACTTTCCATTTTAAAATTGTATAATATAGTTCTGATAATGTATTGATTTTAGGTTTCGGAGGGAATTATGAGTGAATATTAATGAGTTGCAAAAAGTAGACAAACGTACTATAAAGATTTGGAATATAGGAGATACCATTAAGTTTCTTATATTTACTGCATTTATTGTAGTGGTACAGTACATTTTAAAGGATTATAAATTTGTACAAAAGCTTTGTTTAGTAGGATATTTTGCAAATGTGGGGCTTTATATTCAAAATATCTTTTTTAATTATCTTCTATTTAAAAATAAGTTATATAAAATAACAGAAGAAAATATTTGCATCTATAAAAAAGGAATAATCAATGAAGAGATCCGGATCCCTATCTTCCGCGTTCAGCATATGAACATTTCTCAAACATACATATCAAGGTGGTTTGAATTATATGAATTAACAGTGTATACCGCAGGTGATTGCAACACTATTGGATTTATTTCCAAAGAAGCAGCCGATGATATTATGCAACAGGTTCAGCAGTTTCTTCGCGGAAAGGAGGATATGAATGCACCAAAAATTGAGAATGCGTAATCATCCTATCGAATTATTGTATATTAACTTTACTAAAATTAAGGATCATCTATATCCACTCCTTACAACACTTATTGCTACATTAGGGATTAATGGGAAATGGGAGAGGTTCGCTTATTATGGTTTTACAATTCTTGTAAGTTATATCCTATTGAAATCATTTTTGATTTGGAAAAATAATGTATTTATCTTTTATGAAGATATACTTTCTGTGAGAGAAGGGGTATGGAGTAAAGAATATAGCGATATACATTATTCTAAGGTTAAATCAATCAGTATAGATCGTACGTTTGTGAAAAGAATACTAAACGTATCCAATGTTAATATAGAAACAGTTGGTGGCGACACAATTCAAATAGTTGTTTCCAATAAAAAGTTATCTTACATAAAAAGTATATTAAACAAGCGTATTAACAAAGTTGCAAAAGAAACGCAAAATACAAATTTCTTTAAGCTAAAAGATTATATATTAATAGCGACAACAAATCTTAAACTCTTCTGGGGTTCTATTCTGCTAACCTTAACTACATCCCAACAAGTAATTAAGTATTTAGGACTTGGAGAAAATACGGAAAAAAATAAGAGACAAGAAAACTTGTTTTCCTTTGATTTTACAGAAGATAGTATACATATAAATTTAAGTCAAGACTTTAAGAATGATATTCAAGGACTCTTGCTTTCAAGCGGAACTGTTAAAACAGTACTATCTTTTATTTGTGTTATTTTTATCATCACTACGATAGCTTGGTGTATATCAATAATTATTACGTTCTTTACGTATAAAAATTTCAAGTTTCAAAGAAGTACATTTGGTATTGATATCTCATATGGGTTAATTAATAAAAAAGAGGTATCTATTGCAAAACACGATATTAGAGCAGTTGAAATTGCTCAACCATGGATTTATCGTTTGTTTGGATATAGTAAAATACATTTACAACTTATTGGAAATAGCTCTAGAAAATCGAAAATTGTTCTTATTCCGTCAATTCAAAGTAGTGAAGTATCATCATTATTCACAAAATATTTGCCTGATTTTTCAATGCCTAAATGTATAGAGAAAGTACATACTATTGCATTTTTAAAACCAGCAGCAGTTAAAATCATAAAGATCGGATTGCTTATGCTTGTATTATGGTTATTCACAAACCTTCAAGTGAAATATGGGGTATTACTTTTCCTATACATCTTTGGAATGGAATTTCTAAAAAATAAACAGAAAGGTTTTTCTTTTGAGGAAAAACAAATTACTATTCAAACTACTAGACGTGGTACTGTTCGTAAGGTTATTTATTTGAAAAAATTTATAGAAACTACAGGTGTATCAGAAAATACTTTAGAGAGAAAATTAAGCTTGGCTACGTATGAAATGGCTGTCTTTTCGGAAAGAGTAAATGATGTTAGAAAAATCCGTTGCGCTACAAATATTTATAAGAAGGAATTTTTAGAATACCTTAAACAACATAAAGAGGGACATTTAGCGAAAGATATTTGATAGGGTATACTCAATTAAAAGAAAAAACATCACAGGAGGAAATCAACAAACGAAGTATTTAAGGAAGAAGCTGTCTCCAAAAAATCGTGAAAAATGACCTTTTGGAGGCAGCTTCTTTTATATTATCGACTTTAGTCAGTTGAGCCTGAGGAAGGCGAAACATAAAACCCCTCACTATGCAAGTGGGAAATAGAAGTTATAAAATTATAATAGAGAGTGTTCAAGTCTCTGTAATAAGGAAGGAAAGTGAGAATCTTTGGCTAATAAAGCGAATAGTTTGGCACACACAAAATGAGCGTGTAAGTACCATGTAGTCTTCACTCCAAAGTAGAGACGAAAAATAATTTACGATCAATATAGAAAGAGTGTTGGAGAAATTTTAAGAACGTTATGTAAATACAAAGGTGTAGAAATTATAGAAGGTCATTTGATGCCAGATCATGTGTATACGTTGGTGAGTATCCCACCCAAGCTGTCTGTTTCAAGTTAAAAGGAAAGAGTTCACTTATGATATTTGATAAACATGCAAACTTAAAATATAAATTTGGAAATAGATATTTTGGAGCAGAAGGATATGATGTGAGTGCAGTGGAACTAAATGAAATAACAATAAAAAAATATATTTAGGACCAAGAGAAACTATTTTTGATAGAATATTCATACGATACTTTTATGTTCAAAATTCTGAAAAAAACCATAAGACAGATTATACATAAAGTATTGAAAAATAATTATTTTATAGAATTGAATAAAGGGGGGAACATGAGTAATCTAGAAAATTTCTATTAAAAAGGGAAGCGATAAAATAGTGGAAATGACAAAACAAGATGAGAAACGGCAAAACATATTAGAAGTTCTTGAATAATCTGGATACGGAAGTAGGGGATGGAAAAGAGATGGATGTGCATTATAAGTCAAAGCATTGGCAACAAATGAAAGATGGGATCAATGAGATTACAAAAGATGCAATCATGAAATTACGGCAGGCAGATGAACTTTTAGAAGATATACAAGAGCGAATACAAGACTTAGATTCAGATAGATGTATTGATTTTCATCATAGAAAACAAGAAAAGAAAATAAATACATTACTTGAGGATTATACAACGCTGCAAAAATATTGTGATAAAGCAGGACAGATTGTATATGAACATATAGATGAACCGTTCTATAAAAAGATGGATGAATTTGCTCAAAAAATGAGAGACATATCCATTCGAGACTTTCAAACAAAAAATCGAATTGGTGCCAAAGCGAAAACAACATTACCAAGTAGCCATGCGTATGGGATCACGCAAACAATTACGACAAAAAAAGAAAAAATAACAGTAGATGACATTTTCAAAGATTCGCTGGCCTTTGATCACGTACTTCGCGCGCAGTATAAAGAAGTCAAAAAGCAAAATCCAGATGCGAAACTAAACTACAAAGAATATCGTCAACTAGTCCCATCTATGCGAGGATTTGAGTATACCTCTATAGAAGACGAACAGAAAAAATTAGAAACATGGCGTGATGTAGCAATCAGCGGAACACTTATCGTCACGACGATCTTCTGTCCGCCACTCGGAATCGCAGCCTCAGTTGTATACGGTGGCTTGCAAGTAAAAAGTGCCATCGAAGGGGAGGACTGGGGGACGCATCGAAAACTAAGTAAAGAAGAACAAGTAGAAGATGGCTTCTTCGGAGCACTCGACCTTATGCCAGGACTCGGTTTAGCAACAAAAGCATTCAAAGGAACAATCGACATCGGTCTTCTTACAAAACTCACAAAATTGAAAGAAGGAATCACTGATCTCAATCCAAGTATCGGAAAAAATGTGGTACAATCGTTAAAGGATAATGAGACGTTAAAGAATGCATTCCATACATGGAAAAAAACGAAAGTCCCCGTAGCAATCAGGTCAGCAGACACTGGAATGGGAATAAAAATTCCTTATATAGAACATGCAACTGTTGGAGAAATAGCAGAGAACTTTGCAAGAGTACGAAGAGCCGCTAAAGATGATGCTTATCAACTTGCGAAGGGGAATGGTGGTTCGGGAGTTAAGGGTACGGGTAATAATTCTTCGAGTAAGGATGTTTATGGACCTTATTATGATGAGGCAAAAAAATTACACGAAACTAACCCTGATTGGTATCCTAATCCTGATGAATCTACAATAGTAAAGGGTAAAGAACTAAAGGAAGCAAGAGCAGACTATCAAGCGTTGGTTAGAAGAGGGGAACTTGAAAAAGGTCACCATGTACAAGGTTTATCTTTTGGGGGAGAGAATGTAAGTTCAAATATAAAGAATACAGGAGAATCGACTATTCGTCGAGAGCAAATTGATGATTTGAATTTGGATTTTTATCATGAAATGGGTTATGGTAAAGAAAATGCTAAGGTACTAAAAATACATGAGAATGAAAAGGGGATTATTGTATTTGGTAATAATCCACAACATACTGAGGTTACTGTTTTTCAAAATAAAGTTCTGAAATGGCAACGAGAAAATGGAAAGAGATAATTTAATGAAAGTAGGTGCATTTATGGGAGAAACGAGAAATCTTATGAATAGTATATGGTTTGGAGAAAAAACAATTTTAGCTAAATCGGAAATAAAAGAAAAAATTTTAAAATCTGTAACAGAAACGGAAGTTTTATTTAACTTAATAGAATTATTTAAAACGGGAGATTTTACTCAAAAACCACTATTAGTTCAATTAATGAATCAGACTAAAGATGAAGCGGTTCTGAATTTATGTATTAGAGTATTTTTATCTGTCGCAACACATGAAGACTTAAGGGATTCAAATAATCTCCGTTTTCTTAGTGAGGTAACTGAAGAAACAGTAGACACTTTTGCATCAGCAGCCACAACCTCACTTTCTCTTGAGGTAATTCCATATTTATTGGCTTTACTTGAAGAGTGGGAGGAATTCAGTGATACAGCTACTATTATAAGAGACTCTATTGATTCCTTTATTAATTTTGAAGAGCAAATTGGTGAAGATGCAACTATAGATGAAATTGGAAATTTTTATTTTAAGTATTGTCAGGAAAAGGATACAAATAGTTATTATTTCCAACAGAATTTAGCTTTTCCTGGAGACTTAGCTAAAAAATTGATTCAGCGGGTTATGATTGCTGCTAATAATGAGGAGCAATTAAAAATGGAATTAATACCATCTTTATTATCAATTTGGACTGGTGAAAGAGTACCTGCGGATTACAACACTATTATTAGTGCAAGTAATTATAAAGATTTTATTGACTATATAAACGAACTTTCAAGTGAAAACTGGGAAAAGGGACAAAAATATTTTTACGGATATAAGCTTTAACTATAACCTATGAAAAACAAAGTATATGTGAAGTGGATAGGAAAAAATAATAGGGTGTTTGAAAATACATACTTCATGATGGTTGTACCATCATGGAGTACTGTGTGCAATGATAGAATAGAAAACGAAGTACGAGCTTAGGTGAGATAACATTTTATTTGGTGGCGAATATAAACACATGGAATGAACATGAAAGTAATGAACTCGTACAAGCTCGTAAGTTTTAATATAGTAGTTGTCATGACATACAAAAGGTGTCATACTGTTACTACAAAACTTACAAATTTATGCTACTTAAAAACGGATGGAACTTAAAGCACTTGATTGTCGACTAAAGGCAATGAGTGCTTTTTGCGTTTAAGGATAGAAATTAGTAGGTGCATTATAATTTTATAAGTGCATTAATTGTTAATTTTTATAGATTGTAATGGCTGTGAACAGTGTATGACGATAGTAGAGGAAAAAATAAAGGGTTGTGTTACTTTTTGAAGTCATCGTAAAGTACGTTTTAACGGATGGACGTTATGCACACGTTATCCGCAAAAAACGGGGAATCGTTACAGGGACTCAAATCACATCTGGTACAATCGTTAAAGGATCATGAGACGTTAAAGAATGCATTCCATACATGGAAAAAAACGAAAGTCCCGGTAGCAATCAGGTCAGCAGATACTGGAATGGGAATAAAAATTCCTTATATAGAACATGCAACTGTTGGAGAAATAGCAGCAAACTTTGCAAGAGTACGAAGAGCCGCTAAAGATGATGCTTATCAACTTGCGAAGGGGAATGGTGGTTCTGGAGTTAAGGGTACGGGTAACACTCCTAAGATAACGGAAATAAAAGAGGGAGATCTTGGGAAGCATATTATTAAAGGGAAAAATGGAAGGAAAGAACTTGCGCCAAATGTACGCTATATTACTGAGGATAGTTATAAATATACAACAGATGAGCTTGGTAGAATAGTAGATGTTGAGGCAGAAGAATTAATACTTCAAAAAGGAAAACGAAATACAGGAATGCAGGTAGCAGCAGGACGAGAAGATAGGTTGCCTGATGATGATGGTGGTCACTTGATAGGAACACAATTTCATGGATCCGGTGACATTGATAATTTAGTCGCTCAAAATAAACAAGTTAATCGTTCCGGTGGAGAATGGTATAGCATGGAGAAAGAATGGGCTAATGCTTTGAGTGAAATTCCACCGAAAAAAGTATATGTAAAGATTGAACCAGTTTATCAAGGAACTTCACTAAGACCAAATTATTTTGAGATAGTTTATGAAATAGAAGGAAAAGGGATATTTGAGAAGACGATTAGAAATCGCGCAGGAGGTTGATTAAAGTGGAAAAAGAAATGAATAAGTTGTATAGAGAAATAGCTGAAACAGTTAACGAAATGATTCCAGAAGAATGGGAGAAATTTTATTTTTATGCTCAGATATCGGAAACTGGGGGGGGAACTTACTTTTTTTATAATACACCTGAAAATAGACAATGCTTTAATTATAGTGTAAAAATTCCATTTAACTATGCTATTGATAAAGAAGAATTTAAAAAAAATAAAAGAAAGCTGTTTGAGTTGAGCGATGAATTAAGAAATGTTTTTAAAGATAATCAGCAAGAACTTTGGTACTCCTTTACAATGACTCTTGAGAGTAGTGGGAAATTTAAGATGCATTACGATTATACAAATTGGTTCGATACAGAATATAGTTTTAGTGACCAAATGATTATTTGGAAAAATAAATACTTAGGCGAAGTACCAAATGATGAAAATTATAAAGCGTTGATTGATAAGTATTATAGTGAATTTCCGAATAATCCTATTTAACTAAATAAAAGACAGAAAAATAATAGGCTGTTAAAAAGTATATACTTCATGATGGTTGTACCATCATGGAGTACTGTGTGCAATGATAGAATAGAAAACGAAGTACGAGCTTAGGCGAGATGACATTTTACTGAGTGATGAATATAAACACACGGAATGTATACGAAACTAACGAACTCGTACAAACTCGTAAGTTTTAACGTAGTAGTTGTCATGACATGTAAAAGGTGTCATACTGTTACTACAAAACTTACAAATTTATGCTACTTAAAAATAGATGAATTTAAAGCACTTGATTGTCGACTAAAGGCAACGAGTGCTTTTTTGCGTTTTAGGATAAAAATGAGTAGACACATTATAATTTTATAAGTGCGCTAAGTGTTAAATTTTTATAGATTGTAATGGCTGCGTACAGGGTATGACGATAGTAGAAGAAAAAATAAAGAGTTGTGTTATTTTTTGAATTCATCGTAAAGTACGTTTTAACGGATGGACGTTATGCACACGTTATCCGCAAAAAGCGAGTAAACGTTACAGGGACTCAAATCACATCTGGTACAATCGTTAAAGGATCATGAGACGTTAAAGAATGCATTCCATACATGGAAAAAAACGAAAGTCCCGGTAGCAATCAGGTCAGCAGACACTGGAATAGGAATAAAAATTCCTTATATAGAACGTTCAACTGTTGGAGAAATAGCAGAAAACTTTGCAAGAGTGCGAGCAGCCGCCAAAGATGATGCTTATCAACTTGCGAAGGGGAATGGTGGTTCGGGAGTTAAGGGTACGGGTAAAGGTAGTACTGTAAGTGAAGTTAAAACATTTGTGGACAAAGGGGAACAGTTTACAAATGGAAGAAAAAATAGGTTAAAGCCTGATATTAGGTATAAAACGGGAGAGTATGATTACTTTTACGAAACAGATAATCTTGGGAGAATTGAAAAATTTGAAACAGATAAGTTACAATTAACTGAGAGAGAAGAGATTATCACATAGCAAAAATACACCAGGAAAAGTAAAAGGACAAGACCATGCGGGGCATTTGGCAGGTGATAGGTTTGGAGGCTCGCCTAAAATTGACAATCTAGTTTCGCAATTATCTGATGTTAATTTAAAAAAATATAAAAAAGTTGAAGATAAATGGGCTGCAGCTTTAAAAGAAACACCACCCAAAAAAGTAACAGTTAAGGTTGATATAATATACTCTGGGAATGCTGTGCGTCCAGACAAATTTATAGTTAATTACACTATAGATGGTAAGCCAGGCAGTGCGAAATTTAAAAATTTATAAAAGGAGTGTAATGTAGTATGAAAGAATTTGAAGATAGATTTAGTGAATTGCAAGCTGATATGATATCCATATGTATGGAATATGTTGAAAATAGAGCCGATAAAGTATATGTTTACGCTTCATGTGAAGAAGATATGATATCTAGTAGTTTCTTTTATTTAATTAACAATAAGTATGTAGAGTGTCATAAGGTTAATGATGCATTGGAAAATGAAGAAGAAAAATATGATGTATCGCCAGAACGAATGTTTCAGGTGCTACAAATTATAGGTGAAGATATCGAAGAAATTGAAACATTATGCAAAGAATACGAAAAAGATATGCCAACTGAGATGAAATTAATATACGATGCTAAGAGTGGCAAGTTTAAAGCTGAATATAAGTATGATTTAATACATACAAATGAGGATGTAAAAACGGCTGATGATTTTGCTGATGAGTGGTTTGAGGAAGTAAAAAATAATAAACTTTAAAAAAATTATAGTAATAGATATATTTAAATTGAATTAATAACTCATGAAAGTTTTAGCATCCATTTGTAGAATAGCATTTGGATAGTATTTAGTGACTTATAAAGGTTACAGCATTTGCATACAGGAGTGACAAAGTATTGGCTGTAATTAATTTAAAACGTATTATGAAGTGTACAGGAAAATAATAGGCTGTTAGAAAGTACGTACTTCATGATGGTTGGACTATCATGGAGTACAATGTACAATGATAGAATAGAAAACAAAGTACGAGCTTAGGCGAGATGACATTTTACTAGGCGATAAATATAAACACATGGAATGGACATTAAACTAACGAACTCGTACAAACTCGTAAGTTTTAATATAGTATTTGTCATGATATACAAAAGGTGTCATACTGTTACTACAAAACTTACAAAATTAATGCTACTTAAAAACATATGAACTGAAAGCACTTGATTGTCAATTAAAGGCAACAAGTGCTTTTTTGCGTTTTAGCGTAGAAATTTAAAAGAGCAATATAATTTTATAAGTGCATTAAGTGTTAAATTTTTATTGTTGTTTTATAGATTGTAATGGCTATGTACAGCGTACGACGATAGTAGAGGAAAAAATAAAGGGTTGTATTATTTTTGGAAATCATCGTAAAGTACGTTTTAACGGATGGACGTTATGCACACGTTATCCGCAAAAAACGGGGAATCGTTACAGGGACTCAAATCACATGTGGTACAATCGTTAAAGGATCATGAGACGTTAAAGAATGCATTCCATACATGGAAAAAAACGAAAGTCCCCGTAGCAATCAGGTCAGCAGACACTGGAATGGGAATAAAAATTCCTTATATAGAACGTTCAACTGTTGGAGAAATAGCAGAGAACTTTGCAAGAGTACGAAGAGCCGCTAAAGATGATGCTTATTAACTTGCGAAGGGGAATGGTGGTTCGGGAGTTAAGGGTACGGGTAAAATTGATTATGATTTAGCTAAAGATTATATTAGAGATGTAGAGTCAAAAACAGGATTGAAGCTTCATAAAAACCAAATAGAACAATTAAAGGCTGCTCTAAGGGAACATAAGTATGAAAAAATGACGCCATTGGAAACGTTAAAACACAGAAATAAATTTAACAGTGTGAAAAACAAATTGATAAGTGAATGGGAAGAAAAAACAGGTCAAACATGGCCAAGATATACTGAGGAAGTTTATGATAAAAAAGGTAGAGTAGCAAGGGATATTGGGCAATCCTATGATGCGCATCATATTATAGAGAATAATTTTGGTGGGCCTCATGAATGGTGGAATATACATCCAGCTAAGTTTCCTGATGAACATCAGGCAGGAATTCATGGTAAAGGGTCACCATCAAATAAATTATTTCCAAGGAGGTAGTTTTTATGGCTACATTTGATTTTATAAAAAATAGTCATCATAAGTTTTTTAAATTACAAGAAAATGAACTTATAGTGGCAGAAGAGAGACTTGGATTTACATTTCCTAATGAACTTAGAAATTTTTACTTAGAAGTTGGCTATGGTTTTATAAAAGGAAATAATGTGGATGCAATAAATAGAATAATGGATCCAGATACTATAGCGGATATTACATTGAGAGAAGGTATTTACGAGTTTGATCCAGATTTAGAGGGAATATACGAGGAAGAAGATAAATTAGTTTTTTATGAAGTAAACGAGGGTGTATATTTAACACTTGATTTGAATACACCTCAACAAACTCCTGTATATTTTTTTGAGACTCAAATAGCTGATTCATTGGAGGAATTTATACGAAAAATTAATCAAGATACTGAATACTTTGTGGATATGGTTGATTAATGCTCTATAGTATAGATTAAAAGTCTTCAGTAATAAGTAAACAAACGAGATTGGTTATAGTAGCTTTATAAGTATTATAGTCATCGATACTACTCGATGTATACTTTACACACGAGAATGACAAAGTTCGTGATGCTAAAGTTAAATATACACTGGCACATAAGACAAGCAAACGAAAAAGTACTTTTTTTGAAGTGGACAGAAAAAGAATAGGCTGTTAAAAAGTATATACTCTATGATGGTTGTACCATTATAGAGTATTACGTGCAATGATAGAATAGAAAATAAAGTAAAAGCTTAGGTGAGATAGCATTTTATTTGGCGATGAATATAAACATATGGAATGTATATTAAACTAACGAACTCGTACAAACTCGTAAGTTTTAACGTAACACTTGTCGCCACATGTAAAAGGTGTCATATTTGTGCTACAAAACTTACAAATTTATGCTATTTAAAAATACATGAACTTAAAGCACTTGATTGTCGACTACAGGCAATGAGTGCTTTTTTTATTGAAAGGTATACTATAAATTTAAAGGAATTATTTTTATGAATTAAAGCTAACAAAAATTACTAGTATTATATAACTAGAACTACATTAGTCAAAGGTGTGGAAATACTGCCAGATGGAAGTGTCGCTAGAACTGGCACGAACTATATCGGAAAATTCCAAGAAGCCCATGATACCTCAAAGGCGAGTATTTAGAGTAGGATCTCGAATTTGGAGAGTGGTCGGGTTAAGGGTACGGGTGAAGCTACACCTAAAAAGAAAAATGTACCGGATTGGCTTAAAGAGCGATGGGAAGCAGGGAATAATTTTAATAAGGAAAATCGTCCTCGTTACCCTTATAATGAGGTAGAGTTGGAAGCAAAAGAAGTAGGGGGTAAAAAATACGTAGTTGACTCATATGCACACAATAAGGAAATGGTATTCAGAAAATTCACTTAACTTAGTGAAGTGCAAGAAAAAACAGCTAAGAGTTATTTAAATGAAATTATAAAAAATATCCTTCAGGTTCTAAAATATCAAATGGTCCTTTTAACCCTAACGCTCTCAAAGGGGAGCGACTTAAAGGTGAGTTAATATTAGAAGTACCAGTTCAAAATAAACCAATTCCGCAAACGATTCTTGATGAAGCAACAAAAAATAGGATTATTATTAGGGATATTAAAGGGAAGGTGTATAATTGACTATGAAAATTTATTATTGTGACGAATGGTCGGACATTAAAAAGAAGCCTTGGAATATTCTAGATGACTGTGATGCATACACATACCATCAAAAACATGAACCATATACGGCGGTATTAACTGAAGATGAAAACCTTAAGTATATTGTAAATGTTACAAATGAATGGGTTTCGGTGGGATTTTATGATGACTTGATTCGTAAGTATTTAAATTATGATTTTGAAGTTATGAGTGACAGTAAGATATTTTTAAGAACAGCTACGTATTGGGAATATGATGATGAAACTGATACAGAAGTAAGTAGCTTGATTTTGGGATTCCGAGAAAATGGCTATATAGCAATGGAAAAAAGGGATTTAAAGACTGGTTTAGTCGAGGAGCGTGAGATTAGCGATACCCTTGAAAGAAACTGGGATGTATTTCCTGAATTTGGTCATTACATTCATTTGTGTAGAGAGGAAAGATAATGTTTTTAGGAGCATTCTATAGTGCCAAAGCTATCTATAAGAAAGGTGTTATATATCACTAACACATAAGGCAAGCGAACTAAAGATAATTAAAATATTGAATTAGAAAAAAGAAAAATGATATATTTGAAAATAGAGACTCCATGAAGGTAATACCCTCATAGAGTACTATGTGCAATGATAGAATAAGAAAACGAGGTACGAGCTTAGGCGAAATGACATTTTACTGGGTGATGAATATAAACACATGGAATGTATATTAAACTAAAGAACTCGTACAAGCTCGTAAGTTTTAACGTAATAGTTGTCACGACATATAAAAGATGGCATACTTTTACGATAAAACTTACAAACTTAGTGCTACTTAAAAACATATGAACTGAAAGCACTTGATTGTCAATTAAAGGCGACAAGTGCTTTTTTGCGTTTTAGCGTAGAAATTTAAAAGAGCATTATAATTTTATAAGTGCATTAAGTGTTAAATTTTTATTGTTGTTTTATAGATTGTAATGGCTATGTACAGCGTACGACGATAGTAGAGGAAAAAATAAAGGGTTGTATTATTTTTGGAAATCATCGTAAAGTACGTTTTAACGGATGGACGTTATGCACACGTTATCCGCAAAAAACGGGGAATCGTTACAGGGACTCAAATCACATCTGGTACAATCGTTAAAGGATCATGAGACGTTACAGAATGCATTCCATACATGGAAAAAAACGAAAGCCCCCGTAGCAATCAGGTCAGCAGACACTGGAATGGGAATAAAAATTCCTTATATAGAACGTTCAACTGTTGGAGAAATAGCAGAAAACTTTGCAAGAGTACGAAGAGCCGCTAAAGATGATGCTTATCAACTTGCGAAGGGGAATGGTGGTTCGGGAGTTAAGGGTACGGGTAATACTGTTCATAGATCTGAAATTGACGAAGTAATTAAAAATAATTACGATAAAGACGGAAATTTGATTAATAGATCAATTGTTCCTAAGGGATATAATAGTGTTGAAGATTTCTTAAAACAAGTAGATGATACTACTATCAAAGAATTTGGGTATGATAGTGTTGAAGAGTTTAAAGAAGTGGTAGGTTATGTTGATGAATATTTGAATGCCTCACCTAAAAATAATATTTTAAATAAATCATTAGCGGGAGGTACACATGTGAAAGGTGTAGACTACGATGTACTAGGATTTCCTATTTTTAAAGGAGATGCTGTTAAGTTTCAAATAAAGTTGGATAAAGGGATGTTTATAGCATCTGATGATAAACAGTTTAAGTTCTGTACAAAGGCTTTAAAAGAAGAATAGAGAAGGGAGATATACCAAAGGAAATCTTTACAGAGAAACAGCTCCGGGATATTTATAATGAGGAAGCTAGAATAAAAGGATTGACTTGGCATCATCATCAAGTACCTGGTAAAATGCAGTTAGTAGTGTCTAAAACGCATAAAGTTAACCATTTAGGTGGAAATGCATTATGGGGGGATGGAATCAGATGAGTAAGGTACAATGGAGATCACCAGATGAACCTATTATACGAGAAGATGTAAAGAATGTTGAACAGGAATTGAACATTAATTTTCCTTTAGATTATATAGAATGTGTGATGAAGAATAATGGAGCGCATGTTAGTCCAGAGGTGTTTGAAGTTGAAGGGAAAAGAAAGGTTTTTGGAACGTTATTAAGTTACGATATGGATGATGATGAAAATATTATAGAAGTATTTGATGATTACAAGGATACACTACCGGCAGAATTAGTTCCTTTTGCTTTTGACCCAGCGGGAAATTTAATATGTTTTGACTATAAAAATGACAAAAATAACCCTGTTGTGGTATTTTGGGAACATGAAAATGCTGGTGAAAAAGAAATGTTGATGCGAGAAGAAGGATTAACAGAAGAACAAGTGGAAGAACGTGCAAGAGAGAATGTATTTTACATTGCAGATACATTTACTGATTTTTTAAGTAAATTACACGATTAAAAAATATAATGATGAATGAAAAATAAAGTTTATGTGAAGTGGATAGAAAAAATAATAGGGTGTTTGAAAATAGATACTCCATGATGGTTGTACCATCATGGAGTACTGTGTGCAATGATAGAATAGAAAACGAAGTACGAGCTTAGGCGAAATGACACTTTACATGGCAGTGAATATAAACACATGGAGTGAGCATGAAACTAACGAACTCGTACAAACTCGTAAGTTTTAACGTAGTAGTTGTCATGACATGTAAAGGGTGTCATACTGTTACTACAAAACTTATAAATTTACGCTACTTAAAAACATATGAACTTAAAGCACTTGATTGTCAATTATGGCAACAAGTGCTTTTTTGCATTTTAGCGTAGAAATAAGTTGGTAAACGTATAATTTTATAAGTGTATTAAGTGTTAAATTTTATAGATTGTAGTGGCTTTGTACAGTGTACGACATTACTAGAGAAAAATTCATTGTAAAAATTAAGGGTTGTATTATGTTTTGAAGTCATCGTAAAGTACGTTTTAACGGATGGACGTTATGCACACGTTATCCGCAAAAAACGAGTAAACGTTACAGGGACTCAAATCACATCTGGTACAATCGTTAAAGGATCATGAGACGTTAAAGAATGCATTCCATACATGGAAAAAAACGAAAGTCCCCGTAGCAATCAGGTCAGCAGACACTGGAATGGGAATAAAAATTCCTTATATAGAACATGCAACTGTTGGAGAAATAGCAGAGAACTTTGCAAGAGTACGAAGAGCCGCTAAAGATGATGCTTATCAACTTGCGAAGGGGAATGGTGGTTTACATGAATGGCATTTAGTATCAAGGGCTCCACAATTCAAGTTTTAGAATATAAGTGCTGAAAAAATTAAAGATTTAAGAACAGCAATATCTGATGTTAAATTTGTAAATCCTAAAGGCGTTCATGGAGGATTAGGTTCTACAAAAGCACATAATGAATTATTGGCAATTATTGATACATCAAATGACTATAACACATTTATTAGAAGACTTAATAATTGGGCTTACTATAGATTAGAGGGTGGAATTTCATCATTGCCAGAAGGATTAAGATTAAAATAGGAGTGTGTTATTTATGGAAAAGCAAGGAATGGTTTCAATATGGTTAGGTAATATTAAAACACAAAACCAGTTAGAGAAATACGTCAATTTAACATACGATGAAGACGGAGAGTCTGTACCTTCTAAATTTTTTGTAGATTTCAATATTGATATGGATGAAACAGATGAGGATTTTATTGAAAAAGCGGTATTAGAAGAAAAGAGTGATAATATCTCTGCTTTATTAGAGGGTTGTTCATATGAGGAGATTATACTACCTAAAATTAGAGGATATGTTAACTTAAATAAGTTATATAACGCTGTTATTTTAATTTACAATTTTGAGTACGAGAACCTAGTTAATTCTTTTGAGGATTTTGATTATATTACTTCTACTAGTTACTTACAATAGTAATCTCGAGATTGAAATTTGAATAAACCGTTGAATAGTGAAGAGCGTTAATCTTATATTAATTTGAAACCTTGATGGGCTATATGCCTCTCAAGGTTTTTATAATTTTATATTGAAATTATAAGCTTATAGTAAAAAGAAAAGCGCACGGGATTGGTTACAATGACTCTATAAGTATTGTAACTACACTTACTACTCGATGTATACTTTACACAAGAAAATGAAAAAGCTCGTGGTGTTAAAGTTTAAATATACATTAGCACATATACGAATGGAAAATAAAGTACATGTGAAGTGGATAGAAAAAATAATAGGGTGTTTGAAAATACATACTTCATGATGGTTGTACCATCATGGAGTACTGTGTGCAATGATAGAATAGAAAACGAAGTACGAGCTTAGGTGAGATAACATTTTATTTGGTGGCGAATATAAACACATGGAATGAACATGAAAGTAATGAACCCGTACAAGCTCGTAAGTTTTAACGTAGTAGTTGTCATGATATATAAAAGGTGTCATACTGTTGCTATAAAACTTACAAATTTATGCTACTTAAAAACATATGAACTGAAAGCACTTGATTGTCAATTAAAGGCGACAAGTGCTTTTTTGCGTTTTAGCGTAGAAATTTAAAAGAGCATTATAATTTTATAAGTGCATCAAGTGTTAAATTTTTATTGTTGTTTTATAGATTGTAATGGCTATGTATAGTGTACGACGATAGTAGAGGAAAAAATAAAGGGTTGTATTATTTTTGGAAATCATCGTAAAGTACGTTTTAACGGATGGACGTTATGCATACGTTATCCGCAAAAAACGGGGAAACGTTACAGGGACTCAAATCACATGTGGTTCAATCGTTAAAAGATAATGAGATGTTAAAGAATGCATTCCATACATGGGAAAAAACGAAAGTCCCCGTAGCAATCAGGTCAGCAGACACTGGAATGGGAATAAAAATTCCTTATATAGAACATGCAACTGTTGGAGAAATAGCAGAGAACTTTGCAAGAGTACGAGCAGCCGCCAAAGATGATGCTTATCAACTTGCGAAGGGGAATGGTGGTTCGGGAGTTAAGGGTACGGGAAATAAGGAGGAAACCTTTACTGTTCCTAAATGGAGCAATGATGGCAAATATGATAAGGTTAGAGGATATAGAGGTAGAGACCTCACAAAGTATGATGAAGAGTATTTAGTTGACCCTAGACTTGTAGTTGAAATGAATTTTAAAGGGAAAACTAATTCAGGAACTAATGCTGCAGGATGGGAGAGAAATGCAAAAAAGTTCTTCAATACATTATTTAAAAGTAATCCGGAGTTTTGGAGTGCAGAAAATACGGCTTTGATAAAGAGAGGTCGAGTTCCAATTGTTGATGAACAATTTATAAAACATTTTCCGCAGTATAAGGAGTATATAAAAGACCCAATGAGGCATCATCATATAGGAGAAGGTGGTCAAGCTGTAGCTTTACCAAAAAGTTTGCATCCTGGATATGGTGGTATTCATAATGTAGAAAAGGACTGGGGAATTACTGGAATAGATGATGAAATTGCAACTAGATTAGAAACTTTTATAAATAATTTAAGAAGGTGAGAAGATGATACTACCAGAGGAATTTAATGATAAATGGGATGTTAACAAAGATGGTCCACTAATTAAATTTAATTCCAAAGATTTAATGAGCACAAATTTTTCGGATGATGTGAAGGAGTTTTTGTCTATAGGAGGTTTACCAGAAACTCCGCCACCATATTTAGAGTTTACTTCGTCACAATCTTTAATAAGATCTATTACAAATGTATTTAATATGCCAGAAGAGTTTCAAAAATATTGGTTTCTGGGATCAACTAGTTCTGGCGATCCGATATGTATAATTGAGAAACAAGAAAATATAGTGTTTCTTAATAATAGTGATAATTATAAAGAAGTATTTATTAATTCTTCTATAAATCAATTTGCAGAATGTTTATTAGTGTATTCAAAAATGATTGATAAGGCAATAGAGGTAAATGGTGAGGATGCCTTTATTGATAATGATATACCAGAATCTGTGATTAATTGGTTAAAAGAAGAATTAAAAAGAATTGACGCTAAGTGTACGGAAGAGGGATGTTTTTGGTTTACTGAGATTGAGAATTTATATGAATAACTAATAGCATTTTATTTAAAATAGGTTATTGTTTTTAAAAAGTCTATGGTGTATTGCAGAAGGCCAAGAGTGCTTGAAGTAACTTCATAAGTGTTACTAGCATGACTTTTTCAAATTATATTTGAAAATGAAGAAGAAGTTGTTTTTGAATTGGAAAGAAAAAGAATAAGCTGTATAAAAGTAAAGACCTCATGATGGTTGTACCATCATAGAGTATTACGTGCAATGATAGAATAGAAAACAAAGTACGAGCTTAGACGATATGACATTTTACATGGCGGTGAATATAATCACATGGAATGTATATGAAACTAAAGAACTCGTACAAACTCGTAAGTTTTAACGTAGTAGTTGTCATGATATACAAAAGGTGTCATACTGTTACTACAAAACTTACAAATTTATGCTACTTAAAAACATATGAACTGAAAGCACTTGATTGTCAATTAAAGACAACAAGTGCTTTTTTGCATTTTAGCGTAGAAATTTAAAAGAGCACTATAATTTTATAAGTGAACTAAGTGTTAAATTTTTATAGATTGTAATGGCTGTGTACAGTGTATGACGATAGTAGAGGAAAACTAAAAGGTTGTATTATGTTTTGAAATCATCGTAAAGTACGTTTTAACGGATGGACGTTATGCATACGTTATCCGCAAAAAACGGGGAATCGTTACAGGGACTCAAATCACATGTGGTACAATCGTTAAAGGATAATGAGACGTTAAAGAATGCATTCCATACATGGGAAAAAACGAAAGTCCCCGTGGCAATCAGGTCAGCAGACACTGGAATGGGAATAAAAATTCCTTATATAGAACATGCAACTGTTGGAGAAATAGCAGCAAACTTTGCAAGAGTGCGAGCAACCGCCAAAGATGATGCTTATCAACTTGCGAAGGGGAATGGTGGTTCGGGAGTTAAGGGTACGGGTAATAGAGAGGCTGAAGTTCCACCTGCTTTTAGACAAACTGATTTTGCTAGTTCTTATGAAGCAAGGTATAATCAGACACCTTCACCAATTAATTCGAAGGTTGAATTTGAAGGGATCAGAGGAGAATCTTTAAGTACGCTTAAACCACCACCAGACCCTAAATTGAAACGTATATTAGATGAAGCTGGCATTAAAGGTATTCAATATAAAAACGGAGTTCCTGATTTTTCACCAGTATCAAAGGCTCAAATTGAAATTGACTATATGCTTGGAGGAAAAGGAAATTATGGTACAAAGGCTAGGACATACAATTTTGCTCAAGCAGACCAAAAGTTAGCAGATAAGCTAAATGACTCAGTTGAACTAGCTCGCCAATTTGGAATGGAACCTGGTGGGATTACCGCGAAAGACATAGACAAATATCGAACAAAAAATCAATTAACATGGCATGAAGTAAATGATGTGAAAATAATGCAACTTGTACCGACAGAGATAAATAAAAGATTTGGGCATCTTGGTGGAGTAGGTGAGATAAACGCAGGGGCGTTTGAGCCAGGAGGATTTGCTAAAAAATAAAAAGGAGAAGTAAGATGAAAATAAATGATGCGGTTTTTGGTGAGCTTGAATATGATTTTGTGTGGTCTAAGGATACTAGCATTAACTTTTTGGGAAATGAAGTTGAGATAGCACTAATAGTAAAAGGTGATGAGGATGGTAAGTTTGATGAAGAACAATATGTAGCATATACTTCATTCATGCAAAATTGGGAACAATTACAACAAAGCTTTTTGCAATCAATATTAGACTATTACAAACAAGAGCGTCAGGAACTAGGTTATGATATTGAAGTAAATGAAAACTATCCATTAGTTGAAACAACTAATGAAATATTAGAAATGATAAGTTTAGATGGGATTGTTGTTCCCTATGCAGGTATTTTTGACGGTCGGGATATTGGAATTACATTTAATTGTACATGGGATACAGAAAATGGGCTAGGGATTCGTTTGCTAAATGAAAAAGTAACTGAAGTAGGTTATCAAGACGTTGCAATTTAAAATAGGCTGTTAAAAAGTACATACTCCATGATGGTTGTACCATCATAGAGTATTATGTGCAATGATAGAATAGAAAACGAAGTACGAGCTTAGGCGAGATGACATTTTACATGGCGATAAATATAAACACATGGAATGTATATTAAACTAACGAACTCATACAAACTCGTAAGTTTTAACGTAGTAGTTGTCATGACGTATAAAAGGTGTCATACTGTTACTACAAAACTTACAAAATTAATGCTACTTAAAAACATATGAACTTAAAGCACTTGATTGTCAATTAAAGGCAACAAGTGCTTTTTTTGTGTTTTAGCGTAGAAATTTAAAAGAGCATTATAATTTTATAAGTGCATTAAGTGTTAAATTTTTATTGTTGTTTTATAGATTGTAATGGCTATGTACAGTGTACGACGATAGTAGAGGAAAAAATAAAGGGTTGTATTATTTTTGGAAATCATCGTAAAGTACGTTTTAACGGATGGACGTTATGCACACGTTATCCGCAAAAAACGGGGAATCGTTACAGGGACTCAAATCACATGTGGTACAATCGTTAAAGGATAATGAGACGTTAAAGAATGCATTCCATACATGGGAAAAAACGAAAGTCCCCGTGGCAATCAGGTCAGCAGACACTGGAATGGGAATAAAAATTCCTTATATAGAACATGCAACTGTTGGAGAAATAGCAGCAAACTTTGCAAGAGTGCGAGCAACCGCCAAAGATGATGCTTATCAACTTGCGAAGGGGAATGGTGGTTCGGGAGTTAAGGGTACGGGAAAAAATAGTGTTGAGCCAGACCATATAATTAAAGGTGAGTATAAATTAAAACCCAATATCAAGTATACTGCCAATGGATATAGTTATTCGACCGATGACATTGGTAGAATTGACAATGCACAAGGAAAGTTACAGTTAGGACAAGGAAAAAGAATAGTACTCATCAGGTAAAGGTTGGTGGAGAAGATAGAAATAAAGGTGATCATGGTGGCCACTTAATCGCTCATATTTTTGGTGGTTCAGGATTAATTGACAATATGGTACCTATGAATGGAAAATTAGTAAACCAAAGCTCATACAGGAAACTAGAAATAGAATGGAAAATAGCTTTAAAAGCAGGACAAGAAGTTTATGTCAATATAACGCCTAAATATAAAGGTAATTCATTAAGGCCAACAGAATTTATAGTGAATTATACAATTGATGGTAAGAATATACGAAGACGTTTAAGTAATCCATAGGAGGAGATATAATTGGAAACAAATAGAATGGAAGAGTTGTACCAAAATATCGCTGGAATTTTAAATGATATGATTCCAGTTGATTGGTTAAAAATTTATCTTTATGCAGAAGTTAGTGAAGATTCTAGACAAGTGTTTTTTTATTTTTACTCAGCAGATGAAAGTGCTCCGATATACAGCCTTGATATTGTAGAGAAGTATAATGTAGAAGAACATTATTGTGAAGAGTTAGAAGATGAATTATATGAATGTTTTACTGAATTATGGTATGAATTTGAGAGACAAAAACAAGAAAAGTGGACTAATTTAACATTTACACTTAATAATTCGGGTGAATTTAATATTGATTATGATTATAGTGATTTATCTGAAGTAGATTCATATGAGCAACAAATAATTTGGGAATATAAACATATGGGGATAGTAGCAGATGGAGATAGACCAAAAGCAATTATTGAAAGATATATTGCTGAAAAGCACTGATTGAAAACTAACTAAATTTTTTTCTGTATTGATTATTTGTGAATATTGTTGATTTATGATTTGAAAATACAGACCTCATGATGGTTGTACCATCATGGAGTATTACGTACAATGATAGAATAGAAAATAAAGTACGAGCTTAGGCGAGATGACATTTTATATGGCGATAAATATAAATACATGGAATGTATATGAAACTAATGAACTCGTACAAACTCGTAAGTTTTAATGTAGTAGTTGTCACGACATATAAAAGGTGTCATACTGTTACCATAAAACTTAAAAACATATGAACTGAAAGCACTCGATTGTCGACTAAAGGCAATGAGTGCTTTTGGTTTTGAGATTGTGAACTTTGTCGACTGGTCGATATGTTGTGTCGAATCGCCGATATATTCGGAGTTGTGTTCGATATAAAGGGGAAATCGCCGATATATTTGGAGGAACAGTTGATATCGTTTTATGGGGGGATACGAACTTTGAGTTATGTGATGAAGAAGATAATGAAATAAACGAAGAGTTAGAAGAAGAGCTGGACGACTTGTTTGTTTCTTCTTGACAGCTTTATCATTTTAATCTAGAAGATTCCCCCTTCTAAAAGAAGTGAAGGCAGGAATGAAATAGTTTCGTTTGAACATCGATAGTTATAAGAACTTAATCATGCGTTATATCAAAATTAACGATGAAAATGTTACTTCTTGTTTTATAATATCTGAATATTCATTCTGTTATTTATCAATTTATAACAAAGGTATTCTTCCTATGGAAAATGTATAATTGTGGTAATGTTTAGATGAATGAAGAATGTTGAGGTTGAGGAGGACTTAGTGTATGAGCATGGGTGTTTTCGCGCATGAAGTAATTATGGAACAACTTCATGATTTGTATCAATTGATGTTATCGCAGCAATTAATAAAAGCAACACAATTAAAAAAAGAAATAGATGAGAAAATAGAACATATTAAGCATGCAGAAGAAGAAAAACAGAATCAGAATGTATTATTATACCATTCTTTACTAGATTTTAAATACAAACTACTGACTGACAGATTAAGTATTAGGAAAGATAGTTTCGATGTCATTGGTTCTATTGATGAAACAACCGATAAACTTACAGCTTATTACTATCACTCTTTCAAAGCTGAGCATGCTTTAATGTTTAGTGATTATAATGAAGCTAGCAGACAATATGAAGAAGCTGAAAGGTTATTAGAATATATTTCTGATGAGTTAGAACATGCTGAATTCAACCAAAAACTCGCTGTATTACATCATACTTCTAAAATGTTAACATCGATTGAATATGCGAATAAAGCAAAAGAAATTTTTGCAAAACATGCTGGATATGAAGTGAAAGTGGCATCTTGTGAAAATACATTAGGAACTGCTTGTATATTTTTAAAACAATTCGAACAAGCTGAAGAACATTTGAATCGATCCATTGACATTTTACAAAAACAGAATGAAGAAAAACTAACTTTAGTAGTTAGACATAATTTAGGATTATTATATGCAATGCAAAACTTATCTCTATTAGCGATTCGTCATTTATCTGAAGTTACAGAAAAAAATCCAAATCATTATAAAGCATTGTTCTTACAAGCGCGTGAACATTATAAGCTACAAGAAACAAATATTGCACAAGAACTGATTGAAAAAGGTTTGAAAGTTTGTGATGAAATAGGAAATGAAGAGTATGTGTATCATTTCAATATTTTACGTTTATTAAATGAAAACAAACCTATTGAACTAGTAGAAGAAGAAGTGAAAAAAAGCATTTCTTATTTCAAAAAACAAGGGTTATGGGAGTTTGTTGAAGAATATGGAGAGTTGTTAGCTGTTGCGTTTCGTAAATTAAATAATCATGAAAAAGTTAGTGATTACTTCAATGTATGTTACGAAGCGAAACAACAAATATTTAGTAAAGGAGCATTAAAATGATGAAAAAATTTGTATTCGCAACGTTAGGATTAGTAATGGCTTTAGCGATTGGGTGGAATAACGAAGGTGATACACAACATGCTCTGCAAAAAGAAGAAATCATACAGTACTCGCATGCTGACCATTTTTAATTGATATAACAAAAGAGTAATTATTTGAACTGCACTTCAATTGTTAGATATAGCTAATAATGGGGGTGCAGTTTATTTATTAAGGGGATTTTTAGGATGAATCTTCATTTTAAAATAAATATTATAATCGTTAAGGTTACTTTAAACGAGATGGACGGATATTTTGTGTATTTGCTAGCTCAGCCTCGATATGAAAGACTTTCGAAGAAGCCATACGCCGATACATGATGAAGCTGATAGCGATACAACCGGCTACATAAAGGTAGAAGAGTGACGATAGCGTATGTTATTTGCTCCATAATTAAGAACGGTGATACCGTCAACAAAATCCCCAATATCCCAAACCAAATCAATAGCGGGCGTCGTCCAATCCGGTCAGATAACATACCGGTAATCAGTTGAAGTACGACGAAAACCAATAAGGCGATAAAGTTAATCCAGCTGACAACATCCTTAGGAAGACCGACAATGTTCACCATGATCTTTGTAAATACGTCGTGTATGTATAGAAAAATAGTTCCAGCGCTTTCACGGCTTTTAGAATCCATTTTTGAAAACTACTTCGGTGAAAAAAGAATACGCCAGTCCCAAGATTGCATATCTGGTTCGCTGAGTATTTGTTGGAGGATGCTTTGAACACCTAGTGCTACCACCTGTCCAGCAACATAGGAAAAATTATTTTAGGTAATATTTTTTTAGGGCTAGCTTACGCGAAATGGATGAAGCCAAATGGGATTATTAGTGGTGGTGTTACTAGTATTGCAATGATATTAGAAAAGGTAACAAGTATTCGAATTTTCTATTTGACGATAGGAGTCACCGTACTACTTTTAGTTTTTTGTTGGATATTTTTAGGGAGAGGGAATTTTTTGAAATCCATTATTAGCAGTATTTGTTTCAATGTATTTTTTACACTTTTTTATTTTTTACAGTGGGATATTCAATTTAATCTAGTGATCGATTTTTTATTAGCAAGTTTGTTTATTGCATTTGGTTACTACTATTGTATTTCATCAAATGCTTCTACTGTTGGAATGGATGTTATTGCATTGGCTATAAACAAAAAACATCCTGAATTTAGTATTGCTCGAGGCATTCGCTACATAAATTTTATCGTGTTAGCTTTAGGGTTAGTAATTTATGGGGTAAAATCAGTAGTAGTGGGTACATGTTTCAGCCTAGTGAATTCTTATATACTAGACCTTTTTTAAAGGAAGAATATCAAAGAGAAAGATAATATTTACTAGACATTTTCAGAAGAAACAAGGACTCCTACTACTTTAGAAGTAGCATTAAATAAGTTTATATCGGCTAACGAGTTTTAGTAGAAAGAGATTATAGTAGTCACAAATATTACTGTATATTACGAAATGAAGCATGTAGAGGTTGTCCCAAAGTTGTATCGGGAAGGGATTGTATAGACAGTATAGACAAAAAAGAAGAGGCTACCCATAGGGCGGTTTCACCGACTTATAGGGCAGCTTCTTATATATTTTGATTCTAATTGGAGATTTATATAAATAAACTATCCTGAAGATTATTTTTGTTTAGCTTTATTACTTTACCTAGCTTACGTCCATTTTCTCTTTTTTCAACAATTTTAAACGTTTTAGGAGCCTTCAATCCTATTAATAAAAGCGGAACGCTAAGTTGATTCATCATAGGTTTTAAATGATCTATAAATTTTTCAAATGTTCCAATTGCTCCATCGAAGTTTCCATTCTTTTTCATTTCTTGTGTAGCAGTAATGATGACTCCCATTTTTGTTTGAATAGCTTTTTCTACATGATTAAGTTCGCTCGCTAATACGGGTTTTAATAAATTCCATGCAATTACGGTGGAATGGTTAAAAGCTACTTCAATTGAGATGTCATCCTTTGCAAAGTCAAGCCGCCAGTAATCACCTTTAACATTTTTATATTGAGGCTCTTGAAAAATGGGGCTTTCACTATTCCAGCCAAAATTGATAAATTCATCTTTTAATAATTTATTGATAGTTGTAGATAAACTTTTGTTTTTGTTTTGAAATTTTTCTTCATAACATTGTATGAGCATTCCATCACTTATTTTTGTAATAATATGTTGGATTTCTTTCCAGGCCTCTAGAAATTCAGGTTCATTTTCCAAAATTGTTAGTGCATTTCTATGAGAATAGAGTAAATATTCCATATGTTTCTCCTTAATAGTATCGTTGAGTTTATCTCTATTGAAATTAGTATGTAATAAATAGAGTGTATTTTGATGCCTTGAATTTTAGCTAATTTGATGGATGTTTGTTTATCTTACTTAGATAAACGATATTAGTCTGTGCCATCAATAACATTGGCTATGTAAGAATTATTCAACCAATAACACTGCTTTGTAATTCGCTGCCCATCAGGTAAGGTTACTTTATCTGATCCATCTTTACCTTTTGGACGTATGTGCGCAACTCCGTTAAATTTGCTCTTTGGTAAATTATTTGTTTCCACCATTTTATTACCACGTTTTTTGTATTGAATTTGAATGCCTTCTTTTATAACTTTGTTAACTTCTTCCCATAGTTCTTTTATTTTAGTCTCTATTGTATGAACAGGCATGTTCCAAAGTTTAATTCCTTTTAAATAAAGCTCCCGTTTTGGATTTTCTTTTTTTGTTTGTCTGAATTCAAAAATAACAAATAAAAATTTCGTTTGATAAAAACGTTCACGAATTTCACTTTCTTCCCAAGATTCGGTTGCCCATTGATGAAAATCAATATTTTCAAATGACATACTTTGTTCAGGTTTTCCGTTTGGTTCTAAGCGAATCGTTTTAAATTGGATATTTGCTTTGGAAAATTCTTCAATATTATCAAGGCGTGTTCCTTTAATGCCTAGTAGGGAACTGACTAGCCATGGAACGAAGCTTTTCGAACTAGGTTTATAATCTACGGATAATTTTTCTGCGATTTCTTTATCTGTTAATCCTATATATGGCGTAAATTTAGAATTCAGAATTTCTTCTAGAGATTTACTTTTTAATTCATTTGCGTTTGTAAAGCTTATAAGTTCTTCATTTTGAATATATCTACGTACTAGCGCTGTCATATAAGATGGTTTTAATGAGAATGCACGTTGCATTGCGGGTATTTCTGAAAAAGGCTGTGAACGAAGAGAGTTCTTATTTGAACCTTTTGTACAAGCACCTAAATAGTTTGTATCACCTTCTGATAATTCATGTGCTTTTCCGGAGCGAATCTTAGTTATGATTGTTTCCCAATCTTGTTTAATTATTTCTAAATCGGCTTCAGGATATGTGAAGAGTAGACTTTTGGCAATATGATAGTCTTTACGATCTACATTTGCCACCCACTCATAAAACATAAGTAATAATTTTTCGTTCTTTTTCCAAAAGCTTGATGTTTCAAAATGTGTATGAACTTCTTCCATATAGTTGATAATATTTAACACTAAACGTTCTTTAGCAGATAGAGTTCCATTTTTATTGCGTTTAAAAGGTGTAACTTTTAACTCAATACCAAGATTTTCAAAATCTGCTTCTGCTTTTGAATTTACCTCATATCCAAAAAAACTTTCTTCAATTACTTGGCCTAGTCCACCCTTTGATTTTCCATTTGCAAGCCTATTAGTTGTATCAATTTCACCAAACGTTTTTCCTTCAGCTTCTTTTGCTTTTAACATTAATTCTTCTACTGTAGTATATTCCATAATGAACCCCTTTCCGTGTCTACTGTTGTTTTGAGTTTTATTCAGGAGTGAAAACATTACATATAATATGATATAATAAAAAGCTGTTTTTTAATTAGCATAAATAAAATATAAGTAGGTAAAAAAGATAAACTTCTTCTATAATAAATTTGTATTATGAATTTGGTTAAAAGGTTTTGTTTCATTTATACTGTTTTAAATAAAACATACAGGTTATTTTAGAAATGCAACAGTAAGCCAGAAACTTATGAAATTTTTTATTCATAAAACATTGGAGTTGATCTTTTGCTTACTTTCTATTATAATGAAGCATAGGTAAAAAAATACCGAAAGGATGTTCGTGTATTTATGATGAAAGTAGTAGAACTTTTTGCGGGAGTAGGAGGTTTTAGGTTAGGACTTGAAGCGAATGAAAACTTTGAAGTTCTTTGGGGAAACCAGTGGGAGCCTTCGACTAAAGCACAACATGCATTTAATTGTTATGCAACTCGCTTTGAAAATAGAGGAATACATGTAAATAAGGATATAGCTGAGGCTTGGCAGGAGGTACCTGAGCATGACTTATTAGTCGGTGGTTTTCCATGTCAGGATTATTCTGTGGCACGTACTTTATCGAACGAAAAAGGAATACAAGGGAAAAAAGGAGTTCTTTTTTGGGAAATAATGAAAATAGTTAATTCTCGAAAACCTAGGTTTGTTTTATTAGAGAATGTAGATAGATTATTGAAATCTCCAGCAAAGCAAAGAGGTCGTGATTTTTCTATTATGTTGGCGAGTTTTAGGGATGCGGGATATGCAGTTGAGTGGAGAGTTATTAATGCTGCGGATTATGGATATGCACAAAGAAGACGAAGAGTATTTATTTTTGCGTACTTAAAAGAGTCTCATTTCGCATCTGTTCAAAGTGAAATGAAGTCGTTAGAGATATTGTCTGATAAAGGATTTTTTGCTCCGATTTTTAAAGTGCATGAAGCACCTGAAGAAAATAAAAAAAGAGGGCAATTTGAGTTGCCGGTCGATATTATTGAGGTGTCTGATACATTTAAAGCGGAATACTATAATTCTGGCGTGATGATAGATGGACAAGTATATACTGAGGAAGTAGTTCCAGTAACTGAAAAACCAGAGACTTTAGGTGAGATTGTTCAGAAGGCGTATGATAAATTTGGTCCTGCAGATGAATCATATTATTTGAAAATGGATAAGATTAACAAGAAGGGAAGAACAGAATTTGAGGAACTTAAGTATCTTAAGGGTCCTAAAAAAGAAGAAAGAATCTCAAAAGCAACTGGCCATAAGTATTTTTATTCTGAAGGTGGAATGACTTTCCCTGACGATTTAGATAAGCCTGGACGTACGATGTTAACAAGTGAGGGAACATGTAACAGAAGCTCTCATGTGATTGAAGATCCTTATACGAAAAGATTAAGATATTTGACACCTGTGGAATGTGAACTGTTGAATGGATTCCCAATGGATTGGACAAATACAGGTATGCCACAAAGAAATAGGTATTTTTGTATGGGAAATGCTCTTGTTGTTGGACTAGTAGAACAGATGGGGAAAAGGATTTTAGAAATTAATAAAGAAGAGGAAAAGAAGAATAGTGTTGTGCAATTGAGTTTGTTTTAGTAAATAAGAAAGAGTAGATTGAAATTCAATCTACTCTTTCTTATTTACTCGTGATAAAAGTGTTGGTTCAATCAGATAGGTGTGTTTTATATGATAGGAAAATTTAAACAATAATGGGTATTTACATAAGGGGTTTTGACATAGATAATATTTTTATACTGTGATTTTTAGAAAAGGATTGATTGTATGGCGGGATATATTTTTAGTTTAGATAATAAAACCTCACTAAAAAATTGTTTGCGGAGTGGTGTGTATAGTACTAATTTAAGTTTGCCTAAAAATAATATTTGGAAAATACACCATGAAGGAACGTTTACAGACTATCTTAGTATGAAAGAAGGAGACAATGTTTATTTTTTTATAGATAGAAAGGTGTATGGTATAGGGGAATTAACAAATATTAAGAATGATTGTAAATTCCTTAATTATCCAAGTGCTGATATCCCCATTGTTCCAGACTATGATGCTCTTAAAGAGGCTATGTTGTTAAATAAAGATAAAGATAGTGTGAAAAATAGATGTGTCTGTATATTTAAGCCAGCTCCATACTTTTTTGAAGATGGGGAGAACTTCGCGTGGGTTGCAGTATAACAACAGCTATATTAAATAGAATTATTCATCGAGCAGAAGTTATTCACTTAAATGGCGATAGCTATCGTATGAAGCATAGAATTAACATTTTCGAGAACGAAAATGATCCAAGTTAATGAGTAAAAAATGTTCAATACTATTTGATGGTTACAGCTGTGTAAATTATAGCTAAAATCCATTGGAAATAAATACATTTATGCTCCTAATTTATGATAAAATAATGTTGATTTAGAGATACTAATGATATGTATTATTTAAGGAAATCTAATACTCTAAAATAATACTAATTTTATAATAATATTCCATCTTATACATAACAGTTTTGTGTATCAAATAATATCTCATTTTATAAATGAAAAAGTTACTATAATTTGATTAGGGCATAATTATCTGTATATTGTAGAAAAGAAACATGGAATAAACTAAGCGTTGAAAAAGAAACTTACTTATAGGGAGATATATATAATGCAGATTAATTTAAATGAATTAGTTGGATCTAAAATAAAGATGACAACTGCAACACGTAAGTTAACAATTAAAGGCCAAACAGGGGAATATCGAATAGCCATTATTCCATTAGATTTATGTCATTACAATGATCAAAACGGACGAATTTCAACTTATATTAGTGAATATATTTCAAATGGGAACACACTTAATAAATCATCCCTAGAAGATTACAATAATGTTTTAGAAAAGTTCATCTATAACTCAAATCCTGAAGCACTAAAAGCTACGAAGAATAATATTAAACTTTTTAAACAAAAAGTGGCGGGTGTTGTATTAAACGACGGACGCATTATCGATGGAAATAGACGTTTTACAGCGTTACGTCAATTAAAACGTGAAGGTAAAGATGTATACTTTGAAGCAATCATTCTTAATCCAGATGAAGGATTAGAAGAACGTGATATTAAACGATTAGAACTAAACTTACAACATGCTGAAGAAAAACCTGTAGATTATAATCCAATTGATAATCTAGTCGATGTTTATCGTGACTTAATTGAAAATAAATTGTTCTCTGAACTTGAATATGGGGAAAATATAAACAAAAAACCAGCTGAAGTCGAACTATTGATGAAGAAAGCTGAGTTAATGGTTCAATTTTTAAATTATATTAATGCAGATAAAAAATACTATATTGCGCGTGATTTAGCACTTGATGGACCACTCCAAGAAATGGTACGTATTTTAGAAGGGCAACTCAAAGGAATTGATGTTCGTACAATCTTATTAGAAGACCACCAAGATAAAAGTGAACAGGCTGAATATCTTCGCATCAGAAATGCCTTATTTACAGCTATATTTGCTAAGCGAAAATTAAACGAATCAGAAAGTAAAGGCGACATGACTCGTGATATTCGTGAGATTGGCAAATTTATTATCAAAGCAACAAATCGTGAGGAGTTTTTAAATCAGTTTGAGGATACTGTAGAGGACGTTTACGAGGCTTTTCAGAATTTAGACGCAGTTGATGTGAATAGTGTAAAAGAATTAGGTAGGGACTTAGCAGATGTACGTCAAAAAGCACAGAAAATAATTGAAAAGCACGTAGAGGATACTCGCTTAATACTTGCGAAGGCGAAACCTGTAGACTTATTAAGTAAAGCATTTGAAGATTTAAAACGTATTGAAGTTGACCAGGTAAAATATATGGACCCTGCTACAGAGCAAGAATTTCTAACAGTATTCGAAGAAGTGCAGAAAAAATTGAAGGAATTTGGTGAGGCTCTGAATGTTTAATCAGCTTACTCTATATCCTTCATATTATACAGATACCTCTGACCTTGCAGAGGAATTTTATAATCCAGTTTTATCTGTAGCGAAAGTATATGACCGTGTAAGCGCATATTTCAGCTCGAAAGCCTTGGCAGCCTATGCCAAGGGGCTTTCGGGCTTAATTGGTAATGGAGGAAAAATGCGTTTAATTGTTTCTCTAGAGATTAGTGAAGAGGACTTTGAATCTATTAAAAAAGGATATGCATTACGTGAAGAATTAAAAAATCATATCCTAACTAGATTAGAAGATGAGTTAACAATTCAGGAAGAGAAAAACTTTTGTAATTTAGCACATTTAATAGCAAAAGGATACGTAGATGTAAAAATTGGATTTACTAAAAAAGGAATTTTTCATTCTAAGTTTGGATTATGTAAAGATGATAATGGAAATGTCATCTATTTTACAGGTTCGAATAATGAAACAGAAGCCGCAATTAAAGCAAATTATGAAGCATTTGATATTACAGCGTCTTGGTTGTGTTCAGACTTTGATATGCAAAAGTTATATAGGGCAGAACTCGAGTTTGAAAAACTATGGAGTTCTACAGATAGTAGTTCTTTAGTTTATGTAAAGGAAATCAATGAAATAGTAAAAAAGAAGGTTATCCAGTTTGACAAGGGGAGAGTAATCTTGAATACAGAAACATTAACCGATGATGCATTAATTTTAGATTATGAAGGAAATAAAATCGTATTATACGATAATTTAAGCTCTTATAAAATCTCTGATAAAGACATGGTAATTTCTCAAAAATTATTACCATATTATGATGGAGGCTATCCAAATTTTTCACCCGATTTAACATATATTGAAATGAACGCCGTAATCAAAATTCTAGAGAAATATGCAAAGAGAAAAAAATTCGAATTTATTGTTAGTAAGTCATTGAAAGAATATTTATCCACTGTGTCTTATTTCATAAAAGAACGTGCGGATTATGGAACAGCTATTAAATATTATGAAAAAGAGCCGAATCCACTTATCGAAAATCGATTTGAAAAATTTAAAAATATCGTCAACAATGAATTAGAAAGAACTCTGCGCCCTAAACAAATGTGGAGTGCATTTTATATGTATGAAATGAAAAATGCTGCGAATTTTTCTGTACCAGGAGCAGGCAAAACATCAATGATTTATGGGACATTTGCGTATTTAAATTCGCCTATAATTAATAAAGTTGATAAAATTGTTATGATTGGTCCCAAAAACTCATTCTTATCATGGAGAGATGAATTCAAAGCGAATTTTGCCGACAAAAAAACATTGGCCTGTTTAGATGTACAGTTAACTAAACTAAGCGAATTTGAATTCCGACTGGAAAGTGGAGATCGGAATTTGATTTTAGTGAACTATGAAGCATTGCCTAAATATGAATCTGTACTACTCGATATAATAGACTCTCGTACGATGCTGGTATTTGATGAAGTACATAAAATCAAAGGCTTAACTAGTATAAGGGCTCAAGCAGCCAAACGGATTTCTACCAAGGCTGGCTATAAGTATGCATTAACAGGAACACCAATACCAAATACTTATCAGGATATATATAACCTATTAAACATTTTGTATGATGAAGAATATAAAATATTCTTTAATTTTAACAAGAACGATTTAAAGGAACCTAGTCCTGTTATGGTAGAAAAAATTAATGATAAACTATATCCTTTCTTTTGGAGAACTACTAAAAAGGAACTTGAAGTACCACAAGTTAATGAAGATGAACTGGTACAAGTTCCTGCATCACATGAAGAACAAGAAATCATTAATATGCTTTATCGTAAATATGGAGGAAATGCTTTTCATTTATACATACGCCTCATTCAGGCCTCGGCTAATCCAGAGTTATTATTAAAATCATTAGACTACATTGAAATGTACGGAGAGGAAAATAATCCATGGAAAGATATGGATTCAGATGCAGTAGTATTTACTCAAGAAGAGATTGAACTTATTAAACGAATTCCTAAAACGTCAAAGTATTATGATGCTCTAAGATTAGCAGAGAAGTTACATTCTGATAAAAAGCAATCTATTATTTGGTGTATGTTTGTAGATACTATTGACAAAATATATCAAGATTTACGTATGAAAGGTATTAAAGCAGGCGTTATATATGGAAGCACCCCTCAAGATGAACGTGATAAGATGATTAAGGCATTCTTGAATAAAGAGATTGATGTATTAGTAACCAATCCTCATACATTGGCAGAATCTGTTTCATTACATCATACTTGCCATGATGCAATCTACCTGGAATATTCATTTAATCTTACACACATGTTACAATCTAGGGATCGTATACACCGTTTAGGCTTAAAGAATACGGATTACACTCAGTATTATTACTTTATGTTACAGGGGAATGAAGGCGAACGAAATACAATTGATGAGCGCATTTACTATAGATTAAAAGACAAAGAAAAAAGGATGATAGATGCTATTGAAAGAGGCGTTCTTGAGCCCGATCCAGAAGTAAATCTAATAGAAATTTTAGCTTTATTTGATAACTAAAGTTGGAGATGGGAAAATCGCTCCTTTACATTTTAAAATTCATTTTAGATTCACTGAGGAACATGTCATAATAATTAAGCGTAAATTAACACTAGAAAAAATAAAAAGGTGCTTAGTAAAACAGAAGCTTACTAAGCACCTTTTGTTTATTGGCGGAGGTAATTTATATACCCTGTTTTATCTATAAATAGTCGCTCTAATTCTACTGAATAATAAGGTTTTTTTTCATATCTTAGCAGCATTTTTTCTAACTCATCGTAAGAGACTGATTCTGAAAAAAGTTCCTCCAAAATACTACAAATTTGACCTAACTTTAGTGAAGAGACTTTACTTTGCTCTAAAATAAACATAAAGAACTGTTCGCTTTTTAATTTACGGTTGGATTCTCTAAAAAATAGAGTACCGAACAATTTTATAGATTTTAGATATGAAATTTGAGTAATAATGGATTCATAAAAAATAGAATCGAATCCATATTCATCTATTTCATGAGAAAAACCAGATTTCTTTAGAGACTTATAAGTAAAATACCCCTGACCCTTAATTGCACTAAAAACAGCTGCTTGATAAGATTCTAGATCTTTCTTTTTAAGATCCGCTGATTCCATTGTGTTTTTCGTAATATAGGAAGTGCTATCTACTTTAACGATGGAAAGTGATTTTTCCAAGTTTTTAAGGTACCTTTGGAAAAAATCAGTTTGAAAGATAGCTTTATCGGGTACAGCAAAATATTTTTGGCTGAAAATAGCATCATTAAAAAAATTATTTATCTTTTTATATTTTTTATTAAAAATATAAGGTGGACTTATTTTAAATCCTATAGCGTTTAAAAGTTTTTCATTGATTTCAAATATATTAAATCGAGGTATAAGCCTCTTAGCAAGATTATAAAATTCTTCTATCGTGTAAACTTCTTTTTGAATACTTGACTTAACTAACTCTAGCTCGCTAGGTAACAATTGTAGCACAGATTTTTCGATAGAATTCTCTATCTCTAAAGGAGGCAAATCAGATACTACGTCACCAATAAAATTAGAATCCAGCCAATAACACTGTTTTGTAATTAACTGTCCATCTGGCAATGCTGTTTTATCGTTACCGTTAGCAGCTTTAGGGCGAGTATGCATTACTTTATTGTCTTTTATACCCGGAAGATTATTTTCAATGATGGTTTTGCTTTTTTGTTTAACAGGTGTTAATGTTACGCCTGTTAAAATTGTATTATGTAAATGAGCCCAGAAATCTTTGCCTTCTGTTTCAAGGATGAGGCTAGGCATCTTCCAACTCTTTATTCCTTTGAAATAGAGCACGTCATCTTGTGTCTCGAAAACTATAAAAAGAAAAGATGTATTTGTAAATTTATTTCTAATGAAGCTGTCTTCCCACTGTTCTTCTGCTACTTTTTGAAAATCAATTTGTTCGAAAGACATTGGTTCTTTTGGAACTCCATTTTCTTGTAAGCGTATAGTTTTGACGGAAATATTGTTCTTTTTATATTTTTTCAATAGATTTTCTAATCCTGCATAAGTGAACATTTCCTTCACTAATGAAGCTGTTCCTAAATGTGGCCCCATAAGCAAAGGATTCACACCTATAACTTTCCCTATGGAATATACTGATAAGTTTTTAAATTGATTAAAAGAATCCATATTAATTTGAATATCTTTTTCCAAATCATTATCTATACAAGTACTATTTTCAAACATTTAATCACTCATTTCTCATTAGATTATTATATGTTTTACTATTTTCATATTTCAAAAAATACATTAAACTTATCACTTCCTAAATTAATTTATCCTTTTTAATACTGAATGCTTTACCTGTGCTTATAATCCTTACTAGGCCCATCAATTTTTCTTTGATTTTCTTGCCCCCCTAATACCTGAATCCTATTCATACCATGTATAATTACTATTTTATAACATTTTATTGAAATAGTCTTAAATGTTACTAATTTAAAGGGTTTCGAGAGTATAAAATATTTTGTGTAAATGAATAAATATAAAAAAGAAGACCCTCTCTAGTAGAATGGATTTACCACATAAGAATCCATAGAAAAGAGGTCTTCCTATTGTAAACGCTAAAACAAAATTGACAGTTTTCGCTAAGATATTTTTTACACTTTCGCCAAAAAAATTCAACTTTCAAGTAAACTAGAAGTATTCGTTTACTGGGGGTTAGTATTTTGGAGGGAAAATTAGTGCGAAATGCCTGGACCATCTCTTTCTAAACAAAAACAACTTATTACACAGATTCGTAATGGCGAAGTCGATGAAGCTGTAGTTGATGCTAGTGTGAAACGTATTCTGGAACTCGTTGTGAAAGCGATGGAAGGGAAAAAACTTGCGAAAGATGCTTATGATTTCGACCAACATCATTTCATCGCAAAACAAGTAGCAATTGAAGGAACTGTGTTATTGAAAAATGATAACGCTATCTTACCGATTCAAAAAGAACAAACCAAATCAGTTTTAGTGATTGGCAAACCGGCTATTTCTCCTCGAATTGGTGGTAAAGGAGGAAGTGCAATGGTTACGCCATATCGCTTAGACATTCCACTGGAAAAAATGAAGGAAATTGCTGGTGATGATATTACAATTCATTATGTGGATGGGTATGATGATTTTGATGCAAGTCAAAATGAAATGAATCAGCAAGAAGCGATTGCTTTAGCAAAACAAGTAGATAAAGTTATTATTTTTGCGGGAATACCAGAAGAGTTAGAAGAAGCAGAGGGATTTGATAAAGAAGTGACTGAATTACCAGATTCGCAGGTTCATCTTATCTTATCTGTTGTACGCGAACAACCTAATACAGCAGTTGTCTTATCGAATGGTTCGCCATTGACAATGACTGACTGGGTAGAGCAAGTACCTGCTTTAGTGGAAGGGTGGTTCGCTGGACAAGCAGGAGGAAGTGCGATTACTGATATTTTATTTGGATTCGCTAATCCATCAGGTAAGCTATCTGAAACATTTCCTGAACATATCGCCCATAATCCAGCACACTTAACTTACCCAGGAGAAAATGGAAAAGTTCATTATCATGAAGGAATCTTCATTGGCTATCGCTATTATGATAAAAAGAATATGAAGCCACTATTCCCATTTGGACATGGATTATCTTATACAGAATTTACGTATGAGTCGATTCAAGTAAATAAAGAAGCAATCAACGATAATGAAACAGTTGAAGTATGTGTAACAGTTCGCAATCGTGGAGAAATGGCCGGAATGGAAGTAGTCCAACTGTATATCCGCGATCGTGAATCGAGTGAAATCCGACCATTAAAAGAACTAAAGAAATTCGAGAAAATTCATTTACAATCTGGTCAAGAAAAGCAGATTACTTTTACATTAGCGAAACGTGATTTTACATTCTATGACGTAGCCTCTCAAGGATAGCGTGTTGAAACAGGATTATTTGATATTTTCGTTGGACGTTCTGTAGCAGATATTCGTTTATCAACTACAATTCATGTAACATCAACTGAAGTGAAGAAACCTGTATTTACACGAAAAAGCTTAACAAAAGAATGGTTGCGAGATGAGAATGGTAAAAAATTATTATGGATTTCTTTGCTCAGCTTAGTGATGAATTGAATATGGAAGATGAATACACTTTAGCTTTCCTTAAGGAATGTCCGATTCCAGCTGTTATTTCTTTATTTGGACAAAAATGGCTGGATACGAATGATGCTGAATCTGCATTAAAGTTGAACAGGGGGGAAGTCTGACGGCTAGTGAGGAAAAAGATCATCTCCTAACAGTATGTAATACGAATGAAAATTAAGATATGTGCAATTTTTTTGATTTTTGTTATAAAATAGGAATGTTGAGAAAAAAATAAGGGGATTAAGGGGAAAGGTGGAAATGCAGCATGAAGATTAAACAGTTTATGAGTGTTTGTTTTGCCGCTATTCTTACGGTAGGTTTTGTAAGTGGTTGCAGTTCATCTGAAAGTGCGACGGAAGTAAAAGAGAATAAGGTATACGAAGTTGGGGATACAGGAAAAACACAAAATGTTGAGCTGAAATTGGAAAGTGCGGAATTTGTCTTACCAGAACAATTTACGAAGCAAACAAATGATAGAATTTTAAAGGTGAATGTAAGTTTGAAAAATAAAGGTGATAAGGTAATTAAAATGTTGCCACAAGATTTTTCGTTATATCAAAAAGATGAGAAAACGAACCTGTATTATACGTCAGATCCAAATATGTTAAAAGGGGGAGACGTCGATAAGGGGAGAAAAGTATCTGGAGCCATTTATTATGATGTGAAAGATTCTGCTTCTTATGAATTGGTTTATAAAAAGTTTGTAATGGATCCGAAAAAAGAAAAAGAAGAGAAAATTTCATTTAAAATTCAAGGAAAAGAATTGGCGAAAAAAGCAAAAGAGTTACAAAGACCTGCTGAGGCTTTGAGTGCATATTTAAATGCAGCCTTCTATGATAAAGATTCTGATAAAATTAATGATTTATCAGGTGAAGATGGTACTGCGTTTGTGAAAGAAGTAGAATCTTCTTTTAAAAGTACAAATGATAGAATCTTTAACAATCAAATCGATGAGCAAGGGTTGTTAAATTACTTTAAAGCTTTAAAAACAGCATTTCAAAAAAATGTGAAATTTGAAACGAAGGTAATATCCCAAAATGGAGATAAAGCGCAAGTTGAATTAAAAGCGAAACCAATTATATTGAACGATTTGAGATCTAAAGTTCAAAGTGAAGGGATGACAATCGCAAATCAAAATCCAAATATCACAGAAGAGGAGCTAACGAAGAAATTATTCGATTATGCAGTACAGTTAATACCAGAAGCAAGACCTAGTGATACGGAAGAAATAGTTAAAATTACTATGCTGAAACAAGGGAAAAATCAATGGCGTTTAGATACAGCCTCCGCAAATCAAATTATGAAAGTATTTATTAAATAATCGTAGTAAGCATTTTGTGTCTCTTATATGTCAACGTCGAATAGTAACTATGAACTAGGCGTGTGTAGACGGTAAAGCTATTGATATAGAAAGACAGATTATCACATGAAAAGTACAAAACTTTGGAGAGAATAAAATGCAACTGTTTGATGGTAAGAATTTCTAAACATCCCATTTCGTAAAACAAAAATAAACGTAGGAAAAGGATTAGGTGCTGCAACCTAGTCCTTTTCCTTTCTTAATAAGAGTGTAGAAAGGCGTAAGAAACATCATTGAATTAAAATGGATTCTGACCATTCGTTTATATAGTTTTTGTGTATGTATCGAAAAGTTAGCTGTTATCTCAATAATGAGACAGCCTCTGCCGATTTTGTTATTTGAGCTAAATCCAGTATGTATAAAGAGAGGCAGCGCCATCCGATAGATATGGTAAGTGTTCTTTCAACTTGTGAAAAACAAAGGCAAATCCGTTTTAATGTGGGATTCGTAATGTTCAAATTGCAGCATATTTTTTCATGTTAACGGGAATTTTATTTTGTTAGTTTGCTAGCAATGTGGCGGTCCTCTTATTAAAGGGAAACAGTAGAAAGAAATGTAGTCTCTTATATTAGGCTTTACAAAGTAGAGATTTGTGCAATCAATTATTATTCCAAAACTTAAAAGTTAGAATTTTTTCAATATTATATAATTTATTTTCAGAATCTTGTGCTATGATTAACCTGTAATTGAAATGTAGCTCTTACATTTGGTGCAAGTATTGGTTATAGCGGTGTAGATAAAAGTTGTTAGATGGACTCATTGAAATTCTAAAATATGAAAGGAAGATCGCATATGAAAGCAGTAGTGGTTAATAAAAACAGCAAAGCAAACATTGAAGTTATCGAAAAAGAATTACGTCCGTTACGAGCAGGTGAAGCGTTAGTAGATGTAGAATATTGCGGAGTTTGTCATACTGACTTACACGTTGCAAATCATGACTTTGGTAACACAGATGGTCGCATTCTTGGGCACGAGAGCATAGGAATTGTAACGAAAATTGCGGATGATGTTACTTCACTTCAGGTTGGTGACCGTGTAAGTATCGCATGGATGTTCCAATCTTGTGGTCGTTGTGAATATTGCGTAACTGGTAGAGAAACCTTTTGTCGTGAAGTTAAGAATGCGGGTTATACAGTAGATGGTGGTATGGCTGAACAATGTATCGTTACTGCTGATTATGCGGTAAAAGTACCAGAAGGATTAGATCCTGCTCAAGCATCATCCATCACATGTGCTGGTGTAACTACATATAAAGCAATTAAAATATCCAATATTAAACCTGGCCAATCTATCGTAATCTACGGTTGTGGTGGATTAGGTAACCTTGCTGTCCAATATGCGAAACATGTATTTGGTGCAAAGGTTATTGCAGTAGATATCAATGATGACAAATTAGCATTGGCTAAAAAGGTTGGTGCTGATATGACAATCAATCCAACTACTCAAGGTCTTGCTGATAAGATGATTCAAGAGGAATTTGGCGGTGCTTATGCTGCTGTAGTAACAGCAGTTTCTAAAGTGGCCTTCAACTCAGCGGTTGATGCAGTCCGTGCTTGCGGTAAAGTCGTTGCGGTAGGTTTACCAGTAGAAACTATGGATTTAAGCATTCCACGACTTGTATTAAATGGAATTGAAGTAGTAGGTTCTTTAGTTGGTACTCGTAAAGACTTAGAAGAAGCATTTATGTTCGGTGCAGAAGGAAAAGTAGTGCCGGTTGTTCAAACTTGTTCATTAGATGAAGTACAAAATGTATTCGAAGAAATGGAGCAAGGTAAGATTCAAGGTCGTATGGTAATCGATTTTAAACAGCATAAGTGTAATTGCTAGTGTAAACAATTTATTTTGTTGTCATTATCGTTGATGCGATGCTCTTAGTAAATATGAAAAAGGCAGGTTCTTGGGGATCAGTCTGGTATGAAATGAAGTCACTAAAAACTCTATTTAGTTTCACTTGGTGAGATATTCGCCGATTCAATCGACGAATATCTCACCTCTTTAGTTTATAATAGAGAGATTAAATAAATGAGCAATCTGATTACAACATACATTCTATTCTTTTGATAAGTCATTATACCGAAGATGAAAGATAGTATCTTTTTCTCTTATTTTCTCCGAATACCAATTGTTCTTCCAGCTTGTTTCGGTTTTTGTAAACTTCTATGTGATTTGCCAAGCCTTTCAATACGCGTGTAAATCTCAGGCGGGAAAGGGGCAGGGCGGCCTTTGTTCATATCCATGCCCATCAACATTTGTTCACTCGTTGCGAGTAGTTCTCCTTGTTCATTTTCCATTGTGAAAAAGATATGCAATCGTTTTGGGTCATAATCTAATAGCTGGATTTTGACTTGAAGAGCTTGTCCTTCATGAGCTTCAGCTATATAGCAAAGGTGCGTTTCCAATGTGTAAATGGAATATTGCTGATTGTTACGAAAATCGGCATTGATTCCTAATTCGATCATGAATTGGTCTACGGCCATACTGAAGACGACGGCGTAGGCCGCATCTGTCATATGCCCATTATAGTCAATCCAATCTTTTTGGACGCTTTTTTGTAAAAGTGGGTTTTCAATTTGAGGCAATTGATTTTCTCCTTTCTTGTTAAAGCTTTCCGTTTAAGTTTGCTCCTGGCCAATATTTTTCAAGTAATTGAATCAGCTCAATTAAGAATTTATCACGACGTTGTTCTAGTTCTGTCATGGAATGTCCAGTTGTTTGCGCTTCACATCCTGCAACGACTTGATTGGTCAGTTCGGTAGTTAGTTCTGGTGCGACTAATTTCGTCCATGGCAGTTGTAAGGCTGGACCAAATTGCTTCAGCATATGTCTCATTCCTTGTTCACCACCTGCAAGATGAAGGGTGAGAAACGGTCCCATAAGTGCCCAGCGCAATCCTGGGCCATAGATAATCGCTGCGTCCACTTCTTCCGTTGTGGCAACACCGTCATTGATCAGGTGTAGTGCTTCGCGCCATATCGCTTCCATAAGGCGGTCAGCAACATGTCCTTCCACTTCTGTTGAAATGACAAGCGGTTTCATATGAATAGATTGATAAAAGTGCTCTGCCATTTTTATCGTTTTAGGAGAAGTAGCTTTTCCGCCAACTAATTCTACGAGTGGAATTAAATAAACGGGATTGAATGGATGTGCAACAATGACGCGTTCCGGTCGTTGGCAATCTTCTTGTAACGTACTTGGCTTTAGTCCGGAAGTGCTTGAGGCAATAATGGCTTCCGGTTTAGCGAAACGGTCAATTTCAGCTAAAACGTTTCTTTTTAACGCTTCTCGCTCAGGGACATTTTCTTGAATTAAATCGGCATCTGCTACAGCTTTTGCTAAGTCTGGTTCGAACGTGAGTCTATCTTTAGAAGCTCCTTGCGCTAATCCTTGTTTTTCAAGTGCTGGCCAAGCATTCTCTACACTTTGTCTTATACGTATTTCTGCATGTTCTGCGATGTCAGTTGCAACGACATCATAGCCTTGTGATAGAAAACGAGAAATCCATCCATTTCCAATAACACCTGTTCCAACAACGGTTACTTTTTTAATCATATTTGAGCTCAAATTATTCCGCCTTTCCATAAGGATTTCTTAATCCTAGCTGTTTCCGTGCTTCTTCTGGTGTCATGGGTGTAGCACCTAATCCGCTCATGGTCGTGACAACGCGGTCTACTAACTGTGCATTTGTTGCAAGCACGCCTTTATCTAAATAAAGGTTATCCTCCAGTCCTACGCGAACATTTCCGCCTAGAAGGATGGACTGAATCGCCACCTGCAGTTGCATCCGGCCAATTCCAAATGCTGACCAGTGAGCATTTTCAGGAAGTTTATCGCGCATATACAGCATTGTTTCTGTATCCGCTTCTGCTCCCCATGGGATTCCGAGGCAAAATTGGAACATCGGATTACCATCGATAAGGCCTTCTTCTATTAATTGTTTCGCAAAGCGAACATGACCGGTATCAAAGCACTCTAATTCAGGCTTCACACCGCTTTTTTGAATGAGGAGCGCTTGCTTGCGTAGCCAATCTGTTGGACTGACGTAAAGTTGGTCGCCAAAATTTAGACTTCCGCAATCTAATGTACAGATTTCAGGTAATAAAGCTTCTACAGGCTCATGACGCTCTTCTGGTGTTTGCATGTCCGTTCCAGGACCGCCAATTGTTGGATCCTCTTCGCTTGGAATCCAATCACCGCCGCCTCCAGCCGTAATATTTAAAATAACATCTGTATCGGATTCTCGAATTCTTTCCACTACTTCTCTAAATAAAGCAAGATCATGACTTAGCGCTCCCGTTTTTGGATCACGTACATGGATATGAGCGATTGTGGCACCGGCCTTCGCAGCTTCAATGGATGCTTGTGCGATTTCTTTTGGGGTAACTGGTACGTGTGAGCTTTTTTTCGTCGTGTCTCCAGCTCCTGTTACTGCGCATGTTACGATTACATTTTGATTCATGTTATCTCCTCCTTTTTTTCATCCTGTACGAACGGGCACTTATAAATTAAGAGAAGCGAAAGTGCCTGACTCGTTCCATGAACCATGAGTGAGAATATGGATGGTTCATTCCTTTTTTTGAATCTCTTCCATTTTAAAACTAATAATTCGAAATAGAAAGATATTTCTTGAAATAACAACATCTTAAACGGAGATTATTTTTCAAACAATTCAACTTCAGTTTTATTCTGTAAAGGAATGAAGCAAGCAATTAAAACCTATTTTGTTCCTTTAATAAGTAACAAGGGATATGAAAATGCGGTAAAATATTGGTAATGAATGAAGGGGATAGAGTGCTGATTTTCCCGAATTATTGCATCTTCCCCTTTGATTGTCGCAGTCGTTTTTCCCTTTATACCATGGTAAAGTACACAATATGATTTTTCTTTGTTTTAGTATTTTAATAGGAGTGTTTATGAAGGGGATTTGCTAGTTTGCTCTTTAGCTAAAGGGATATTTGTATAGATGAGGAGGAAAGAGAATGAAAATTGTATGTATAGGAGATAGTTTGACAGAAGGATTAGGTGTTGAGAAAGAAAAATCTTGGCCAATGGTGTTAGCGGAGTTAGGAAAATTTGATGTTATAAATAGAGGGATTTCTGGTGATACAACAGCGGGTATGCTCGGCCGTTTTTATCACGAAGTTATCAATGCTCAGGCTACGCATTGCATCATTATGGGTGGTCATAATGATTTATGGTGGGACATGCCAATCAATATGATAGTAGCGAATGTATATAGTATGGTAAAACAGTCACTTCATCATCATATTACACCGATAATCGGAATTCCTATTCCGCTCTATAGGGAAGGAATTAATCGTCAAAGCGCCGGGGAGCCTATCGCTGGTTATGAAGTGTTTCAGCATAAGCAATCTCAATTGATTCATGATGTAAAACATATGGCGAGCGAAAACGGTTGGCATTATATCGACTTTTATCATTTGTACATGGATGAAAGAGAGGCTGTGAATTCTTCTTATTTTGTAAAGACGGACGGCATTCATCCGAATGAAGAAGGGCATCGGGATATGGCAGAGTTTGCATGGAAAGAGCTTAGGAAATGGTATCCAGCTTATTTGTCTTGATGAACCGATCTGGTTAAGACCCCCTTATAAGCCCCTTATAACCCTCTATTCATACATAAATCATGAAAAAGAAACAAAATAAAAAACAATGACAAGCTTTTCTTCGAAGAATAGTAGTCGTGAAAAAATATACAATCATCCCGCCAAATTTCCTTGTTGATTCCTATATACATGATGGAACGATTCATTACATATGTTTCATTAAGGAATGGAGGAATCGAAATGGCAGTGTATCGTAATGTGCAGGTGAATTTTTGGCAGGATGATTTTGTGATTGATTTAACGCCAGAGGAGCGCTATTTTTATCTTTATTTGCTGACTTGTTCAAAGACGACACAATGCGGAATTTATCCACTTCCGAAACGGTTGGCAGAGATGGAAACAGGTTATAATCGGGAGACGGTTGAGAAGCTATTAACGCGCTTTATTGAGTATGGAAAGATATTGTATGATGCGGAGACGAAGGAAGTATACGTTGTCAATTGGCTACGTTATAACCCGGTTACAAATACGAATATAGAGAAGTGTGTGTTACGTGAGTTAAAGACTGTGAAAAGTGGAGTGTTTATAAAGAGATTTTTGAAAAAATGCTTGGAGGAGAAGATGAATATTCCGCTACTCTTAGAGCATTTCGGGTCGCCGTATGATCTGTCTGATATTGTTACGCCAGAACTGGTTGAGCAATATAGCGCTGAAGAGGAAGTAGAGGAAGAAGAGACAGAACGTGATATATTTACGTTTTATGAACAGCACTTTGGCAGTGTATCGCCTTATGTGGCGGAGGAATTGAGCGAGTGGATGGCGGATTTATCGGAGGAGCTTGTGTTAAAGGCACTCCAGATTGCGTTTGAAAATAATAAACGGACGATTGCTTATGTGAAGGGGATTTTGCGAGAGTGGCATAGAAAGGGCTATACAAAGCTGAGTGAAGTAGAAGAAGCGGAAGCAAAGTTTCGAAAGAAGGAACGCCATGACGTGCGTGAGACAGAGAAGTTTTTGGCGGAGTGTGAAGAGTGGGAGAAAAATGTACCATCTGAAGAGGAATTGCAGAAGTTCTTGCAAGAGAATGGGTGGAGGCCGTGAGCATTCAAAATGTGGAAGCTGAACAGACTGTACTAGGGGCATTGCTACTTGAAGGCGAGCGAATGAAAGAATGCCGACTTACGAAGCAGCATTTTTCTATCGTGATACATCAAGCGATCTTTAAGATGATGCGAGAAATAGTGGAGGGCGGGCAACCGCTTGATATTGTTACGCTTGTTTCTAGGATGGATTCCCGGTTTTTGCAGGAAGTTGGTGGCGTTGAATATTTTGTAAATATGATTGAGAGTGTCCCAACTACAGCAAACTTCTCCTATTATGAGGGGCTTGTTTGGAGCGCGTGGAAAATGAATCAGGCTGGGAGTGTAGCACATCATATGTGTGAACAGCTTCTTGCGGAGAAGGATGAGAAGATTATTGGTGAGACAATTACGAGACTTTGTGAACTGGAAGAAGGAATTGATACGCTTGATTTTGATTTGAAGGATACGCTAGTAAATCTGTATGAGGAACTTCATGAAGATACAGATGAGATAACGGGGATTCAGACAGGTTTTACAGCGTTAGATAAAATGACATGTGGCTTGCAGGAAGGCGACTTCGTTGTAATTGGGGCACGACCTTCCATTGGAAAAACGGCGTTTGCTTTAAATATTGCGCTTCATGCGGCGAAAACAAGTGCAGCCGCTGGAATCTTTTCTTTAGAAATGAGCAATAAACAACTGCTAAAGCGCATGGTTTCCTGCTTAGGTGAAGTATCTGGGGGAAGGTTAAAAAATCCGAAGCACCGTTTTACAATGGAAGACTGGAAAAAAACGAGCCAGGCATTTGCAGAAATTGGGGATTTACCTTTAGAAATGTATGATAAAGCAGGCGTGACAACGCAAGAGATTTGGATGCAGGTGCGGAAGCTGAAGAGAAAGTATGAGGGGAAAAAGTTACTTGTGATCATTGATTACTTACAGCTGATTACAGGAGACTCCAATTATAGAGGAAATCGGTTTCAGGAAATGAGTGAAATCTCTCGTAAATTAAAAGGGATGGCACGTGATTTAAACGTGTGTATCATCGCACTGTCACAATTGTCCCGCGGAGTAGAATCCCGGCAAGATAAACGACCGCTTTTATCTGACTTACGGGAAACAGGGCAAATTGAACAAGATGCGGACTTGATTATGCTAATGTACCGAGAAGATTATTACAATAAGGAAACGGAGCAGAAAGATATGACAGAAATTCAAATCGCAAAGCATCGAAACGGGCCTGTTGGAGGGATAAAGCTGCGGTTTTTGAAGGAGTTTGGGAAGTTTGCGGAGGAGAGAGTGGAAAAATAGATGGAACTGCTTGTAATGTATTACATGTATATCGTTTAATAGTATTTCTATTTTCATTCGACAAAAAAAGACAAAAAAATACTAGTGAAATCTGTTATGATTACTTCGGAAATCTTACATTTTCGGAGGATCAAAATGAATAAAAAACTGATTTTTAGTGTGCTAGGTGGAGTAATTGTATTCATTGTCGCGATGAATATTTTTATAACGAAAGGAAACTCCAGAACTAGTAACAAAACTACTTATACTGAAGAGCAATATAATAAATTAGTAGAGGAACATTCTCAAGAAAAGGAAAAATTAAGAGGAGATATTTCTGTATTAGAGTCAGAAAATAAATCTCTTGATGCGGAAGTGAAAAAGTTAAAAGAGGAATTAGCGAAGAAAGAACAAGGAAATGTTCAGACTCCAGCAGCTCAAACGACACAATCTGTATCTCAAGAGCAGCCTAAGAAAGACGAACCAAAACAAGAGACTGAACAACCTGCTGCTCAACCAGAAAAGAAAGAAGAGCCACAACAAGATACAGCTGCTTTTACGAATCCTATGAAGAATATTGATAAAACAGAGGCAATGAATAAAGTTAAGGAAAAGGCAAAACAAGATTTTCCAGATGATTATATGACGCAGAATTTTGTTCTTGATGAACAATCCAAAGCTTTCGATGTCTTAAATGGTGTTGAAATTAAATCACAAGAGGAATTAAATGTTATGAAAAAGGCATTAGGTGATTTTCCTAACGATTTTATGACCGCTAAGTTTGTGTATGAAGAACAAATGAAGGCAAAGAGTAAACAGGAATAAGAAAACTTTTGAATGATAGATCGTTAAAAATAGTTTTCAATCATTTATAAATTGGTTCTATAAGTTTAGATTGTTCAACACTTATAGAACCAATTTTCTTTTTATTTTTTTGTTATTTGGCATTCATCTTATGTATTTTGATAGAACGGTACTTGAGTGTGATTAGTATGGGAACAAAGGAACATCTGTAGTGGGAAGTCACTTTATTGACGAGCAAAGTAATATTCATGCGCAAGGCTTATGATATGATACCTACCATTATGTTTTTGAATCGTTATTTTTCCACCATACGATTGTTTCTTCAATACCGGAATGAATATCATATGATGGTTTCCAGTTTAGTTCATATTTTAAACGTGTAACACTTACGCCGATAAATAAAGGTTCATCTTTTGAAAAAGGAATGGCACCTAACTTAATTAAATGTCCTTTATTCATTTTGTTTGCGATTATATTCGCAATTTCTTTAATTTGAATAGAGTGGCCAGAAGCTATGTTAACAGTTCCTGTAAGTTGAGAATGTAATAGTGAGACAAGGGCGTTAGCAACATCGCTTACATGGAGGAAATCTCGAGATTGTTCGCCGTGTGTACATAAAGCTTCTTCGTTTTTTAATAAGGAAGTAATAATGTGAGAAATAAGGCGATTCCCTTGTTCATGGGGGCCGTATAAATGGAAAATTCGGCTCCAACATACACTGAGATTTGTTTGTTCAGCGTATGATTGTAACCAAGAATGTAATGCATTTTTGCATAAAGAATAAGGGTTTTTATAGCATAGAAGTTTAGAATCTTCATATAATACACCATTTATCCATTTATACTCTGCACCTGTGCCAGCAACGACAATTCTTTGGCCGCCACAATATGAGAAATGTTGGATTAATGTAATGCTAGATTGGAACCAATAAAAATTGTTAATCGATTCATAACATTTTGGTGGTACAGCCTCCCAAGCTAAAAGAACAAGATGACTCGGTTGAAGAGTGTATATGAGTTTTTTTATTTCATCATCACAAAGTAAATTTATTTTGTGCCAATGACAAGGGAGGTGCTGAGGTGGTTTATTTTTATTGTAAGTCGCGTGAACTTCATAGCCCATTTGTACAAGGAAATGTACGACATATTTACCAATCCAACCATTCCCACCCGTTACAAGGACTTTTTTCATGATTCAATCACTTCAACTTTAGGAATTGCCACAACAAACTTTCCGCCCCATTCCTTTATAAATGAGCATTCTTTCATAATCTCTTCCTTTAAATTCCACGGTAATATGAAAATATAATCTGGTTTTGTGCGTTTGATTTCTTCTATTGATTTTATGGGGATGCGAGTCCCTGGCAAAAATAGATTTTGTTTATAAGGGTTTTTATCGACAGTATAAGGAAGAAATTCTTTCCCGATGCCGCAATAATTTAATAGAGTATTCCCTTTCGCTGGGGCACCATAACCGATCATTTGTTTATTTAAAGAGTGTACTTTAATAAAAAATTTTAAAATATCTATTTTTAATTGTTTCACTTCTTTAGCGAAAAGAAGATAGGAATCTAGTTTATCTAAACCGTAATCCATTTCTTTTTGCATAATACTTGATACGTTTTCACTTATTTTTGCATCTCTGTTGATATGCTGTATAAATAAACGTAATGAACCACCATGTGTGGGGAGTTCCTCTGCATCTATCACTTGCAAGTTATAGTGAGAGAAGATCTTTTGAAGACATATGAGTGAAAAATAGGAGAAGTGTTCGTGATAAATTGTGTCAAATTGTTTTAAAGATATGAGATTTAATAAGTGTGGGAATTCAATCGTTATACTGCCATTTGGCTTCAATAAAGTTTTTAAACCGGCGATAAAATCGTGTAAATGAGGAACGTGAGCTAATACGTTATTTGCAATAATTAAGTCAGCTTGGAAATTTTCGTCTGTTAATTGTTTTGCGACATTGTTGCTAAAGAATTCTATTTTAGTTGGGATTCCTTTTTGAATGGCAATATCGGCAACATTTTTTGCAGGTTCAATCCCTAAACTTGGAATCTTTTCTTTTTGAAAATATTGGAGTAAGTATCCATCATTGCTTGCAATTTCAATGACTTGTGAGTCTTTCGTTAATTTGAATCGTTCCATTGCCATTTCTACGTATTGTTTCGCGTGTAATAGCCAACTTGAGGAGTAAGAGCTAAAGTATAAATAATCATGAAAAATATTTTGCGGGGATTCGAATTCATCTAGTTGGACAAGTAAACAATTATGACAAACGAACGTATGCAATGGATAGAAAGATTCCATTTTGTGTGCATGTTCTGAGGTTATAAATGAATTTGCGAGGGGGGAAACACCTAAATCTAAAAAAGTGTTCTTTAGTGATGTGTGACAAAAGCGACATTTTTTCTGATTCATTGTATAGCCTCCCTATAATTTTTTAAATGCATCTATTTGATCGTTTGTAAAGGATTCTATGTTTTCACCACATGCATATTTTTTGTACCATTCGATGGTCCAAGAAATAGAGTCTTCTATCGGTAGTTTTGGAGACCAACCAAGTTCAGATATCGCCTTTGTACTATCAAGTGTTAAGATGGGGGCTTCATAAGGTTGTAGAGTAGTAGGGAGCAGTATGTTTAATGGTTTATCCCATAGCTTACTTACAGATTGAATAAGTTCATGTACTGTTATGTGATTTTGATGATTTGGCCCAAAATTCCAAGCATCCATATATTGATCATTATCCCAAAGCTTCTCTGCTAAAAGGATATATCCGTGTAGAGGATCTAATACATGCTGCCAGGGACGAATTGCATGAGGGTTTCGAATGTTTAATGTTGCACCATGTAGATAAGAACGAATCATATCTGGAAGTAATCGGTCTTCTGCCCAGTCTCCGCCGCCAATTACGTTTCCGGCTCTTACAGAGGCGAGTTTAGGGAAATGCTGAAAGAAAGACTTTTGATAGGAAAGTGCTACTAATTCAGCGCAAGCCTTACTAGCGCTATAGGGATCATGCCCACCTAACCGATCGCTCTCTTTAAATGCTCGATTGCCTGTCCCGTCGTTTTCATAACACTTATCACTCGTAACATTAATCATAACCTGTACGCTGTCAACATGTTTGGCGGCTTCTAATACGTGCGCTGTACCTAAAACATTTACTTTAAATGTATCAATTGGATTTTTGTATGAAGCAGTGACAATCGGCTGCGCCGCTAGGTGAAAAATAATATTTGGTTTATTTTGTTTTATGACCTGTAATAAAGAATCGTAATCTGTAATATCTCCTGTAAATGAACGGCATTTTTTTATAGCGTTCGATTGTTCGAATAAATATGGTGTTGAGGGTGGATGAGAAGAGTAGCCGGTTATTTCTGCACCTAAAGAATGTAAAAAAAGTGTTAACCAAGTTCCTTTAAAGCCAGTATGCCCAGTAATAAATACTTTTTTCTTATGCCAAAAATTTGAAGAATTCATTTTACCAAACCTTCCATGGAGCATAGTTACTTTCCCACAACTCTACTAATTTTTTCTTATCACGAAGTGTGTCCATCGGATGCCAAAAGCCTGTATGTCGATATGCTTCGAGCTCATTTTTAGCAGCTAACTGTACGAGAGTATCGGTTTCAAATACAGATGTATCATCTTTCATATAGTTGAACACATCTTTATTTAAAACGAAGAATCCCCCGTTTATCCAGTTCCCATCTCCTAGCGGTTTTTCTTTAAACGCTGAGACAGATGTGCCATTCAGAATGAGAGAACCGAATCTACCAGGAGGTTGCACTGCAGTTACGGTGGCGATTTTTCCATGCTTTTTATGAAATTCAGCAAGTTTTTTTAAATTTACATTACTTAATCCATCGCCGTAAGTGAGGAAAAAAGAATCCTCGTCTATATATTTTTGTATTCTTTTTACCCGCCCAGCAGTTTGAGTGTTTTCACCCGTATCAATGAGTGTAATCTGCCATGGTTCTATATGATGAAAATGATTCGTAATGGTATTATCTTTTAAATGAATTGTGAAATCAGACATGTGTAAATTGTAATTCAGAAAAAATTCTTTAATAGCATAGCCTTTATATCCTAGACAAATAATAAACTCAGTAATGCCATAATAATGAAATAAACGCATAATATGCCAAAGAATGGGCTTTGTGCCAATTTCAATCATCGGCTTCGGTTTCAAATGTGTTTCTTCACCAATTCGAGTACCATATCCACCAGCAAGAATTACAGCTTTCATATCTGAAATCCCCCAGTTTAAAAGCATTTTTTAATGGCCATATCAACAATTATTATATGAAGTGATAGCAGGTCTATGAATAAAACACATGATAATTTGCATGAAAAAAAGTAACCAAAATTGGTTACTGAAAACAAGGGTGTTGTATGACATCCCTGAAAAACAATCTGCAATAATAACATATGGCTTTACGGAGAGTTTTATAACGAAAAATATTTAATCTTCTCATAATGGACAAAACGGTTGCTTATATATGGTAGTAAAGAATCGTTTAGGAGGGGGATATTATTGCAACTTTAATCTCTCACTTTTATAATGAAGAATACTTGCTACCTTGGTGGTTAATGCATCATAAACAGATCTTTAATCATGGGATTTTAATTAATAGGGGTTCTACAGATCGATCGGTAGAAATGTGTAAAATATTTGCGCCAGACTGGGAAGTGAGAACTTCAAAGGTACCTGAGTTTGATGCAGAACAAGTTGATCATGAAGTTATGGATATTGAAAGTGAAGTGCACGGTTGGAAGATGACTTTAAATACTACAGAATTTCTTTGTTGTCAAAATAAAACAAGCTTCTTTCATTCATTAAATGAGCTACAAAAAAGAATGTATGCGATTCGAATGATTTTAATGGTGGATCCTTTAAATAATCATTATTCTAATCCAAGGTATTCTAAACCTCTAGTGAAACAGAGGTTTCATGGATATTTTCCACATGATCCACATCTTACCAAGAGTTGGAGATTCATCCATAACTATAAAAAGGGACACTATACACCAGGGAGACATTCATCCGCTTATCCATTTGAATTGTATACCTTGCCCGCCCTTGTGCTAAAGTTTTATTTTAGTCCATGGAATGATCAAATAAAAAAAAGAAGGTTGCAAATTGCCCCGACTCTTTCGCAGCGTTGGAGTGCCTTGAAAACTTTCTATGGAACAACTTTAGAAGAATTGGAGTCGAAATTTATCGGTGTTGCAGAACACACACAAGACCTTCGTCTAAATCCAGTATACCAAGAAGTATTTTCTCAAAAATAGGGTGAATCGTATATAGGAGGATTGACATGAACGAAAATAATGTTAAAAAAATCTTATTTATTCGATCAGGAATTCCTTCTTATTTCCCAGCACTAGAAATAGCAATTTTTAATAGTCTACAAAGGGCAAGCAGCAATGTAATGATGGTACATATAGAGAAAGCAATAAAAACAGCAGTACGGACAAAGCCGGATTTTATTTTGGTATTGCATGGTTTAAGAGAAGAGTTTAATCAAATAATCCCCGAATTAAAGAATTTGGGCTTTACGACAGGAATTTGGTTGACAGATGATCCCTATTATACGGATTTAACCCAAAATATTGTTCCATATTATGACTACATATTTACTCAGGATTTAAATTGTATTAAATTTTATAGGAGTAGGGGATGTAAAAATGTTTTTCATCTCCCTTTAGCAGCGGATCATAACGTATATAAACCCGATTTGAAAGATAAGACTCATCATTATGAAATTAGTTTTATTGGTACAGCGTTTGAAAATAGAATTGAATTCGTTGACTCAATTTCTGAATATTTAGTTTGTAAGAACTTGAAAATTGTAGGATTTGGTTGGGAAAAATTGAAGAGTTATAAAATCTTGAAAGATAAGATAAAACTCTTACCACTTGGTAAATATGAAGATGCGTTACAATATTATTTATCTACTAAAATTAATATTAATTTGCACCGTTCACCATATGATAAGGACATGAATAGTAATGCAGCAAATATTGCTGCATATTCAGTAAATAATCGAACATTTGAAATTAATTCCTCAGGTTCTTTTCAGTTAACGGATATACGTCCAGATATAGCGAAGCACTATATACCAAGTGTTGAAATCGAAACTTTTTGTAACCCACAGGAGTTTATAGAAAAAACGGAATATTATTTAGAAAATGTAAAAGAGAGAAAGCAAATAGCGAAAAATGGGCTGATTAGAACTTTAAATCATCACACATATGATAAACGTGTCATACAATTATTAAACTATATGAATGAAATTGATAAGTATCCAAAGAAATAGGAGAGGGGTCAAATAAATTCTAGTGACGATTTGAATGATCGTCATGTTGTATTTTTTAGCTTAAGTGTATATCTTTTAAAAGGATATACCAAGTTCTTTTATTTAGATAATTACTTGAAACTTGAATTGGAAAGACATGATTTATTCCCCATTCCAACTCATGTATCTCATTTTCAAGTCCTGTTGGATAGAGTAAAAGTATCTTAAAGTTATTTTTAACAATATTTGATAAAATGGATTGTAATTCTAACGTTTCAGTCAAATCTCCGCCCCATCTAACAAATAAAATAGATTGAGAATTTTGCATTCTTTTGTAAAAATTATCAATCCTTCGATCTAATTTTTGTTTGAAATCTTGGTATGTGATAAACCAATCTTTATTTGAGATAATAGGGAAATCATGATAGGATGTTACGTTATATTTTGTGTCTTTTACAATGTAAGAATAAACAGGTTGTATTACGCCATCATGAAAAAGAACATTTTTATCTGGCAATGCATGCATATTTTTCAAGTCCATAAAGTCTATAAAGTTATTTTTTAGTAATTGATTAATAGAAGAAAGGTCTGGAGACACAAACCAATCTAGAGGACCAGCATATTTACGTAGCCCATATTTTCTTAGATGGATAGCAGTATAACAATTGTGCCCTAGACTAATAACATCATCATATATCCCTTGAGCTCCTTTAATTTCCAATACAATCATCCTTTTCTTCATACAAATTAAAAGGTATTTATATAACAGCTTAAAATAATGTATCCTCATTACATATATTTTTTGAGAAATGTAATATAAAAAATATCTATTTTACAGAATTAGGAAATCGTTTCCTCACGAATAATATATGTATGTATAAATATGAATGTGAAAATAAATGAAAAAGGTTTATGTAAGAATAGAATGATGTTTTATTTATATGTGAAATTTGTTGAGGTGAAGACATTTTAAAAGCACATACAGTGGATTATATTGGATTTAGCTACTATGCTAGCCGAGCAGCAAGTACAGACCCTGAAGTATTAAAGAGTATTACAAGCGGAAATGTGTTTGGCTCTGTTGAAAATCCATATTTGGAAAAATCAGAATGGGGCTGGACAATTGATCCGAAAGGGTTCCGTATTACAGCAAACCCAACTGTACGATCGTTATCAGAAGCCGCTGTTTGTTGTGGAAAATGGTCTAGGTGCAATTGACACATTACATGCTGAAGAAGAGATAAACGATGAGTATCGCATCGAGTATTTACGAAAACATATGATTGAACTTCCAGAGGCAATCCAAGACGGAGTAGAGATGATTGGATATACAAGCTGGGGCCCAATTGACCTTGTCAGCGCTTCAACAGGTGAAATGAAGAAACGTTACGGATATATTGATGTTGATAAAGATAATGAAGGAAAAGGATCAGTGAACTACCCGCCACTTAAATTCTAACGAATTTTGAAGTAGGGGCTTCTCAGTTCCACGACGAAAGCAACCTTTCGTCTCCCTGAGCGTTACTTCGGGTTATTCCACCCCTAGATGTCCAACGCTTGGACGTTCTTTTTTACGGTTGATATTTTACGCAGGAACCGAACGGCTTGGTTTTCGCACTTTGTTTTCTTCCTGCAACCTTATATATCAAGTTATCAAAGAACTTCATGTTTCTAGTTTATCAAAAATATTTTGGCTATGCCAAACCGAAATTTATCTCCCACCTACCGTTGGGTTATCGTCCTGCACACGCTTGAGGAAGGAGAATTCTTCCGGATAAAGCGTTAAAAAGATTCAAAAAGAAAAGTTTTGATTGGTATAAACAAGCCATTGCAACAAACGGTGAAAGTTTAAACGCTTAAATCGTAAGAAAAACCTGTGCCAAAAGGTCGTACAACATGACCTTTTGGTGACAGGTTTTTCTTTTTTACACGATATGAGTGATGCTTCGACATGATGTATCGACCAGTTGATAAAATTCGCTACTTTGTTGGTTATTAAAAAAATAGAAAAAAGGGCTGTGCATATCATTCTACGGTCCTAGTTACATTTATAAACATTTGATATAATGTTATATTGATATTATATATGTATGATTTATATTTTTGATTTATATAATCGTTCATTACTCATGAAAGAAAAGAGGTACAAAATAATGGGTACGAAAAAGACTGTAGTGATAGCCACACTTGCTTTAGCGATGATTACGGGAGTTGACACGATTCATGCGCAAGCGGATGAACCTACTCAAATACAAGATTCTATGAAACAAAATGTAGAAGAGAAAATTTCTGAATGGAAACAAGCGAAGCAAAATGTGAAAGACAAAGTGGATGAATGGAAACAGGAAAAGCAAAATATAGAAAACAAAGTGGATGAATGGAAACAGGAAAAGCAAAATATAAAGAACAAAGTCGAGGAATGGAAAGAGGAAAAACAAAATATAGAAAACAAAGTGGATGAATGGAAACAGAAAAAACAAAATATAGAAGAGAAAGTAGATGAAATGAAGCAGGCGAAGCAAAATGTGAAAGACAAGGTCTCTGAATTAAGACAGGAAAAGCAAAATATAGAAGAGAAAATGCCTGAATTGAAAGAAATCAAGCAAAATGTGGAAGAGAAAATAGAGGCATTCAAGCAGTTAAAGCAAACTGCAGAAGAAAGAGTGGCTGAACTGAAACAAGCAAAGCAACATATAAACGAGCATATGTCTGAATTAAAACAGTTTGTCAAACAAATGGAAGAAAAAGTGGACGAGCTAAAACAAATAAAGCAAACGATAGAAAATAAAATAGCTGAATGGAAACAGACGAAGCAGCCAGAAGACAGAGTCTCTGAATTAAGACAGGAAAAACAAAATATAGAAGAGAAAATCGCTGGATTAACAGAGGCGAAGCAAAATGTAGAAAAGCAAGTCTCTGAACTAGCGCAGCAGAAACAAGCGAAAGAGGAGAATCGCATTACCTTTTTTAAGTCGAAAACTGAAAATAGAGAACTTCCTAACGCCGGAGCGAGCAAATCTCATACAATGCCTTTAGGGGTGTTATCGATTTTAGGTGGAATTCTATTACTCGTGCGAAATAAAATGAAAAAGGTATGGTAAGCAACATAGAAGAAAAAGAGCAGTTTCAAAAAATGAAGACTGCTCTTTTTTTCGTTTACTGTAAAACGCTTTCATTTTAATATAGTTAATCATACCCTTTCAAATATAACATAACGGAAAGGGAGATGGATCGAGGTAGGAATTTTCTATAAATTCATCTAATGATGTAAACATGTGAAGAATAATTGAGGAAAACAACAAAATGAATAAAGGTGGAATGACAAATGAAAAAAATTATAAATAAGCCGGAAACGCTCGTGATGGAGATGTGCAATGGAATGGTCATGGCGCATCCAGAACTTGAGTTATTAAAAAAGTATAAAGTAATTAAGAAAAAAGAAATGAATGAAAATAAAGTTACATTAATTAGTGGTGGCGGTAGTGGTCACGAACCAGCTCATGCAGGATTAGTTGGACAAGGAATGTTAGATGCGGCAGTATGCGGAGATGTGTTTGCTTCCCCTTCACAAATTCAAGTATATCAGGCTATTAAAGCAACAGCGAGCAAAAAAGGTACGCTCCTTATTATTAAAAACTATAGCGGCGATATTATGAATTTTAAAAATGGTGCTCACTTAGCTACTGAGGATGGCATTCGAGTCGAATATGTTCGCGTAGATGATGATATTGCGGTAGAAGATAGCCTTTATACAGTTGGTCGCCGCGGTGTTGCTGGAGTTATACTTGTGCATAAAATTGCCGGTGCAGCAGCGGAAGAAGGTATGGATTTAATGCAGGTTAAAGCTGTAGCGGAAAAAGCAGCGGCGAATGTTCGAACAATTGGTATGGCGCTAACTTCTTGTACAGTTCCGGCTAGTGGTTCACCTACTTTCAAACTAGGTGAAGATGAAATGGAATACGGGGTCGGTATTCACGGAGAGCCAGGAAGAAAGCGTGAAAAAATTATGAGCGCAGATGAGCTAGCAATGCGCATGACAAATGACCTTTTGAAAGATTTAGAGCTAGATGAAGAGACGGAAATTGCTATTTTAGTGAACGGTTTTGGCGGTACACCGCTTCAAGAATTGTATGTATTTAACAATGCAGTTACGAGAGAACTAAGTAAACGAAACATACGAATTAATAGAACATTTGTTGGTAACTACATGACAAGTATTGATATGGCTGGGCTTTCTTTCACTATTATGAAATTGGATAAAGAGCTAAAGACATTGTTATCGAAAGAGTGTCATACGCCAGCATTTCAAGTAGATGGTCCGGTAGAGAGTGTAGCATATATGCCTCTAGAAGAAGAGGAAGAAAAACAAGTTTCGTTTGAAGTAGAAACAGCGGAGAAACATGCGACAATTCAAAATGAGGTAATCACAATAGACAATATGATGTATCTTGTTGATAAAATGAGTGAAGTTATTATTCAAAATGAAGTACCGTTTTGTGAACTAGATACGCATGCAGGTGACGGAGATTTTGGAATGAGTGTTGCGAAAGGATTCAAGCAGTTGAAGCGTGAGTGGAGCTCGATATTGAAACAAGAGCCTTTCAATATTGGAACATTTCTAGATGCGTGCTCTATGGTCATTATGGAACATTGCGGCGGTGCTTCTGGTCCAATTTGGGGCGGAGCTTTCCGCGCTGCGAGTAAGGCTGCCGGAGATCAAACAGAATTAACAGTTGGAGAGTTTGCCAACATGTTAGAAGCTTCCTTAAAAGGTATACAATCGATTGGAGAGCGCTCTTTCGGACGAGGAGCTGAAGTAGGCGATAAAACACTTGTGGATGCATTTGCACCTTGTGTACAGTCTTGGTTAGACAGTGCTGCAAATGGTGTAGACTTTAAAACGGCTTTTGAAAAAGGAGCAGAGGCTGCTGTTAAAGGGGCGGAATATACAAAAGAAATCGTTGCTCGAATGGGCCGTGCTGGTACAGTTGGAGAACGAAGCTTAGGATATCCAGATGCCGGTGCTTATGCATTAGGGGTAATCTTTACGGAGCTTTCTCGCGCTTTAAGATCATGAAAAGAAGAAAAAGTAAAGCAAGTGTGAAGAGCCATTCTTTACAAATCTGTCACGGTTTTGTAAGGGGATGCAATCGCTTCATTTTTGTTTTTGTGTCATAATAAACGATAAGAAATACAAAAATATGATAGGAGAGTGTCAGTCATGATTGTAACAACAACAAATGAAATTCAAGGGAAAGAAATTAGCGAGTATATTGATATTGTAAATGGTGAAGCAATTATGGGGGCAAATGTTGTCCGTGATTTGTTTGCTTCTGTTCGTGATGTTGTCGGTGGGCGTTCTGGGGCGTATGAAAGCAAGTTAAAAGAAGCGCGTGATGTTGCGATGGCAGAAATGAAAGAGCTAGCAAAACGAAAAGGTGCCAATGCAATTGTTGGCGTTGATGTAGATTACGAAGTTGTTCGTGATGGAATGTTAATGGTTGCGGTAAGTGGTACAGCGGTACGTATATAATAGAAAAAGTAGGTCCTCTTATAGTAGGCAGTATTTGCTTATTGTAAGAGGATTTTTCTTTTGGAAAGCACCTAGTTTATATATTCAGATAATTATATACAATCAAAAAATACTGTAAATATAAAGATATAATGGTATAATATTACTTGTTCAACTAGTAAATAGATAAGGGGATTGGAGAGATTACAGTGTATTTAAAGAAATTTGTAGGGATTAGTATGGTAGCGGCGCTTACACTTGGGGGGATGAGCGCTTGTAAATCAGCAGAAAGTACAAAGGAAGTCAAACAAGAAAGCTCTTCTAAGGGGCAGAAAGAAGAAAAGAATCAAAAGAGTAAAAGTTATGAGATGACATTAGAAAGTACAGAGTATACGCTGCCTGAAGAAGATTCAGCACCTCTTAATGGACGAGTTCTGAAAGTGAAGGTAAGTATTAAAAATATAGGGAAAGAAGCGTTGAGATTATCTCCAGACGATTTTGCCCTATATGTCAAAGATGAAAAAATGAAAGCGTATTCGAAATATGATGAGGATAGACTTTCTTTTGATGTGGTAGATCCAGGTAGAAAAGTATCTGGGGCTATATATTTTGATGTGAAAGAGGCTTCTTCTTATGAGTTAGAATATAAGAAGCATCGCACGACTCCTTCTGAAAAAGAAAAGCCGGAAAAAATAAAGTTTGTAATTGATGGGAAAAAACTTACAAATAAGGCAAAAGCATTGGAACGCCCTGCTAAAGCGTTAGAAGCTTACTTAAACGCAGGTTTTTACGATAAAGATATAGATAAAATGAAAGACCTTACAGGTGAAGATGGAGCGGAATTCCAGAAGATGGTCGCAGAATCAGTTAAGAAATCCTCATTAGCAGGTTCTTCCTTATCTGGTATGACAGAAGAATCGCTCGATATTTATTTTAAAAATTTCAAAACAGCACTGCAAAAAAATGTGAAATTTGAAACGAAGGTAATCTCTATGGATGCAGATGGTAGAACAGCGGAAGTAGAAATAAAAGCGAAGCCGCTTGCGTTAAGGGATTTGAGACCAAAAGTTGAAGCGGAACAAAAGCGAATCCAAAGTGAAAATCCTAATATTTCTTATGATGAATTGAAAAAACAAGTATTTGAATATGCATCTTCTCAATTACCTGAAGTGGGTACAAGTTCTGTTGAAGAGTCTGCCGTAGTTAAGATGAATAGCAACGGAGATGATAGATGGCGTCTTGATGATAGTACAGGAGATAGAATTTCAAGAATACTATATACTTATTAATTTGATGGAGAGATGCTCTTAGGCGTCTCTCTTTCGTTTTCTCAAGCAAACAAGCTTAAAGTAAAAGTGGTTATCAAGTTGGAGAAAGGCATTTATGAGAGTGCCTTTTTAATTGATCCCGCTATTTGTGGGCAGTAAAGTGGGAGCTCATACTTAGTGAGGATGAAGAAAATCTCCGCTGATTAAAGTTTCACTTTATACAAATGGGATATAAATGAAGAAAAGAAGCAATGCTCAAAAGCGTTGCTTCTTTTCTTCTATTAAGCAGATTGTCTTTTTACTTTTTCAAGTAAGCGAGCTAATATGTGTGCACGATAAGATTCTAGTTTTCTACCTTCATACGTGCGAATACCTAATTTTTTCAGTTCTTTTACGTACCAACCTTTACTTCCGAAATGCATAGTATCTCTCCCCTTCAAGTTATTTTTTTATAATTGCTTCTGATTTTTGGAGCGGGACATAGATGAAGGAAATGAATTTCGTGTAAAATAGTTAACTTTGTTGCAAAAGACATATATACTAAAGGTAGTATATAACGAGGTGGACAGACGTGATGATAGAGAAGCACGAAATTCAAATTGACCAAATTACGAGCGGAAAGGTAAATATTTTTACTTTTTACCGAAATAGAAAGCAAATTGATGACCCGTTTTTAAAATTGCAAGAACCATCGCTAACAGCTAACTACTTTTTCCATTTTCATTTGGACGTAGAAGGTTTAAGCGTGCTGCAGGAAGAATTTCCAGGCATATATCCGTACGACGGGAATGGAACCATTCACGACTGGACGGAGAAAATGAAACAAGAATTAACGCGCCAAATTCAAACTGGACAGTGGAATAGACGCGTGCGTATTGGAAATCGTATTCTTGATGTGGTATTTACGTGGTGTGATGAAGATGTTGAATGAAAAAGAAGCGAATCACGCTTCTTTTTTAGCGCTGGAATAAAATAAGTTTTCCTGCAGAGGATGTGCAGCGATGTGTTTTTTCATACAATCCTTTTTCTCGTAAGATAGATTCTCCTTTTAATTTCGCTTCTTTTTCTGTTGCGGCCTCGAACGATTCATCTAATGCTTTGGAACCATCTTTTTCAAAGACTGTTAGAACGTATACTCCCATGAAAATTCCCCTCCAATTTAAAATCAGAATCTTATAACTATTTTGTCATAAAACGATAGAATATGCAAAGAAATATATGACATAGCGTGTTACAATAAAGTGAAACTTTTGAAGGATAGAAAGGATCGTTTGTTAGTGAAACAAATAAAGTTTATACATGCAGCTGATTTGCATTTAGATAGCCCATTTAAAGGTATGGAAATGAGTGTACCAGCGTCTATTTGGGAAAGAATGAAGCAAAGTACATTTCGATCATTTGAACGTATCATTGATAAAGCCATTCAAGAACGCGTTGATTTTGTATTGCTTGCTGGTGATTTATATGATGCGGATACGAGAAGTTTACGCGCGCAAGTATTTGTAAGAGAGCAGATGAAACGACTTGCGCAGTATGACATTTCGGTATATATCATTCACGGTAATCATGATCATTTAGGAGGAAGCTGGGCGGCGATTGAGTTTCCAAGCAATGTTCATATATTTACGGAGCCGTATGTGGAAGAAAAGTCATTTTACAAAGATGGAGAACGTCTTGCTTCTATTTATGGATTTAGTTATTTACAACAAGCAGTAACCGATAATATGACAGCGCAGTATACGAAAATGAGCGATGCGCCATTTCATATTGGGATGCTTCACGGCAGTGTAGAAGGGGATGCAGAGCATAATCGTTATGCACCATTTCAAATTCGTGAACTGAAAGAAAAAGAATTTCATTATTGGGCACTTGGCCATATACATAAGCGTGAGATGTTAGCAGAGAATCCACCTATCATTTATCCAGGGAATATACAAGGGCGTCACCGGAAGGAAATGGGTGAAAAAGGTGCATATCTTGTGGAAATGACAGAGCAAGAGACAAAGTGTTCGTTTTTTCACACAGCGGACGTGATTTGGGAAGAGATGGAACTTTCAATTGAGGGACTGGATACTGTCGATGATTTTATGAAGGTTGCTGCAGAAGTATTGCAGAAGCAGCGTAAAGTTGAAGAAGGAGTTTTTCTAACTGTTATTTTGACAGGACAAGGTCCGCTGTCTCCCTATTTACGTGATGAAAAACGTGTGGAAGAGATTTTTCATATTTTAAGTGCTGGAGAAGAGCGCAAAGATTTTGTTTATGTGATGAAGTGGAAAAATGAGACCGTGTCCTTGGCAGAAATTCAGCGGTTAAAGGAAGAAAATCATTTTGTGGGGAGCGTATTGCAAGAGTTAGAGTCTTTTTCAAATATGGATCCAATCCTTCAAATGATTTGGACATCGCCTGTTGCCCGTAACGCTATTGAGCCGTTTTCAGATGAGGAACAAGCAGAGATTCGAAAGGAAGCAGAAAATATTATAGTAGAGCAATTATTCCAGCAAGAGAGGGAGACAAAATGAGAATTGAAAAACTCCATATTTATGGCTATGGAAAACTAGAAAATGTGGAAATGGATCTTTCCTTGTTGACGGTGTTATATGGTGAAAATGAAGCGGGAAAATCAACGATTCGTTCGTTTATGAAAAGCATTTTATTCGGCTTTCAGACTAGGGGACAAAAGCGTTATGAACCGAAAGAAGGCGGTAAGTATGGCGGAGCAATCACTGTGATGACGAAGCAGTATGGCCGGATAAAAATTGAGCGCCTTCCGAAAACAGCAAGCGGGGAAGTAACAGTTTACTTTGAAGATGGAAAAACGGGCGGAGAAGAAGTGTTGCAAGCTATTACAAATGGGATGAACGAGCGGTTATTCGACTCTGTTTTCTCATTTGATATGCACGGTTTACAAAATATTCATCAGCTCGGCGAAGCGGAAATTGGAAACTATTTATTTTCAGCAAGTGCGGTTGGAAGTGATGCGTTATTGCGACTAGATAAAAAGCTAGAAAAAGAAATGGATCAGCGCTTTAAACCGAATGGTCGTAAGCCTGAGATTAATGCATCACTGCAAGAGATGAAGAAACTGAAAGAGAAATTGAATGAATGGCAAGGAAAGATTGGTACGTATGAAAAACATGTGAAGCAGCTCAAGGAAAGTGAAGAGAAACTCGTTCAAATTCGCCATGAAAAAGAGCGAGCAGAGCAGCGCAAGCAAGATTATGAAATCTTGTCAGCACTTCAGCCGCTTATGATTGAAAAACGAACTTACGAAATGGGATTGAAAGAGCAGCCGGAGCATTTTCCTGTTTCGGGTATCGCACGCTATGAATCGATAAAAGCAAAGCTTGAACCACTTCATGTTCAGTTACGTACACTTCAAGAAAAGATGGACATGGCACAATCGAAAATGAAATTGCTGCAAATAGATGAGGCGCTTTTGCAAAAAGAAAGTGATGTCGAAGAACTTCGCATGCAGCACCTATCATATGAAAATGCGCGCCAAGAAATGCGAGAGATGACGAGCGGTATTCAAAATATAAGAGAAGAAATAGAAGAATTACAACAGCAAATTGGCGCTAGTTTTGCAGAAGAAAGCGTGCTCTCTTTTGATACAAGTCTGGCGGTAAAAGAATTGATTACACAAACGGTTCAAAAAGCGAGAGAATTAGAAGCGCGGAAACAGGAGTTAGATCGGAACTTTCAAGTGGCGCAGGAGCAATTGGAAGAACAGGAAGAACATATCGCATACATTCGAAAACAAATGTTGTCAGAGGAAGAAAGACAAGCGCTTATTCAGAAAGAAAAATCGTTTCAAGGTGGAATTCATACAAGTGCAGAACGTACGCAGCGTACATATGAAGAAAGAACAAGAGGCACGTTTGAAAAGAAAAATCGTTGGCAGAAAATTTGTTTCTTCTTATTACTTATGAATATAGGAGTTTTACTAACGGGTGTATTGTTAGATTATCGTGCTTTATTATTTACAAGCGTCATTTTCTTTGTATTCATTGTACTGGCATTTGTTTTGTATAAAGACCCCGCTTCAAGCCGCTCGCAAGAAGAGTTGTTCACACGTCAGCAAAACAACGAGAGACGGCAAAGTGAAGAAGTTATGTCCATTCGTTATCAGTTAGAAAAAGATGAAGAAATGCGCAAAGTATTTGAGCGAGAGGCTTATAAATTGCAGCAAATAGAAAGAAGCTATGAAAAGATTGTTTCGGCATATGAAGAGTGGGAAAGAGATACGTTTCGTGTAGGGGAGCAGGTAGATGGATATAAAAAACGTTATCATTTTCCAGCCTTTTATACGCATGCGCATCTATTGCCGGCATTTGAGCGAGTGGAAAAGATGCAACAATTGTACCGAGAATTAGGAAAGAAGCTCGAGCGAAAAGATGCATTATATGAAATGATTTCGCAATTTGAACATAAACTAAAACATGTTTTGGCAGGAACAGATTTTGATGCACTTCTGAAAATCACTCATCGTATTCAGCAGGAAAAAGAAAAAATGCAAGAGTTGAAACAATGGCGAGAGAAGCTTGCGGAGTGGCGGGAAGAACAGGCAGCCTTACAGCACCAAATGATGCAAATTCAATCTGAAAGAGATGGATTATGGAACATGGCGGGAGCAAAGGATGAGGAATCATTTTTGGAAGCAGGGGTGCAAGCAGAAAAACGTGAAGAGGCAGAGAAACAATTACAGCGCCTCTTACCACAAATTGATATGTTAAAGCAGCGCCTAACACATTTATCTTTAGAAGAGAACTATCAAGTAGACGGTTATGAAGACAAATTAAGAGAAGAAATGCAGCACATACAAGCTCTTCTTTCGAAAGAAAAAGAACAAACGGAGCGCATTGCAGCGTGCCGCGTCGAAATTGCAAATTTAGAAAAAGGTAGTACGTACGGGGATGTATTACATGAGTGGGAAATGAAAAAGTCACACGTACGAGAACAAGTGAAAAAGTGGGCGGCATATGCGGCAGCGAAAGCGGTGTTAACGAAAACGAAGCAATATTATCATGAAGTGCAGCTTCCGCGCATTTTACAAAAGGCGGAGGAGTATTTTGTTTACTTAACAGGTGAGAAATATGGCAAAATCTTTTCACCGTCAGAAACAGAGCCATTTATCGTTCAGCGCAGTGATGGACTTCGTTTTTACAGTTATGAGCTTAGTCAAGCAACGGCGGAGCAGCTCTATTTATCACTACGTTTTGCGCTTGCTCATACGTTTGAACATCATTATCCATTTATTATTGATGATAGCTTTGTTCATTTCGACGCGGTTCGGACAGAGCGGACAATCGCGTTAATGAAAGAGATTGCAAAGGAGAGACAAGTCATCTTCTTTACATGTCATGCTCACTTATTATCGTTCTTTACGGAAAAACAGATAATAAAATTAACGCCAGAAGCGTAAAGAAAATAGCGTGTAGTGTGCTATACTAAAAGTACTTAAGTTGGTGGAGGAATCAGGATGAAAAAGAAAATTGCAGAATATGAAGTTGGTGAACAAGTCGATCTTTTCTTGCTTATTAAGACAGCAACAAAAGGAATCGCAAGTAACGGGAAACCGTTTTTAACAGTAATCTTACAAGACCAAAGCGGAGATATTGAAGCAAAGCTATGGGATGTATCACCGGAAGTAGAGAGACAATATACAGCAGAAACAATTGTAAAAGTAGCTGGTGATATTCAAAATTATAAAGGACGCATCCAGCTTCGTGTTAAGCAAATCCGTGTTGCAAATCCGAATGAAGTAACCGATATCTCAGACTTTGTTGAAAAAGCACCAGTGAAAAAAGAAGATATGGTGGAAAAAATTACGCAATACATATTTGAAATGAGAAACTCGAACATTCAGCGTCTAACAAGACATTTATTAAATAAGCATCAAAACGATTTCTTAGACTATCCAGCAGCGACGAAAAATCATCATGAGTTCGTATCAGGGCTTGCTTACCATGTTGTCTCTATGCTGGATTTAGCGAAAGCAATTTCGACGCTGTATCCATCTTTAGATAAAGATTTACTCTATGCAGGTGTCATCTTGCATGACCTTGGTAAAGTCATCGAGTTATCAGGTCCAATTTCGACAACATATACATTAGAAGGTAACTTACTCGGTCATATTTCAATTATGGTGAACGAAATTGGAAAAGCAGCAGAAGAGCTGAAAATTGAAGGAGAAGAAGTATTAATCCTTCAGCACATCGTCTTATCTCATCATGGCAAAGCGGAGTGGGGAAGCCCAAAACCACCATTAGTAAAAGAAGCGGAAATTTTACATTACATTGATAATTTAGATGCAAAAATGAACATGATGGACCGCGCCCTTGGACGCACAAAACCAGGCGAATACACAGAACGCGTCTTTGCGCTTGATAACCGTTCGTTCTATAAACCTTCTTTTCATAAATAAGGAAATGTAAAAAAGCAAGTGATCTTGGTGTATAGCTAAGGTGACTTGCTTTTTTTATCCCGCTTTTTTCAAAAATACGATTCGCTTAAAATATAGTTGTTTCAAAAGAGTCTCTTCGATATGATAATTTTAAGAGACAATTTTGTTGTTTTCGCATATAGAAAGAGGAAACTTCAGATGATCCAATAGAAACTTAGGAGAGAGTAAGAATGAGGCAAGTATTTTGCATCGGTGAATTACTAATTGATTTTATTTGTTGTGATCATGCATCATTACGTGATGGGATACATTTTGAAAAGAAAGCGGGCGGAGCTCCAGCAAATGTTGCGGCAGCGATTGCAAAATTAGGCGGAAACGCTTCTTTTATGGGGCAAGTTGGCAAGGATCCTTTTGGTGATTTCTTAGAAAAAACATTGCAAGAAAACAAGGTTGATACGTCTATGCTTGTCAAAGAGAAGCAAACAACATTTGCTTTTGTTTCAATTGATAAGCACGGTGAACGTGATTTTACTTTTATGCGCGGGGCGGATGGAGAGTATCAGTTTCAGCAAATTGACCTTTCGAAAATGCAGCGAGGTGATATGATTCATTTCGGATCCGCAACAGCTTTATTGCCAGGGGAGTTGAAGGAAACTTATTTTAAATTGCTGCAATATGCGAAAGAACAAAATCACTTCATTTCGTTTGATCCAAACTATCGCGATGCCCTCGTTACAGATAAAGAGCAATTTTGTAAGGATTGTTTCTTTTTTATAAGCAAATCTCATTTTGTAAAAGTAAGTGAAGAGGAAGCGATTATGTTATCGAAAGAAACGAATAGGAAGAAAGCTGCACAATTTTTACTGAGAGCAGGAGCAAAGTGTGTTGCGATCACGCTTGGAAAAGAAGGAACACTTCTTGCAACAAGGGAAGGCGAAGCAATCATTCCTTCTATTGCTGTAAAACAAGTGGATTCAACGGGTGCAGGTGACGCATTTGTAGGTGCTATGTTGTATCAATTTGCAAAAGAAGAAAATATACTTGATGTGAGCTTTGAGACGCTTTGCACATTTGCTACATTTGCGAACAAAGTAGGAGCCATTACGTGCACAAATTATGGGGCAATTCCATCGTTACCAACATTAGAAGATATCGTTACGTTTGGATAAATGTATAGAAAGAGAAGAACGTTTCCTCTCATAAAGAGACGTTCTTTTTTTTATCTCATTATTTTGAAATAGGGTTGTTCCAACATTTCCCTTTCGATATGATGAACGTAAGGGAGATTGTTTGTTGTTTCACGAACGAAAAAGAGAAGCTAGTAAAGTATCTTTTTCCTCTTATGTAAAATACAATTTCGGTAATGGAAGTGCTTGGATCAGAACGGTCAATTCTTTTTAGAGAAGGAATTGACTTACTTTTTATTTGTAACTATAATGATTACAAAATATTTAGTATGAAGAAAATGGAATACGAAATATATTTTTTATTATAGTTGTAATCAAATAAGTTACAACTATGAAGGATATAAAATATTCATAAAAAGTCAAAGCTAATAGTAGGAAGAGTTGTTCATCATTCAAAATAGAGGAAGGGAGACAATAATGTTGAAGCGATTGAAGTTGTATGTGATTTGTTGTATTGCTCTTGTTGCGTTAGTTGTATGCAGCATGGCTGAGAAGCCAACGGCGAAAGTAGAAGAAGTGAAAGATACGGTAGTAACAAAACTGAATACAAAAGAAAAAATGGCACAGATTGATGGACAAACGATATATTTTAAGCAAATTGGTGAGGGAAAACCACCGCTTCTTATGCTTCATGGATTTGGCGGCTCTTCAGATGGATTTCGTGATATTTATCCAGAACTAGCGAAAGATCATACGATTATTGCGGTTGATATTTTAGGGTTTGGACGTTCTTCCAAGCCGATGGACTTTCAGTATACATTTCCAAATCAAGCAAATTTATATTATAAGTTAATGAAAAAGTTAGGATATGATCAGTTTGCGTTACTCGGTCATTCTATGGGCGGAGAGTTGTCTCTTAATTTAACATATTTATACCCAGATGCAGTGACACATCTTATTTTAGCTGATGCGACAGGAATTGAATCTTTTCAGCAAAAAGGAAGCGACACTAAGCCGAACTTTTCATCTCATAGCGAGTCTATCTCTATTACGGACTATGATAAAAATGCAGTGAAAAATAGACGAGATGATAAAGAACATTATAAGGAACTAACGAAAATGAGAGAGCGCCGCATAGTGATGGATGCAGATAAAATGAAAGTGCCAACTTTAATTATATGGGGGCGACATGATAAGAGTGTTCCGTGGAAAAATGGTGAGTTGTATCATAAGTTGTTTAAAAATAGCACATTCCATATTATCGAAAAAGGATATCATGCACCATTTCGCCAAGAACCAGAGGAATTTATGAAATATGTGCAAGACTTCTTTGCAACTACATAAGTGTGTTTTGAAAGAGGCTATTCTAAAAGGTGGTAAAATGACCTTTTCGTGATAGCTTCTTTTTTGTTTTCAGAAAAAATTTCTTAACATTTGCTGATTCTAAATGATATATAAACGACATCATCCAGACAAAGCTAGGGAGTCATGCTGCAGGAGCAGTTTGGATTCATCGATAAAAAATGAAATGAGAAGCAGTACTCTCAAAGGGTACTGCTTTAATCATCTCTAAATCACTTTTATATAGTGAAATGAACAAGGGTATGAAGTGGAACCTCCACGAAATAATTTGTTCATTTGGCTTGTTGAAATATGTTTAATGTAGGTGAAATTTCATATTACGTGACAGATATTCAATAATTCGACATGGATTTTAATAAAAATAGTGAAGTGAATGAGTTTTTTATGAACTTTTGGTTCCCAGACTGTAACGAACCATTTTTTAATGTTACCAATTTTAGTGTATTTACTATAATTAAATATTTTTTCGTAAAAACGATTCGAACTTCAGAAAAGAAAATATATATAAAAGATGAAAAATGTTACTTTTTTGCAAAAATAAATTAGAAAATTTAAAATAGTGTTACAAAAAATAAAAAATATAAACATATATTGGAATATATATGAAAATTGTGTATTATTTTATCGCAAAAGGTGCTCAATTCTGACAATTATTATATTGAAAAAGGGGAATGGAAGAAAACTATGTTAAAAGCAAAGAGACGAGCCATAATTTTACTAGTGATTTCTTTTTCGTTAGCACTTGTAGCTGGTTTTATGTATGTTCAAAAAATGGGGCAGTTAGATCAAGAAATGGGAGAGAAAACGAAGGTGTATGTTGCAGCGAAAAATATTGCGTCACGTAAAGTCATTACACAAGAAGATATTGAAACGATTGAGCTACCTAAAAAGTATGTAACAAGTTCTCATATTACAAAAATGAAAGAGCTTCAAAACAAAGTGTCAGTTGTACCATTATCAAAAGGCGATTTAGTAACGAAAAGTATGTTGAAACAGGCTGTAAATCTACAAAAAGAAAACACTAGACTTGTTGCTTTACAAGCTTCTGAAAAAGTCGGATTTAATCAGGCTGTGGAATCGTTAGATCGAGTAGATATAGTCGTTTCAGATAAAGTGAAAGAAGGAGAAGGTACTGAAACAACGATGTTTATGAAGGATGTTCCTGTAGTTATGGTGTCTAAAGATAAAGACAAGTTTTTAGGTATTGCAGTTGAAGTTCCAGTCGAAGAAGCAACTAAATTAATTCATGCACAAAATTATGCCCAAAGCATGAGAATATTAAAAGCAAATGTTGAGTTTATTAAATTATCGCGAGAGTTACAGTTAGGAGTTAGTTTAGAACATGTGTTAGAGAATTTTTAAAATAAGTATCAATCTAGAGACTTAAATATACTAATCGCGACATTACAAGTGCAAAAAGAAGCAGGTGGAAATTTAGCAGCTGCATTAAACGAGATGTCCCAAACATTAGATGAGCGGAAAATATTAAAACAGATGGTAAAAACATTAACAGCAGAGCAAAAATATGTAGCGATGATATTACCGTTTATGCCAGTCTTTCTCGTATTACTAATGAATGCAATTATTGATGGATTTATTGATCCACTTTTTACACCGGTTGGTTTCATATTATTAGTCATTTTTGGTACTGGTGTATTCTTAGGGTTTATTCTCATTCGAAAAGTTACAAAAATAAGGGTGTAAATGATGATGGAAACTTTAATGTTACCTGTTGTAATTCTATTTTGTATTAGTTTTTGTTTTGCCGTAAAACTAGTTTACGAGTATCGAATGGAAAGAAAAAAATTGGTTCGTCATTTGGCAGAGATTACAGAAGTACAACATGATATGAAAAAGAAGAAACGTAAACATGGTTTAAAAGAAAAGATACTTGTTTTAGCAGATGATTTATCTGCTATTGGGAGTAAAGTACAAATATTAAGCGAATCAAAAGAGGTGAAAAGCTGGTTAAAAAAAGCCGGACAGCCGAAAAACATGACTGTTGAGAGGTTTCAAGGGTTGAAAATAGCTCTCTTTCTAATTGGCTTTTTTACTGGCTTTGCTTGGGTGATTGTTGGATTACCGTTTGCACAAATTATTATGATTGCTTTTCCGTTTCTAGGATACTTTTATCCGATTTACTGGATTAAAAGTATGGCGAAACGAAGACAAGAAGAGGTACGCTTAGCGCTTCCAGATTTTTTAGACATGATGAGTGTCACGCTGCAAGTAGGTTTAGGATTTGACCAAGCTTTAGCCAAAATTTTGCCTTATTTTAAAGGGGCATTAAGTGAAGAGTTTCAACGATTTACACAAGAAATTAGGCTTGGCGTACGCCGTGAACAGGCTCTAGATAACTTATTGGACCGAAATGATTGTCCGGAGTTACAAGCACTTATTAAATCGTTATTACAAGGTATACAGCTTGGTGTACCAATCTCGACAACGTTTAAACATCAAGCAGAAGATATGAGAGTGATGCAGCAAGAACGAGTAAAGGAGCTAGCTTCAAAAGCATCGCCTAAGATTACGTTAATTACAACTTTCTTTATTGCACCAACCTCTATCATTATGATTGTTGGATTAATTGTAATGAATTTCATATTTGGGGAAAACGGTATAAGTACTGTATTTAAATAATGAAGGGAGGTGACAAAAAGATACGTTCAATTTATACATGATGAGATTTTTGGGGATAAAACATAAAAGAATAGAAAGGGAGAGCAAATATATGAATCAGTTTATGACAAAGATGTATGTGAAGGGAAATATGCAATTGGAGAATGTGAAAGAGCGCGTTATGAAAAATGAAGATGGTTCCCAAGCATTAGAGTGGTTAGGGATTGCAGCGGTAGTAGTTGTTCTAGCGGCGGCATTAGTCAAAGTATTTGGTGGCAACGTAGGGAAAGAGATTGGCGAAAAATAGGAGAGGTATTTAAAGGACTAGCTGACAAGTTAAAACTGAACTAATAACTAAGAGCGCAAAGTAAATACTTTGCGCTAAGCTGTTAAGTTGAAAGGGTGTACAACGTGATTAAAAGTTTAAAATATTTATTTTTTTCTCTTAGTCTATTTGTTTTTTTAGTAGGTTGCCAAAATCAGACCAGTCAATCGGAGGAGCAAAAAAAACCAGAAGAACAACCGGTATCAGAGAAAAAGAAGGAGGAGAAGAAACAACCAAAAGAAATTGTAGTAAAATTTCCAAAAACAATGGAAGAATTTGTGAGTTTTCCTGTAGGAGCTTATGGAAAGTTATCTGAAGAAGAACGAAAGAAGAAAGAAAATATAGATCAAGTAGTCGATGAGATTGAGAAAAGTCATAAGAAATTAGATGCAAGCTCCATGTCAGATGAAGAGTTGAAAAATTTCTATATGATGGAACTTTTTAAGTTAACAAAACGAGAGCTTCCAGCTTATAAGCTGGATTATAATCCAGATATTAAACCAACGCCAACAGATGAGAATGAAAAAGGAGCGAACCAAACTTTAAAAGAGAATTTAAATGTTGAAATTATTATTGATTCTAGCGGGAGCATGGCTGGGAAAGTAGATGGAAAAACAAAGATGGAAGTAGCAAAAGAAGCAGTCCGTAATTTTGCGAAATCGTTGCCGAAAGAAGCGAATGTATCCCTTGTTGCTTACGGTCATAAAGGGTCAAATAAAGAACAAGATAAGGGAGTATCGTGCGGGGCAATTGATACTGTATACTCTCGCCAAGCATATCAAGAGCAGTCATTTCAACAAGCATTAGATCAATTTCAATCGACAGGATGGACGCCACTAGCAGGAGCATTACAAAAGTCGATGGAGAATTTTACGAATGCTCCAGGCGAAAAGAATACGAATATTATTTATGTTGTCAGTGATGGAATTGAAACGTGCGGCGGAGATCCAGTCGCTGTAGCAAAACAACTAGGAGAATCGAACATTCAGCCGATTGTGAATGTGATTGGCTTTGATGTAGATAATGAATCACAACAGCAATTAAAGCAAGTAGCTGAAGCGACGAAAGGAAAATATGTTTCGGCAAAAAATACGAAGGAACTAGAAAGTGAGTTTAAAAAAGGAAAAGATCTTTCTCTAAAATGGTCAGAATGGAGAACAAAATCTAGTTTGGAAGTAAGTGGAAAAGCAACAACTACCTCACTAGATATTTATAGTTTAGAACATAAATGGTTTAATGCATTAATCGAACAAAAATATTTTGTAAATGATGTCGCTGAACAGTTAGAGAAACGAAATCCAAAAGAGGAAAAAGTTATTAAGGCTGTAAAGCAAGAACTAGAAAAGTATTTAATAGATTTTAGAGACAATGTAATGGAACCGTATGCAAAAGACATGAGAGCACAAGTTGATAAGATGAAAAAAGAAAAAGAAGCGGAAATAAACGACACTTATAAAAAAAATGAACAATAGTAGGCAGAGTACGCACAAATTGGGGATGGGAGTGAAATGTGAGTGCGACTTAGGAAAATATGTGCAATAATTGCGTTAACTTTTATTTTCTTTCTACAAATGATGCCGTTTATGGCGTGGAAAGTCTCGGCTAGTGTCGGCAGTTTAAATCCAGGTAGTTTGAATCCAGGTGGCCTAAACGCTGGTAGTTTGAATCCAGGTGGCCTAAACGCTGGTAGTCTAGATCCAGGTGAATTAAACCCCGGCAGTTTGAATGGAGGGAGTTTAAACGCTGGTGGACTAAATCCTGGCAGTTTGAATGGAGGGAGTTTAAACGCTGGTGGACTAAATCCCGGCAGTTTGAATGGAGGGAGTTTAAACGCTGGTGGACTAAATCCCGGTAGCTTGAACGGAGGAAGTTTGAACCCAGGTGGATTAAATCCCGGTAGCTTGAACGGAGGAAGTTTGAACCCAGGAAGTTTAAATCCCGGTTCTATTCATGTTGACCCAAACTTAAACCCAGGAACGATTTCAAATCCTGGAACAATTGCAAACCCTGGTAGTACGAAAGGTGGAAACTCGAAGTCTGGTGAAATGACGGATGGTGAGATTGAAGCTATTAGTTGTCTTCAACCAACCATCACTTGTAAGCAAATTCAAGATAGTATTTCCATGGCTAAAACTGGTATAGATGTAGGAAAACATCAAATAGGTTATGGTAATGATAAAAATAAAAATATATTTTCGAATTTAACCGGTATGGATGAGGGGACCCTTGATAGAAATAGGAAAATAAGAGAGGCAAGAACAAAGTCAATACTAGATGTAGGCCGTACTGCAGGGAAATTGCAAGGTATTGATGCGATAGAATTTGGGTCAGATGGTTATGACATATATAATAATTATAAAAGTGTCAAGGGAGCAAAAGCAGAGGGCACAGAATATAACTCTATAATATCTAAATTGAATGAGGCAAAAGGAGAACATGCAACGAAACTCGGAAATTTAGATAGCGAAAAAAATATTCTAAGTGATCTCCAAAATAAAATTAGTCAAGAGAAATCTAAAAAAACACAATTAATGAAAGAGTTGCAACAAAAGTATAATAATGCAAGAGCAGCTGGGAATTCTGCAGAAGCTTCAAAAATATTAGGTGATATGTCTTCTCTTGAGCAGAAATATTCAAGAGAAATAGCAGTTTTGGAAGGGAAGATTGTAAACAGCGGTACAAAGGTTGCAAATCTAACTCATGAGCTTGGGAAGTTAGAGGAAATCATTAAAGCTGGAAGTAAAGTGAAATGGCTCGCACACTTCAATGTAGGTACTTCTGTTGTATCTGGCGGTTTAAGTGCTGTGGATGCGTATGCTAAATTTAACCAGGCGAGTGAAATTTATAAAAAAGATGGGGCTTCCGATGCGTTTCGATCAACAATGGGAGACGGTGTTTCTTCAGTTGGTGAAACGATTTTTGCTGCTGGAGAGGTGGCACTTCTAGTAAATCCAGCTGTCGGAGCTGGAATCATGATTGCAGGAGCTGGAATATTTGCAGCAGGTGCACTTTATAAATGGCTTGCGAAAAAAGGTTATGATAAAAAAATATATGAAGGTACGAAAAACTTCTTTAAGAAAATGGGAGATGGCTTTAAAAAGTTAACAGGCTTGTTTGGATAAAGCATTTCTATAATAAGAAAGTATAACGATCATGATTATACTTTCTTGTTTTGTTATATACGGTACTTCATCTGGAGGAGAAAGAATGCAAAAACAAGATGCGAAAAAAATTACCCCTACGCCAGAAGTGTGGAAAACAGCAAATGGTTATAAAAAAAAGTATTATTCAGCTGTATTTATTTCATATGAAGAAACAGTGAGTTTATGGAATTCATATGAAGAAAATGGCAACAAATATTTTCGATTTATATTTTCTAGAGGCTCAAAAGGAGGCTGGAGAGGAACACTTATTGTTAATGAATATGGACAAGTTATTTCACGAAGAGAAGCGGAGAGAATTGAAAGCATCATAATAAATTATAAGAATTATTTTGCCACTCTTACACCTAGTCTTGAATTACAACCGTTATGCGTAAAATTGAAACAACATTTAGTTGAATTGATCATTATGTTACAGCAAGAAGAAAAAGAGACTTCCTTTATTACTGAAGTATTAAAGTGTATTTTGGATATCATGGTAGAATTCGATAAGTTTATTGAATTTTTAGAGGCAAGAAGTGCATTAACATGTAAGTTTAATGAACCGATTGATACGGAGTCTTATGATGTTGCGAAAGAATTATTAAAATATCATACGCATTATTTGTTTGAGATGGAAAAACTGTATATTTCAGCAAGAAAAGAGATACAGAGATGCAAAAAGGAACTGACGAAAATGAATCTAGAAAATAAAAGGGAGGTCCTTAGCTGTATATCTAAATTTAACAGTGGTATTACATATACCAAGTGGTTGTATCATATGAAGAAATATAGAGCCGAAATTCGATATCATAAAGTATATGAAGGTATTTCACAGAGAGAAGAGTTAGCACAGCATATTATAAAGGTTAGTCAAGAACAGTTTCATAAAGAGTATAAAAAGAAGTTACGTAATTAGTGTGAGGGATAAAAATGGGATATATTGTTGGGATGTTACGGAAAGATGTAGAAGAGTACGATTCATTGGCAGATGTCATGAATAGTGAAAAAATAGCAAGATTGCTTGATGTAATAAAACAATATGGGAATAGCTTTGTTCCAAATCGAATAAAAACAGAGTTCACTTCGATAGATTCATCCAATCCTTTCGAAATGCAAGTAGAACACCTTTTACAAGAAGCAGCTTTTGTCAAAGGGTTCGGAACATCGGAGTGGATAAAAATAGATGAAAGTGGAAAAGAAGTCTTTCGAATGTACCAAAAACGAGATGCCATCTATTTTATAGCGGATGCGAATTATTTGATGCAACCTGAAAAGAATGATTTGGAATGCTTTTTTAAGATGTTTAAAGAAATAGCGATTCAGTTAGATTTCCAAATCGGTGTCATTGGTTATAATGCGTTTTATTTGTTTACGTTTTTTTGGAGAGGGCAAATTCCAAAACTGGAACATTATATTTTGGCTCATAAAGGTTCAAGCATAGGTGGAAGGTTAGAGACGCATTTTGATTATAATTATGAAGAGCAATGTGAAAAGTTATCTTTTAAAGTAAATAAAATAGATTCCTATTATGAAGTTTTTTTATCAGATTCTATTACTTCCCCTGTGAGCAATAAGGTGGAACAAGAGTTTGTATATGAAGTGCTTTATGGTAAAAGTAGATCATTAATTCCATATACACTAACAGGAAAGTTAATGAGTAAACATTTAGAGAGGATGGTAAATAGATGATGGGTAAATATGTACATGAGTATTTCGAATTGTATAAAGAAAACTTTCAAAGTCTGATTTTATTAACGATAATCGTTATTTTACCTATGTATGTATTGACGGAAATCCAACCAATTATTTTTGAAGTTCGAACGGCGTCTGATCAAATAGGGATGTCCGTTTATAATGTATTTATTTCCGTGTTGTTTGCTACTTTAGGGGCAGCTCCTCTTGTCTATTTTTTGACAATTGTTGATGAAGAGCAGCGTCCTTATGTGAAGACGTGTCTCTTTTTCTTAGAATACGGATTCGGTTTTTTTGTATATGTCGTGCTATATAGCTTTTTATCTGCAGCAGGGATGTTGTTGTTCGTTTTGCCAGGAATTGTAATTATGGCTGCGTTGTTTGCACCTCCGATCATAATGTGCTTTAAAAATGAAGGTTTGTGGAAGAATGTTAAGTTTGCTATGCACGTTACAAAATCAAATTTCTTTAAAATTTTATTTATGATTATAGCAACCGGAGGAATTGAATTACTCATTAAATATGGAATCAATTTAATTGTACAGGCAGTTTCTCCTTATTATGCAACATATGTATTACTGAATTTACTTGTTAGTATGTTACTTTTTCCATTTTATTGTTGTATATATAAAGTTAATTTTGAAAAGTGGGCGTTTACAAAGACATTTAAAAAGGAAAAAAGAATAGTCATTTAAAGCACTGGGAGGGGGAGAGTAGTGAAGCGCTTATTCAAAAATGAAGAAGGGTCAGCAACGTTAGAATTTATTGGAATATTACCAATTGTAATTATATTTTTTGTTTTTTTATGGCAATTTTCTCTCGTTACATATAGCTATTTTCTAGGCCATAGCGCAGCAAACGAGGCAGCTAAAGTATATTCGATAACCGGGAATAGTGCGAAAGCAAATTCAATTATTAAAAAAGCAATCGGTACCAATTCAAATAATTTTTTGTCTTTAAAAGATAGCGAGATTACCTCGCCGAATAGTGAAGGAGAGTTTAAAGTTAAGGTGTTAACACACTATAATATTAAGATTTTACCGGATTTTTTAGAAACGGAAATACCGCCAATTGAAATGAAGCAAGAAGTAGCAAGTCAGGTGATTGAATAATGAGGAAAAATGAGAAGGGAAATGTAACATTATTTACACTTGGGTCTTTAACTGTCATTGTGTTAGCTTTTGCGATGATATATGGTGCATCTACAGTATTAACGATGAAGCAAAAAGCAACAACGGCTGCGCAGCAAGCGAGCTTAGCTGCAAGTGATGAAATCGTGAATGGAATCATACCGATAGCTGAGTCTTTTAGTGCATTAGATCCTCTTTTAAAAGAAAGATATGTAAAGAAATATTCTGAAATTAGTGCGAAAAAGCTAGATTGGGGGGAAGGAGCGAGGAAGAGAAAAGCATGGAGTGAAATATTAGCTGAAGGGGGATTTTCTCCAGAAATGCAAACGCAATTGATGGAAAGTCTACCCCATAGCCAAGCTAGAGCAGAGAAAAAAGCGGAAGCAATTATAAAAGCAAATGGTGGAAAGTTTCAAGGGATTGCGTGGGGAAAAGATGGCATGCAGAAGGTTTTTGTAACGGCGTCAGTTGATGTTGGGTTTCAATTTGTCGATAAGTTATTGAAAGAGAAAAGAAAGTTTACAATTGATTCGGAAGCTGCGGGACCAGATTTACCATTTATAAACTCAATCGGCTCATTGACATCTACATATAATAAATTGAAACACAATGGACAACCATTATTTTAAATAGGAGATTGAAGCATGATATATATTTTACTTACCATATGTGGAGTAATAATTGGATACGGATTAGAATGGTTTTCTGTTTTTTCCCTTCAAGGAAGAGAGTTTACCCGTATGAAATATGGCAAACACTGTACAGCAGTTGTTTCAGGAATACTTTTACCTTCGTTATGGTATATTAGCGATTCATTTGAGGCGTTTATTATGGCAGCTGTATTGGCAATATTGATGATTATTGTCACACTGACAGATATGATGGCAATGCTTATTTTAAATAAAACGTTACTTTTATTTGTATTTCCGATTATTATACTGAGAAGTATATTCCCGTTAGAGAACGGTCTAGTTTCTTCTATTTCAGGTGCGCTTCTTGCTTTTGGAATTTTAGCTGTACTGGCGATTGCTTCAAAAGGACAAGTGGGCGGAGGAGATGTGAAGCTTTATACGTTACTTGGTTTTTTCTTTGGGATGAATGCTATACTTTTACATTTATTTCTTGCTTGTATACTCGCAATTGTAGGGACGCTATGCCTCATTCTTTTGAAAAAGAAGCAGCGTACAGATGCGATTTCTTTTGCTCCTTATATTGCATTAGCAAGTATGGTTATGATTATTGTAGGGTGAAAAACTGTTCTGGAAAATAAGAGGGACGGTTTTTATTTGTATTGAGATGATATAGTCATAAAAATCGCCTTCCTTTCATACAGTGAAATTAACAAGGCTTGTCTAAAAGAAAGGAAGGAAGAAAAGTGGAAACTTTACCATGGTGGATTTATCTTGTGATTATTGGAATTGTCGTAAGTGGCTACATGGTTTTATATACTTCGAAAAAAGAGCAAGAAATAGATCATGAGTTTATTGAAAAAGAAGGCGAAATATATATGAAACGTTTAGAGGAAGAACGGGAGCGCCGCAATCAAGACAATGATAAGGATTCTGTGTTACTATAAGCGTAAGTGGATAACGAATAGGTTATCCACTTTTTTCATGGTCCTAAAAGATACAAGATATTCGACAAAATCAGACAAAAAAAGATGTGAATTTTTTATGAACTAGCTATACTATAAAGGTAGAGAGGAAGGTAGAGCTTAAATGGAATTTCATGAACAAAAAATTTTACCAGCAGTAAGGCAAATTAAAGACTTAGAAAAGCTTGTGCATAGTTCTTATGAGTATATTGTCATTTTAGATATTCATATTGGACAATTGAAAAGTGTTGTGAACTTAGCGAAGCAATATGAGAAAAAGGTATTTTTACATGTTGATTTAATTCATGGATTGCAAAGCGATGGTCATGCGACAGAGTTTTTATGTCAAGAGTATAAGCCATATGGGCTTTTATCGACGAAGGCAAGCGTGATTATGAAGGCGAAGCAAAAAGGCGTTGTAGCAATTCAGCGCATCTTTTTAATCGATTCAAGTGCGATGGAAAAAAGCTGTCATCTGTTAGGGAAAACAAAACCGGATTATATCGAAGTGCTTCCAGGAGCTTTAACAGGTGTGATTGCGGAAGTAAACGAACGCACAGGAATACCGATTTTAGCCGGTGGTTTTATTCGTACGGTGGCTGATGTAGAAAGGGCTTTAGAGGCTGGTGCGACAGCAATTACAACGTCGAAAAAAGAACTATGGAAACATTTCCAAAAAAAGTGACGAAAATGTGAAAGAAATTCGTTGACACCGCTTTCATTTGCAGTTAACATTATAGATAAGTTAATAAACGTGACGGAGAAAAAGAAGAGATCCACATTTTATTGTTTCTATATTGTTATATAGAGGCATGTAGGCTGTGGGTCTTTTCTTTTTGAAAAAACGAATGGTCATTCATTTTCTCTCCTTCACATTGTAAACGTTTAATTTGATTGTGGAGGGATTTTATGTCAGCATTTTTAGGAGAGTTAATAGGGACAGCGTTATTAATCGTTCTTGGTGGCGGTGTTTGTGCTGGGGTAAGTTTAAAGAAGTCGTTTGCTAAGGATTCTGGCTGGATTGTCATTACAATGGGTTGGGGCTTAGCGGTTGCAGTAGCAGCATATGCTGTTGGATCTATTAGTGGGGCGCATTTGAACCCTGCATTAACAATAGGACTGGCATTTAAGGGAACGTTCCCATGGAGTGATGTTCCAGGATATATCGTAGCACAAATGATTGGGGCAATAATCGGTGCTGTTATCGTATATTTACATTACTTACCGCATTGGAAAGAAACGGAAGATCCAGGAGCAAAGTTAGGTGTATTTGCAACAGGACCAGCAATTCCAAACACATTTGCAAACCTTCTGAGTGAAATGATTGGTACATTCGTTTTAGTATTTGGTATATTAGCAATTGGTGCAAATAAATTTGCAGATGGTTTAAACCCATTTATCGTAGGGTTCTTAATTGTGAGTATTGGTTTATCATTAGGTGGAACAACGGGATATGCGATTAACCCAGCACGTGATTTGGGACCTCGTATTGCACACTTCTTCCTTCCGATTGCAGGAAAGGGCGGATCAAATTGGAAGTATGCATGGATTCCGGTTGTAGGACCGATTTTAGGCGGATCGCTTGCAGGTGTATTTCATCAAGTTGTATTTGACGGAAAACAAAATACAGCACTTATATATGTGGTGATTGCAACGGTTATTATACTAGCAATCTCTTATATAGCAGGTAAAAAGAACGGAAACGATACAAATAGTAGAAAAGTAGCATAATAGGGAGGAAACAAGGATGGAAACATATATTCTTTCATTAGATCAAGGCACAACAAGTTCACGTGCCATTCTGTTTAATAAAAAAGGAGAAATCGTTCATTCTGCTCAAAAAGAATTTACGCAATATTTTCCAAAGCCAGGTTGGGTAGAGCATAATGCACAAGAAATTTGGGGATCCATTCTAGCGGTTATCGCAACTTGCTTAAGTGAAGCGGATGTGAAACCAGAACAAATCGCTGGTATTGGGATTACAAACCAACGTGAAACAGCAGTTGTTTGGGAGAAGGCAACTGGGAAACCGGTTTATAACGCAATTGTATGGCAATCTCGTCAAACAGCTGAAATTTGTGAAGAGTTAAAAGAAAAAGGATATAGCGATATGGTTCGCGAAAAAACAGGTCTTTTAATTGATGCATATTTCTCAGGTACGAAAGTAAAATGGATTTTAGATAACGTTGAAGGTGCAAGAGAACAAGCAGAGCGCGGTGAATTATTATTCGGTACAATTGATACATGGCTTGTATGGAAATTGTCTGGTGGTAAAGCACATGTAACAGATTATTCAAATGCATCACGCACATTAATGTTCAATATTCATGATTTACAATGGGATGATGAATTATTAGAAATGTTAACGGTGCCAAAGAGCATGTTACCAGAAGTACGTCCGTCATCTGAAGTATACGGTCATACAGTTGATTATCACTTCTTCTCTCAAAGTGTACCGATTGCTGGTGTGGCAGGTGACCAACAAGCAGCGTTATTTGGGCAAGCGTGCTTCGGTGAAGGTATGGCGAAAAACACATACGGAACAGGTTGCTTCATGTTAATGAATACGGGTGAAAAAGCAGTTAACTCTAATCATGGCCTATTAACAACAATTGCATGGGGTTTAGATGGTAAAGTAAATTATGCGTTAGAAGGAAGTATTTTCGTAGCAGGTTCAGCAATTCAGTGGTTACGTGATGGCATGCGCATGGTTCATGATGCAAGTGAGAGTGAAGAGTATGCATCACGCGTTGAATCAACGGACGGTGTATATGTTGTACCAGCATTCGTAGGACTTGGAACACCATACTGGGATAGTGAAGTACGCGGAGCTGTATTTGGTGTAACACGCGGTACAACGAAAGAGCACTTCATTCGTGCAACGTTAGAATCATTAGCATATCAAACAAGAGATGTATTATGCGCAATGGAAGCAGATTCTGGCATTAAGCTGAAAACGTTACGCGTTGATGGCGGCGCAGTGAAAAATAACTTTTTAATGCAATTCCAAAGCGATGTGTTACAAGTTCCAGTAGAGCGTCCAATGATTAGTGAAACGACAGCGCTAGGTGCTGCATATTTAGCAGGGCTTGCAGTTGGATATTGGGAAAGTCAAGAAGAAATTAAAGCACAATGGGATATGGATCGAAGCTTTACACCAGAAATGGAGATGGAAAGAAGCGAAGAACTATATGCTGGATGGAAAAAAGCAATTGAAGCAACAAAAGCTTTTAAATAATCATAAACAGTGTTATAATGATGGTAAGTTAATAATTCGGTAGGAGATATGGAGAGACCATAACGCGCTATAGAGAGATTTCTATAGTGTTGTTTGTGGTCTCTTTTTTTCGTATCAAAGGGAGGAAATACCATGAAATTTTCAAGTAAACAACGTAAAGACGTATTAAAAGGTGTTCATAAACAAGAGTTAGATTTAATTGTAATTGGTGGCGGTATTACTGGTTCTGGTATCGCATTAGATGCTGTAACGCGCGGATTATCAACAGTTGTGTTCGAAATGCAAGACTTTGCAGCAGGAACATCAAGCCGCTCAACAAAACTTGTACATGGCGGTTTACGTTATTTAAAACAATTTGAAGTGAAGATGGTAGCAGAAGTAGGGAAAGAGCGTGCGATTGTATATGAGAACGGTCCCCATGTAACAACACCTGAGTGGATGTTACTTCCATTCCATAAGGGCGGTACATTTGGTGCATTTACAACATCAATCGGTCTTCGCGTATATGACTTCTTAGCAGGTGTAAAACGAAGCGAACGCAGAAAAATGTTTAGCCGTGAGGAAACAATGAAGAAAGAACCACTTGTAAAACAAGAAGGGTTAAAAGGCGGCGGTTACTACGTAGAGTATCGTACAGATGATGCTCGTTTAACAATCGAAGTTATGAAAGAAGCAATCGAGCACGGCGCAAAAGCTGTTAACTATGCAAAAGTAGACGGTTTCTTATATAAAGATGGAAAAGTATGCGGTGTACGTGTCATCGATTTATTAGATGGAAGCGTATATGAAGTTTACGGTAAGAAAATTGTAAACGCAGCAGGTCCTTGGGTAGATACACTTCGTGAAAAAGATAATTCGAAAAAAGGAAAAGTACTACAATTATCAAAAGGTGTTCACTTAGTTATCGACCAAAAACGTTTCCCACTTGGCCAAGCGATTTATTTCGATACACCAGATGGACGTATGGTCTTCGCGATTCCACGTGGTAACAAAACATACGTTGGTACAACTGATACATTCTATGATAAAGATGCAGCGGTACCAAAAATGACAACAGAAGATCGCGCATATATTATTAAAGCGATTAACTATATGTTCCCAACTGTGAAAATTACAGAAAAAGATATTGAATCAAGCTGGGCTGGTGTTCGTCCGTTAATTTATGAAGAAGGTAAGAGCGCATCTGAAATTTCTCGTAAAGATGAAATTTGGACTTCTGATTCAGGCCTAATTACAATCGCTGGTGGTAAGCTAACTGGATATCGTAAAATGGCAGAAATGGTTGTTGACTACGTTGCATCTTTAATGCAAAAAGAGGGTCACAGTGCATTACCAAAAACAAAAACGAAACATATGCCAATCTCTGGTGGACATGTAGGTGGTTCTGAAGGATTACCAGCATTCGTTTCGAAAAAAGCAGGAGAAGGTACGAAATACGGCTTAACAACTGAGCAAGCAGAAGCATTTGCGAAATTCTACGGCTCTAACGTTGATGTTCTCTTTAACTTAGCAAAAGATTTAAAAGAGGATGCAAAAGAATACAACATGCCATTAGACGTCCTTGTACCGCTTGTATACGCAATGGACTATGAAATGACAGCAAAACCTGTCGACTTCTTTGTACGCCGCAGAGGAGCTGTATTCTTCAACATTCAATGGGTATACGACTGGAAAGAGCCTGTGATTGCATACATGGCTGCAAAACTAGGCTGGACGAATGAAGAAACAGCAAAATATACAGCGGAATTAGAACAAGCATTAAAAGACGCTGCTGTGCCTGTAGACGAACAAAAATAAGCAGCATTATCTAAATAGCAAATTGTGATAAAAAGCGCTTAGAGGGAGGAAATAACTCCTTTAGGCGCTTTTTTTCTTGTTTATGCTGTTTTATGGAATTTTACATGTTAATCTCATTTTTTTAAAGAAGGAGCAATCATATAAACGATAGCAGGATGATGAGAGAAGGAAGTATATGAAAAGGAAGGCGAAAGTTGATGAAAGATAAAGTAATGTTATCTTGATCATTTCTTCCGCAGCGTCTCCGCACAAATGAAACATTTAGAGTGAGGATAAACGACAAAATCTATTATATTTCAAAAGAAATTAAAATTTTTTATACTTTTTTATCGTTTTTTTGTTATAATAGCATACGGGTTAGGGGAAGAGTTTGCATCTTCCCGTGTGTTTTTTATCTGCATCTAGCTTTTTGCTGGATGCTTTTTTTATAAGTGGATAAAGCGACTGTAGTATGAAAAAAACTGCCAGGCACACCTGGCAGTTTTTTTGTTATTTTTTCTCTTTATCAGCTTTTGGAGTTTCGAAGATATCTTTTAAGTCTTTATCTTCAATCTTCACATCCGCTTTTTTCACTTCTTTATTTTGGAATTCGTTTAAGAATTGTGGATCTTGTAATTTCTGCTGAGCGATTTCTTTCTTGAGTGATGCTTTTTCTTCTTTGAATGGTTTTGCATCTTTAATGTCTGTTACTTTAATAATGTGGTAACCGAAGCTAGATTTTACAGGCTCGCTTACTTCATCTTTTTTCAGTTTGAAAGCAGCATCTTCAAATTCTTTTACAAGAGTACCTGGTTTTAATTCACCTAGGTCGCCGCCTTTCTCTTTTGATCCTGGATCTTCAGAGTATTGTTTCGCTAAATCTTCAAAAGATTTACCTTGTCCAAGCTCTTCTTTCACTTTTTTCGCAGTTTCTTCATCTTTTACAAGAATATGTTTTGCGAATACACGTTTATCACGGTATTTCTTCTTTGCTTCCTCATCAGTGATAGATTTTTCAACCGCTTTTTCTTGAGCTAATTGAGCACGTACGCTTGTTTTTAATGTTTCTTCTTTAATACCTTGTTGTTTTAACAATGTATCAAATTGATCGCCGTATTGCTTTTTAAATTCGTCGTATTTTTTATCAACGTCTTTGTCATCAACTTTGTAGTTTTTAATAAATACCTTTTCAACAATCATGTTGCGTAAAACTTGTTTCCCACCTTGTTGCTTTAGTGATGCGTAAAGTTCATCTTTCGTTACGTCACCAGCTTTAGAGGTTGCGATTTTATCAGATGACCCACATGCTGATAAGGCAATTACACTTGTTGCTGCTAAGGCAAGCATAGCTTTCTTCATTCAATAAACACTCCTACTGTTATGTATTTTTCATTTATCCTGCACAAATGAACAACATGATGTTTGTTCAAAAGAGCCAAGGTTAAGCTTTGCTGATTTCCCGCCTTCTTTACGATGTAAAAAAGCATACTGAACAGCGCTTACTGAGGCTGAGGATAAAGATTGTCCGCAGGTAATCTTTTTATAGTATAGGCAATATGTACAAAATTTAATATATCATATTTTGAGGTCTTTTCCTATTGATAAAGAAAAATTGCTTATTTGTTTAAGGAAATTGTCAGATTCGCAAGCGGGTACCACTTTTGGGCACATGTGCATATAAAGAAAGGAGGAGGCGGATGAGGAATGAATTCTATGCTTATTTTATTGCTTGTACTGTTTATTTTATTAGTTATAGTAGGTATAATTTGTTTATAGAGGAAAAAAGTGAGGAAGGGGCTTTCCTTCCTCACTTTCAATGAAATATAATTTCTATATAACTAGAAATTAATAGAATCGTAATACATACATTCATAATCCGAAACACACCTGGTTGGCGGCTCTCGGATATTTGTTTTTGAACACAAAGTGTATGTGTCATGAAATTTGTATAGAATAGAACAATAAGTGCAAATGTGACAAAAACGATTTCTATAAGAGTCACGAGGAGATACCTCCTTTTGGCCAAAATACATATACTTTTATATATTGTATCATACGATATTTTGTTCGTGTTATAAAATTCAGAAATAGAAGACTTTGGTTGGAAAGTGAGGGAGAAAATGGACGTTGTAAAAAGACTAGAACAAGCTGAATATTATGTAGAACTTCTCTTTCGAATGATTGATGAAGATAAGTGTCCATTTTATTCTTTAATTATAAAGAAAAAAGCACGTAAAAAGGATGTTGAACGTATACTTAATCTTTGTGAAGGATTGAACAATCAATATGTAGAAGAGAAAAAAGAAGGTTTACTTTTGTTTGATGCTCTCTTAGATCAATTCGAAAAAGCGCTTCCACATCAGCTCGAAGTAACCGAAACTGCGGAAGCGCTTTTAAAACAAGGATTATTTCAGCCGCTTATGGAAGAATTTTTACGCATCATAGCGAAAAGATAATCCGGCTTATTTTTTCATTAATTTTTGTTCCTGCTCTGTAAAGTTTTCTTCAATATTTTCTAATGATTTCTCAAAAATATCAATAAAGTCTTGTCCGTAAATATTTCTTAAAATCGCAATTAATTCGATATTTTCCGGGAATTTCCCGTAAAAATTGCGAAGGGCGAGTGCGCCGTTAAAGACAGAATTATTTTCAGGGTTATACTCCTCCATTAACTTCAGTAGTAATTCTTCCCCTTTTTCTGTAATTTCAATATACGTATTTCGTTTATCATCTTCTTTTTTAGAAAATACGAGATAGCCGCGTTCTTCGAGCTTTTTAGAAAAGTTAAATGCGGTTGATACGTGCATAACTCCAAACTTAGCAATCTCTGAAATAGAAGCTCCTTTTAAATGATAAGCGATAGATAAAATATGATGCTCATTGATGTTTAAATCATAAGGTTTAATCCACTGTTGCCAATCTTTTTCTACAGATTTCCATAACGCCTTCGATAACTGAGCAATGCGCTGACTAAAGATCATTGCCTCTTTTATCGAATAGTCTTTTTCTCCACTTTTCATTTACTCACCCACTTTAACATTCTTCATTAGTATCTATTATGCCAGTAAAATAAAAATTAATAAAGTACTTTTGTGAGAATTATTAAAATTTTTCGGAAAAGTATGTGTATGTGCAAATCATGCATAAATGTAGAAGGGGTTTCAAGGGGAGAATTGCGGTATCATCTTATGTGGTACAGGCTAACAGATATTGTAAATGCATAAAAACACGACATATCTATTTGATATGTCGTGTGAGATTCAAACGATATACAAAATATTTGTTATATGCAAAAAACTACACATGTCATATGTTTTACGCTTTTTCTGGAACGGCTTGTTGTAATTTTTCAATCGATCTTTGAATATCTAAAATTTCTTGCTCGATATGACGTTTGTTATGTGAAATATCTTGTTTCCAAGAAGAAAGCGTATCTTGCATATCCTCTTTTAATTCTTGAAAGACTTCTTTTCCTTCTGAAGCTGTTTCAACAATTTGGCGTTTTAATAGCTTTGTATCAGCAGTAATATCAGCTAGCGTCTTTTTCATATCGCCGCCTTTTTCTTTTAGTTTGCTGCGCATATCTTTACCAGAAGAAGGAGTGGAAAAGAGAACAGCTAGTCCAGCGACAGCTCCGCCACAAATAACACCTGTTAGAAAGGATTTAGCTTTTGACATAAAAGGAGACCTCCTTATTTTTTGTTCTTATTCATGATGTACAAAAGTATGCATATGCTTAAGACAAGGGGGGAGAAAAGTGAAAATCATGACGACTCTTTGTTTTATCATAAGTCTTTTCTTTCTTGTGCGTGCTATGCATTTACTTTTATTTGTAAAGCAAAAAAGATCATATCCTCCAGCATTTTGGGTGAAAAAACAAGCCATGCAATATATGTCGTTTGGAGGAATTGGCTTGCTATGTACTTTTATGTTTTATGTCTTTTTCTAGCCTTAATTATTTTACACGATTTGCAATGGTACTTGCGATATTTTGTAATGTTTCCATTGTATATTCATTTTGATGTGATTTCCAAACAGCACCGAAACCATCGTTGTCACCGTAGCGTGGAATTAAATGAAGATGGAAGTGGAATACAGTTTGTCCAGCTTTTTCACCATTATTATTTAATAAATTGAAACCAACTGGATTAAATTCTTCCTTAATCGCATTTGCAATTTTAGGTACAGCAGCAAAAATGTGCGATGCGATTTCTGGTGTTAACGCAAAGATATCCTGCTTGTGTACTTTCGGAATAACAAGTGTATGTCCTTTTGTTACTTGGCTAATATCTAAAAATGCAAGTACATGTTCATCTTCATATACTTTTGAGCACGGAATTTGTCCGTCAATGATTTTGCAAAAAATGCAATGATCCGCTGTATGATTCATTTGTTTCATCCTTTCAAGTGGTCTTAGCCGTATTTTACCATAATTACATACGAGAACAAACACGAAAAACAGGAAGCTGACTCAGCTTCCTGTTTTCTGAAGAGGGATTGAAAAAGCATTGTTTATCATTTACCTTTCGCAGACACCTCATTTATTTAAGAAATGCACGGTAATTCGGCTAAAGTTTCTGCCGTAGACACCCCATTTACGAAGAAATGAAATTGCAATCTTAGCTTAAATGAAATTGTTTATTTTATAAAACAGTATCGACTCTCCTCGAGACACCCCGTTTCTAAAATAAAACGTACAATCTGGATCGTGTAAATTTTCGTTGTCCATGATGGACACCCCATTTCATGATGATTTTTATCTTCATCAATTGGTGGTTGCTTTTTCAATGTATTCCTTCTTCACTCATTATCATGTCCCGTTTTACAGAAGATATGTAAAGAAAAGAAAAATTTTTTTTGAAGAAATCGAAACTATGTAGGATGTTGTGATTTTTGGTAAGATGAATATAGAACAATTCTTAGGAAAGAGAATAACTATAACGAAGAAAGTGGTGTCGTATGAGCGAGTTATTACGTGTAGAAAATGTTACAGGAGGGTACACGAAACGACCTGTTTTAAAAGATGTTTCGTTCTCTGTTCAGAAAGGTGAATTAGTTGGTTTAATTGGTTTAAATGGGGCAGGGAAAAGTACGACGATTAAACATATTATCGGTTTAATGGAACCGAAAAAAGGAGCGGTTACCATTCATGGGAAAACGATTCAGGAAGATATGACGGCATATCGCTCTAGTTTTTCGTTTATTCCAGAAACACCTGTATTATATGATGAGTTAACGTTAGAGGAGCATTTAAAGTTAACGGCGATGGCGTATGGTGTAGAGGAAAAACAATATGAAGAGCGCATTAGAAAACTTTTAAAAGAATTTCGCATGAATAACCGTTTAAAATGGTTCCCATCTCACTTTTCAAAAGGGATGAAACAAAAGGTTATGATTATGAGCGCATTTCTTGTTGAGCCGTCACTGTATATTGTTGATGAACCATTTGTTGGACTCGATCCTTTAGCGATTCAATCGCTGCTTCAAATGATGGACAAGATGAAAAAGAGCGGTGCGGGTATTTTAATGAGTACGCATATTTTAGCGACAGCTGAGCGTTATTGTGATTCTTTTATTATTTTGCATCAAGGGGAAGTAAGAGCAAAAGGAACGTTATCAGAGCTTCAAACGCAATTCAATATGCCAGGGGCAACGCTAGATGATATTTATATTGCGCTAACAAAGGAAGAAGACTATGAATAGTACGGCATTATGGAAAGAGCGATTTAGACATTTTTTAAAGGAAGTTCGTACATATAGTAAGTATGTTTTTAATGATCATCTTAAGTTTATTTTTGTATTTATAATTGGGGCAGGTGCATTTTACTACCAGAAATGGCTAGAAACATTAACGCCGTCATTTGAGACAGCCATTGTGATGGGAATTGTGCTTGGATTTGTGCTAACAGTAGGATCGATTCAAACGCTGTTAAAAGAAGCGGATCTTGTGTATTTACTTCCGGTGGAGGAAAAACTAAAACCGTACTTTACGAAAGCCTTCTTCTTTACATTTATGATGCATCTTTATGTCATTGCAATTGTAGCAGCCGCTCTTGCACCGTTATATTTTCAACAAATGAAACAAACGGGCGGGACTTACATATGGATTGTAGTCATACTTCTGTTCGTGAAAGCATGGAATTTATTTGTCACATGGGAAAAGTCCTTTTTAACAGATCAAAATATGCAGCGCGCGGATTGGTTCATTCGTTTTCTATGTAACGGCTTGTTCGTGTATTTTCTTATTGAGCATACTTCACTCATTTCTGTCGGGATCGTTTTAGCTGTTATGGTGATTTACTTACTTATAATTCATCAAATGGTAAAGAGAAAACCGATGAATTGGGAATATTTAATTGCTGAAGAAGGAAAGAAAATGATGCTTCTGTATCGCATTGCGAATATGTTTGTCGATGTTCCGGCGCTGAAAGAACGAGTAGCGCGCCGCAAATGGCTTGATTTTGTTCTTTCTATTATCGGTGAAAAACGTACATATCTTTATTTATATACGCGTACCTTTTTAAGATCAGGCAACTATTTTGGCTTGTATATTCGTTTACTGGCAATTGGCGGAATTCTTCTTTACTTTATTCCGTTTTTATACGGACGTTTCATCGTAAGTATTGTGTTTTTATATTTAATCGGTTATCAGCTACTCAGTCTTTGGAAACATCATCGCTTAAAAATTTGGCTGGACTTATATCCGGTAGGGATAGAAGAGAAGAAAAAAGATTTTCTGAGCCTACTGCGCATGATTTTATGTAGCGGCAGCGTTCTATTTACGATTCTATTCGCCTTTGCCACAAAAGATATAATCATGACTTGCATTTTATTTGTCGTTAGCATCGCTTTTAGTATTGTGTTTGTCAATCAATACAGTGCAAAGCGCATTGAACGATTAAGCTGAAAGGAAGAAACGTATGACTGCATATGAAGATCAGGTCATAAAAGAATTGCAACAATGGAAACAGGCAATGTTGAAGGATTCGTCTATGATGGCGCGTTTTTCCAAAAAAGTACAGACAAAAGTTCAGCAGTTCATTCCTGAAAAAGTGCAACGCATATTAACAGAAACAATTAAAAAGATGGTACAGGGAATTAGTGCTGGATCAAACTTCATCAAACCGAAGTTAAAAGAAACAGATTGGTCTTTGCAAAGAAGAGACGAAGAAGTTTTAAAGAAACTGGATGAGTATAAAAAAATTGCTGCGGCAGAAGGAGCGGGCACAGGAGCAGGTGGTTTTTTCTTAGGGCTTGCTGATTTTCCGCTTCTACTTAGCATTAAAATTAAATTTTTATTTGATGCGGCGACGATTTATGGTTTTGATACGAACAAAGAAGAAGAGCGTCTCTTTATTCTCCATGTATTTCAGCTTGCTTTTTCAAGTGATGAGCATCGAAAAGATATATGGAAAGCAATTGAAACGTGGGATACGAAAAAAGAAAATCAGATGAACTGGGAGAAGTTTCAAACAGAATATCGCGATTATATCGACCTAGCAAAAATGCTTCAGCTTGTCCCAGTCATCGGCGCCCCAGTAGGAGCATACGCAAACTATCAACTGCTTGGGCGGCTCGGAGAAGTGACGATGAATTGTTATCGTTTCCGTCTTTTGCAGGAGATTTGAGGAACCCCCTTTGTGAAAAGGGGGTTTTCGTAGTACTGAGGTGGCGAAATTTGTCGACTGGTCGATAACTTGTGTCGAATCGCCGATAAAATGGAAGTAGCGCCGATAATTGAATGAGAATCGCCGATAACTTCGGAATAGCGTCGATAAATGAAGCGGAACCGCCGATACATTTTGTAAGGATAGAAAAAATCTCGAATTCGAGATTTTTTTCTTGCATTTCATTCACTTGAGGTGTAAAGTGATAGTAACGAAAGGAAGTGAGCCATATTGAGAAAGAGTACACTCAGTTCACTAATCTGGTTTCGTATTGCTCGATTTACACATCAAAGTAATTTATTATCGAATGAGTTTTTAAAACAGTTTCATATTACTGCTGCTCAGTTCGATGTATTGAATCAGGTTTCTATTTATCAGCCGCTCATGCAAAGTCAATTGGCTACGAAAGTAACGGTGTCAGAAGGCGGAATTTCACGTATGCTCACTCGACTTGAGCAAGAGGGATATATACAGCGTAAGCAGGATTGGAAGACGAAATGGATTACGCTTACTCCAAAAGGAGAAGAAAAAATACATGAAGTATTTGAACACCAACTTAACTTCCAAACGTCTATGCTCAATGAATGCTTAACAGAAGATGAACAAAAAACATTATATAAGATCATGACGAAGCTACAAAAACATACTGAACATAAATTAGAAAATTAAGGGATTACTTTTGATACACGTTATTTTTTCGTTATCACTTGATTAGTAAACCAAGAATGGAGGAACTATCGATGTATAAAATTAAAGGTCATCATCACATTTCCATGATTACAAAAAACGCAAGTGAAAATAATTATTTTTATAAACATGTGCTTGGTTTACGCCGCGTGAAAATGACGGTAAACCAAGATGATCCGTCAATGTATCATTTATTTTACGGAGATAAAACAGGGAGTCCAGGTACGGAGCTAACATTTTTTGAAATTCCACTAGTAGGGAAAACATACCGCGGTACAAACGCAATTACTCGAATCGGATTACTTGTCCCTTCAGAAGACAGTTTAAATTACTGGAAAGCACGATTTGAGGAATATGGTGTGCCTCATGAGGAAATCACAACATATGCGAATCGTTCTGCCTTGAAATTCGAGGATCCTGAAGGACTTCGTTTCGTGTTACTCGTTTCAAACGGGGAAAAAGTAGAACATTGGGAAACATGGGAAAAATCCGAAGTTCCGGCCCAGCACCAAATTCAAGGAATGGGTTCTGTGGAAATGACGGTGCGTCGACTTGATAAAATGGCGAGTACATTGACAAATATGTTTGGTTATACAGAGGTGAGCCGAAATGAGGAAGAAGCGATTTTTCAGTCTATCAAAGGAGAAGTCTTTGGAGAAATCGTTGTGAAATATTTGGATGGACCTTCTGAAAAACCGGGCCGAGGTAGTATTCACCATTTAGCAATTCGTGTGAAAAATGATGCAGAGCTCCTTTATTGGGAAGAACAAGTAAAACAAAGAGGTTTCCATTCTTCAGGAATTGTCGACCGTTTTTATTTTAAAAGTTTATATTTCCGTGAATCAAACGGGATTCTTTTTGAAATTGCGACAGATGGACCAGGATTTACAGTTGATGGAGATGTGGAACATTTAGGAGAAAAACTAGATTTACCGCCATTTTTAGAGGAACAAAGAGCGGAAATTGAAGCGAACTTATCTCCTATTGAAGAAAAATAATAAACTATTGGAGGAATATAAAATGAACCACTTAAAAGGAATACACCACGTTACAGCAATTACAAGTAGTGCAGAAAAGAACTATGAATTTTTCACTTATGTTTTAGGAATGCGTTTAGTGAAAAAAACAGTAAACCAAGATGACATTCAAACGTATCATTTATTTTTCGCAGATGATAAAGGTAGTGCAGGAACGGACATGACGTTCTTTGATTTCCCAGGCATTCCAAAAGGGGTACACGGTACAAATGAGATTTCAAAGACATCATTCCGAGTACCAAGTGATGTAGCATTGGAATATTGGGTAAAACGTTTTGATCGCTTAGAAGTGAAACATACTGGAATTAAAGAGCAATTTGGCAAGAAAACTCTTTCTTTCTCTGATTTTGATGATCAACAATATCAACTTATATCAGATGAGTTTGATAAAGGGGTGGAATCTGGTACACCTTGGCAAAAAGGGCCAATTCCATTAGAATATGCAATTACTGGTTTAGGACCTGTTTTCGTTCGGATTGCGAACTTTAGTTACTTCAAAGAAATGTTAGAAAAAGTTCTATTATTTAAAGAGATTGCTCAAGACGGAGCGTTCCATTTATTCGAAGTAGGAGAAGGAGGAAATGGTGCTTCTGTCATTGTAGAACATAATGTGATTCTTCCTGAAGCACGACAAGGTTATGGTACAGTGCACCATGCAGCATTCCGCGTAGAGGATCGCTCCGTATTAGAGGAATGGATTGAGCGAATGAGTGGTTTTGGATTCCCTACATCTGGCTATGTAAACCGTCATTTCTTTGAGTCATTATACGCAAGAGTTGCACCACAAATTTTATTTGAGTTTGCAACAGACGGCCCTGGTTTTATGGGAGACGAACCTTATGAAACGCTTGGAGAAAAATTATCATTACCTCCATTCTTAGAGCCAAAACGTGCAGAAATAGAAAAATTAGTTCGCCCAATTGATACAGTGAGAAGTACGAAGGAATTTATGAAAGAGTAATTTTAAGTTCTTTAGAAGATAGAAAGCCCCCTTTGGCTAAAGGGGGCTTTCTATTCGCGTTTTCTATTTCTTAAAATTTCTCACTCTTTTTTATTATACAGTATTTTATGTAATTATATAGTTTGTTTGGTTTTATATGTAATTTTTAAGGGAGTGTGGAAAGATGCGATGTTGTGAGAGATATTAGATAAAATAATATATTTACAAAAAATACTTGTTTTACCTTGTTTTGTTCGATTAGAACATATTACAATAATAAAATAATATATGTTTTATAGATTTCTAGAGTTGGAGTGATAAAATGCAGCCATTGGAAAATGAAATTCATCCTGATATGGTGAAAGTTTGGAAAATTCATGCTTTAATTGGAGCAGGTGTACTGACAGCAATTGTTCTTGCTTATCTCTTTTTTATGATTCAATTTCATTGGTGGGGCTGGCTTCTTGGTGTGCTATTTATTGGATCGTTAATCTATGCACCACTCGATTATTTTGTGTTCCCACAGCTACGTCAGCGGTATCATAGTTATCAATTAAATGAAGAAGAGATTGAAATTCAGCACGGTATGTTTATTGTAAAGCGTGTTTTAGTTCCAATGATACGCGTTCAGCATGTAACGATTGAACAAGGACCGATTATGAGAAAACATGGTTTGGCAGAACTGCAAATTTCAACTGCTGCTACGGCTCATAAAATACCTGGGTTAACGATGCGGGAAGCGGAGCGCTTAAAACGTCAAATTTCAGAACTGGTAAAGGTGAGTGATGAGGATGTATAAGAGGCAGCATCCGATCACGATTTTATTAGAATTAAAAATCTCACATCTACTGCCAGGAATCATTCCTTTAATCAGTTTGAGAGGAAAATTTGCCTTTTGGTATATGATCCCGATTGCCATTTTTGTTGGGACAATTATTTTTTCAGTTATACATTGGTATTACAAAGTGTACTGGGTGAAAGATAACGTACTACATATTAAACACGGAATGTTTGTTAAAAAAGAGAGTTATTTAAATAAAGATCGTGTACAAACCATTCATACAAGTTCACATGTTTTATATCAATTGTTCGGTTTAACAAAACTGAAAATTGAAGCAGCAGGCGGAGGGGATGAACCGGAAGTAAGTTTAGCTGGTATTACGATGCAGGAAGCAAAAGAACTCATTTCCCTTTTAAATGCGGAAGCATCCACAAAAAGAATGGATGTAGTCGTACAAGAAGAAAATTCATCTGAGTATAAGCTCACATGGAAGGAAATTATTTTCGCTTCTATCACTTCTGGTGAATTTGGCCTCGTATTTTCGATCCTATTGTTTATTTTTTCAAAGATACATGATTATGCTCCGGAATGGATGGTTGAAAAGGTAAAAAAATATGTGATGGGTTTTGATTTCTCCATTTCGATTTGGATATACGGTGCGCTAGTGCTATTTGTTTTATCGTGGATTTTATCAACAATTCGTTATGCCCTGAAGCATGCGAATTTTACAATTGTTCGAAATAGAAATGAAATACGAGTTTCACAAGGACTTCTTGAAAAAAAGGAAGTTGTTTTAAAGACGCATCGTATTCAAGGCATTACAGTAAAAGAAACATTGCTGCGCGAATTGTTAGGATATTGTTCCATTCATGCAGAAGTCATTCAAAATGTTGAAAAAGGGGAGACAAGTGTAACGCTTCATCCTCTTATGAAAAAGGCACATGTATCAGGTTTACTAGAACATTTAGAACTTCCTTATCGATTAGAAACAAATGTCATAAAGCTTCCAAAGGCTGCATTAAGAAGGTACTTGATTGGTTGGTGGATTGTTTTTCTCGCTATTACAATTCCGATTGCAGGTGCATCAATATATTTTGAGAAATATTTCGCCCTTCTCACATTAATTCCGTTATTTGCTCTTTTCACATGGCTAGGCTATAAATCGTTCACAGCTGGTGGATATGCATTGGATGATGAACAGTTGACGATTGTATCGAGAACGATTGGAAAACATACAGGATTAATACGCAGAAGACATATACAATCATTTTCTAAGACGCAAACGGTCTTTCAGCGAAAGGATCAATTATGCTCGATGACATTTGCGATTGCTTCATCAGTAGCTGGACATCATTATAAATTAGAACATACGACGATGAAAGATGCGGAAGCGATGCAAGATTGGTTTAAGAAAGCGAAAAAGATCACCCTCTCGTAAGGAAGGCACTGAAAAAGTGATTGCTTTGAAAAAATAACGTGCATTTTATCGATATATAGAAAACACAAAGGAGACCATCACCTGTATATAGTAGGTGGTGGTCTCCTTTTTCTTATTAGGTGGATTTTTTCAGTGGCCTCCTCGTAAGGAGGATGATCTTTTTTTCGTCTTTTTTTGTCGAAGAGTCGTTAACTCATGTCGAATCGCCGATATAATTTCATGTACTGCGCATCTCTTTGTCATATTGCAAGTGAACTAGATTGTTACCCTTGTACTTGAAATGTTGTTACAAAAGATGGTCTGGAAAAGATACTTTTTTGCGGCTCTGCATTTGTTTGTGCCGGACGTTTTTTATGCGCGTGTTCAAAAGATCTAGATTCTGTCCAGTCTTTAAAGTTTTGCTCGGTTTCCCACATTGTCATAATGACATATGTATCGTTACTTAATGGGCGAAGAACGCGAATCGCTTGGAAACCAGGTTCGTTTTCAATCAGCCCGGCGCGGTTTTTGAAACGATTTTCAAAAACAGGGCGCCCTTCATCTGTAACAGAAATATTGTTGCAAACAATAAAACCAGCTTGTCCTTTTAATTCCCCGACTGCATCGAGCACATCATATTGGAGTGCTCCTTCTACCGTTTTTTCTATATTTTCTTTATAAAACATATCTTTTTCATTATTTTTAGCGATAACATGTGGTTTTTCTAGAGGTGTTTCGTGTGAAATGATAGCTTTCATTTTTGGTGCCTCCTTCATAAGTTTGTTTTTATTATAGCAACTCTTACCAAAAACTTCGAAGAATATATACATAAAGAAGAGTCTTTTTCAAATAATAAATGTACCATCATTTGGAAAGAAGGACGAAGTATGAAGAAAATAAAGTGGACTGTAATAAGCGGCGTAGCAGTGTTTATAGTTGCAATCGTAATCTATAAACTAATCGTGTTAGCTGGTGGTTATATGATGGATGAAAAGCAGTTGGTTTTCCACTCTTCATCACGTATCGTTGATCAGAAAGGAAAAGAAATTACAAAATTATATATAGAAAATCGAGAACTTGTGCCAATTGAGCAAATTCCAAAACATGTGCAGCAAGCATTTCTTGCAGTAGAAGATGCGCGCTTTTATGAACATCATGGCATTGACTATCCTTCCATTTTCAGGGCGGTGTACCGGGATCTTCTAGCGAGAGAGAAAGTGCAAGGAGGCAGTACGATTACACAGCAACTCGTCAAAAATGTATTTTTAACGCATGAAAAAACATTTGTACGCAAGTTGAAAGAAGTTGCAATAGCGCTGCAAATCGAGCAAAAATATACAAAACAGCAAATTCTTGACATGTATATGAACCATATTTACTTTGGTCATGGTGCATATGGAATTCAATCCGCAGCTAAAATGTATTTTAATAAAAATGTAGAGGACTTAACTGTTGAAGAGGGAGCGATGTTAGCTGGGCTTCCGAAAGCACCAAGCGGATATTCTCCGTTTTTACATCCGAAAAAGAGTAAGGAGCGCCGTGATTTAGTCTTGTCTCTCATGCATAACCAAGGATATATAACAGCGGAGGAAAGCGTTCGTTATCAAGGGAAAACCATTGCGCTCTATAAAAATCTAGATAAACAGGAGCTTGCCTATATGCCCTATGTAGATATGGTCGTGGATGAAGCGGCACGTCTATATGGCTTGTCACATCAAGAAGTTCTCCGCGGCGGTTATACGTTTGTTGTTTCCATGGATGAAAATATGCAAAAGGTTGCTTATGATCAGTTTCAAGATGAAAAAAACTTCCCAGGGGGAGACCAAAGTGTGCAAGGCGCCTTTTTATTAATGGATAATCAGACGGGAGGAATTAAGGCGGCGATTGGCGGAAGAGAATATGTTCCAAGAAGCTTTAATCGAGTATTTGCAAAGCGTCAACCAGGCTCTGTGTTAAAGCCGCTTCTTGTATATGCGCCAGCCCTGGAAACAAAGAGGTACAATCCGTATTCTTTATTAACGAATGAAAAAACTGCGTTTCAAGGATACGTACCGCGAAATTATAATCATCAATATGCAAAAGAAGTAACGATGTATGATGCGCTCTTACAGTCAGCGAATGTTCCGGCGGTTTCTTTACTGCATGAACTTGGAGTAGAAGAAGGGAAGCAATATTTAGAAAAGGGAAACATTCACATTGCTGATTCAGGCTTAAGCGCCGCACTTGGAGGGTTAAAAGAAGGAGTTTCTCCGTTTGAAATTGTGAAGATGTATCGTGCATTTTTAGCAAATGGAAAAATTATTGAGCCGCATGTCATTGAAAAAGTATTCGATCGACATGGGAAAATGATTGGCGAGTCCCCAAAAGAGGAAACGAAAATTTTCTCAAAACAGACTGCGTGGTATATGACAAAAATGTTAGAGGGGGTTGTAGAGGAAGGAACAGCAAGAGCAGGAGTGTATAAAGGAGCACTAGCTGGAAAGACAGGGACGACTTCGCTTTCCAACCAACGTGAGGGCGTAAGGGATATTTGGTTTGTCGGATATACGCCAAGTTTAGTAGGGGCGGTCTGGATGGGATATGATCGTACAGATAAAAAACATACGTTATATGGTGAAAGTGAGTCTGCTACTGAGCTATTTAAAAAGATTTTAACGAAAGCTCATGTGCAGGACAAAGAAAAATTTAAGCGACCAAAAGGAGTTGCGACGATTAGTAAGCCCATTCATTTAAGGAAAATTGAACATTTAGAAGCGAAACTATCTTTTCATCCATTTGGTTTATTCACTGCAAAATTAAGCTGGAAACCTCTTCCTGATAAAAGGATTATGTACAGAATTTATCAAATAGAGAATGGAGTTCATACGTATATCGGAACGGTGAAAGGAACTGGTGAATATGATGTGAAATTTATTAATATATTTGCAAGACCAAGCTTTTACGTTGTTCCATATAACTCGCAAACAAATCGGGAAGGGGAAAAAACAAAAGTAGCTAAACCGTAGTTTTTGCTTGTGATATAATAAGAATGTTCCGAAAATAACGAGCGTTTTTATGAACGTTTGTGTCAATTTCATGAACAACATACATAATGTTATGCATTTTGTTTTTACAAGCTGTATAGTAAAAAAAGATAATTATCGAATAGGATTCGTTTGAAGTGTTCGTGAGGAAGGGAGCAAGGGCTTTGGTAAGAAATATAAATGAGACGTTTTTACAAGCATGTAAAGGGGAACGAACGGATTATGTACCAGTGTGGTATATGAGACAAGCAGGGCGTTCTCAGCCAGAATATAGAAAGATTAAAGAAAAGTATTCTTTATTTGAAATTACACACAACCCGGAGCTTTGTGCATATGTAACAAAACTTCCAGTTGATCAATACAATGTCGATGCGGCGATTCTATATAAAGATATTATGTCACCGCTTCCAGCAATTGGGGTTGATGTAGAAATAAAATCTGGAATTGGACCAGTAATCGAGAATCCAATTCGTTCTTTACAAGATGTAGAGAAGCTTGGCGAAATCCATCCAGAAGAAGATGTACCATATATATTAGATACTATTCGGTTGTTAACATCAGACATGTTGGATGTTCCGCTTATCGGTTTTTCAGGTGCGCCATTTACGTTAGCGAGCTATATGATTGAAGGCGGACCGTCGCGTAACTATCATAAAACAAAAGCGTTTATGTATGCAGAACCGAAAGCTTGGTTCGCATTAATGGATAAGCTTTCAGATATGGTCATTGCGTATTTGAAAGCGCAAATTCAAGCTGGAGCAAAGGCGGTGCAAGTGTTTGATTCTTGGGTTGGTACAGTGAATGTAGCAGATTATCGCATATTTATTAAACCAGCAATGGAGCGCATTTTTACACAGGTTCGTGAAATGAACGTACCGATGATTATGCACGGCGTTGGCGCAGGTCACTTAGCAAACGAATGGAATGACTTGCCGCTTGATGTAGTAGGATTAGATTGGCGCTTGCCAATTGAAGAGGCGCGCATGCGCGGTATTCATAAAGCAGTACAAGGCAACATGGACCCTTCGCTATTGCTTGCACCATGGAATGTCATTGAAGAGCATGTAAAAGGCATTTTAGACCAAGGAATAAAACAACCTGGCTATGTCTTTAATTTAGGTCACGGTGTATTTCCAGAGGTGAATCCTGATACGTTAAAACGTTTAACAGCGTTTATTCATGAATATTCGAAAGAGCAGTTAGCGAAGTAAAGGAGAATTAGGGGTATGAAAAAGAAAATTGGGTTGCTTGTTATGGCATACGGAACACCATATAAAGAAGAGGACATTGAACGTTACTATACGCATATTCGTAGAGGACGAAAGCCGAGTCCTGAAATGTTACAGGATTTAACAGAGCGCTATCGTGCAATTGGTGGTATTTCTCCTTTAGCCGCTATTACATTAAAACAAGCGAAACGACTAGAACAGCGTTTAAATGAAATGCAAGATGATGTGGAATTCCATATGTATCTTGGGTTAAAGCATATTGAGCCTTTTATTGAAGATGCTGTACAAGCTATGCATCATGATGGAATAAAAGAGGCGATTGCTCTTGTTCTTGCCCCCCATTATTCTACTTTTAGTGTGAAATCTTATATTGGACGAGCACAAGAAGAAGCAGCAAAGCTTGAAGATTTAACAATTCACGGCATTGAAAGCTGGTATAAAGAGCCGAAATTTATTCAGTATTGGGTAGATGCGGTGAAAGGCATCTATGACGGCATGCTAGAAGACGAACGTGAAAAAGCAGTTTTAATTGTATCTGCGCATAGTTTACCGGAAAAAATTATCGCATTAGGCGACCCATATCCAGAGCAATTAAATGAAACAGCAGAATATATTGCTCGTGGTGCAGAAGTTCCAAATTACGCGGTCGGTTGGCAAAGTGCCGGCAACACACCCGATCCATGGATTGGACCAGATGTGCAAGATTTAACGAGGGAGCTGTATGAAAAGTTCGGTTACACTTCATTTGTATATGCACCAGTTGGCTTTGTAGCAGAGCATTTGGAAGTATTATATGACAATGATATTGAATGTAAAATCGTGACGGATGAAATTGGAGCGAAATATTATCGCCCTGAGATGCCAAATGCATCGGAAGCATTTATCGATTGTTTAGCAGACGTCGTGTTCAAGAAACAAGCAGAAGTATTGTAATACTGCGCGCGGGAAAGGAGGGACTGTTTTGAAAAAAAGAGTGGTGATCGTCGGTGGTGGAATTGCTGGATTGACAGCAGCGTATTACTTACAAAAAGAAATTCGTGAACAAGGGTTGCAGATGGATACGTTATTAATAGAAGCATCAGGTAAGCTTGGCGGGAAAATTCAAACCGTTCGAAAAGAAGGATTTACAATTGAGCGTGGCCCAGATTCTTTCCTCGAAAGAAAAGAAAGTGCAGCTCGGTTGGTGAGAGAAATCGGTTTGGGAGACGAACTTGTAAATAATAAAGCAGGTCAGTCATTTGTTCTTGTGAATAATCGATTGCACAAGATGCCGAGCGGATCTATGATGGGAATTCCGACACAAATTACGCCATTTCTATTTTCAGGACTGTTTTCTCCGGTTGGTAAATTAAGGGCTAGTTTTGATTTTGTACTGCCACGCTCAAAACCAGTTTCTGATCAATCACTCGGTCAATTTTTCCGTCGTCGTTTCGGAAATGAAGTGGTTGAAAATTTAATTGAACCATTGCTCGCTGGTATTTATGCAGGGGATATTGATCAAATGAGTTTGATGGCGACATTCCCAAACATGTATCAAATAGAGCAGAAGTACCGTAGTATTTCACTTGGTATGCGTGCGTTCGCACCAAAACGAATAAAAGATGTGAAACCAAAAGGAATCTTTTTAACAGTAAAACCAGGATTAGAATCATTAGTTGAGGTAATAGAAGAAAAACTTGATACGAATACAGTGATGAAGGGAACGCGCGTTGAAAAAGTGAAAAAGCTAGGCGATGGTTATGAAATCACTCTGAGCAACGGAAAAGAAATAGAGGCAGATGCAGTTGTCATTGCAGCTTCGCATAAAGGATTGCCATCTATGTTTGCGCAGTATAAAGAGTTCCGCTTCTTCCGCAATATTCCGGCGACATCTGTAGCGAATGTCGCACTCGCTTTCCCGAAAGAAGCCATTAAGCGCGATATTGATGGAACGGGATTTGTCGTATCAAGAAATAGTGATTTTTCTATTACAGCTTGCACGTGGACGCATAAAAAGTGGCCGCATACAACGCCGGAAGGGAAAGTATTGTTGCGCTGCTATGTAGGGCGTCCTGGCGATGAAGCCATTGTAGAACAAACAGATGAAGAAATCGTTCAATTTGTATTAGAAGATTTACAAAAAACAATGGACATAGTAGCGGCGCCAGACTTTACTGTTGTAAGCCGCTGGAAAGATGCTATGCCGCAATATACAGTTGGACATAACAAAAGAATGGAAAAACTAACAGCATTCCTAAAACAAGAACTACCAGGCGTATATTTAGCTGGTAGCTCCTACGCTGGCACTGGCCTTCCGGATTGTATCGATCAAGGTGAGGCGGCTGTCAAATATGTATTATCTTATTTAGAAGAACGCAATAAAACAAAATTAATCGCGCAATAATGAAAACAGGAGATTGGTATCTCCTGTTTTTTTGGCGTTCAACATATATACATTCAATTCGGACTGTACTTTTATTTTTTTAAAATAAAAAAGGAGTTTTTTCGTAGTAGAGCGAATAAAATTAATTTTAAAATATTAGGAGGTATAAAAGATGCGAAATGTAGTGATTGATACAGAATGGAACCGAGAGGATCCCTCTTACATTCGGAAAAGGCTAGGAGAATACAATATAAAGCATCTGTCAGAAAAAGATAGAAACTTCGTTGGCGAAGATTTTTGTTTTAAAATTAAGGATGAAGAAGGGAATATCCTTGGCGGCATTTCAGGAAATACTAAAATGCAAAGTCTTGTCATTCAATTTCTTTGGATTGATGAAAGCCTTCAAGGGAAAGGGTTTGGCAAAAAGCTTATTAAAAAGGCTGAAAAATTCGCTATGGAGAAGAAATGCCGAATGATCAAGGTAGATACGTTTAGCTTTCAAGCTCCTGATTTTTATAAAAACTTAGGTTTCGAGGTTTATGGCACAGTAGAAGATTTCCCCGAAGGACATAACCATTATTTTTTATTTAAAAAATTATAATAGTAATATTGGACTGTTCAATTCGGACAGTCTTTTTTTATCACTATCATCGTAGTTTTGAAGAAGTGCAAGAAAGAAAATCAAAAGAACGGAACATATTGTACATGACTACTATGTTCCGTTCTTTATTGGAAAAGTTTCACCTTATTTTCATAAGTGACGCTCTCATTTCAAGAGGGAGAGAAGGGAAATGTTAATAAAATCTTTATCCATACCGATTACCATAAAGATAAGTTCATCAAAAGGAGTGGATTGTTAATGGGTATATTGGCAGTGGTAAGTTTAATAATTTCTATGATTAGTTTCATTCTCTCGGTATCGTTGCTTATTAATGAAGTAGTTTTTAAGGGAGTAAGGAAACTGAAAGAAATGAAGGTAAGGTCAATCCTTATACTTTTTATGACGTATTTTCTATTTTTTGTATTGTTTCTTGTGTTTCAAAACATGTAAACATCGAAAGAAAATTCGAAATATAACTATAACTAATGATGGGCAATGAAGTAGCATATGATATACTTTAGTTGGAAAATGGTTAATTTTGGGTGAGGTTTAAAGAGGTGATTTGCTGATGAATGGATATACCATTTTAATTATCGAGGATGATCATGCCATTGGTTCTATGTTACAAGAGGTATTAAAAGGAGAAGGATATCAAGCGCTTTGGATAACCGATGGTCAAAGAGCGCTAAAAGAAGTGAAAAATTCTGATATGATCATAATTGACATTATGTTGCCTGGTGAAAATGGATATGAAATATCAGAGAAACTGAAGGAGAATGGATACTCACTTCCTATTTTATTTCTTACAGCTAGAAGTGATATAGATAGTAAATTAAAAGGGTTATCTCTTGGAGAAGACTACTTAGTAAAGCCGTTTGACCCCCGTGAACTATTAGCAAGGATACAGTTGATACTAAAAAACAAATATGGTTTATTTACTCAAATTCAAAATATATATGTTGATGCAGTTAGTTATAGAGTATTTAAACAAAGCATACATTCTGAAATAAAATTGACGGCAACAGAAAGGAAGTTGTTTTTTTACCTATATGAAAATAGAGATAGAATTTTAACGAGGGAACAGATATTCAATTATTTATGGCCATTAGAGTATTCTAAAAATAGTGTATTAAATGTGCATATAAAAAAAATTAGAGAGAAAATTTCGGATAAAAACAATGATATTATTGAAACCGTTCATGGAGAAGGGTATAGATTAAATACCCTTAATTACGTATGAGTCTTAAGAAAAAGTATTATTTGTTATTAGCAACTATAGTCTTTTTGGTCCCAATTCTATACTTACTAACTAATCTCATTTTATTTTTACTTTATTTGGTTATGTCAACAGTTTTTCATTTAGAACAGCCGTATAATCAAACATTCATTTATTCAAGTATATTTGGAGTTTTCTTTGGATTATTGATTTTACTAATTGTAATTTCCTCTAAATCAATTCATTATATTTTGCACCGCATTGAAGAAATAAATAAAACAATAAAAAAAATATCTCAAGATAAAAAATTACCTCAAAAGTTACTCGTAAGAAAAAATGATGAAATTGGTTGGCTAGCCGAATCAATCAATGTATTAATTGACCGTTTGGCACATAAAGAACTCATGTTAAACGCAGAGCTATCTTTTAAAAAGGAGTATTTAAATAGATTATCTCATGATATTAATACCCCGTTAACAGCGATGAGGCTAGAGTTATTTTTACTACAAAGGGATGGAATACTGGGAGAAAAATCTGTTTTATCGCTCTCTGAACAAATTGATTATATTTCAAAATTAGTAAACCAGTTGAATCAAGAAGATTTAGAGTCTGTTAAAAAATCTTATATAATTTATGAAAATGTTGATATAGCAAACTTAACAGATAAAATGATAAAAAAATGGACGTATATATTTAGTAATAATAATATAAAAATTAAATATACGGTTAAGGATGAAAAACTTGTTTGGCGCAGTAACGAATTATGGATAGAAAGGATACTCGATAATGTGTTTCAGAATGCACAACGTCATTCAAAGGCAAGCTCTATTGATGTAATGATAAAAAATGGTGCTATTGTTATACAAGATAATGGAATAGGGTTCAATGTGGAGAAATCTCATCAAGGGTTAGGAATGTTAATAATTAAAGAAACGTGCGAGATATTAAAGATTAAATGTGAGTTGTCTTCAACTGATAGGGGGACTACATATACATTTCAAAGGTAACTATTTTAATAGAAAATGTAAAAAGCTTTTCCTGTAAACGTCAGGATAAATTTTACAGTTTTTGCTAATATGGACTTTTGTCTCTCACTTTATTTGAAGAAGCAGGTATGATCAACAGCCAAGGTTCTTTTCTACCTGTAGAGGCTCCATGTCAAGTGGGCGCTGTGTAATCTAAAGTGTAAAATTCACCTTGATGGTTATAATTGTTTTATTTACGAGTCGAAACGATAACATGCTTACTCTCGAACTCATGTTAGTATAATTCGGGAATATGCATGTTATTTTGTGATGTCTTAAGTACGAAAAGGATTCATTTTGTTTAGGTGTTTGTAGGAGTTTAAAGGACTCATAAATGGTTATGATATAATAAAATTCAAGTATACTAAGGGGGATGAATAAAATGATTTTTCAAAGCATGATAACAGCTATTATAGAAAAATTACAAGAGACGGTGAATCCCTATTGGATAATTGTATTTGGATCAACGGCTGAGAATAGAGAACGAGAAGATAGCGATATTGATATAGCGTATTTAAGTGATACAACTTTAGGGAACTATGAACGTTTTTTATTAGCGCAGGAATTAGCCAATATTGTTCATAGAGATGTTGATTTAGTTGATTTATCCGAAGCTTCTACAGTTTTTCAAGCTCAGATTATACATACAGGAAAGACAATATTTTGTTCGGATGAAGAACGGAAAATCATTTTTGAAATGAAGACTTTAAAAATGTATACAAAATTGAATGAGGAACGCCAAATCGTATTCGATGCTATAAAGAAAAGAGGGACTATATATGAAGAATGAGGTTATTTTAAATAAAATTTTGTAACTACTCAGCCCATAGTTAAAAACACAAGACAAATAGAGGTAACTGCTACGAAGCGCTACCCCTAGGTTTTAGATGAAAAGAGATTTAGATGTCTAAATCGAGGTTTTGTTTTTTATCTAGGTAATTTGAGATTATTCCCATGATATTTCCTCTAATAAAATTGTGTGATAGACTGTATGTAACTGGATATTGTGAGGGCGGGAGGTTGCTATCCTTTCTCTTATTTTAGAGAGAAAGGAGGTGACCGAATGGATTCTTTATTTAATTTATTGTATGACGCTGCTAAGGTATTCCTTACAGTATTTGCAACAGCTTATGCGAATGAGCTGGCGAAGAAGATTAACAGTAAACGAAATAAAAGAACCGCCCCCAAAGCCGGCAAGCGAAAGGGCGGTTCTAAAAAGAATAACTAGATTTTAGCAACCGACCGCCTTGCGGTAGCAGTTACCTGAAGAGATGTTAGCGCATCTCTTCTTTTTATTATATACACAAGGTATTACCATAATACTATTACAGTAATTATATCAAACATATATAAAAAATCAATGAGTACGTAATGGATATAATGTACAAAAGAAAGACATCCTAAGGTGCTGAACTGTACCCCGAATCGTGGATACTTAAAAAAAGTCCATGATTCGGGTTGTTTGTGTATTTTTATAAGCAAACATCGTTATAATGGATACAACGATAGAAGTGAGGTACGGAATAGGAGTAAAATGATTTTTCATGAACTACAAAGGAAACAACTAAAAAAGAATGGAAATGTAGTAACAGTATCAGAATGTTCGATTCGCTATTGCCCAGATTTTAAAGTAAGAGCTGTGAAAGAAAATCAACAAGGAAAAGGGCCAAATCAAATTTTTTTAGAGAATGGATTCTCTTTAGATATCATCGGTAAGGAGAAACCAAATCAATGTTTAAAACGTTGGAGAAAAACATATGAACAATTTGGTGAGGAAGGATTTTATACAGAGCGTCGCGGAAAAGGAAGTACGGGCTCTTCCAAATCACTCTCTTCTGACGACAAGTTAAAGAAAGCGGAAGCGCGTATTGCGTTTCTGGAGGCAGAACTAGAATTCTTAAAAAAGTTAGACGAACTCGAACATCAACAGTAAATCTCATTAGCAGGCATCAAATTATATATTCTTGTTCTCCTTTGCTAATAAACACTTTATATAATTTCTAAAGAATTTAAGTTCATTTTCACCTGGAGATGCCAATTTTCTCGTTTTGGGGTATTTGCTTTTCTTAGCTTGATCGCGTTGTGGTGCTACCTCTATAAACATATTACTGAAAATTGGGATGGTGTAAATTCACAGTGGGAAAATATAACCAGAAGATTATTAATTCCTAGTGTTCAAGGTGAAGCATTCAAGGAGGTTGCTAGTACCATAGAAGATTTCTTTGAGGAACAGGAATGACTTAATAGTCATTGTTGACTTAAAATAAAGTCCGATTAAAAGGTTGCTGAGAACATTCATTTTATCATACAAGAATCCCTTATATTTTGAACAAAGATTGATCGAAATATAAGGGATTTATAGCTTTACTCTCAAAAAGTTTTATAAAAAAGATTGATCATTTTGGCGGGCAAATAAGGTATAATAATTACCACTTCTTTATAAACTTAGAAATTCTTTTTCTATACTATTTTGTTCGAAACGAATGGTAGTAGGTTGCCATTAATGTCATTAACATTGGGATGGTAATGACAAGGGAAAATAAGAAAACTATCGAAAATATTGTACTTAATACCCCTGAACTTACTGAATGAACTAAATAACTTACAATCAGCATAGTCATACTAATTACAACTGCTGACATAACTGGTTGTCTAAGTATTTTTATTTTCTCCTGTTTTGTTTCTTTATCTGTATAAATTGGTTTTGTACCAGGTTTGGCCTTAAATAGGTGCGCTCCATAATAACTTGAACAAACATATTCCCAACCTGCCGATTCAAACATTTCAATATATTCTTCTAATTCGTTTTCTGCTAATGGTCTTATATCAAGACTAAAAATAGTATCTTCAGCAACGCCCTTTTCTAATTCATATCCCATTCGTTTAAAACGTTTCACAATCCATCCTTTTGCAGCATATTTTCTTAGCTTTTTTAAATCTTTTTCTTCTGAAAAAGCAATCCCATTTGACATTATGTATTTTGTTTTCCCCATTTTAGTTCTCCCCTTTTAATCCATTTTCAGCAAAATCAAGCATCGTTTTACGTCTCAAAATATCTTGTTCCAACACTTCTCTACCTTTATCTGTCAAAACATATACCTTCCTACGCGAATCTGAACCATCAAATAACTCAATGTAGGATTCGGCTATTAACTTTTTAATAATTGTGTATAGTGATGCAGGGCCAATGACTACTTTCCCATTTGTTAACTCCTCAATCAAACTCATCACTACATATCCATGTCTAGGCTTTGTAAATCCTGCCATAATATAAAATACAGAATCAGTTAATTGTTCTAATGATTTCATTTTCTTCCTACCTTCTTATATCACTTTATGATATATCTAAAAATAATATATCATAAAGTGATATAATGAACAATAAAATATTTAGATGAAGATACATTTTTGAGAAAGAAATGGAAGGATTGTGGAGAAAAGTGTGAATTAATACAAAAACGCGTGAGAAATAGGATCGCCTCATATCCTAGAGTAAAAGATAAAAGTTATGATATTGATGATTTACATGCCACACACGAATCATTAGAAGTATTAGAGGGTATTGATGAAAATTATGGAGTCCTATTATATTTAATAAAGGAAGAAGAGGAAAGGAAGGTAGCGAAGTTAAAGTATATAAGTTATATAGATGTCATTAGTATGTCAACACGAAACTAGACAATTTTTTTAAGGTATTCCTGTCTGTACTGAACAGGGCTCAAATAGCCTAGCGTTCTATGGATTCTACCATGATTAAGCCAGTTTACGTAGTCGTTCAATTCTTCCAAATTTGCGAAATGACGTCCGCGAATGAACTCTGTTTTAAAGATTTTGTAGGTTGCTTCCGCTACGGCATTATCGTATGGGCAACCTTTTGTACTTAATGAACGCTTGATTTTGAAAGTCTCTAACGTGTCATGAATCAGCTTGTTTTTAAACTCATTTCCTTAATTTGTATGAAATAAGGTAATCCGATTTAAGTTTGTTTGCTGTTCAGCCGTCTTAATATCTTTCTCTTTAAATGAGCCAGACGTATGATTTTGATTGATCCACCAATCCAATGATGATGGTGTTAGTTCGTATTCCTTCATGATGTCTTTCCTTGGTTTACCATTTTGATACAGTTGAACCATCTGGTGTTTCAATTCTGCTGTAAAGGTTCTTCTGTCTCTTTTATCCCGCATTAACGGGCAGTAAGACTCCCACCTCAAGATGCAGAGAAAAGCAAGGAAAATAGGTGGGAGTAGGGCTGCCCGTAACAGCCCGATTGGTGAGGGCTCATAATCAGTGGGGGATGAAGAAAACCCCCACTGATTAAAGTTTCACTTTATTTTTCGTCATAGTAGATTTTCCGCAAATATATTAGTGGTAGTCTACTTGACCTTAATTTTTTTGTCTAGTTCAGTGTAGCCTATCCACGTTTTTTAAAATGAATATACTTGCGCAAAAGGACTCCCTTTCAAAACATCTATAACTCATTGTAATAGCCGGGTGGTTGGTAGCGCCTTGCATTTGTTTTTTATTTACTTAAGTTAATTTTTTGTAAAGTTTGCCGCATAAATGTTCTTTATAAAGAACGATTTGTTATGATAGTACATGCCGATAGGACAAAAGAAGTAAGGAGAGGAAGATGGCGGTGAAGAAAGTAATCGGTATCGTTTTATCATTTATACTGTTTATTTCATTTACGGGAACGATAGTGAAAGCGGAAGAAACGAATTCGTTATCAGTGCTTGATGCGATTCAACAGTTTCAGCAGCATGGCAAAAGTAAAGGGGGAGTAGAAGGGTATATTGTTGGATATACACAAAGTCCATCAAAGTATACGAAAGATCCGGCGAAGTTTGGAGATACGAATGTAGCAATTGCAGATTCTCCAGATGAGACCAATCCGGAGAAGATTATGCCTGTTCAGTTGCCAAAAGGTGATGTAAGAGCAGCTGTGAATGTGAAAGATCACCCTGAAAATATGGGGAAGAAAGTTCAATTGACAGGTACACTAGAGATGTATTTTGGGAGTCCTGGTTTAAAAGCAGTATCAGCATACAAGTTTTCAGGAGAAGTAGAAAATTGTGTAAGCAAAGTCATTGCGTCACCAAATGGGGGAGAAGTGGAAAAGGGAACGCTTGTTACATTAACGACGAAGACGGATGGGGCAACAATTTATTATACGCTAGATGGATCAGAGCCTACGAATCAAAGTATTCGTTATCATGAACCGATTGTTTTACAAGAAAATACGGTGATTCAGGCAATTGGGATAAAGGAAGGGATTGAGTCTTCACCGGTTGCTACGTTTTCGTTTACAGTGGTAAAAGGTGAGAAAGTACATATTCATGATATTCAAGGGAACGCGCATATTTCTCCTTATAAAGGGAAAAAAGTGCGCAATGTAGAAGGGGTAGTCACTGCGTTAGATAAATACGGTTTTTATATGCAAGATGCACAGCCTGATGAGGATCCAGCTACTTCAGAAGGCATTTACGTGTATAAGAAAGATGCGGATGTGAAAGTGGGAGACGTTGTCCAAGTAGATGGACAAGTGGAGGAGCATGTTGGAGCTGGATATGCGGAACGATTTGCAACAGATTTAACTACGACAGAAATTAAGGCAACACGCGCAATTACAAAGGCAAGCAATGAGCCGCTTCCGGAAGCTCTTGTGCTAGGAGAACATGGCGTGAAGATTCCAGATGAAATGGTTGATAATGATGCATTCGGTGTTTTTGATCCGCAGGAAGATGCGATTGATTTTTATGAAAGCTTAGAAGGTATGCGAGTTACACTTCCGACACCAAAAGTGATTGCACCGCAGAAACATGGGAATTTATATGTAACGATTGCAAATGGAAGCAATAAAATGGTAACGAAATATGGAACGCCGCTTTTAAGTGAGACGCAACTCAATCCAGAACGCTTATCTGTAAAAGTACCTCGTAACTATGTAGCAAAAGTTGGGGACACTTTTAATGATGATATAACAGGGGTAGTAGGTTACGATTATAGCGCATACCGCATTTCGCCAGTGACGGAATTACCATCTGTTACAGACGGAGGATTTAAACAAGTGGGAGCAACGATTCAGCCTCGTCTTGGGAAAGTAACAGTAGCCACATATAACATTGAAAATTTTTCAGCAAATCAAAAGGAAACACCTGATGAAAAAGTAAAAGCGCTTGCGTATTCGATTAAATATAATTTGAAAATGCCGGATATTATTGGTGTGCAAGAGATGCAAGATAATAATGGGACAATTAACGATGGCACAACAGATGCTTCATTAAGTGCAAAACGTATAATTGATGCAGTGCAAGCAATCCACGGTCCAAAGTATGAATATGTAGAAGTAGCACCTTTAAACAATCAAGATGGAGGAGCGCCGGGAGCGAATATTCGCGTCGGTTTTTTCTATAATTCATCGCGCGTAAAACTAGCAGATACACCAAAATTGTTAGAGACAAATCCGACACGCATTGGGCAGGACAATCCGTTATTTGAAAGTACTCGTAAACCATTAGCGGCTGAATTTACATTCCAAGGTCAACCTCTCGTTGTTGTTTCTAATCATTTAAATTCAAAAATAGGTGATGCACCGCCATTTGGAAGCGTACAACCACTTGTATGGAAAAGTGAAGAAAAACGAGTACAGCTGGCACAAGAAGTGAATCGTTTTGTGAAAGGCATTCAAAAACGAGATGCGAACGCACCTGTTGTTGTAGTAGGGGATATGAATGACTTTGAATTCTCTAAACCACTGCAAGCGCTAAAAGGCGACACATTACAAAATGTGTTAGAAACCGTTTCAAAAGAAAATCGGTACACATATATTCATGAAGGAAATGCACAAGTACTAGATCACATCTTAGTAACAAATAATATTGCAAATCATACAATTGTAGATCCAGTACACTTAAATACAAATATGATGAAGGAGCACGGCCGTGTCAGTGATCATGACCCGGTGCTTGCGCAAATTGATTTGAAGAAAGCCCGTTCAGCTTAGACGGGCTTTTTTATGTAGCAGCGGTGACGAAATTTGTCGGTTGGTCGATATCTTATGTCGAAACGCCGATAAAATTGATTATGCGCCGATAACTAGGTAAGAATCGCCGATATATTGTAATTTTGTGCTTATATTGTAATTTTTAACGTTTGTTTGCAGCGCATTCTTTTTTGCAGTTTACGTGTATATTTCTTTTTGTCTTTTCGTGTTCCTTTTATATACATAAATAAACTAACGATTCCAAACAATGTATATTGCAGAGTAAGGATATACGAAGACATTCCTTGCAGTGGTTGTTTCGGATCATATAGATGAATAGGTGCTCCTCCAATGGTAGGAGAAATAATATTTAAAATAACATAGGGAAGCGAGCTTACAGTGAATGGAAATAAAATCGCCATGTAATCTTTTTGCGACCATATAGAGGCAGCTAGACCTAATACAGCCATGAAACCAGCAAATAAAAAATTAATCCCAATGTATACAGAAATATAAGTGATTGGAGAATCATAATACAGTGATGCAAACATGCCATTTGTATTGATCAGACTATTCGTTACGGATGGTACACCATCTGGTATTGTGAGCTTACAAAGTAATAAAGAAAGTAAGAACGGAAAAATATAAAGGAATCCACCACAAAAAAAGGTAACGATATATTTTGTGTATAAATAGGAAAGAAAGGAAACTTCTTTACTGATAAACGATTTAAATTCTTCTGATTGATCAGCGTTATAACTTGTGCTAAATGGTAAAGTAGCGATAATGGGCATTAACAATAAATAAACATCCATTTCATTATCACGAAATCCAATCCACTTATAGGATGTTGTTAATAATTCGTCTGGTACAGAATTAATATATTGCAAAACATAGTAATAGTGATATATAAAAAGAAGAACGAACATACTACATAAAAAACACATCGAGAGCGGATTTGAAAAGGCTTGTTTCATTTGTAAACGAAGTGCACGCATCATGATTGAGAAACCCCCACGGATTAAAGTTCCACTTTATACTTCATTTTTTGATAAGAGTAATACTTGATTGTAAAAAATATACTTCGTTTCTATGTTACCATTAATTGTAAAGGTTTTCTTGTTTTTTTATGAATAATTGTAATTTTATTTATAAAATAGAGTTGACAATCTAGGATTACATTTGTAATCTGTAATAAAGATTACAAATGTAATCCCGAAAGGGGAAATAGAATATGAAAAAAGTATTACCTAAAATATCTGAAGCTGAGTTAGAAATTATGAAAGTACTTTGGTCGAATTCTCCGCAAACAGCAAATGAAATTATTGAGAAGCTAGAGTCAAAAATGGATTGGAAACCAAAGACAATTCGAACACTTATTAATCGGCTCGTTCAAAAAGAAGCAGTTTCATATCATCAAGATAAAGGGCGTATGTATGCATACTATCCATTAGTATCACAAGATAGCTATTTGCAAGTCGAAACAAAATCGTTACTGAAACGATTTTGTGGTGCAGCATTCAAACCGTTACTTGTAAATTTTTTAAAAGAAGAGAAACTTTCTTCAGAAGATATTCATGAATTGAAACGCATTTTGGATGAAAAGACAGAAGAAAATGAGCGGGAAGGTAGATCATAATGCTAGATACATTCACACATATTTACCTTTCGCGCTTCTTTGACTGGGTAATTGAAACATCACTTATGGCGAGTATATTAGTCGGTATCATCTTATGTGTCAAAATTGTACTCAAGGATAAGCTAACGCCTAGATGGCAATATGTATTATGGATGATTTTAGTAGTGAGACTGCTTTTACCATGGTCACCAGATAGCTCTTATAACATTTATTCTCTATTCTATCAATCAGAGGTTTCTGAAGTATTTCCAAAACAGTCATCTTCTACAACTTTACAAAAATCAGTGCAGGAGAATGAAGAATTCAAAGGGGCACTTGAGATACCCGATGCAGCACATACGATGAACCAAAAGGAAGAGCAAAAAGAGGCTACATTTTCGATGTATAACCTTGCATTATATATTTGGTTATTTGGAGTCAGTTTATTAGCAATTGTAACGTTTGTTATGAACGGACGACTATATTTTTACATAAAGAAGCAGCCCTATATTACAAAGGAAAATATTATGATGATATTTGAAAATTGTCGAAAGTCGGTAGGAATCAGGAGAAATATCCCGATATGCGTAGCTGGAAAAATTTCTAGTCCGACTGTTTTTGGTTTCTTTAGGCCAAGGGTATTATTATCAAATCAACATATAGAACGGTTGAATGAGAAACAGCTCGAATATATTTTCTATCATGAATTAGCGCATATAAAGAGGCGAGATGTTGCAGTGAACTGGTTAATGTATAGTTTACTTATTTTAAACTGGTTTAATCCTATTCTTTGGTATGCATATTCATGTATGCGAGAAGATCAAGAATTAGCATGTGATGCACTTGCACTTACTTTTGTAGATTCAGAGGAACAAATTGCATATGGGCATACAATCATTACGCTATTAGAACATTATTCTGGCTACTACCAAGCACCGAGTTTAGCTAATTTAAGTAGAAATAAACATACATTAAAAAGGAGAATTTTCATGATAAAAAAATTCAAAAAAACATCTTATCGCTTGTCAGCACTTGGTGTAATCGTCGTTGTTGCTGTTGCATTTGTTTCTTTACTGAATCTGAATGTACGTGCAACTGAAGTAGATCAAAGCCAGAAGGAAAAAGTGCTAGAAAAAAAGAAGCAATCGAAAGCAGCTTTTGAAGAGGCGATCGATAGAATATTAGGTACACCAGAAAACGCGAGCAGAGAATGGGGAATGGCGATAAAGACATATAAATATCATACGGATTTTTTGTATTTGGCTGAAAAATGTTTAACAAAAGAAGAATTTAACCAGTACGTACAATTGTATAAGGAAACTTTCCAAATTTATAAAAAAGCAATGGTCGAGAAAAAGGTAGGAGAGAATTATGAAGGGGATACGAAAGAATTTAAACGAGAACGTTTAAGTAAAGCCGATAATGAACGATTAACTGCAATTGAAAAGAAATCGAAACCATTTGAAGATAGAGTAGGAGACTCTTTAACGTTCACTGTAGAAGAGGCACAAAAGCATGTTAAGTTTCCAATTAAGCAACCGTCTTATACAAGTGATGGGTATGAACTGAAGAAAGAGTCGGCGAATTCATATTTTGGGAGAGATTTAGAATTAGTTGTTACATCCGAATATAGGAAAGGAAAATATGGATATACAATTTATCAATCGGGACAGTATGTAAATAATAAGGATCCGCTTCGTTATATGTTCCCATGGGACGAAAACATGGAAAATTATGAATTAGAAGGGAATCAAATTGTCTTTGTGAAACCACCTTCTTATAGTAATAGTAAATTAAAAGGTATGAAGGTGTTTGTCCATGAAAGCGGAAAAAATATTGCACATCAAATTGTGATTGTGAATGATATTTTTACTAGAGGTGAAGCGGATTATGAAGAAATAATTGATGAAGATTTAACGAAGAAGGAAATGGAGAAAATATTGCTGTCTATGTTGAAATAAAAGTCTCACTTTATCCCGCTATTTTAGGGCAGTAAGACTCCCACCTCAAGATTCAGAGAGAAGCAAGGAAGATAGGTGGGAGATTAACTGCCCGTAACAGCCCGATTGGTGAGGGCTCATAATCCGTGGGGGATGAAGAAAACCCCCACGGATTAAAGTTTCACTTTATAACATAGTTCTACCTTTTCACTTCCGTCCATTTTTTGATACACTATGACTATTATAAGCAAGTCTCCATTCATAGACTGGAATTTTTGATACAGGGAATAACTAAAAAAGAGAACTTGTATATACTGGAAGACTGTGATAATATCAAATGTGTACAAATTGACTATATTATCCATTTGGTCATTTTTGGAGGTGGAGATGTGGCAATAGATCGAAAACGTTCTATTATTGAAGCTGCAACAAAATCTTTTTCAGCGTTTGGTTATAAGGCAACGACAATGGATCAAGTTGCTAAATTGGCGAATGTTGGAAAAGGGACAATTTATACTTTTTTCAAAAATAAAGAAGAATTATTTGGTGAAATTATTTCGAACTTAATCGCAGAAATGAAGGAAGTTGCAAAAGAATCCATTCGTCCAGATATTTCATTTTTTGAAAATGTACATAGAGCATTATACAGAATCTTAGAATTTAGAAAAGAGCATCAGCTTATGATTAAGCTAATCCAAGAAGAGCGAGATATGGGAACGAAAGAAGTACAAGAAGTGATGCAACAAGTAGATACAGAAATTGTATCCTTTATTCAATCCTATTTGGAAATTGCAATCGAGAAAGGTGAAATTGGTAAATGCGATCCAGAAATTACAGCGTTTATTATGCTTAGACTATATGTATCGCTTATTTTCGATTGGGAAAAAAATCATGAGCCACTAGAAAAAGAAAGAATTGCAGAGTTATTTGAACTATATTTATTAAAAGGATTGTCAAACTAAGATAATCCTTTTTTTGTGTCAGTAGAAATGATTCAAGTGTTAGTCGCATGATGGTTAAGTGAAGCGTGTTCTATACTCATATATATTGCATAAGATGTTCAAGAGAAAGAAAGCAGGGAGGGAAGTTTTATCATATATTTGCAATATGAAATTGGAGAGATAGAAGGGCTTTGTAATCAGCTCATGGCTATTTTTAGAACAATAGGGGAAGCTTTATATTATGCGAAGCAACATGATTCAGTTTGTATCCTTTTAAAAGATGTGCAAACTCGAAATTCCGTTGACTTTCATAAGAGCCCGTATTTTTCAAAAATCAATATTGACTCTTATTTGGATGTAGAGGAATGTAGGGCGTTATTTTACAAGAAAAATATTGTAGTGAAGCGGCACGAACCGGATGTGGACGAGACTTCTCAGCATATGATTACTTGTAGGCGATTTCTTCAACGGCATATAGTACGAGATGAAAGTAGGGAGACAGGACAATTTATCGCAAAATCTCTACCCTTTGCGAAACATATACAAAAACTAGCTAGCTGCATGATTGGTCTTATGTCTTTTTATCCGAGATGGAGAGCGATTCAGCTTAGAATTGAAGGAGATTTAGTTCATTTACCTGTAGAAGGGTTCGACTTAGTGGCTCATACAGAAAATCAACTTCAACAAATAATCAATACAATTGCAAGTACAGCGGATTTATCGGCTGTTTATATTGCTTCTGGTGTTCAAGAGGAAAAGTATCATCGCATTGTAGCCCGTATAAAAGAATATTTTCCTCATTTAGTCATAGTCAGAAAGCAAGATGTTTTACAAACGCACCCTGACTTGCAGAAGGAATTAGACGCATTGTGTTTAGAGGAACAAGCATTAGTCGACTGGTTAGTTTGTATCGGTGCGCCTCTTTTTGCTGGACCTCATGCCTCCTCATTTACTTATTTAGCAGGATATATGCGCCATTATCGAGGATTTGATAAAGAAGTGACATATTTATGGCCAGAGTATCAACCATATTGGGATCGATGGTTTCCTCGTCTGTAAAGAAGAGAAAAGATGAGTACATAAAAAATAGTGCCATATGTAATGGCACTATTTTTTATGGTCGTATGTGTAAGCAGTGAGTTATATGTTACTCCCTGCATATTTTCTTTGTAGTTCCTCTTTCTTATCGAATACATCTTGAAACTTGCTGTCATATCCTTTCGGAAATAGGACACCTAAACCATATGAATGGGAAAATTCAAGATAAGGATGCTGCTTTTTTAATGTATCCCATAACTTATATACGCCAAAGCCGCGATCCAACACGGCAATATCATGAAAGAAAATCGCGCCGTTTTTAGAGACTTTCGGTAACCATGTTTCAAAATCATGTGAAACAGCTTCAAATGTATGATAACCATCAATATGCAATACATCTATACTTTCATCTTCAAATAAATGTAAAGCATCATCAAATGTGGAGCGGATTAAGCGTCCGATTGTTGGATAACAATGATTTGTCACATAACTAACCATTTCAAACACATTCTCTCCGTATGGTCCGCTATGTAAATCACCTTTCCAAGTGTCAACAGCAAAACATTCGGCGGAAAGTTGTTCATCTTTTATTCCTTGGCAAAAGCTATAAAAAGAAGAACCATAATGTGTTCCTAATTCCACTACCTTTTTCGGTTTCATAAATCGAATGAAGTCATATGCAAAGTGGTTATGTCCCACCCAAGCAGAAGATAATCGAATAGACGGATGTACGTGATCAACATCAAATACTGGATTATGATATACCCATTGCATATACAGTTCCCCCCTGAAATTTGGCTCATAATGTAAATATATGTATGTCCTTTAGGGATAGAACGATTTTCGCAGTCGTTAACAATTTGAATCGGTCATGATGGTTTTCTCTAACCGTTCTTTTTGATGAAGATGATGGGCAAAGTGCATATACACAAGTTGAAACCATTCTGTTGCACATAAGTGACCAAGTCCAGGATGTACCACTGTATGATGGGACGGAATAGAAGAGAGCTTTAGCTGAGTCTTTTTCATCTTGTCGATAAGCTGTAATAATCCTTGTTTCAGTGTTTCTTTATTTGTTGGGTTTTCTGGTGTATATCCAGGGCGATTCGGTATTTTGATTTGAATAGGAGGGAAGGCTCCCATTTTATATACGTTTTCCCCCATTTCTGTTTTTTTACCATTGATTATAGCTGAACCAGTTGCACACTGTTCTATTGCATGTAATTGCATATTGGAAGCTGCAAGTAAGTGATAATACATTTGTCCAAGCGACCATTCTTCTTCAGAAGGCTTTCGTCTCAGTTGTTCCATTGAGTATTTGTCTAATTCATTGATGTAATACAGTGCTAATGTTTCAAACTTCTCTAAAACCATAGTATTGTTCATAGCGTGATCTCCTTTATATAAAAATATATTTCTTAAGATGACTATAAACGCTTCCTACTGACACCGTTATGTCAGTAGGAAAAGAAAAGTTAAGATTGTAACATTTTCTTTGCTTCTTCTCGCATTTTATAAGCAAGAATTGTTGGTTCTAATACTTTTACTTGACTGCCCCAGCTGAATATCCATTGAAATACCTCATCAATAGTTCTAGATTTTAAAATGACATGAAAACCATCATTTTTATGTTCATATGAATCAATAAAAAAGTAACGAGACTCAACAATTTTATGTGCAATCTGAGTAGAGAATACTAAATGAATTGTAACAGTTCGATTATCTGTTGGTTGATAATCTTGTAAATAAAAGTTTTTCGGTTTTTTGAAAAAGGTGTGTTCTTGTTGTAAGTCATCCATACGATCTAAACGGAAATGACGGATTTGTTTTCGCAACAAGCAATAGCTAACGATATACCAAATGCCTGAAATATTGACTAATCCATAAGGGTGAACAGTACGTTTTATTTTTTCGATTTGATTTGGTTTTCGGTAAGAAAAAGAAACGCATCGTGCCGTTTGAATGGCCTGTTGTAAAAGAATAAGCTGGTTTTCCAGTTGTTCTGGATTCGATTTTTGGTGAGGAAAGGTTCCAGATAAGAAGCGGAAAGTTCCTTTTAAATTTTCGATTTGTGTTTGTTGTTCAGAAGGGAGAATAGATTCCAATTTTTCCTTAGCAGATTTGGCGTGTATAGAAAAATGAGAATCGAAGTTTTTCTCCACATAATCGCTTCCAAGTAAAAGAGATACAGCTTCCTCAGGTTTGAATTGGATAGGTGGCAAGAAATAACCATCCATTAAAGAATACCCTTGCCCTGGAATAGAAAAGATGGGAATCCCCGATTCACTAAGGGCTTGCATATCCCGGTAAATGGTTCTTTTACATGTTTCAAATTTCTCTGCTAACATGTGAGCTGTCACAACTTGCTTCCTCTGTAATTCAATTAATATAGCAAGTAAACGATCCGTTCGGTTCATGATAATCATCCTATTTCTATTTATTCTGTTTATAGCAAGTGTTCGAAAAGTCCACTCATTTCTCCTGCAAATACATACTTTTCCCTATGAATAATATTAATATAGTAAAATCATAAGAACGTATATTGCAGTTTCCAATAATATACTATATAATTTACTTAAGAAAACGTTTTCATACAAAGGGGGAGAATTTCGTGTCAACGATCGAGGACGTGGCGAAATTAGCGGGATTATCAAGAACAACGGTTTCTCGGGTGATTAACAACCATCCGTACGTATCAGATGAGAAGAAAAAGAGAGTTCAATTAGCGATGAAACATTTAGGTTTCGTACCTAATTCGGCAGCAAGAAGACTTCGAAAACAAAAAACGGAGACAATTGCAGTCCTTGTTCCAAGGATTACAAATCCTTTTTTTAGTAGATTTATTGAAGCAATTGAGATTGCTGCTTCTGAACATAAATATAAACTGATTATTTGTCAAACAAGATACTTACCAGAAAAAGAGATGGAATACTTACAACTGTTATCAACAAAACAAGTAGATGGCATTATTTTATGTTCCCTTGAGAATTCATGGGAAGATGTGGAGCCATATTTACAACACGGTCCAATCGTGTTATGTAATGAATATATTGAAGAAGCAAATATTCCAACGGTTAAATTTGATCATGCTCAAGGGGCATATATTGCGGCAAAACATGTATTAGAGCAAGGGTATCGCAATCTTATTTTCTGCCGTGGAAATGAAACAAAGGTAATTAGTCAACAACGAAAAATGGGATTTTTACGTGCAGTTACTGAGCAAGGGAAACAAGTAGAGGGAATTGATTTTATTGAAAACGTTTTCTCGTGGAGCGATGGGAAAAGACTCTTCCATGATGTATTAAAGGACAAAAAAAATCCTACCGCTATTTTGGCAGGAGGCGATGAGGTTGCAGCTGGAATTATTTCAGAGGCGAAACGCCATAACTGGAGTATTCCAGATCACCTAGCTGTAATCGGTTTTGATAATCAAATTTTATCTAAAATTACAGAGCCTGGTATTACGACAATGGAACAACCAATCGATGACATGGCTCACAAAGTTGTTGATTTAATGATAGATAAAATTCATACAAAAAATTATCGCAAAAAAGAACTATATGAATTTGAACTAGAGCTTTTAGTGAAAGGTTCAACGATGAAAAATGCGATGTTACTAGCCTAGTAGACAATGTCTGCTAGGTTTTTTATGTGTATACACGATTATTCTTCGTGAACACAGTCATCGCATTTATTATGGTATGCTTCGTGTTGCTCATCAATTTCCTTTCCGCAATGTGCACAAGTTTTTGTTGGCAAATTTCTGAAAAATTCCATTGGTTGATCAATCATGAAAATCCCTCCATTTCTTAGTACTATTGTATTAGTACAAAAAATAAAAGTCAATAACTGTTTTATAACAAAATGAAAAATAATGAAAAAGTTTAGGAAATGGATTATAGTTAACAATGTAGAATGTAAGTGAAATCTTTCTCAATATAGAAAGAAAACATGCATTTCTATCGGTTTTTGAAAGGATGGATACATATGAAGATGACTGTTGTTGGCTTTTGGGGCGGCTTTCCAGAAGCGGGAGAAGCGACGTCGGGGTATTTGTTTGAACACGATGGTTTTCGTTTACTTGTTGACTGTGGCAGTGGTGTACTAGCACAGCTTCAAAAATATATAACACCATCTGATATAGATGCAGTTTTACTGTCGCATTATCATCATGATCATGTTGCAGATATTGGGGTATTACAATATGCAAGGTTAATTACAAATGCGACAAAAGGACAATTACCACAATTGCCGATCTATGGGCATGGCTTTGATGTACAAGGATTTGCGTCCTTAACACATGCACCGCATACGAAAGGAATTGTCTATAATCCAGATGAAACATTGCAAATTGGACCATTCTCTATTTCATTCTTAAAAACAGTACATCCTGTTACGTGCTATGCAATGCGCATTGCGGTGGGAGATAAAGTGGTTGTATATAGTGCGGATTCCAGTTATATTCCAGAATTTATTCCATTTACAAAGGATGCGGATTTATTTATTTGCGAGTGTAATATGTATGCGCATCAAGAGGCTGCAAAAGCAGGGCATATGAACAGTACAGAAGTAGCAAACATAGCAAAGCATGCAAATGTAAAAGAACTATTATTAACGCATTTGCCGCATACAGGAAATCCAGATGATTTAGTGGAAGAAGCAAAACAAATTTTTAGTGGCTCTATTGCATTAGCACATAGTGGCTATACTTGGAATTCATGAGGTGAGGACATGTTATTTATTGATAATAAAGGGATTACAGATCCTACGATTAATTTAGCAATTGAAGAATATTGCGTGAAAAATTTAGATATTAATGAAACATATTTGTTGTTTTACATTAATGAACCTTCCATCATTATTGGAAAAAACCAAAATACAGTTGAAGAAATTAATGCAGATTATGTGAAAGAGAAAGGAATCCATGTTGTGCGCCGTTTATCAGGTGGCGGAGCTGTGTATCATGATTTAGGGAACTTAAACTTTAGCTTTATTACAAAAGATGATGGAGATAGTTTTCATAACTTTAAAAAATTCACAGAACCTGTTACGAAAGCACTTGGTAAATTAGGTGTAAATGCAGAGCTTAGTGGGCGTAACGATATTTTAGCAGAGGGACGAAAAATTTCAGGTAACGCTCAATTTTCAACGAGAGGTCGTATGTTCAGTCACGGTACATTATTATTTGATTCTGAAATCGATCACGTTGTATCTGCACTAAAAGTGAAAATGGACAAAATTCAATCAAAAGGAATTAAATCGATTCGCAGCCGTGTCGCTAATATTACGGAATTTTTAAATGAAAAGATGACAACAGAAGAATTTAAACAGCTTCTTCTTGAGACAATCTTTGAAGGAGAAAATGAAATTCCAACATATGAGTTAACAGAAGAAGATTGGAAAGAAATTCATAAGATTTCTGAAGAACGTTACCGCAATTGGGACTGGAACTACGGAAAGTCACCGAAGTTTAACTTACAACATTCACATCGTTTTCCAGTTGGACAAGTTGATGTTCGCTTAGAAGTGAAAAAAGGAACAGTAACAGAGTGTAAAATATATGGTGACTTCTTCGGCGTAGAAGATGTTCATGATATTGAAGAGCGTTTAATAGGTGTTCAGTTTGATAAGGAAGCTTTTGCTGCATCGTTAGAAGACGTAGATGTAAAACGCTACTTTGGGAATATAACAAAAGAAGATTTCTTAGCATTGTTCTTTTAATAGTGAACTGCTCTCCTAAATTGGGAGAGCAATTTTCATTTGCGCCGATATATGCTGAGAAACGGTCGATATATTTCAAAAATCGCTCATAAAGTGAAATTTTAATCAGTGGGGGTTTTCTTCATCCTCCACTGATTATGAGCCCTCACCAATCGGGCTGTTACGGGCAGCCCTACTCCCGCCGATCTTCCTTGCTTCTCTCTGAATCTTGAGGTGGGAGTCTTACTGCCCTCAAATAGCGGGATAAAATTTCATGCACTATTATTATTTCACTTCAATTTATTACGAAGTACGCTGTACCTGAAATGGGTAAGATTCTTTTATGTTTTTGTAAAAAAGCGGTAGATGCACTGATTCGCATGGATTGTACAAATGAATGAACCTTCATTTCGCTCGTATCTACTGGCAGTAGTGATTTACGGCGCTACTTTATATACGAGTATTTGAATGTTACTTGATACCTGAATTTTCTTTTCATATAATATATTTAGAATGTTTAAATTTTCAAAATTTTATAAAGGTGGGGTTTATGTGAATCTCGTTCAATCTTTAGCTGAGACAGCCGCAAAGAAAGGGGAGAAACCAGCTTATATATTTATGGATCAGTCGGTCTCGTATGACCAATTAAATAAAATGGTCACAAAGTTTTCTAGTAATTTAGCAAAAATGGGCATTACAAAAGGGGACAATGTTGCATTAGTTGTTGGAAATTCACCACATTTTTTAATCGGGCTATATGGGGTCATGAAAACAGGAGCAACCGTTGTTCCGGTTAATCCAATATATACCGCAGACGAAATGCATTACATTTTACAAAATGGAGACGTAAAAACAATCATCATACTCGACATCCTTCTACCCATTATACAATCTCTTACAACAAGACTTCCTTCTCTCGAACATATCATCATATGTGAAACCTCATCAGATTTTCAACTTACAGACAACGAAAAAATGAAAACGTTTACTGATTTAGTGGGAACTGGAGATCTATCCTATGAAAGTCCGCTATTACATGAAGAAGACGTTGCGGTTATTTTATACACTTCAGGAACAACAGGGCAGCCTAAAGGTGCTATGTTAACGCACAAAAATTTATATAGTAATGCGAGAGACGTTGCGACATATTTACAATATACAGAAGATGACCGTGTTGTGGCGGCGTTGCCAATGTTCCATGTGTTTTGTTTAACCGTTGCGATTAATGCACCGATTATAAATGGGGCAATCATTTTAATGTTACCAAAATTTAGTCCAAAAGAAGTATTTCGCATTTGTCGCACATATGGACCAACAATATTTTCTGGTGTACCAACGATGTACAATTATTTATATTTATATGAAGGAGCAAGTGCAGAAGATATGAAATCACTCAGACTTTGCATATCTGGTGGTGCTTCTATGCCTGTTGCTCTGCTTGAGAATTTTGAAAAACGCTTTCAAGTTATTGTTTCAGAAGGATACGGACTATCAGAAGCATCGCCAGTGACGTGTTTTAATCCATTGGATCGTCCGCGAAAACCAGGATCTATTGGAACAAATATTTGGCACGTTGAAAATAAAGTAGTAAATGAACTTGGTGAGGAAGTGCCTGTTGGAGAAGTCGGAGAACTAATTGTTCGCGGCCCGAACGTTATGAAAGGGTATTATAAGGCTCCAGAAGATACAGCAGCAGTACTTCGGGAAGGGTGGCTATATACAGGTGATCTAGCAAAAATGGATGAAGAAGGTTACTTCTATATTGTGGACCGTAAAAAAGATATCGTTCTTGTCGGTGGCTATAATGTATATCCTCGGGAAGTAGAAGAAGTATTGTATAAACACGAGGAAGTGGCCGAAGTAATCGTAATAGGTGTTCCGGATGAAAGTTTAGGAGAAGCTGTATGCGCTTATGTTGTTCCAAAACATGAAAGGGTACGAGAAGAAGAACTCATTCATTATTGTTCGTTACACCTTGCGAAATATAAGGTTCCAAAAAAGATAGAATTTTTGAAGGAATTACCGAAGAACACAACAGGAAAACTACTAAGAAGAGCTTTACGAGAAAAGGCGATGCAAGTATAAAGTAAAAAACAACACTGAGTTTGTCAGTGTTGTTTTTTACTTTACTTCTTTTCTACTAGTTTTTTATTTTTCCAATCTAATACAAATGATTTATGAAATGTTTTTTGATCTACATCTTTTATATTATTTCCAACCCAGTTACCAGTTGCGAATGTAAAGCCAGGGCGAAGTGTATAATCGTCAGCATGCTTTGTATAAGCAACTTGGATAGAAGACTGTTCTGTCTCCTTTTCTGAAATGACAACAGCAATCATACCTGGAGAGAAACCGCTATTTGTTAGAGCTGGAAGGTCATTCATTGGGACTAGATTGCCTCGCGCATCTGTTTCGTGAGGGTATGTACGAGAATACATAAATAATTGGTTTCCATATAAAGCATGGTAGGAATCACGTGTGTAAATGCCCCAGTTTTGATTATTATATCCATTAAAGAATACGTTCCATTTTACATGTTTATTTGTTTGATCAATTAAGTTTGTTTTATAGCTTGTTTGTTTATAACTTACAGAATCAGACCAAGTTACTTGACCTGTTGCCCCAGATTCGCCACTAGGACCACTCGGTGTTACAGAGGCTTTAATAGAACCACCAAGTTGATAAGAAACGCTTGATGTAACAGTCGTTTCTTCCACTGCATTTGTTGGTGCTACATGAAAGAATCGAGACGTATGATCTTGTAAGTTCATTGAAATATCATATTGTGATGGATAGCGCAATGTGACACTTGCTCCTGGAATTGGATATCCATCAACAGGAGCGTCACTAAGAGTTGGGTTTGCCTTCATAAAGCTACCTGTTGTATTAATAACCGCAATTTGCTTATCAGCACTTGGATCATCAATGAAAGTTACTTTTAATGACATTGTCATATTGTCTGCTTGTTCATTATTAAATGTATTATAGCTTGTATGTGTTTTTGCATTTTGACCGATATCTGTTACAACTTGAGAAGTTGTTTGTGCAGCGACAACCGGTGTGTGCATTGCTAGGGCACTACTTGCCAACACAGCAGATAACGCGAGACATTTTACATATGTTTTAGAACGTTTCATAGAATCACTTCCTATTTTGTCGATATATGTCGTATTTCGTATATATCGTAGCATGAAAGTGGAAAGAAAATGAGGGGATATGCAAAATTGCATATTGAAAATGAACGAAGGAAATGAAAGAGGAGATGTGCACTCTTTCATTTCTATTAATCCTCTTTTAAAATAGAGACATTCCATTTTAAATATTTGACTAAAAGCGAGTATAAATGTTTTAGTGCTTGATAAGATACGCCAGCGATGACTAAGCCAATAAAAAACCCTATCAATACACTATAAACATCTGAAAAATGGATTTGATGAAATCCTTTTATAAATCCTACTATTACTAATAGTAGAGGTGATAGTAATAGTAAAGGAGTAGCAATGATGAGTGCGAGAAGAATTGGCGATAGCAAGAGTAACAAGAAGAAAGCTATCATGATACATATAAAGTTTGCCAAACTTAAGGTCATAACAGACAAGATTGCTATTATCATATTTTTGAGGCTGCGTTTCTGATTCGCGTTGTTTATAGCATATGTCACATTCATTTCTTTCGCGATTGTTTTAGGGTTTCCAAGGTTTTTACAAATCTCTTCTTCAGATTTCCCATCCTGCTTACCGCTTATAAAATGAGTTTCATATTCTGATAAAATATCGTTTTTTTCTGAATTCGGTATGTTTCCTAGGGAAGAGCTCAGATTGCTTAAAAATTCCTTTCTGTTCACTACAATCACCTTCTTTTATGAAATGATTCATCATATTTCAGAATTCAATCCGTTTCTTCGTAAGAATAAATAAGTGGAGAGGACATGCCGTTACGAAAGCGAGTCGTCCCTCTCTCTTTTTTAAAATGATCTGTTCCTGGAATCGTTTATCTAATTACTTCCAAATATACCATTAACTACTATATATTTCAAGGTACTGTATTATTATCGGTACTATAAATTGATGAGTACTATATGTATGGATTTTATGTCATCATTTAGGCATAAGAATAAATTTAACACTTCTTCGTAGCGACAATATAGCAAGTCGGTTTTCCATCTTGTTTCTTTACGAGATGAATCATGGAATTGTTTTGTGAAATAAAGTAAAAAACGTCAAGAAAAAAATAGAGCTTTTCTTTATCATAATACATAGAAGGCGGGTGAACAGAGATGGAAAGCTATGAAACACAAATTCAAAAGGCTATTGATTATATTGAAAAAGATGTTATGGAAAAACAAACATTATGCAATTTAGCTCGTATTGCTGGTTTTTCTGATTCGCATTTTCATCGTGTATTTCAGGCGTTAGTTGGTGATCCAGTGATGGAGTATGTTCGGAAGAGAAGGCTTGCCCGGGCAGCTTATCAGCTTTCTCATACGAATGAAAGAATTCTTGATATTGCATTAGAACATGGCTTTCAATCTCATGAAACGTTCACAAGAGCCTTTAAAAAATTGTTTCAAATGACACCAAGTCAATATCGAAAACAAAACATTCAAACACCGATGTACAACAAAGTGAATGTGAGACAGAGAAAATTAAATCCGTATTTAGGAGGAATACAAATGGAATATCGTATTGTGAATAAGCCGGCTTTTTCAGTTGTTGGATATGAATGTAAGACAACGAATAAAGAGGGAAAGAATCATCAAGATATCCCAGCGTTTTGGCAAACTTATATTAAGAAGAATCTTGGAGCAAATATTCCAAACCGCAAGGATACAAGTCAGTGTGTAGAGCTTGGCATGTGTACCGATTTCAATTTAGAAACAGGGGATTTTACTTATATAATCGGGATGGAAGTAACAAGTTTTGAAGGTGTACCAAACGAACTTCTAAAACGAACATTCCCAGAAGCAACGTATGCTGTATTTACAACGCCGAAAGTACCGCATGAAGAGATGGTGCCATCTATTCATCAAACGTGGAACGCAGTTTTCACAGAATGGTTCCCGCATTCTGGATATGAACATTGTGGGAGTGTAGAGTTTGAATTATATGATGAGCGCTGTCATGCAGATAAAAATGAACTCGCTCAAATTGAGATTTGGATACCAGTGAAAAAGAAATAGGAAGAAAAAGAGCGAATCAATGATGATGATGATTCGCTCTTTTTATATAGAACACGCAACTACACTTTTGGTTAAGACGTTCTCTTTTGATTCGGAAATGGAAATAGGATCGTAATAGATGTTCCTTTCCTAAGTTCACTTTCAATTGAAATCGTACCGTTATGAGCGAGGACAAGTTGCTTTGTAATAGCGAGACCAAGTCCTGTTCCTGCATTATTTTCTTCTGTATTTGTTCCGCGGTAATACCGTTCAAATAATAGTTCTTTTGTTTTTTCATCCATTCCCTTTCCGTTATCTGTAATAGAAAGAGTGAAAGAATCTTTGTTTTTTGCCAGTTTGACGAGGATTTTAGTCGTTTCATTGTTATGTTTTACGGCATTTGCTAATAAGTTTTCAATGATGCGCTGGAACCATTTTTCCTCAATCGAATAATAGATTTTATGGGAACTTGGAACAAATTCAATATTTTGATTTTGAAGCGTCGGGTTATTAATAAATTGTAATAAAATCTTTTGAACAAATTGATTAATTTCAACATGTGAATGTTGAGAAGGAAGCGCATTGTTTTTTAATTGATAGGTTAAGCTTAAATCATCGATTAATGTCGTCATATATTGTGATTTTTCTTTTATGACATGACCGAACTCTTGAATATCTTTATCAGTCCATTGATATTGGTTAGATTCTAATAAAAGAGAGTAACCGTAAATCGAACTAAGGGGTGTTTTTAAATCATGAGTGAGTCCGGTAATCCATTCTTCGCGTGTTTGTTGAAGTACTTGTCGCATCGCTTCGTTTTTTTTGAGTGTAATTGAAAGATGTTCTAACGCCTTTGTTACATCTTTAAATAAACGGAATGACCATTTTTCTTTACCAGAGCGCCGAAAGCGAATCGGTTTTCCTTTTTTACTAACAGGTTCTTCATAGATTCCGCTCGCTATATTTTTGAGCCAACGCATTGTATGTAACAGCGGTTTTCCAAATTTTCTACCGTACCAAATAGAAATAATGACTAAATAGACAAATGTTACAAGAAAAACAACACAGAAGAAGGTAAGGAATTTTTTCGCGATTACATCTTCATCCATTTCAGATGGATTATAATGAGTATTTTTAGTTGTGATTGTAAATAAAGTTTTGTCTTCCGGATTATAAAGAGTTGAAATATTTTCTTGATGATTCCAAGGTTCTTTTTCAGAAAGTACGGTTTGAATGGCAGAAAGAGGTTTGCCTTGGTTTTCTGGATAAGAAAAAATTTCTTCTCCATCTGCATTGAAAATTTGTAATACAGCATTTGCATCAGAAAGTTGTTCTTTTTCAGAATCAGTTAAAGAAAAATTTGCTGTGAATGGTGCATTGTGCTCTTTTTGTAGTTTCTGCAACAATTTATTGCTTTGAAGTTGCTCACCATAAATTACAATTGCTTTCTTTTCTCCTAATTCAATATCCCAATAAGCGAATTTATACGGGCTATGTATTTGTTGTCTTAAATATGCAACTAACGATGTTTTTGTGTAAGAATCAGGAACCTCTTTAGGTGTATTATAGTGATATAGTACCTTTCCGTTTTCATCCACAATTTGAAGCCAATCATCCTTTTTTTGAAGCGTTTCTTTTATTTTAGCATTCAATGTAATATGACCGTTTTCGAAAGAAACGTAACTGGAAATTGTTGAATTATCAAATTCTGATACATTTGTTTCTGATAAGGACGAGTTAATCAAAATAGCGAAATATCCGAAGGCAATTACGACAGCAATGAGTAAAGTAAATAAGACAAAAATATGTTGTAGAATAAATTGGATAATTAATCTTTTACTTAAATTCATCGTGATTACCTTCCTGGAATGAATTTATAACCAAGTCCACGAACTGTTTTTATATACTGTGGATTGCTTGGGTTTAATTCGATTTTTTCCCGCAGCTTGCGAATATGGACCATCACGGTATTATCATCTCCGTTATAGGCTGGGGCGCCCCAAACTTTTTCGTATATTTCTTCTTTAGAAAAGACGTAATTCGGATGTTCACAAAAGAAGAGTAAGAGCTGAAATAGCTGAGCGGAGCATTCTACAATACTGCCATCAACTTTTAATTCAGCAGCATGTTTATCGACCTGAAATCTTCCAAATGAATAGAAATCGGAAGTTTGTATTGTTTTTGGAGTATGTTTCAAATGTCTGCGCAGCTGTGCTTTAATCCGAGCAACAACTTCAAGCGGATTGAATGGTTTTGTAATATAATCATCTGCTCCATATAAAAATCCAGATACTTTATCGAGATCAGATGTTTTTGCTGTTAGAAAAAAGATGGGACAATCTGTTTTTTGACGGATAATGGGACAAATATCAAAGCCGGATTGTCCAGGGAGCATCACATCGAGAATCATTAAATCATATGAATGATCTTCAACGAGTAATAAAGCTTCCTCAGCAGAAGTTGCGGTTGTAATATGAGAAAACCCTTCTTTTTGTAGAATTGTAGTTAATAGTTGTAAGATTGCTGATTCATCATCAACAAGTAAAATATTTGCATTGTACAAAGTAAAATCCCTCCTAGTTTTCAAAAAATATCATAACATTTTCTTGAAAGTTATGGGATTTTTAAGGAAATTTTAAGGTTTTCTTAGTTAAGAAATAAGATTTAGATGATATGATAAAAGTAAACATAGGGGAGGAGATGAGTGTGAATCCGTTTTATTCGATGCGAGCAAGATATTTTTTGATTGTATTTACACTACTAATTTGGCTCGAGCGCAGCAGTAAACAATTGCTCGAACATACACTTCATATACAAAATTCTTCTATTATAAATCTACTAATATTTTATATACTCCCAGTGATTTGGCTCATGTATGAATATAGGAGAAAAGATATTCCTTTAAGAGCATTTATTAATAGGCAAGAGACATTTCATGTATTGCAAGTTGTATGGATTACCGTTATGCTTTGCCTCTTTAGCTATGGATATTTGATTTTGTATATGTATAGTTTCACATGGATTACGCCGGATTTTATTATGACTGCATTACATCAGCCAATTATAGAAGAGACCGGTGGATATGTATATCAATTTATAACGGTTGTATTTATTGCGCCTATTATAGGTGAATTTGTATTTAGAGGATTTCTTTTTCAGCGTTTTGCAGCAAAGTGGGGAACGGGAAAAGGCATGATTGCAGTTGCCATTCTGTTTGGTTGCGTGCATATTGATTTTCTCGGTGCTACCGTATTTAGCATCGTCCTATCTATTGTATATATTCGCTCGAAAAGCCTACTCATGCCGATTAGTATTCATATGCTAAATAATGCAGTTGTACTGATTGGTTCTAAATTTATGAGTAAAGAAGAGGCGATAAGTTTTGTCGATCTTTCCAACTATACGAACTTTTTCACAGGATTTATGATCTTTATCATTGGGTTAAATTTCGTTTTATTCTTTTTGTTTATGAACCGTCGTTATATGAATGAAGAACTACCAATTGTAACTTTAAATAAGATGTAAAGACTCTAGCGCTTTATGTTTAGGAGAGTTATAGGGATGAAAAAATTCATAGGAAAGATTCTGAAAGAAATGACAAATTCGACATCTATAACAGACATATGTAGTAGAGAAGTTTGTCAGTTTATTAGTCCAGTTATGGATCCGATTGTGTTTCCAGAATTTTATTTGTTTTCAAGTACGAGTCATAAAGAAAGCGCTATATTTCTGCTTATTCTTGTAGGAATCATAATTGTAGTTGGGCTTGTTTTAGAAGAAATCGTAAAACGAATTCTGCTAAAGTATGATAGTAGGGATAGTGGAAATCGAGTAATTTTAAAAAAAATGTTTGAATATATAGTGACCGCTTTCATATTCTTTTATTTTTTTAAAGCAGTGATTTATTTTGTCATGCTGAACCGCGGATAGTGCGATTATGAAGGAACGATACTATATAGAAAGGAATGTATATATTTATATGAATGAAACAATGCAATCAAATAAATTTTTCTATGTCATTATGATAAGTTTGATTGTAATTACGACCATAAATGTGAGTTTTCATTGGAACGAAACGTATTTTTTTGTTTATTTGGCACTTCATTTATTAGGGTTATTATGTATTTGTGGAGGAATGGTAGCGGAAAAAAAGAGTGCAGATTGTGTCAATTATATGTGTATAACGGGTCTTATTCTGTTGTTAACTGTGCAAGGAATTATGAAATATAGTTCTATGAACCTTCATAATTTTAGTTTATTGGTAGATATGATTCCGTAGTGGGAAGAGCCTATGTTAAAAGGATACCTTTTGGCGTAGGCTCTTTGTTTCTATTTTTGAGTAGCGATGAGATGGCGAAATTTGTTGATCGATCGATATCTTGTGTTGAATCGCCGATATAGAGGAGGAATTCAAAATTAGCTTGTTCTATTTTGAGAGAAGCGAACTTACAATAATAATAGACAGGCAGCATAGAGGAGGGAATACGGTGAGAAAAGTTATTGGATGGTCGCTTTTTTTGTACGTTGGTTTTGCCTTATTTATATACTGGTATTTATTTGGTTGGAACCATGAAATGATTCCAGACATGTATAAAGGAACGAGCGCTGATCCAGCAACCTTTATGAATGCGAAAGAACTTACATTAAGCCAAGATTTTTCGAGAGTTAAAAATTTGCTGTTTTTTTTATCTGTGCCTCTTGAATGGATGATTTTATTGTTTGTTCTTGTTTTAGGGGTATCAAATAAATTTGAGAAATGGTCAAAAGAAACGACGAAGGTAAAAGTTATACAAATTGCGATTTACTTATTTTATTTATCATTACTTACAACGGCGCTTTCATTACCACTGCAATGGTTCGGGCATCAAGTATCTATTGCTTACGGTATTTCAACACAAACAACAGCGAGCTGGATACGAGATCATGTTCTTGATTTTTGGATCAATTATGTAATGATGTTTCTGATTGTTTCCGTTTTATTATGGCTAATGAATAAATTTCCGAAGCGCTGGTGGCTAGCAGGTTGGGCATTATCTGTACCATTTACAATCTTTTTAACATTTGTACAGCCTGTTTTAATTGATCCGCTTTATCATGAGTTTTCAACTTTAAAAAATAAAGAGTTAGAAACAAAAATTTTAGCAATTGCAGATCAAGCACAGATCCCTGCGGAACATGTATATGAAGTGAATATGTCGGAAAAAACAAATGCATTAAATGCGTACGTGACAGGGATTGGAAAGAATTCTCGTATTGTATTATGGGATACGACGCTTCAGCAGTTAAAAGATAAAGAGATTTTGTTTATTATGGCGCATGAAATAGGACATTATGTCATGAAACATATATATTGGGGCGTAGCCAGTTATATTGTTTTAACATTTATCGGCATGTACTTGATTAGCCGCATTTTAAATCTTTGCTTGCGAAAATGGGGAGATACATTGCGAATTTCAAAGCTTGTCTGCTTGTCCATTCTCCCTTTATTTTTCTTAATTTCCTCTATATTATCTTTTGCCGCAAGTCCGGCGACAAATTATGTATCTCGCATTGAAGAACGTGCGGCTGATCAATATGCATTACATATGACGAAAGATGGTAAGGCAGGAGTAAAAACATTCCAATATTTATCCAAAACAAGCCTTAGTCAAGTAAATCCACCTGCTTTAGTAAAATTTTTCTTATATACACATCCACCTATTTTTGAAAGAATTCACACATTTGAAGAATATGAGAGGCAGAAAAAATAAAGAAGTAGCGGTTATGCTACTTCTTTATTTTTAGTAAATAATTTTTGGTAAAATTTTTCATTGATTTTTCCGCTGATTTTTTCAATAATAAGCTATAAAATTTTAAAAATCTATATATAGAGGAGTAAAGTTGTATTTATGCGTTTTTTACGAAATTTGAAAGTGAAATATAAGTTATTTTTACTCATTTCATTAGCTGTTCTCGGTTTCATTGTGATGAGTTGCGTAGCAATAAACTCGATGAAACAGATGAAGCAGAGTACAAAGATTGTTGTAGATGATTATCAATATTCTAATGTCTTGTTAGAAAGTATGCTTCGCACACAAAATTCATTAGAATATAATTTGTTAACATTAATGACGATTTCACAAAGTCAAAGTGAAGAGAGGAAAGAGATTGTCAAAAATATTGAAGATGATCTTAAGAAATATGATTCTTTATTGAAAGAATATGATGATGGCTTTAATTTAAGTAAACAAGAAGATGAACTGTTTCAAAAGATGAAAAAAGTTGTACCAGATTATAAGAATACATATGAAAGTTTGTTTGAAAAAGAAAAGCTGATGCATGATCCACAACATATAAATGAGTTTCGAGAAGAACTAAAATCAAAAGGTGCTGAGCTGGCTCGTTATACAGGTGATTTAGAAAAATATGTTGCAGATTTAGCAGATAAAGTATTCGATGATTCTCAAAATATGGTGGAACAATCTATTACAAGTTTTATAGTGACTGTAACTGTTAGTACAATTTTAATCTGTATATTAAGCTATATCATTAGTAGGTTAATCGTCACGCCTTTACAAACTGTAAGTACTATGATGGGAAGAGTAAAAAAAGGCGATTTAACGGTATATGGAGATTATAAAGCGAAAGATGAATTAGGTATATTAGTTGATGATTTTAATGGGATGATTGATGGTTTACGAGAGAATATGAAGGAAGTTGAAAAGAACATTCAACTATTATCGCAGCACTCTCATGCAGTCGTTTCTGCATCAGAAACGTCGCATCAAGCCGCTAAACAAATTATAGTAGATATTGAAGAAGTGGCAAGTGGTGCGGATAGTCAAAAGAAAGCGACAGAACAAACTGCGTGTGCAATGGAAGAATTGACACAAGAGATACAAGGAATCGTGGATATCTCTTCATCTGTAAATGAATTATCTTCTCAATCTGCATTAGAAGCGGATAGAGGAAATCAATTTATGAAGCAGATGATTCAACAAATGGATACAATATACGGTTCTGTCCAGCAAGGTGTGAAACAAGTAGGACATATGAAAGTCCAATCGGAAGAAATTGTGAAAATTATTGATGTGATGCAAGAGATTGCCTCACAGATTAATTTATTGGCCTTAAATGCGGCGATTGAGGCTGCACGTGCTGGAGAAAGTGGTAGAGGTTTTGCGGTTGTTGCTGATGAAGTAAGACAGTTAGCGGAGCAGTCTAGTGAATCGGCAAAACAAATTGAACAACTTGTTGTCCAAGTAATGGAAGTAACGAATCATACAGTTGAGATGATGGGGAAAGTAGAAGAGGATGTTCAGCAAGGTACAGAAGTAGTGATGCGTACAGAAGAAGTATTTGGAAAGATTACAGAAAAGGTTCAACAAGCATCGCTTCAAATTGAAAGTTCCGCTAGATCTACGGATGAAATGGCTGCAAGTAGTGAAGAGATTTCTGCCTCAGCAGAAGAAATGGCTCACATTGCCCAAAGATCATCTGATCGTACCGATGCGGTAAAACAATCTATCCTAAAGCAGGAAGAATCAGTCCAAACTATTTCTACTGCAATTGAGCAACTCCATATGATAGCAGGTGGATTAGAAAAAATTGTTTCTCAATTTACCTTACAAAAATAAGGTAAAACGCTCGTTAGTAGAATACTATTTATAAAGACATGTTAAGTATTTCAATCTTAATATGTCTTTTATTCTATATTTTTACAAATGATAATTTATAAGGTATAATTTTAAAAATATTTCGTTTATTTTCTCGGAAGAAGGTATGGTTGGGGGGATATCTTTTGTTTTCAAAGTATAAAGTAAAAATGCAATCATCGATGCCAGCACTAAAAATGATCGTATCCATGTCTATTTTTGGATCGATTGGATTTTTTTCAGTTCAAACGAACTTACCATCTTTTGAATTAGTATTTATACGTTGTATTTGTGCGACAGTGTTTTTAACTTTATGTTGGATTGTCACAGGGCAATATAAAGAGGAGAAATGGAATCGGAAAGAAATGCTGCAAATAGTAGCATGTGGTATCTTTCTTGTTTTTAACTGGGTGTTCTTATTTAAAGCGTTTGAGGTTATGTCGATTACAATCGCTATCTCTGTATATCATCTTGCTCCCATTATTGTATTAATAATGGGAAGTCTCGTATTTAAGGAGAAATTAACGATATTCGCGATTATTTCCATTGTTATGTGTTTTGTTGGAACTGTATTTGTTGCGGGAGTAGACGGGAGTATTTCGATGGAGAAACTCATGTCATCCGGAATGGTCTGGGCTCTTCTAGCAGCTTTATTTTACGCATTTACAACCCTTTTAGGAAAGGGAATTTCACAGACGAGTGCATACGCAATGACATTTCTGCAAACCTTTTTAGGAATCTTTCTTTTGTTACCATTTGTCGATTTTCATGCATTTCAAGGACTGACAGAAAAGAATTGGTTGTATATAACAGCAACAGGCCTTATACATACAGGGTTTGTATATTATCTGTTTTTTGATAGTTTAAGAGACTTGCCAACAAGACTCATTTCTGTATTAGTATTTTTAGATCCAGGTGTGGCGATTTTATTAGATACGGTACTTACAGGCTTTAGACCAACAATGATGCAAGTAATCGGGATTATTTTCATTTTTGCTGGAATGGCATTTACGTTTCGAAAATCAGAAGTAGAAACAGCGCTTGAGGAAGAGCATGCGTATTCAAAGTGATAAAAAGTTAGAAATAGAAAGAAGTCTGTCCAAAACGTATAAGTTTCGGACGGGCTTTTTTATCCCGCTATTTGAGGGCAGTAAGACTCCCACCTCAAGATGCAGAGAGAAGCAAGGAAGATAGGTGGGAGTAGGGCTGCCCGTAACAGCCCGATTGGTGAAGGCTAATAATCAGTGGGGGATGAAGAAAACCCCCACTGATTAAAGTTTCACTTTATTTTTTCATAGCGGTAAAGTGCGGGATTTGTCGTTTGATCGATATCGTATAATTTTGCGTTTTTTGTCTATATCATGAACTTTTCATAAGAGAAGGATAGGGATGAAATGGTGTAGAATATATATTATATAACATCCTTGTAAGAGGTTTCATTAGTCCTTTTTAAAAAGAAGGAGGAATAAAAATAGAAGCAAAAAAGCAAGGATGACGATTCTTCAAAACAATTTGTACCCGATTTACATTTTTAATATGAATTGCTCCTCTTATAATCGTAAAATCCACAATAATGGATATTAAAGCATGTTTGATTTGTTCATATGATTTGTCAATGAAGCATATGTAGTTATGAATAATCGAATGCAATCTATTCTTTTCTTATTGTGTATCAATAGAGATAAAGGAGAGAGGAAAATGAAGAAAAAAGTATGCCGTGTGATGACTACAGCAGCTATTGTTGGTGGGTTATTGATAAGTGCCGGTACGGCTCCAATTAGAGCGGAAGAGTACCCTGAGATGATCGTGTTTGCGGATGTTCCAGTAGGGCATTGGGCATATGATGATATTATGGATTTAGTTTATCATAAATTTCTTGAAGGGTATGGAAATGGGAAATTTGGTGTAGGAGATTATGTAACACGTGAACAAGTGGCAGCAGTTATATATCGTACACTTCAACTTGAACATAAAGGACCGTTAAAAAACCCCTATCATGATATTTCCGAACGATCTACAATGTTTCCAAAAGAGATTTTAGCCTTGACAGAGCGCGGTATTTTTAAGGGGAATGAAAATGGAAACTTTAGACCGACAGCACCGTTAACACGTGCGGAAATGGCACAGATTCTTACAAGAACATTCGAATTTGAAGTAAAGCGTCAACATACGTTTCACGATGTGCCCGATAATCATTGGGCAAAAGATGCAATAAGTGCTTTACAATCAAACAAAGTTGTAATTGGAACTGGAAATGGAAAATTCGAACCAAGCGCATTTGTAACACGTGAGCAATATGCGAAGTTTTTAAATCAAGCTATTATTCGTTATCATATAAAAGATGAAGTAGATGCATAATGAACTCTTGCATGATTAGGAAAAAGTGCAATGATTTTTTAATTGCACTTTTTGTTGTATGTATTTATTATGCATAATGTAATAAATACAAATATGGATATTAAAGATGATAGAAAGAAATATAGTAAAGAACCCTTGATATAAAAGTATTTTCACTTAAAATCATGATATTGTATTAGATTGATTATCAAGTTGATAAATAAAAAATCATATGTAATATAGTTCATAAATTTGTCACGAAGGTGGCAGTTTTGTGTCTTGTCTCTCCTGTATCAATTATTTATATTAAAACAAAATACATATATACAGGAGAGACTGTAGTGAATAAGAAATTTTTGAAAGTAGTCGCATCATTAACGATCATGGGAAGCGCTTTATTTAGTGCAGAGAGTTTGACTGTAAAAGCTGAAAGTACGCCGGTTGTATTTCATGATGTACCACAAGATCATTGGGCTTTTGATGCAATCTATGATTTAGGAAACGCGGGAATTATTGCGGGATATGGTCATGGTATTTTTGGACTAGGGGATCATGTAACACGTGAACAAGTCGCGGCATTAATTTATCGTAGTATGGAAGGTATGGAAGAGCAAGGGGAATATGAAAATCCATACGGTGATCTTGATGAGTATGGATCAACATTATTCTTGAAAGAAATTTTAGCTTTAACGGAAATGGGCATTTTCCAAGGGGATGAGCAAGGGAATTTTAGACCGAAAGATACGCTAACACGTGCAGAAATGGCCCAAGTTATTGCGACTGTTTTTGATTTAGAGGTGAAAGCTCCGCATAGTTTCAACGATGTTCCAGCAAATTCATGGGCAAAAGACGCAATTAGTGCTGTACAATCCAATCAGATTGCAGCAGGAATTGGACAAGGGAAATTTGCTCCAGAGATGAAGGTAACGCGTGAGCAGTATGCTCAATTTTTATACAATGCAATTATGAATGAACATGCTGAATAATAAATAAGGAATGGAGAGAAAAGAACCTGTGCCAAAAAGGTGTAAAAAACCTTTTTAGATGCAGGTTTTTTTCTTTTTATCCCGCACTGATTGGTGAGGGCTCATAATCAGTGCGGGATGAAGAAAACCCCACTGATTAAAGTTTCGCTATAAAAAAATTTAAATTTTTAAAAAATTACTTCCTTTTCTGGAGATTTGTTATATAATATAAAACATAAAAATAAATCTGTTATAAAACAGTTTTGAAAAAGGGGATGCTAATATGTCAACGCAAACTTCACGAGTGACACTCGCTGGAGAATTATTACCATCGTACAACGAAATTTTGACACCAGAAGCGCTTACTTTTTTGAAAGAGTTGCATGAGAATTTCAATGAACGCCGTATTCAGTTATTGAAAAAACGAGAAGAAAAACAGAAAAGAATCGATGCGGGAGAGTTTCCGAAATTTTTACCAGAAACAGCACATATACGTGCGAGCGATTGGACAATTGCGCCGCTTCCGCGCGATTTAGAAGATCGACGCGTAGAGATTACGGGACCAGTAGATCGAAAGATGATTATTAATGCTTTAAACTCTGGAGCACATCTTTTTATGGCAGATTTTGAAGACTCGAGCTCACCAACATGGAAAAACATAATAGAAGGTCAAATAAACTTAAGAGATGCGGCTAAAGGAACAATTTTCTATAAGAGCCCAAGCGGGAAAGAATACCGCCTTGGCGATCAAACAGCTGTACTTATTGTACGTCCGCGCGGTTGGCATTTAGAAGAAAAACATATGCAAGTTGACGGGAAACGTATGTCTGGAAGTCTTGTAGACTTTGGGCTGTACTTTTTCCATAATGCGAAAACTCTAATTGAAAAAGGAAGCGGTCCATATTTTTACTTACCAAAGATGGAGAGTTATTTAGAAGCTCGTTTGTGGAATGATGTATTTGTATTTGCGCAGAAGTATATCGGTATTCCAAATGGCACAATTAAAGCGACGGCACTGCTTGAGACGATCCATGCTGCATTTGAAATGGACGAAATTTTATATGAATTACGCGATCACTCCGCTGGATTAAATTGTGGGCGATGGGATTATATCTTTAGCTTTTTAAAATGTTTCCGCAATCATAAAGCATTTTTGCTTCCAGACAGAGCGCAAGTTACGATGACAGCACCGTTTATGCGCGCGTATTCTTTGAAAGTCATTCAAACATGTCATCGCCGAAATGCACCAGCGATGGGAGGGATGGCAGCCCAAATTCCAATTAAAAATAATCCGAAAGCAAATGAGACTGCCTTTGAAAAAGTGCGGGCCGATAAAGAGCGCGAAGCTTTAGATGGGCATGATGGAACTTGGGTTGCTCACCCAGGACTCGTACCGGTTGCGATGGAAGTATTCGATTATATTATGAAAACACCAAATCAAATATTTAGAAAACGGGAAGAACTGCATGTAACAGAAAAGGATTTATTAGAAGTACCTATGGGAACGATTACAGAAGAAGGGCTACGTATGAATATTAGTGTCGGCATTCAATATATTGCGTCATGGCTAAGTGGACGCGGGGCAGCGCCTATTTATAACTTAATGGAAGATGCGGCGACAGCGGAAATATCAAGAGCGCAAGTGTGGCAGTGGATTCGTCATGAGGAGGGGAAACTGAATGACGGTCGTAACGTTACGTTTGCTTTAGTAGAACAATTGAAGGCGGAAGAACTAGCAAAAATAGAGAAGGAGATTGGGAAAGAATCATTTGAGAAAGGTAGATTTGTAGAAGCGACAAAGTTATTTACTGATTTAGTGCGTAAGGATGAGTTTGAACCATTTTTAACATTACCTGGCTATGAAATTTTATAAAAGAAAAGGGGATGGAAGAAATGAAAAACGAAAGAATTCAGAAGCTGCAAGAGAATTGGGAGTTAGATGCACGCTGGAAGGGGATTACGCGTCCTTATTCTGCTGAAGATGTCATTCGTCTTCGCGGGTCAATTGATATTGAACATACATTAGCGCGCCGTGGTGCGGAGAAACTTTGGAACATGCTTCATACAGAAGATTACATTCATGCGCTTGGAGCGTTAACAGGTAACCAAGCGATGCAACAAGTAAAAGCGGGATTAAAAGCAATTTACTTAAGTGGTTGGCAAGTGGCAGCGGATGCGAATTTATCTGGTCATATGTATCCGGATCAAAGTTTATATCCGGCGAACAGTGTACCAGCTGTTGTCAAACGGATGAATCAAACGCTTCAGCGTGCAGATCAAATTCAGCATATGGAAGAGAGCGGGAATATCGACTACTTCGTGCCGATTGTTGCTGATGCGGAGGCTGGATTTGGCGGACAATTAAATGTATTTGAATTAATGAAAGGCATGATTGAAGCAGGAGCAGCAGGTGTTCACTTCGAAGATCAATTATCTTCGGAAAAGAAATGCGGACATTTAGGCGGAAAGGTGTTATTGCCAACACAAACAGCCGTGCGTAATTTAATTTCAGCACGGCTAGCGGCAGATGTAATGGGCGTACCGACAATCATTGTTGCAAGAACAGATGCGGATGCAGCAGATTTAATTACGAGTGATATCGATCCGGTTGATCGAAAGTTTATTACAGGAGAAAGAACGCCAGAAGGTTTTTACCGTACAAAAGCGGGGCTTGACCAAGCGATTGCGCGCGGCTTAGCATATGCACCATATGCAGACCTTGTTTGGTGTGAAACATCTGAGCCAAATATAGAAGATGCAAAGCGCTTTGCTGAAGCAATTCATGAGAAATATCCAGGGAAATTACTAGCGTATAACTGTTCGCCATCCTTTAACTGGAAACAAAAATTAGATGAAAAAACAATTGCCAACTTCCAAAAAGAAATTGCATCATACGGTTATAAATTCCAATTCGTAACGCTCGCTGGATTCCATTCTTTAAACTACGGCATGTTTGAATTAGCGCGCGGTTATAAAGAGCGCGGCATGGCAGCATATTCTGAATTGCAACAAGCAGAATTTGCTGCTGAACAATACGGCTACTCCGCAACGCGTCATCAGCGCGAAGTAGGAACAGGTTACTTTGATGAAGTCGCGCAAGTGATTACAGGTGGTACATCTTCGACAACGGCGCTGAAAGGTTCTACGGAAGAGGCGCAGTTTACAAAATAAGTGAAGGGACAGGTGTCGATACTAGGCACCTGTTTTCTATTGAAAAGATCCTTTTTGTATATCTGTTTTGTTTTTGAGGGCATAAAATTCTTACATGTAACGCTATTTTATAGGGCATACAAAAAATTGGAAGATTTATTTTTGAAAAAAAGTGTACATCTTATTTTTATTATGTTATACTAATCTCAGTTGAATAATTAAATTAAGCAATCCATATATTATCAAGTGCTGAAAACGAACGAGAAAAGGTATGTGAGAACTGTTTTATGTTTCGTATTTGATAATGTGTGGATTCTTTTTTTACATGAAAAACTAAAAAAATGTATTTTCTTAGGAGGAAATAAGAATGACAGTAACAGGACAAGTAAAATGGTTTAACAATGAAAAAGGATTTGGCTTCATCGAAGTTCCAGGTGGAAGCGATGTATTCGTACATTTCTCTGCAATCACAACTGAAGGTTTCAAATCTTTAGAAGAAGGCGAAAAAGTTAGCTTCGAAATCGAAGATGGTAACCGTGGACCTCAAGCGAAAAACGTTGTAAAACTATAATTTTATAGTGTGTGATAAAAAGGATGGCTTTGGCCATCTTTTTTGTTATACATTTTTAACGATATACATATGGTGTAAGGATTCCTTTTTTAAGCATGGAAAATCGATTTTAATTTGAAATCATATCTCTATTTGAACGAACGATATCCATTTTTAACACGGGGTATTTTTATGGAAAGAAATAATATCATTTTAAAGTTTGATAAAAGAATGTAAAATAATTGAAAATTTTAATTATTTTGTAAGGGACATGATACAATTATTTGTGCAGCTGCTAATATAAATGAAATTTATAGAAGGAGTGAACACAACATGGATGGTAGAGCTGAGCGCTATGTTGAAAACTATATAGTAAATAAAAAAACGATGGCTTTACTGCCCGTTATTTTAGGGGAAAAAAGTGTAATAACGAGAGTAATTGAAGTGGAAGACTCTTTTTTCATGTTCCAAAAGCCGCTTGATATTGTAGAACGAAGCTGTCGTAAGCATGGATCAAGTTTTTTAGGGAGGAAAGAAGGGACAAAAGAGTTAACACGTATTACTCATAAAGCTCCCATCGCAATCAGTCCCACAGATCAACTCTATTTCTTTCCCACCTATTCCTATTCAAGAAAGGAATGTGCATGGCTCTCTCATTTTCATATTGCAAGCAATAAAGAGTTAACAGACGGCAATCTTATTATTCGATTTATTAATGGGTTTGCAGTGAAATTAGAGATGTCAAAGAGTAGTTTTGAGAATCAACAAAACCGTACAGCAAAGCTGAGAACAGAATATGAAGATCGGAAAGATAAACAAGGAAACTTGCAGTTTAAGCCAGTTGCAAAAGAAGCGATATCAACGTTAAGACCAGCGTATGAAAAAGTGTACCTTGTAAAGGAAGAAGATATAGAAGGAGAATGACTAATAGATCAGGCAAGATGTTCATATAATAAAATGAAAAGAAACCAGATATGATGAAGTACCTGGTTTCTTTTTGTTACATGGAAACGTGAAAGGTGTAACATCCTGTCAAATCATAATAGATAATCATATGACAATCAGGAAGGAGTTTTACATCGTCGTATGGAACTTTAATACATACATCTCCATATGTCATATCTACCATTTCCTCTTTATACGAAGCAATGATAAAGTAGGGATAGTGAATATAATAAAGGGGTAAATTGTAGAATGGATTTTCAAACAATCAAAGAATACTTTTCAGCAGAAAATATGGACCAACTTGTCGAGAGTTACCGGGCGTTTGGTCCGCTCCTTGGCATTGGCTTGCCGATGGCAGAAGCGCTTATTCCTGTACTTCCACTGATCGTATTTGTTATGGCAAATGCGGTTGCTTTTGGTCTATGGCTTGGATTTTTCTATTCTTGGCTCGGTTCGGTGCTAGGTGCATTTCTTGTTTTTCTTGTCATTCGTAAGTTTGGGCGAAGTCGCTTTTTTTCTTATATCAATAAACATCCGAAAGTGCGAAGTGCAATGGGATGGATTGAACGAAAAGGATTCGCACCTATTTTTGTATTGTATTGTTTTCCATTTACGCCATCTGCATTGATTAATGTAGTCGCGGGATTATCGCGCATTAGTGTAAGGCAGTTTGGATTAGCTTTAATACTTGGAAAACTTGTTATGATTTTCATGTTAAGCTATATCGGTCATGATTTAACTTCTTTTATTCATAATCCTTTAAAAACAATTATTGTGATAGGGGTTATTTTTATTCTTTGGTATGTTGGTAAGAAAATTGAAGTGAAATTAGAACTGCATTGAGAAGAGAAGTCCGCACTGTGCATACAGCGTCATTGTAGAAAAGGGTGAGGGGAGAGGCTGATGAAGCAAACTTTGAAAAAAGAAAGCGTAGAGTGGATGAGAACGATTCTTATCGGGATACTGCTAGCTCTTTTTTTTCGAACGTTTTTCTTCTCGACTTATGTTGTAGAGGGAAAGTCGATGATGCCAACGCTTCAAGATGGTAATATGCTTGTTGTGAATAAAGTGAGTTATCAAGTTGGAGAGTTACATCGATTTGATGTTGTTGTGTTCCATGCGAATAAAAAAGAGGACTATGTAAAACGAATCATTGGTTTACCTGGAGATCATATTGAATATAAGCAGGATCAATTATATATTAATGGTCAATTTGTTAAGGAACCGTATTTAGAAACATATAAGGAACAAGTGAAAGGACGCCAGTTGACAGGAGATTTTAAGTTGGAAGAGTTAACGAAAAAAAAGGTTGTGCCAAAAGGGTATATTTTTGTGCTTGGCGATAACCGTCTTGGGAGCTGGGATAGCCGACATTTTGGCTTTATAAAAGCAGATGCGGTTGTTGGAAAAGTCGATTTACGTTATTGGCCGATTAACGAAATGCAAATGAACTTTTCAAAAGGTGAATAGAATGTTTTATAATATAGAAAAGAGGAAAAAAGGCAAGCAGTCTCTGTTTGTCTTTTTTCGTGTCCTATCATACAATGATGACAGAAACGAATGTTCGTTATATAGGTGAAAGGTGGGGTTACATGACACTTCGATTTGTGATTGGAAGAGCAGGAAGTGGGAAAAGTACACTTTGTTTACGAGAAGTGCAAGAAGAGTTAAAAGAGCGCCCAAGAGGGAAAACGATTTTATACCTTGTTCCTGAACAAATGACATTTCAGACGCAGCAGGCGTTAATAGGAAGTGAAGAAGTAAGGGCTTCTATTCGTGCACAAGTGTTTAGTTTTTCACGGTTAGCTTGGAAAGTGTTGCAAGAAGTAGGAGGGGCAAGTCGTCTTCATATTGATGAAGCGGGTGTGCATATGTTACTTCGCAAAATTATTGAATCGCGCAAAGAAGGATTATATGTGTTCCAAAAAGCCGCTGAACAAAATGGGTTCTTTGAACATCTTGGCGGTATGATTGCAGAGTTTAAACGTTACAATATAACGCCATCTCATGTATATGAAATGTGGCAACAGTTAGACGCGCATAGCAGTAGCGCCGAACAAAAGTTGCTGGCAAATAAAATATATGATTTGCAGCTATTATATGATGATTTTGAACGAGCTTTAATTGGAAAGTATTTAGATTCGGAAGATTATTTACAGCTTCTTATTGAGAAACTGCCGTTTTCCGAGTATGTAAAGGATGCCGAAATTTATATCGATGGATTTCATTCGTTCTCTCCGCAAGAACTTGAAATTATAAGGCAGTTAATGAGATGCGGAGCAAGGATGACAATTACATTAACGGTGGATGAAAAGTCGTTAGCCCAGCCAGTCAATGAACTGGATTTGTTTTATGAAACAGTGCTGACGTATGAAAAAGTAAAACAAGTAGCACGGGAAGAAAAAGTTGTAATGGAAAAAACGATACCGCTTGTAGAACAGCCGCGGTTTCATTCTCCAGCGTTAGCGCATTTAGAAGCTTACTATGAATCGCGTCCGAACGAAAAATTTTACGGAGGGGCGAGCATTGCCATCCATACAGCTGCGAATTTACGGGCAGAAGTAGAAGGAGTAGCGCGAGAAATTCGTAGACTTGTCGCAGAAGAGAAGTATCGTTACCGCGATATTGCCGTACTTCTTCGAAACGGAGAAAGCTATTATGATGTGTTAAGAACATTATTTGCAGATTATGATATTCCGCATTTCATTGATGAAAAGCGCCCGATGTCTCATCATCCGCTAGTAGAATGCATTCGTTCTGCTTTAGAAATGATTAGTGGGAATTGGCGTTATGATGCTGTTTTTCGCTGCGTGAAAACAGAACTTTTATATCCGCTAGATGTAAAAAAAGAAGTGATGCGTGAAGAAATGGATGAATTTGAAAACTACTGTTTGGCATACGGTGTCCAAGGTAAGAAATGGACCGCTGATGAGCCGTGGACGTATCGTCGTTATCGCTCTCTTGATGGAGTGAAAGAAGTGATAACAGATAGTGAACGCCAAATGGAAGAGAAAATGAACCGTCTTCGCGAGATTGTAAGAACGCCGGTCATTCGCCTGCAAAAAAGATTGAAACGTGCAAGTACCGTTATGCAAATGTGCGAAGCTGTATATTTATTTTTAGAGGAGCTAGATGTTCCGAAGAAATTAGAACAATTACGCGTACGTGCTGAAGAAAGCGGAGATTTCTTATTTGCGACAGACCATGATCAAGTGTGGGAAGAAGTGATGAATCTTCTTGATACATTTGTTGAGATGCTTGGAGAAGAAAGTATGTCTCTATCGGTGTTTATTGATGTGATGACGACAGGGCTTGAGGCACTTCAATTTGCCAATATCCCGCCATCGTTAGACCAAGTATTAATTGCAAATATCGATCGCTCTCGACTTTCAAATATTCGGGCAACATTTGTCATTGGTGCAAATGAAGGCGTGATGCCAGCTACGCCGACAGATGAAGGGATGCTTTCTGATGAAGAAAGAGACGTTCTTGCAGCAGCGGGCGTGGAATTAGCACCAACGACAAGACAAACGTTATTAGAAGAACAGTTTGTGATGTATCAAATGGTGACAAGAGCATCTGAGAAACTATATATTTCTTGTCCGCTTGCAGATGAAGAAGGAAAGACATTACTCGCTTCTAGTTTTATGAAGAAAATAAAGAGAATGTTTCCTGATGTGAAAGAGACGTTTATAACAAATGATGTAAACGACTTAGCGCGCGCAGCACAAATTTCATATGTAACGACGCCAGAAGTAACATTGTCATATGTGATGCAACAACTGCAAACGTGGAAACGATACGGGTTTGAAGGCGATTTAGATTTTTGGTGGGATGTATATAATTTCTACGTTACTTCCGATGAATGGAAGCAAAAAAGCAATCGCGTCTTATCCAGTTTGTTTTATCGAAATCGTGCGAAGAAACTAAGTGCAGCTGTAAGTCGAATTTTATACGGAGAGAAAATAAAAGGAAGTGTCTCTCGTATGGAATTATTTAATCGCTGTGCGTACGCTCATTTTGCGCAGCACGGTTTATCATTGAGAGAGCGCGATATATTTAAATTAGATGCACCAGATATTGGAGAGTTATTCCATGCAGCGCTAAAGAAAATTGCGGACAAGCTCTTGCGTGAAAACCGGACTTGGGCGGATTTATCCGTAAAAGAATGTGAGCATCTTTCCATATTAGTAATAGAAGAAATTGCTCCATTATTACAAAGACAAATTTTATTAAGCTCAAATCGCCATGCTTACTTGAAACAAAAATTACAGCAAATCATTTTTAGAACATCGCTTGTGCTAAGGGAACATGCCAAGGCGAGCGGATTTGTTCCAGTTGATTTAGAAGTTCCGTTTGGCATGGGAGGCAATGGTTCATTACCACCGATGGAATTTACATTATCAAACGGTGTGAAAATGGAAGTTGTCGGCCGCATTGATCGGGTTGATAAAGCGGAAGATGAGAGCGGTACGTTCCTTCGCATTATTGATTATAAATCGAGCTCGAAAGCGCTGGATTTAACAGAAGTATATTACGGATTAGCATTGCAAATGTTGACGTATTTGGATGTCGTCATTTCTAATGCTGGTACGTGGATGAAACAGGGCGAAGTCGCATCACCAGCAGGCGTGTTATACTTCCATATTCATAATCCACTTGTTGAGGTGAAAGGTGACGCTTCTGAAGACGAGATTGAGAAAGAAATTTTAAAGAAATTTAAAATGAAAGGACTCGTACTTGGAGATGCTGATGTTGTTCGTTTAATGGATAACAAACTAGCAACAGGAAGCTCTGATATTATTTCAGCCGGGTTGAAAAAAGACGGAAGCTTCAGCGCACGCTCTAGCATTGCAAGTGAACAAGAATTTTCTGTGCTGCAAAAATATGTACACCATACGTTTGAAACAATCGGAAATGACATTACAGAAGGTGTCATTGATATTGCTCCCTATAAAATGGGGAATAAAGCAGCGTGTACATTTTGTAACTTCCGCTCTGTCTGCCAGTTCGATGAATCGCTGGAAGACAATCAGTTCCGTACATTAAAAGATATGAAAGATAGTGAAGCAATGGAGAAAATTCGAGAGGAGGTTGGCGAATGATGGCAGAAAATTGGCCAGCAAAACCAGAAGGTAGTCAATGGACAGATGATCAATGGAAAGCTGTTGTGGCGCATGGACGCGATATTTTAGTTGCAGCAGCAGCAGGGTCCGGGAAAACAGCAGTACTCGTTGAACGTATCATTAAAAAGATTATTAATGAGGAGAATCCAGTCGATGTCGATCGCTTACTCGTCGTAACATTTACGAACGCAGCCGCGCAAGAGATGAAAAATCGAATTGGAGAAGCGTTAGAGAAAGTGTTAATGGATGAACCGAGTTCACAGCATATACGGAAGCAGCTGAGCTTATTAAATAAAGCTTCCATTTCAACAATTCACTCTTTTTGCTTACAAGTCATTCGTTCCTATTATTACATGCTTGATATCGATCCTCGTTTTCGCATCGCGAATCAAACGGAAAATGAGTTATTAAAAGAAGAAGTGTTAGATGACATATTAGAAGAAGAGTATGGAATAGAAGAGAATCAACTATTCTTTGAACTTGTCGATCGCTATACGAGCGACCGTAATGATGATGATTTACAGCGAATGATTTTGGCACTTCATACAGCAGCAGGAGCGCATCCAAATCCAGAAAAGTGGCTTGATACATTAGTAGGAGCGTATGACGTGGAAGGAAAAACAATTGAAGATTTAATGTATGCTTCTTATTTATTAGAAGATGTGAAATTCCAGCTTGAAACAGCAGAGGAACATATTCGAAAAGCGATGGAATTAGCGATGCTTCCTGATGGTCCTGCTCCGCGTCTGGAGACATTACAAGCGGATCTCGTTTTACTAGAAACGCTATCTCATGCGGCGCAGAAGTCGTGGACAAGTGTATATGAAGCAATGCAACACGTATCGTGGCAAACGTTAAAGCGTATTAAGAAAAGCGATTATAACGAAGATATTGTGAAACAGGTCGATTCGCTTCGCAATCAAGCAAAAGATGAAGTGAAGAAATTACAAGAAGAACTGTTTAGTCGTAAACCAGAAAGCTTTTTACATGATTTTCAAGAGATGCATCCTGTATTAGGAAAACTCGTGCAGCTTGTTAAAGAGTTCTCGAGTCGATTCCAAGCGGTAAAACGTGATAAAGGAATGGTTGATTTTACAGATTTAGAACATTTTTGTTTGCAAATTTTAAGCGAGCAAGGTGAAGATGGGGAACTGCGCCCATCGCCAGTTGCACTTCAATACCGCAATACATTTGCGGAAGTTCTCGTCGATGAATATCAAGATACAAACTTCGTTCAAGAATCCATTATTAAACTCGTAACGAAAGATTCGGAACAAGAAGGTAATTTGTTTATGGTCGGTGACGTAAAGCAGTCTATCGTGCGCCCATAAGGGTGTTGCATATTTCACCAGTAGGCGGTGAATTAACTACAGAAACGGTTAAAATACCAACCGACTTATCTCTGCGGGAAACCAAAGGGGGAGTGTAGCATGTCGGGAAAGCCATAAGTTAACCTAAACGGAAAGGTTACGACTGAGTGGCGAGGTATAAAAGATGAGTATGAGGAAGAAGGCTAAACTGCTTGAAGAACAGTCTGAGCGGGGCAATGTTTCCCGTCTAGGAAACCGTTTGAAACCTAGAATCTATCCTGCTTTACGTCATAAATGGAGACGTTAAAGCATGGGGAAGCGTACTAGATCGATGCGCTGACCTAGTTTCTGAATGAATAGGATGGACGCACCCATAGATATGGGAAAAGGATGAACGTTCCTTCCGACAACTGATCGAGCCTGTATGCAACATACTAAATGGGGATTACCTAAGTTGGAACGCCACTACAGGCTATGTACAAAGGTACTGAATATCCAATATGGTAACGGAGTTCTCGTAGTAGTCCGAGATGGGGAAAGCCCATTACATGGCGAAGGGGGACAGCTTACAAAGTATAAACAATGATGAAAGGAGCGAAATGCTCTATGCAAAATTCGGAAGTTGTATTATACAATCTATCCAAGCAAGCTAGTAAAGAAAATTATCGTTATGACAGGTTGTACAGAAACATGTACAACAAAGAGTTCTATATTAAAGCCTATACAAAGATATACAAAAATAAAGGTAGCGCAACAAAAGGAATAGAGGAAGAAACGGCAGATGGTTTTGGAGATGAAAAGATAGAATCTATTATCTCTTCATTAAAGGATGAAACGTACCAACCAAAACCAGTAAGAAGAGTAAATATCCCAAAGAGTAATGGGGAAACAAGACCACTTGGTATCCCAACTTTCACCGACAGAATCGTTCAAGAAGTATGCAGGATGATACTAGAGGCAATATACGAACCAACATTTTCAGAGTTCTCTCATGGCTTCAGAGAAAAACATAGTTGTCACTCGGCTCTCATGCAAATCAAAAATACGTTTACTGCGGTTAACTGGTTTATCGAAGGGGACATAAAAGGGTTCTTCGATAACATAAACCATCATGTACTCATCCATATACTTCGCAAGAGGATAAGCGATGAACGCTTTATCCGGCTCATATGGAAATTCCTAAGAGCGGGGTATCTCGAAGATTGGAGATACAACAACACATATAGCGGAACGCCGCAGGGTGGAATTGTGAGTCCGATCTTAGCAAACATATATTTGAATGAGCTTGATTATTTTGTGATAACTGAACTAAAACAAAAGTTTGATCAAGGAAAGCCAAAGAGTCGTAAACGAAATACGGAATATCGTAAATATGATATGAGAAATCAAAGGCTTAAGAAAAAAATTGATATGATACGTGATCAAGCAATGAGAGAAACGATGATACAGGAATATAAGGAGAACAAGAAGAAGCTTCTAAACCTGCCCTACTATGAACCGAATCATGAGGAGTATAAAAGTCTTAAATATGTAAGATATGCAGATGACTTCCTCATAGGGGTAAATGGGAGCAAGGAAGATTGCCAACACATAAAAAGCGTGATTAGCAAGTTCCTAAGTGAGAAACTTGAACTAGAAATGTCGGAAGAAAAGACTCTTATTACACATAGTACAAAATCCGCAAAATTTTTAGGATACGACATTCGTATAAGTCGTGATGTAGCGGTAGCAAAAGATAAGAACAATGTGGCAAAAAGAAAATACCGTGGTTACGTACAACTACGAATACCAAAAGGAACGATAGAAAGAGTCATTGTGGATAGAAAGATGGTCAAAGATATCGATGCGAAGCAATGGGATATGCTTCACAGACCGAGACTTCTAGGTCTATCAGATTTAGAAATAGTGGAAACATACAATGCCGAGTTAAGAGGTTTATATCATTACTATTCCTTAGCTGAAAATGTATCAAAGAAAATGTGGCAGTTGAAATACGTCATGGAATATAGCTGTTTGAAAACACTTGCTAATAAATACAAATCCACAGTCACCAAGATGAAAACAAAATACAAACAAGGCAAGTACTGGGGGATAAAGTATCAAACGAAACATGGAGAAAGAATAGCTTATTTCTATAAAGACGGTTTTACTAAACGAAAAGTTAGCCACAAAAAAGATATTGATACAAAACCTAACCTTTATGTATATCAAGGGAAAACAGATTGAGAACAAAGATTGAATGCAAAAGAATGTGAACGCTGTGGAGACAATCACCCTGATACGAAATTTGAAGTTCATCATGTCAATAAGGTGAAAAATTTAAAAGGTAAAACGTATTGGGAAATGATGATGATCGCAAAGCAGAGAAAAACATTCGTTGTATGTAAAAAATGTCATAACGAAATTCATAAAACGAGAGGATAGATATTTGTAAGTGGAGAGCCGTATACTCTGAGAGGAGTACGTACGGTTCGGGGGGGAGTGTCTGGAAACCTACTGTAGAGATACAGCAAGGCGTTGGATGCTTACCCTACTATCGATTTCGATTAGCAGAACCCGGCTTGTTTTTAGGAAAATATAAACGCTTTACACAAGAAGGATTAGAAGGCGGAATGAAAATTGATTTGGCGAGAAACTTCCGCAGCCGTCATGAAGTATTATCTGGTACAAACTTTATCTTCAAACAAATTATGGGCGAAGAAGTTGGTGAAATTGAGTATGATGCGGATGCTGAATTAAAGTTAGGTGCGAGTTATCCAGACGGAGAAGATGTAGCGGCAGAGCTATTATGCATTCACCAATCTGAAGAAGAAGTGCTAGATGGAGAAGAGGGAGAAGAAGTAGAAAAAGCGCAGCTGGAAGCGCGTCTCATTGCGCAGCGCATAAAAGCGATGGTTGACTCAGGATATACAGTATATGACCGGAAAACGAATGAAATGCGCAATGTCCAATATCGTGATTTTGTTATTTTACTGCGCTCGATGCCGTGGGCGCCGCAAATTATGGAAGAGTTAAAACTGCAAGGAATTCCAGTATACGCAGAACTTGCAACGGGCTATTTTGAAGCGACAGAAGTAAATATTATGATGAATGTTTTCCGCGTTATTGATAATCCAGTGCAAGATATTCCGCTAGCAGCTGTACTTCGTTCGCCAATTGTTGGGCTAAATGATGAGGAACTTGCGATGCTGCGTGCACATGCAAAGAAAGGCTCTTTTTATGAAGTGATGCGCTCGTTCTTACGAGGAGCACCGCTTGAAGAAGAGAAGGAGCTGCATGAAAAGCTAGAATGGTTTTATCACTTACTGCAAGAATGGCGTGAGTTCGCGCGTCAACAACCTCTTTCCGACTTAATTTGGAAAGTGTACCGCGAAACGGGATATTATGACTTTGTCGGTGGATTACCTGGCGGAAAACAACGCCAAGCAAACTTGCGTGTTTTATACGATCGCGCAAGGCAGTATGAGGCGACATCATTTAGAGGATTATTCCGCTTTTTACGCTTTATTGAGCGCATTTTAGAACGCGGTGATGATATGGGAACTGCAAGAGCTCTTGGAGAACAAGAAGATGTCGTTCGTATTATGACCATTCATAAAAGTAAAGGATTAGAATTCCCGGTTGTGTTTGTGGCAGGGCTTGGCCGTCGTTTTAATACGCAAGATTTAATGCAGCGTTTCTTATTGCATAAAGATTTCGGATTTGGTTCACAATTCATTGACCCGCGCAAGCGAATTAAATATACAACATTATCGCAACTAGCGATTAAACGAAAAATGAAACGCGAGTTAATCGCGGAAGAAATGCGTGTATTATATGTTGCGTTAACGCGTGCAAAAGAGAAGTTAATTTTAATTGGAACGGTGAAAGATAAGGAAAAAGAAATGGAAAAATGGCTTGATACGCGGGAGCATACAGAATGGTTACTACCAGATTATGTGCGCGCGAGTGCATCATGTTATTTAGATTGGATTGCTCCTTCCTTATACCGACATCGAGATAGTGAAATGCTCCTTGAATTAGGACAAGGTAATATTCCAAATGAAATTTATGAATATGATACAAGCTGGAAAGTAGAATTCGTTGATGGCAAAACGTTACTTGCACCAGAGCCAGCTCAAGAAGAAAAGCAAGAGTTGTTAGAAGCGCTGCGTGAGAAAAAGGCTGTTCCGTTAGAGAGTGAACGAAAAGATGAAGTATATGACCGATTAATGTGGAAATACGAATACGAGGATGCAACGCTTCAACGTGCGAAGCAATCTGTTACGGAAATTAAAAGAAATTATCAATCGGAAGATGGAAGTGATACGGCCTTTATTCAAAAGTTGCGCGCGCCAATTCGAACACGACCGCATTTTATGGAGAAAAAAGGCTTAACATATGCAGAGCGCGGAACAGCCGTTCATGCCGTTATGCAGCATGTTGATTTGAAGAAGCCTGTTACAATTGAATCTATTCAAGAACAAATCGCAAAAATGGTGAATAAAGAGATTTTAACGCTTGAACAAGCAGAAGAAATCAGTGTCGAAAGAATAGTGGCATTTTTTGAGAGTCATATTGGAAAACGAGTATTAGAAGCGAAAAGTGTTGAGCGAGAAGTACCGTTTACGATGATGCTTTCAGCAGAAGAAGCATATCAAAATTGGCAAGGTAAGAGCGAAGAGGCGATACTCGTACAAGGGGTAATCGACTGTATGATCGAAGAAGATGATGGTATTACGTTAATCGACTTCAAAACAGATACGATTGAAGGGAAATTTCCAGGCGGATTCGATCAGGCGAAACCAATTTTAGAAGAGCGCTATAAAGTACAGCTTTCCTTATATGCAAAAGCACTAGAAAAAACGTTACAACACCCTATAAAAGAAAAATGTTTATACTTCTTTGATGGAAATCATGTAATTACGATTGAGGAATAGAAATGGCGTGAGAAAAAAGCGGTGTAACATGACGGCTTGGAAATAAAGAATGGCATGTGAAAAAGTAGGAGAATCGTCTCCTACTTTTTTTATCCCGCTATTTTAGGGCAGTAAGACTCCCACTTCAAGATTCAGAGAGAAGCAAGGAAGATAGGTGGGAGTAGGGCTGCCCGTAACAGCCCGGTTGGTGAGGGCTAATAATCCGTGGGGGATGAAGAAAACCCCCACGGATTAAAGTTTCACTTTATGCTGTCACGATTTGGTCTTGGTCTGCTACATCAGGGTCAAATGTATTTGTTGCGCTTACACCGTTAAATGTGTTGATAACAAAAGCGACATTTGAAGCACCTGAGCCATTGTAGGCTTTCGTATTTTCTTTTGGAGAAACATTATAAAAATCACCTAAGTTAAAAGAGCCATTACTGTTTTGCACGATAAGGTTTCCGACAACAGATGGCATAAGATTCCCCCACTTCATTCGTCTTCTTCTCAACATTATATGGGTGATGTTTCAAAAGGTTCATTCATATATTGACGGATTTGCATAATCCGAGAGTTGCTAAATACATAGTCAACAGAGCCGATTTGAAAACAAGCTGAGTTTAATAGTGTGAGTAAGTTGACATCGTTTACTTCGATAAAAGGACATTCGTTTGTAATATTCAGTTTGACATCAGTTGAACGTTTTGGGATTGTAATATATTTATCAGTAAACAGTTTAAAAGCATCAAGTCGACCTTCACCTTTTAAATAAAAAGGGATTTCTCGATGCACCGCAAGTGCTCTACTTTTTAATGCCATTTGATTTGCATCTCCGACTTGGAAGACGGCACTAATCCCCATCGATACGACGGAAGCATTTTGTACTACCGAGACATGTCGAAACATAGGAGTTCTTCTCCTTAACCTGGAGTAGAAGGAACATCTGTAACAAGTGGTACAAACGGTCCTTCTGTCACAGATTCAAACGGCGTATCAAGAATAGAGGAGAGAATAAGGAGATTTGCGTCTCCAATTAAAAAAAGGGAGGAAGAAGATACCCCATTTGTTTTAATTTGCCCTACTTTCATTTCACGGTTGATCACATGTAAGTTCATATACTTACTCCTTTCGGAAGTTACCTGGTATATGTTGAATAAACGAAAGAAAAGCTTTATCAATATCCTGCTTCATCGCTTGAATGATGACAGCATGCAACTGTTCTGGATTCGAGGTGATATCGTCATATGGCTGCACTTGGGATAAGTAGTAAGGAAGGCGATGTTCCATTTGTTTTTTTATATCATCTATCATCATTTGACGATGCATTTCATCAAGAGGTGTTCCTTCCTCTCTTTCGAAATGAAGAATTCTATTATATGCTTCTTCATCTAAATAACGATGCATTTCTTGAATAATCCCTTGATAAAAGTCTGGATGAATATCTTGTTCTGTTTCAGGGTTTACTTTCAATGTTTCTGTATCTACTTGAAAGTCTTCAATTTGTTGTCCGGTCTTAGCAAAAGGATTTAAGCCGATATTTAATGTCCCATTTAAATTTTCTACTTTTAACTGATCGAATTTGTATTCCACTTTTCCTATGGAAGAGGAGGGACGACTTTTTAATTCTTCAAGTTCTTCTTGTAGTGCATACACTTGTTGTTCTAAGGCATGAATGGTGTTTTGTTGTTGTTGAAGAATTTGTTGAAATTGCTGTAAATAAATATATACATCTTGATTCATGAAATATAATCTCCTTTTCAATAGGGAGGGTGTATGCTATATATTTATGATGCAACTCGTTTAAGAAGAACTAGTTGTTGGGTTAATCGAAATAATTTGTCCTTTTGCTTTGAGCGGACGGACGGGTGCTGTAAAACCTCCTGTATTTGAAAATTTGGAGAGGGATTTAATACTTCCAGCTGTCCCAATTTGAAAAATAGAAGACGTTGTAATGCTATCTATTTGAATTTTGTTAATGATAATACTCTGCTGCACATAGAAGTTCAATTTGTTATCGCCTCCTTTTAATTCGTCCCTACAATCGCTTGGTCAACGACATCGGTATCATTAACAGTCGTTGTATTTTGATAGTTATATACAGACACGTTATCTCCAACATTAAAAGAACCAGCTCCTGCGAAGGCACGAGAGTAACTAATAGGCCGAATTGCAAATACATCTCCGATATGAAAAATTCCGCTTGATCCAATATTGACAATGCGAATCTGTCCAACCATTGCTGGCATAGCAAACACCTTTCATCAATAAAATTTTTAGTTTGTTATTATGTATGACTCAAAAAGTATATATATGTTTCAGAAAACGGCAGTCTTTCTTTTCTTTCTACTTAGGAAAAATAAAAGACATACATCTTAATGAGTATGTCTATTTATCGTATGAATGGCGGGAGTGTTTGTTTGTATAAGAGAAATAATATTTAAGAGCCTGTCCAATTCTTGACTACAATTTACTGTTTTTTGAGAGGTAATTCCATAACGTTCAGCAAAATAGATCAGTTTTTTCCGCTTTTTTTCAATTACTTGCTCAAACATACAATCGGCTCCACTCTATATAGATTTTTAGATATATATGTAGTACATATTATACAAAATTTCCATAAAAAAGAAATAACTTCGATAAAAAAAGTAAAAATTCTACATTTTATTCGAAAAAGCAAGTAAGAACCAATTGTAAAATAAAGAATATTGTAAAAAATAAGGGAGGATAGAAGGGTTTTTTCTAAGGAATGCGAATACAATTATAGTGTATGAGTTTTAGGATGGAGAGTGGAAATCTTGCGCTTTGTGACGGTGAAGAAAGATGAGAAAGTGTTTATTGGTGTTGTAGACGAAGAGGAAAAGAAAGTACTGCATTTAAGAGAAGCACAAAAACAAAAGGGTGAAAAGGTTACGCTTCCAATTACCATGTTAGAATATATTGAAAGAGGAAGCGAATGTATGGAAAAGGTGCGTGAAATTGTAAATTGGGCAAACGAAAATAAACTAGCAGCTTACTATTCCTTACAAGAAGTGAAACTATTAGCTCCTATACCGAGACCGCGGAAAAATATTCTTTGCGTTGGGAAAAATTATCGTGAACATGCGATCGAAATGGGAGGAGAGGAATCTATCCCAAACAATATAATGATTTTTACGAAGGCACCTACGACTGTAATAGGGAATGGTGAAAAAATTAATAGCCATTCGCACGCGACGAGTGAATTGGATTATGAAGGTGAACTCGCGATTGTCATTGGAAAGCGAGGCAAACAAATTCCAAAAGATAAAGCAATGGAATATATATTTGGTTATACGATTGTCAATGATATAACAGCGCGGGATATTCAAAGAAAGCATAAACAATTTTTCTTAGGGAAAAGTTTTGATACATTTTGTCCGATGGGACCGTATTTAGTGCATAAATCAGGGATTCAGTCTCCCAGTCAATTACACATTGAAACAAAGGTAAACGGGGAAGTTAGACAAAGTTCTAATACGGAAAATATGATATTTCCGATAGAAGAAATTGTGTCCACTGTGAGTAAAGGAATGACGCTTGAGCCTGGAGATATTATTGCAACCGGGACACCCGCGGGCGTTGGAAAAGGCTTTAATCCGCCAAAATTTTTGCGTCCTGGTGATGAAGTGATCGTAACAGTTGAGGGCATTGGAACATTAAAAAATATCGTAAAATAAAAGACTACCTTTTTGGAAAGAGGTAGTCTTTCTTTCGATCTTTTAGTTCAAATTTCATTTCAAATCGTAAGAGAGGCTGTCCGAAAAAAGAGGATAGCCTCTTTTATATTAAGATAATACAGCCTTAATTTTTTGGAAAGCCCACTCTAAATCGTCTTCAGAAATAACAAGAGGTGGCGCGATGCGAATGACATTCTCATGAGTTTCTTTACATAGTAAGCCTTCTTTTTTTAATTTCTCGCAATATGGACGAGCAGGCTCATTTAATTCGATTCCGATAAATAATCCTTTACCACGAACTTCTTTAATCATAGGATTCTTAATTTCTTTTAATTGGTCGATTAATTTTTCTCCTAGTTGAAGAGAGCGCTCTGTTAATCTTTCATCTTGTAATACATCGAGAGCAGCGATCGAAACGGCACATGCAAGTGGGTTACCACCGAATGTAGAACCGTGAGAACCTGGTTCAAATACGCCTAGAATATCGCGATTTGCTGCAACGCAAGAAATTGGGAATACGCCGCCGCCTAGTGCTTTACCAAGGATATACATATCAGGAATGACCTCGTCCCAATCGCATGCAAATAGCTTACCAGTACGGCCTAGTCCTGTTTGAATTTCATCTGCAACAAATAGGACATTCTCTTTCTTACATACATCATATGCTTCTTTTAAGAATCCAGCTGGTGGAATGTTGATGCCAGCTTCACCTTGAATTGGTTCTAAAATAAATGCTGCTGTATTTGGTGTAATAGCCGCTTTTAATGCTTCTAAATCGCCGTAAGGGATTACGATAATACCAGGAAGCATTGGGCCAAATCCGCGTTTATATTCATCGTTAGACGACATAGAAACGGCACCCATTGTACGTCCATGGAAGTTATCTTCACAAACGATAATTTCAGCTCTATTTTCTTCTACTTTTTTCACATCATATGCCCAGCGGCGTGCTGTTTTGATTGCGGTTTCAACAGCTTCCGCGCCTGTATTCATTGGAAGAATCATATCTTTATGAGTGAGTTGCGCTACTTTTTCATACCAAGGGCCTAATTGGTCGCTATGGAAAGCACGTGAAGTAAGCGTAACGCGATTTGCTTGTTCAATTAAAGCGTTGATAATCTTTGGGTGACGATGTCCTTGGTTTACCGCAGAATATGCACTAAGTAGGTCCATATAGCGATTTCCTTCAGGATCTTCTACCCAGACACCTTCTGCTTTTGCGATTACGATTGGAAGTGGGTGGTAGTTGTTAGCTCCGTATGTGTCTGTAAGTTCAATAATATCCTTTGTTTGAATCATGATTGTTCCCCCTTTTGTTATTACAAGAAGTTTGTAAATACTCTAAATATTATATCATTTAAATGTAAAAAAGCGAAACATTTCCTAAAAAAGAAATAGACATGTTATCATATAGGGTGAATAAGTGTGAAAAAGAGGAGGTTGGGGATTGTGACAACACATTTGCATATTACAGCATGGGTATTAGGGCTTCTTTTATTCTTTGTGGCGTATTCTATGTATACGGCAGGAAGAAAAGGAAAAGGTGTACATATGGGATTGCGTCTTATGTATATTATTATTATTGTAACGGGCTTTCTGTTATATCAAAGCATTATGAAAACAGCTACAGGAAACATGCATATGTGGTATGGCATCAAAATGCTAGTAGGCATTTGGGTTATTGCTGCAATGGAAATGATTCTTGTGAAAACAAGTAAACAAAAACAAGCAGGAGCATTTTGGGTTCAATTTATTATTGCGTTTGTTGTTGTACTATACATTGGATTACGATTGCCAATGGGATTTGCGCCATTTGCGTAAAACAAAACCATCTTATTTTTCCGTATGGAAGTATAAGATGGTTTTTTATTATATCTCGTTTATTGTGCATCTATATGCAATACGTCTCCATTTGCCTTTGTAAATTGAAACAGATCTTTCGCACATGAGGAATAGCGGACATAATGATGATGAAGAGCACATATCATGTCTTCGTTATCAAATAAAAGAATATTGACGCCTTCACACGGTTGTTCTTTCGGCTGCAAGGATAAGAAGTTATGACAATACATACAATCGTATAAAGAATAATGAAGTGTTTGCAAAGTATCGGTTAATAGAGAGAATGCATTGTCAGATAGTTCCTCTATCCATTCGTTGTAACTGAAAAGCAATTTTTTTCGAATTCGTATCATTTCACCATTTTGCAAAGGGTGATGTTCATCGGCAATTTGCAATATATTTTTTTCGTAAAAGCGAGCTGGCAACCAATTGTTGTTATATAAAACTTCAAATCCATCTTCAATGATATCTTCTAATAAAAAAGCTTCCTCATTCTCATCATCAAAAAAAATCCATTCATCATTTATATATTCCACGTTCCCAATTGTATGAGCGCGCGGTTGATTATACAAAATATGTTTACGTCGTTTCATTTGTTATATCTCCTTTTATAAAACTTGTTATTTCTGTTATGGACAGTTCAAGAACGCTTTATAAGTATGGAACACCTAAATTGTATTGGGCATAGAATAAACACACGCTTTAAGTAAGAAATGCTTCATCATGAGAACCAATCAGGCTTTTTGGTTCTATTCGGCTTTTGAACGGAGTAAAGTTATACGGATATAGGATAGGAAGGATGATTTGTATGTGCGGGATTACGGGATGGATTGACTATAAGCGGTCGTTAGAAGGAGAAAGAGAGACCGTTATGAAAATGACAGAAACGCTTGCAAAACGCGGGCCAGATGATACGAATATTTGGATAAACAAACATATTGCTTTTGGGCATAAACGATTAATTGTAGTAGATCCAGAAGGCGGAAAACAGCCGATGACTTGTCGAAAGGAAGAAGAAAACTATACAATTTGTTACAATGGCGAGCTATATAATACAGAAGATATTCGAAAAGAATTATTACGAAGAGGTTACACATTTACAGGACATTCCGATACCGAGGTGCTGTTAGCCTCTTATATAGAGTGGAAAGAAGAGTGCGTCAATCATTTAAACGGTATATATGCTTTTGCAGTATGGGATGAGAAAAAAGAGCATATTTTTATTGCGAGAGATCGTTTAGGGGTAAAGCCGTTATTTTATAAATATGATAGCGGAAGATTACTGTTCGGTTCAGAACTGAAAGTTATATTAGCGCATCCTAATGTCAAGACGGAGGTAACGACAGAAGGGTTGGCGGAAATATTTGGGCTTGGCCCGTCCAGAACGCCTGGGCATGGTATATACGCTAGTATTCAAGAATTGCGGCCAGGGCACGCACTTACATTTTCAAAAGATGGTTTATGTGTATGGAGATATTGGAATGTAGAGAGTAAGAGACATGAAGATTCATTTGAAGAAACGGTCGAGAAAACAAAGTTTTTATTACAAGATGCGATTACGAGACAATTGGTTTCAGATGTACCGCTATGCACATTTTTGTCGGGCGGAGTCGACTCAAGTGCAATAACGGCAATTGCGGCAAAAGAATATGAGCGATCTGGAAAAGGACCGTTACACACATATTCTATCGATTATGAAGATAACGAAAAATATTTTAAAGCAAACATCTTTCAACCAAATTCAGATGCACCATTCATTGACCTCATGACGGAAACGTTCCGCACGATCCATCATCGCTGCGTCATTTCCAATGAAAGGTTAGCAGAATATTTAACAGAGGCTGTCCTTGTTCGTGATTTACCAGGTATGGCAGATATTGATTCCTCTTTATTATGGTTTTGCCGAGAAATAAAACAAAAGTTTGTCGTGGGGTTATCAGGGGAGTGTGCAGATGAGATATTTGGTGGTTATCCATGGTTTTATAGGGAAGATGATGTACAATCTAGCGCATTTCCGTGGATGAGATCAACAAAGGCGCGGGAACAACTTTTAAAGGAGGAATGGCGCCGAAAATTAAAGTTGCAAGAGTATGTGCAGCAGCGTTATGAGGAGTCAGTACAAGAAGTACCCGTTTTAGACGGGGAAAGCACAGTGGAAGCGAAACGACGACAATTATTTTATTTCAATATGATTTGGTTTATGACAACATTATTAGACAGGAAAGATCGCATGAGTATGGGAGCGAGCTTAGAAGTGCGCGTGCCATTTGCAGATCATCGCCTTGTCGAATATGCATGGAATATTCCTTGGGAAATGAAAATGTATAAAAACCGCGAAAAAGGTCTACTGCGAAAAGCGTTAGAAGGTATATTGCCCCATGATATTTTATATAGAAAGAAAAGCCCATATCCAAAGACGCATAATCCCCATTATACGAAAGTGGTAACAGGGTGGTTACAAGAGCTATTAGAAGATAAAGGATCGATTTTACATGAACTATTTGATAGAAATCAACTACAAGGATTAATTGAGTCAGGGGGAAGCGCGTTTCAAACGCCGTGGTTTGGTCAATTAATGACCGGGCCACAACTTTTGGCACATTTAGCGCAAATTCATGTTTGGTTTACAGAATACGGAGTAAATATTAAAGAATAGCAAAAAATGGCTCACGCGTGTCGTGAGCCGTTTTTATTTTCAACAATTGGGCCGTTCATGTAGGAGAAAATGTCAAATAAAATTCATAATTATATTATAAAAAATATTTATTTAGAATTATTATTTTGACATATTTATTATTGATTGATACACTTAGAAACAGATGTTCTTGAAAAAGATTCTCATTTATGAAATTGGGGTGTAAACAGATGATGAAAAAGAAAATAGGTTTACTTGTAATGGCATATGGAACACCGGAATCATTGGAGGATGTAGAAGCGTATTATACGCATATTCGGCACGGGCGTAAACCATCTGCGGAAGCGCTTGAAGATTTAATGATGCGCTATAAAGCAATTGGTGGTATTTCACCGCTTGCAAAAATTACAAACGAACAAGCTCGGCAGTTAACTGCTTCATTGAATGAAAAATTTACAGATTATGAATTTGTTTGTTACTTAGGATTGAAGCACGTTGCTCCTTTTATTGAAGATGCAGTAGCAGATATGAAGCGTGAGGGGATCGAAAAGGCAATTAGTATCGTATTAGCACCCCATTATTCAACATTTAGCATTCAAGCATATAATGACCGTGCAATTCGCGCTTCAAGAGAAATAGACGGTCCTGTCATTGAGCCGATTGAACAGTGGTATGACGAGCCGAAGTTTATTGCATATTGGGCAAAGCAAATAAAAGAAACATTTACGAAAATTGAACATAAAGAAAAAGCGGTTGTCATTTTTTCAGCGCATAGTTTACCAGAAAAAATTATTGCTGCTGGTGACCCTTACGTAGAACAGCTCCAACATACTGCCGATTTAATTGCAGCAGAAGTTGGTATTCCGCATTATACAATTGGCTGGCAAAGTGCGGGGAATACAGGGGAGCCGTGGATTGGACCAGATGTGCAAGATTTAACGAGAGATTTGTATAAACAGCATGGTTATGAATCTTTTATATATTGTCCAGTAGGGTTTGTGGCAGAGCATTTAGAGGTTCTATATGACAATGATTATGAATGTAAAGTTGTGACGGATGAATTACGTGTTGCATACTTTAGACCAGCTATGCCAAACACGCAAGATGTATTTATTGATTGCTTAACTGAAATTGTTTCCAAAAAGGTAAACAAAATGATTGACAAAGAATTAATTTTGAATAATAATTAAATTATAATCATTTTAAATAAATAATTGTTCTTAAGAAGAAAGAGGAGGCTCTCTTGATGAATTCAAATAATCGCTTAACAACAAACCAAGGTGCTCCAGTTGGAGATAACCAAAATTCTCGTACAGCAGGTCGTCGTGGTCCGGTCGTATTAGAGGACTATCATTTAATAGAAAAACTTGCTCATTTTGATCGTGAACGTATTCCAGAGCGTGTTGTTCATGCGCGTGGTGCAGGTGCTCACGGTGTATTCGTAACGAAGCATAGTATGAAAGAATATACAAAAGCAGCATTTTTACAAAAAGAAGGAACAGAAACGCCTGTATTCGTTCGTTTCTCAACAGTTATTCACGGCCAAGGTTCTCCAGAAACAGCACGTGATCCACGCGGTTTCGCTGTTAAATTTTACACAGAAGAAGGAAACTATGATCTCGTAGGGAACCATATACCTGTTTTCTTCATTCGTGATGCGATTAAATTCCCTGATATGATTCATGCTTTAAAACCAGCACCTGATACAAATATTCAGTCACCAGATCGCTATTGGGACTTTATGACATTATCTCCAGAGTCCACTCATATGATGACATGGGTATTCTCTGATTACGGAACACCTGCAAACTATCGTCACATGGAAGGTTTCGGGGTGCATGCATTTAAATGGATTAACGCAGAGGGTAAAATTGTATATATTAAATATCATTGGAAACCACAGCAAGGTGTGCGTAACTTAAATGCGAAGGAAGCTGTAGAAGTACAAGGAAAAGATTTCAACCATGCAACTCGTGATTTATTTCATGCGATTGAAAGCGGAAATTATCCAAAATGGGATCTTTACGTACAAGTGATGCAAATAGATGAGATGGATTCTTTAAGCTTTGATCCATTAGATACAACAAAAGTATGGCCGGAAGATCGTTTCCCTCTAATCGAAGTAGGAACAATGACATTAAATCGCAATCCACAAAACTTCTTTGCTGAAGTAGAGCAAGCGGCGTTCTCTCCAAGTGCAACTGTGCCTGGTATTGAACCTTCTGAAGATAAAATGTTACAAGGACGATTATTCTCTTATCCAGATACACAACGTTATCGCCTTGGTGCGAACTACTTACAAATTCCAGTCAATTGTCCATATGCAGCAGTTCGTAACCAACAGCGTGATGGTGCAATGCAAGTGAATCAAAATCCATCAACGATTAACTATGAACCAAGTCGCCATGCAGAAAATCCAGTTGAAGATCCACATTACCGGGACTCAACTATGAAACTTGAAGGTTATGTATCTCGTGAAAAAATTGAAAAACCAAATGATTTCGAGCAAGCTGGTGAACGTTATCGTTCATTTACAAAAGAAGAACAAGATAACTTAATCGCAAACTTAACAAATGATTTAAAAGATGTGCATGAACAAACAAAATTACTTGCGATTTGTAACTTCTTCCGTGCCGATCGTGAATATGGAATGCGTTTGGCAAAAGCTTTAAATGTTGATATCTCAGCTTATGTAGGAAATCTTACAAAATAAGTAGTTTACATTCTCTTTTATTCTCCAATATAAAGTAGTGGTTAAACTTAGAAAAAAGACGACTGAGGGATAAGGGCCCCAGTCGTCTTTTTGTTACTTCTTGCGTTTCTTATGACAATGACATTTGTAGTAATAGTAGTCATGGTGCTTATCATAGTAGAGATGATCGTGCTTATCTTCATATTTGTCATAGTATTTATCATATTTGTCATAGTATTTATCATGTTTGTCGTAGTATCTATCTTCGCATTTGTCCTCATAATGATCTTCGTATTTATCGTAGTATTTTTTATAACATTTACATTCCAAGTCGTAATGATGATCACATTTGTCGTCGCGTTTCTTATAATAGTATCCCATATTTCTATCCCTCCTTTTCATTTGTTACTATCACTTTATGAAATAAAAGAGAAAAAGTAAGTGTGCTTGTCCATTGTGATCAAAAAATCCGCAACTTGTTAAAACCACAATATCTTTATATAGGTAAAAAGAAAAAATGTCTCGTGTAAGAGGAATTGTGCAATATGTGATATGCGTTTTTGTAAGAAAATTGATATACTATTCTTACAATTAAGATAAGGTTGGGGGATTCGTGTGAAAAGAATATGGAGAGGTACATGCACTTTTATCTGTATAACGATCTGTCTCATCATGCCTATACAACAAAGTTCGGCGAAAGAAAAAAGAGGATGGAAAGATGAAGTAGTATATTCTATTATGATTGACCGCTTTAATAATGGAGATGCAAAAAACGATATCGATCTGAATACGGAGAATTTAGAGGAGTATCAAGGCGGGGACATATCGGGAATTAGAAAGAGGCTTGATTACATAAAAGATATGGGGTTTACTGCGATTATGCTTTCACCTCTTTTTGAAAGTAAAAAATATGATGGAACAGGTGGGGGGAATCAGCAACAGGTAAATGAACATTTTGGTTCATTGCAAGATGTAAGGCAACTTGTTAAGGAAGCTCATAAAAAGGATATGAAAGTGATCTTTCAATTTATTGCTAGAGAAGAAAATTCGCGACAAATGGTAGATGTAGTCAAGTGGTGGATACAAGAAGTAAATATAGATGGAAGTTATTTTATACATAGTGAAAAGTTGTCCAATGATTCGCTACATGACATGAAGAAACAACTAAAAGATATAAAAAAAGATTTTGTTGTTTTAACAGATGAAAAGGAAAGTGTACAGAACGATTACTATAAAGCAATAACGAATGCATTTTCAAAAACGGATCGCTCCATTCAGCCATTATATGATGCAAGTTTAATAGAGGCGGATCAAGTTATGAATACATATATTGATCATCAAAATACGAAAAGATTTGTGCGTCTTGTAAAAGAAAATGGCTATTATCCGCCGGCTCGTTTAAAGTTAGCACTTGCTTATTTATATACATCTCCAGGGCTACCAATTGTCTATTATGGTACTGAAATTGCGCTAGATGGCGGAAGCGTTCCGGATAATCGCCGGTTAATGGATTTTAAAACGGATGAAAAGTTTTTGCGATATATAACAACACTAGGAGAATTAAGGAAAGAACTGCCATCGTTACGCCGCGGCACATTTGAACGATTACATGATGAAGAGGGAATGAGTGTACTAAAAAGAACATATAAAGATGAAGTTACTATTATTGCTTTAAATAATACGAAAGTAACAAAAAAAGTTGCGTTGCCGGCAAATATAGTAGGAGAAAAACAACAATTAAGAGGGCTGTTAGAAGATGAAATCATCAGAGAAGAAGGTGGGAAGTATTATCTTGTATTGAAGCGGGAAGAAGCAAATATATATAAAGCTGGTGAACAAACAAGTATCAATTGGGTATTTGTATCTATGATTGTGCTTGTAAATCTTATATTTATCGCGTTTTTGATCGCAGTCAAAAAGCGCAGGAAACAGGTATGAATAAGAAAACATCCTCCGCGCGCGGAGGATGTTTTCTTACTTAACGATAGTTAATGAATTGTACATCAATTGGTAAATCAGCGCTGCGAATTGCTGCGATTACTGCTTGTAAGTCATCGCGACTTTTACCAGTGACACGTACTTGATCATCTTGTACTTGTGTTTTTACTTTTAGTTTTAAATCTTTAATAATGCTGTTAATTTTTTTCGCATTATCTTTATCGATACCTTGTTGTAAAGTTGCACGTTGACGTACTGTGTTGCCAGCAGCACTTTCTACTTTTCCGTAGTTTAAGTTTTTAATGGGTACGTTACGTTTAATAAGTTTTGAAATAAGAACGTCTTTTACTTGTTCTAATTTAAATTCGTCATCAGAAATTAAAACAAGTTCTTCTTTTTCTAATTTAATGTCACTTTTACTTCCTTTAAAGTCATATCGATTTTGAATTTCTTTTAACGCGATGTTAATAGCATTTGTTACTTCAGGTAATTCTATTTTTGAAACGATATCAAAAGAACTTTCTTTTGCCATAGGGGGCACCTCCAAATTAAATTCCACCTCCTATTATAGTTAATTTTGGGCAGTTGGACAAATAAAGGAAAAATCGTGTTATAATGTACTTTTGTTTGGAATGATAAAAATATCACTTTATATATAGAAGGGAATTAAAAAGTATGTATTTTAAACCAGGATCGATCGAACAGGTAACGGTTTTACGTCAAACGGAAATCGGATATATGGTCGGACACGATGAAGAAGAAGTGTTCCTACATAAAAATGAAGTTGTAGGGGAAATTGAAGAAGGTGATACAATTGAAGTGTTTTTCTATCTTGATCACCAAGAGCGTATTGCTGCAACAATGAAAACACCACTTATTACAACAAATGATTGGAATTGGGTAAAAGTTGTTGAAGTGAAAGAGCGCTTAGGAGTATTCGTTGATATTGGCGTTTCGAAAGATATTTTAATACCAGCGGATGAGTTTCCTATTTATACACCAGTTTGGCCTGAAGAAGGAGACGAATTATACTGCACGCTAAAATTAACGAATCGTGGCCGCCTAATTGCGTTACCAGCAAGAGATGCAGACATGCAAGAAATTGTAGTGGAAGCAACTCCATCTATGCGTAATAAAAATGTAAATGGACGTGTATATCGCTCACTTCAAGTTGGATCATTTGTATTAACAGATGAACATTTCCGTGCTTTTTTACATCATACAGAACGAAAAGAGCAAGTTCGGATTGGACAGCGTGTAACAGGTCGTATTATTGACGTGAAAGAGGATGGGACAATTAATATTTCACTTCTGCCTCGTAAAGAAGAAGGAATGGAAGATGATGCGGCGGTCATTTATGAATATATGGAAAACCGCGGGGGCGCAATGCCATTTTGGGATAAGAGTTATCCAGAAGATATTAAAGAACGATTCAATATGAGTAAAGCAGCGTTTAAACGTGCACTTGGTAAATTAATGAAAGAAGGAAAAGTGTATCAAGAAGAGGGCTGGACATACTTTAAAAAATAAGAAAACGAACAAGCAAAGTGCTTGTTCGTTTTTGTTAGGAAAGCTTGTCATGATTTGTCGACAGGTCGATATTCCTTGTCGAATCGCCGATAAAAGTGTGACTTACGCCGATATAATTTCATATGCCGAGATGAACCATCTGCCATATTTATTGTTGCTGCTCTACTAAACTAGAGAATGTATCTTTTAAATCGCTATCTTTTACGTTAATATCAGCTTTTTTGAATTCGTTTAATAATATTTTCTGACTAGTAGCTTGATCTGCTATTCGTTCTTTTTCGAGATTTTTACGGATGGAATCTTTTACTTCATCGTATGGTTTTAACTCTTTTTTGTCAGTTAATTTAATAATGTGATACCCATGTGATGATTTGATCGGTTTACTAATTTCTCCAATCTTTAATTTATAAGCTGCTTCTTCAAATTCAGGTGCCATTTTCCCTGGACCGAAGTAACCAAGGTCGCCGCCTTTCTCTTTGGAACCGGGATCTTCCGATTCTTGTTTTGCTAATTCTTCAAAAGAAGCGCCTTCATCAAGTTTTTTCTTAATCTCATTTGCTTTTGCTTCATTGTTTACTAAAATGTGGCTTGTTTTAATTTCAGGTTTATAATTCGCTTTTACATCTTTTTCAGTGATGCTCTCTTTAATTGCCTGTTCCATTGCTAATTTAAAGCGAATTTGATTTTTAAAGTCGTCTTCATCTTTTAACCGATTGCTTTCTAATACTGTTTTAAATTGATCACCGAACTGCTCTTTTGCCTTTTTGAATTCTTTATTGACCGCTTCATTAGATACTTTATATTTTTTAATCATGATATCTTGCGCCATCATTTCGTATAGTACATCTTTTCCGTAGCGATTTTTTAATTGCTTCTCAAAATCACCTTTTGTAATAGTTGAAACTTTCGATGTCGCAATTGCATCTGAACCGCCTTGTGCACCACAAGCGGATAATGTGAATGTTCCGATCGCTAAAGTTGCGATGAGTAATGTTTTTCTCTTCATATTAGCACCTCATCAGAAAATGTTATTGTTATTGTAAAATAGAGAAGTGAAAACGAAGTGAATTTGAGATGTTTTTTAGCAGAACGTAAAAGTACATCAACCATTTAGTTGATGTACGAAGAATATTACAGGTGATCAGTTTTTTTTGAGTATGCGCGTTTTCCTTGCTGAATATTTTTTTGCTCTTGTTCATTTTTTAGAGCACGTTTTGCATTATTATCACGTGCTTTTTTATCGTTATCACTTGTATGTGGCATATGTATCAGCTCCATTTCTAAACAGTTATATGTTTATCATTTCCGTTTTCGTAAAGACTATGTATACTGATAGTGAGGAACCTATGACTGAGGTGAATGACATATGGATTTGAAACTCAATTATGTAGAATTGATAAAAAAATTAATTATTGTAATCATTGCAGGTTTATTAAATGCCATTGGAATGAATTTATTTTTAACACCGGCAAAGGTATATGCAAGTGGTTTTGCAGGTCTGTCTCAATTACTTTCTCAAATATTAAACGATTTTGCATCGATACATGTATCGACAGGTGTGCTTTTCGCACTATTTAATATTCCAGTTGTTATATTAGCTTGGAAAAAGGTTGGAAAAGCATTTACTTTATTTAGTTTCTTATGTGTTGTCTTTATGACGTTATTTTTAGAAATTATTCCAGTGCGAGCTGTTTCGCATGATATTATTTTAAATGCAATTTTTGGTGGGCTCATTTCAGCGATTGGAGTAGGAATTGCATTAAAGTGGGGGGCGTCTACAGGTGGCTTAGATATTATTGCCATGATTATATCGAAGGTAAAAGATAAGCCTGTCGGAACATACTTCTTTTTCTTTAATGCGATTATTATTTTGGCAGCTGGATATGTATATGGCTGGGAAAAAGCACTTTATACGTTAGTCACTTTATATGTATCATCGCGTATTATTGATGCGATTCATACACGCCATGTGAAAATTACAGCCTTTATCGTGACGAAAAATGGTACGGATGTACGAAAAGCAATTCAAGCACGTTTAGTGCGAGGAATTACGACCGTACCGGCGACAGGGGCATATACAAATGAAAATAAAGAAATGTTAATGATTGTAATTACACGTTATGAGTTATACGAGTTAGAAAGAATTATTAAACAGGTCGATCCAGGGGCATTTACAAATATTGTGCAAACAGTTGGGGTATTTGGCTTATTTAGAAAAGATTAAAGAGGACCATTTCGGTCCTCTTTTTTAATGTACATTTGTAATACTTTGCAATTGCTCTTGCATTTCACGAAGCTGTATTTTTTCAGCTGTACTTGAATGAGTATAAGCGGACTGCAAAGCGTTTTTTGCTCGGTATACGAGTTCTTGCTGCTCAGTACCACTTGAACAAGAAATGGCTTTCGAAACAGCGTCTCGTGCTTGTTGAAATAGTAAGTTCCCCATTTAAACCCCTCCAAGAGAAGAGTTGTTTCGTTCTTTCTCTGCCTCAGCTAATGTACCGCGGTACGGGAATCTTGCATCATGCTTCATAATAGCATCTCGTCCTTGCTGGATAAAACGTTTTGATTTGTTCTTTTTACCCATTCGTCATTCCCCCTTTTGTTAGCTGAAAACAATTGACGCGAGTTGCGTCTACTTATAGTATGAGCGATTTAAGGGAAACTATAAGTAGGGAATTTTTAGATTACAACCCAAGAGCCTCTTCTAAATAAAGGGCAATGCCGTCTTCCTCATTTGTTAATGTTGTATAGTTTGCAAGCGACTTTAATTCAGGAATCGCATTTCCCATCGCGATGCCGTGACCTGCATACTCAATCATTTCGAAGTCGTTATCTTCATCACCAAAAGCGATAATGCGCTCTTTTGGAATGTTATAATGGCTTGAAATCTTTTGCAATCCAATCGCTTTATTCAAACCGCTTTTTACGATTTCAATAATCGGCCAAGGAGCGCCCCATTTGCGGTGATCAATGACTTCAGCATGCATATCTGTTAAGTGCTGACGAATTTTATTTGCTTGCTCATCAAGGGTATCGATTAATAAGCATGTTGGATGGTCTTGTAGAATATTTAATAAATCTCCTGTGAAAATATTTGGAGAACCAAATTCGAAAATATGCTTTTTATCCTCATCAATTTCGCGAACATATACATCATCCATCACTTCAGCATAAATATTTTTTACACCAAAATCGAAGCAAGCTCGTACAATTTCTTGTGCAGTGGAAAGTTCGAGAGGTGAATGATGTGTTCCCCAATTTGCATCAAGTGGGTGATGTACATATGCACCGTTAAAATTTACAATCGGTGTGTTTAAACTAAGTTCTTGATAATACGTGTGACTGGCGCGAAATGGACGACCTGTTGAAATGACAACGATATGTCCTTGTTCTTTCGCTTTTTCGATTGTCTGTTTTGTTCGCGCTGAAATCACTTTATCATCTGTTAATAAAGTACCATCTAAATCTAATGCAATTAAATGCTGTTTTTTCATGTTTTCACCTCTTATAAAATTTTTTATTTCGATCTGTATTTCCATTTATTTTATGCAGAAATAAGAGGTTGGAAAAAGGGAGACCTCCATAGATGAAAGTTTCACTATATATTCATCTTACGTCGCGAAGTGCTAGAATGTCCACTATTTAGCGCTTAAAACAAGAAAAGTCAATATGTTTTTAGAAAGTTCAAATAATGTTTCTTTCATTTTGTACAATTTGTGAAAAGGGTTACATGAACTGGATTATACAGACTATAATGAAAACGTAATCTTCTCGTATATGTTTGACTCTCCTTTGAAACTGATCTCGTATAGGTCAGTTTCTTTTTTTCAACATACTTGCTTTGTTTTCCTGCTTCATTAAAGAAATACATATGTGTAGGATCGAAAAATATGATTTGTTTCCTAAACATAACAGAAAAGCTTTTTGGAAAATGGATATACTAATGTTGTAAAGATGTTATGGAAGGAGAATGAAGATGGGACAAAGTCATAGATTTCGTGCTGGGCAAAAAGCTCCAAACAATGGGCTCTACGTCGAGATTGGTGAAACTGGCAGTATGGTAAAAGATCCGCAAATGGTAAAATTATCAGCTGGTGAAAGATTTCCGGAAAATTCAAACCATAACCGTCAGTGGACATATAAAAGAAAACCGTAAAAAGACCCGCAGCTTATTGCTGCGGTTTTTTATGTAACTTCTGAAATATGCAATCAAATTGATTGTATAAAAAAGGAGATAAGAGTATAATAAATTACAAAAGGTCAAAGAAAGTCAAAAAATCAAAAAAGGTCAAAAAAGAGGAGGGACTGTAAAGATGGACTTCAATCAAATGACGACAAAAACACAAGAAGCGATTATGAGTGCCCAATCTTTAGCGGTATCTCATCATCATCAAGAAGTAGATACTGTTCATCTATTGCTTGCCTTGCTAAAGCAGCAAGATGGATTAGCGGTACGTATTTTTCAAAAAATGAATGTAAATATAGAACAAGTAACGAAAGAAGTGGAAACGCTCATTCAGAAAAAGCCATCTGTAACGGGAAGTGGGGTAGAAGCTGGCAAACTGTATATTACAGGCGCTTTGCAACAATTGCTCGTTCAGGCAGAAGCAGAAGCGAAAAAACTGCAAGATGAATACATTTCAATAGAACATGTATTATTAGCTTTTTGTGAAGAAACAGGGGATGTAAATCGTCTATTTTCTCATTTCCGTATTACAAAAGATACATTACTACAGTCTTTAATGGCAGTTCGGGGGAATCAAAGAGTGACAAGTCAAAATCCAGAAGTAACATATGAAGCGTTAAAGAAATATGGCCGTGATTTGGTCGCAGAAGTGAAACAAGGAAAAATTGACCCTGTAATTGGACGCGATAGTGAGATTCGCCGTGTCATTCGCATTCTTTCGCGTAAAACAAAAAATAACCCTGTCTTAATTGGTGAACCTGGTGTCGGGAAAACAGCCATTGTGGAAGGATTAGCGCAGCGAATTGTAAAAAAAGATGTACCGGAAGGATTAAAAGATCGCACCATCTTTGCGTTAGATATGAGCGCACTTGTAGCTGGGGCAAAATTCCGCGGGGAGTTTGAAGAGCGTTTGCAAGCTGTATTAAATGAAATTAAAAAGAGTGAAGGACGTATTCTATTATTCATTGATGAACTGCATACAATTGTAGGAGCTGGAAAAACAGAAGGAGCAATGGATGCTGGGAATATGTTGAAACCGATGCTTGCACGTGGGGAGCTTCATTGTATCGGTGCGACAACTTTAGATGAGTACCGAAAATATATTGAAAAAGATCCGGCGCTAGAACGTCGTTTTCAACAAGTATTAGCGGAAGAGCCAACAGTGGAAGACACGATTTCTATTTTACGCGGCTTAAAAGAACGTTTTGAAATTTATCATGGTGTAAATATTCATGATCGCGCGATTGTAGCGGCTTCCGTATTATCTGATCGCTATATTTCGGATCGTTTCTTACCGGATAAAGCAATTGACCTTGTTGATGAGGCGTGTGCTACCATTCGTACAGAAATTGATTCTATGCCAACAGAATTAGATGAAGTAACGCGCCGCATTATGCAGTTAGAAATTGAAGAAGCAGCGCTTGGGAAAGAAACGGACCGCGGTAGTCAAGAAAGATTGAAAACATTGCAGCGCGAGTTATCTGATTTAAAAGAAGTGGCAAGCGGCATGCGCGCGCAATGGGAAAAAGAAAAAGAAGAAATTCATAAAGTACGCAATTTGCGCGAGAAATTAGAGCGTTTGCGCCGTGAACTGGAAGAAGCAGAAGGAGACTATGATTTAAATAAAGCGGCTGAACTTCGTCACGGTAAAATTCCAGAGGTAGAAAAAGAATTAAAAGAAGCGGAAGAAGCCGGAATGCATAATGAAAATGAGAGCCGTTTGCTTCGGGAAGAAGTAAGTGAAGAAGAAATCGCAAATATTGTTTCGCGCTGGACAGGGATTCCGGTAGCGAAATTAGTAGAAGGAGAGCGCGAAAAATTACTTCGTTTAGAGCAAATTTTATCAGAACGCGTTATTGGTCAAGAAGAAGCAGTAAGTCTTGTGGCAGATGCAGTTCTCCGTGCAAGAGCAGGAATTAAAGACCCACATCGTCCGATTGGTTCTTTCATTTTCTTAGGGCCAACAGGTGTGGGAAAAACAGAACTGGCGAAAACATTAGCGCAGTCGTTATTTGATAGCGAAGAACAAATGATCCGAATTGATATGTCTGAGTATATGGAAAAACATGCGGTATCCCGTTTAATTGGAGCGCCTCCAGGATATGTAGGATATGAAGAAGGTGGACAATTAACAGAAGCGGTTCGTCGCAAACCATATTCCGTTATTTTATTAGATGAAATTGAAAAAGCCCATCCAGAAGTATTCAACATTTTATTACAAATGTTAGATGATGGCCGCATTACTGATTCACAAGGACGAACAGTCGACTTTAAAAATACAGTAATCATTATGACATCAAATATTGGGTCAGCATATTTATTAGAAGGATTACAAGAAAATGGCGCTATAAAAGAAGAAGCAAGAGACCTTGTAATGGGAGACCTTAGAGGACATTTCCGTCCTGAGTTTTTAAACCGCGTGGATGAAATTATTTTATTTAAACCACTCACAACTCGTGAAATAAAAGGAATTGTTGATAAGATTGTAAAAGAATTACAAGGACGGTTAGCGGAGCGTCATATTACAGTTGCATTAACAGAATCCGCAAAAGAATTTATTGTAGAATCTGGGTTTGACCCTATGTATGGCGCACGTCCGTTAAAAAGATATGTGCAGCGCCAAATTGAAACAAAACTTGCAAGAGAATTAATTGCAGGAACAATAACAGATAATAGCCATGTAGTGGTAGATGTAGAAAATAATGAATTTGCCGTGCATGTGAAATAAAAAATGTCCGGACATTTGTCCGGACATTTTTTAATGTTGTTCTGCTGGTTCGTTTGGAATTGCAGCTGCAATTGCCATGACAAGAATTGCAAGAACAACTGAGAAAATAGACGCTTGTTTAAAATCGTATATACCGCCAGTCATAGAGCTAATTACATAACTCATCATATGTACAAGCAGGAACGACCAAATAAAGGCCCAAATTACACGCATCTTTTCACACCCCTATTCGTTCAATCTGCCTTTATTGTAACACAATTGAAAAAAGAATATAGAAAAATATTTGTAGAATTTTCAAAGCAAATTTGTATTCCATTCATACATTATAAAGAGAAGTTTTTTATGTTTAGAAAATAAGGCGGGAGACAAATGAGTATTACGGAACGTTTTTTCTACTTGGAAGAAGAACCATGTGTGATTTACTTACCAGAAAAACCAAATGGATTTTGTGTTATGCTTCTTGGCGATTACAACTACTTTATTGAGAATGGTACAAGTTTATGGATGCAACACACAGGGAGAGCGTATTTTCTAAATGGACTTATAAAGAAAGGATATACTGTTTTTTCATCCAATCTATACGGGAGACATTGGGGAAATGATCAGGCCGTTCGTTTAGCAAAGCGTTTATATCATGTTGTGATGAAGAAAGAGACTTTAAATGAAAGAATTCATATATTGGCAGATGGAATGGGAGCGCTTGTGGCGCTTGAGATGATGCATCGTAATCCGGAATGCATACGTTCTGTTGCTATGTTAAGTCCATGTTTAGATTTACCAGCATATGTGGAATTTGAGAAAGAACATAAATTTTTCTATAAAAGATTAGTGAAAGAGTTATTGCAGGCATATGAGGTGAAGGAAGTAGAGTTAGCGACGAAAATTGATAAAAAATCATTCCGACATTTACCTTCTTGCGTGCCAGTTAAAATGTTTGTCTCGACACAAGAAAAGAAGGAACGTAAACGGCTGCTTCGGGAATACGAGAAACAGCGATTGGATCAGAAATGTGACACATCTTTATCGTTTCACTTACAAGATGTGAAATATAAAACGATTCATCAAGTATGTCGTTTTTTCGAAAAATACGAGGAAGAATTATGAAGCTCCAATATACATAAAGAAGGAGCTATTTGTTTAAGGGAAAGAAAGGATTGGTGACATGAATCGCGTGCTCATTATAGGTGCTCTTACGTTTGTTGGATATCATCTTGTAAATAAAATGCTCGCTGAAGACATCGAAGTGTACGGAATGGACTTTGCAGATTTTGAGAATATCTCAAAAATAGAGGAAGAAAAATTAATGTTAATTGGACGGAATGCTTTATTTACTTATTCCGACATTAGAGATGAACAGGAATGGAATGAAATAGAGAACCATCCATTTGATGCGGCATATTTTTGTTTATGTGAACCGAACCAAAATGCGGGATTTCGAAAAGAACGGGTCATTTTACAATATTTAAAACGTGTAACACATATGTGTGAAGCAAATGAAGTGAAGTTAAATGTCGTTTCATCTATTGAAGTCGGAAACCGTAACGAGTCGGAAAATAAGCAAATGTTTATGAAGATTGAAGAAGAAGTAAAAAAAGGGGATCTTTCCTACAGTATATTTCGCGTCCCTACATTGTATGGGCCGTGGCAACCAACATTTATGATCTATCATCAACTGATGCTATCGGAATTAAATGAACAGAAATGTCAGTTCACTTCTATTGAAAATGAGTGTGACCTTTTATATGTAGAAGATGTATGTGAATATTTATTGGAAAAGGGAACGGATATAGAGAATATAGGAGTGTATAACTTAATGAGCGGGAAGAGAAAACTTTGGGAAAAAGGAATGCATCTTTTAAATGCGAATGATAAAATGAAGGGGCGTGTGGAAGAAAGAGAAGAAACATTTGCTAACATTTGTATGGAAAAACATACCCCGTTAGAATTCGGTTTAAACAAACAATTTGCGCACGTAAAAAAATATAAGCAGTTATATGAAGAGTGAGGCGCTATATATTTACAATTCGTAAATAAGGGTAGCGAGATGAGAAAGGATGAAATGATATGAACGAAAAAAATATGCAGTTTTTACAAATCGCAATGAAACACTTACCAGAGGCAAAAGCAATTTTAGATGATCATGGAATTGCACTTGATATGGAGAAAGCCCAGCCAGTATTAGAATTGTTAATGAAAGTGATGAATGAAGCATATGAACTAGGAAAGACAGAAAAATAATTTGTTTATGAGTAAGGAAAGCCGACAATTGTTGGCTTCTTTTTTTTATGGGGAAAATATAAGGAAGGAATGAAGAGAATGTCTTTGCGTAAAGTTTCACGTTCCGATGAAATATATTCTAGACAAATAAACATTTATGTTTTAGAATTAGTACCAAGTCATAATATTTGATATAAAACGGAGGGCTGCAATGTGAATGTAGGCATTTTAGGGATCGGAAGATATGTGCCAGAAAAAGTGGTCACAAATCATGATTTAGAGAAGATCATGGACACATCCGATGAATGGATTCGTACAAGAACGGGAATATCGGAGAGACGAATTGCCGATGATACAATAGATACATCATATATGGCTGTTGAAGCCTCTAAAAAAGCAATAGAAGACGCGGGAATTACTGGCGAGGACATAGATTTAATTTTAGTTGCAACTGTAACGCCAGATCATTCTTTTCCTGCTGTAGCATGTATGGTTCAGGAGCAAATTGGTGCAACACATGCAGCTGCAATGGATTTAAGTGCAGCATGCGCTGGCTTTATGTACGGAATGATTACAGCTCAGCAATTTATTCAAACAGGTACGTATAAACATATATTAGTGGTCGGAAGCGATAAATTATCTAAGATTGTCGACTGGGACGATCGCAATACAGCAGTTTTATTCGGAGATGGAGCAGGAGCTGTTGTGATGGGAGCTGTTTCAGACGGTAAAGGAATTCTTTCATTTGAATTAGGAGCGGATGGAAGAGGTGGAAAGCACCTTTATCAAGACGAATATGTTATGATGAACGGCAGAGAGGTCTTTAAATTCGCTGTTCGCCAACTTGGTGATTCTTGTCTCCATGTTTTAGATAAAGCAGGTCTTACAAAAGCTGATGTTGACTTCTTAGTTCCGCATCAAGCCAATATTCGCATTATGGAATCGGCAAGAGAGAGATTAGATTTACCACAAGAAAAAATGAGTAAGACGATTGAAAAGTTTGGAAACACATCTGCTTCTTCTATTCCAATTGCTCTAGTAGAAGAATTGGAAAAGGGACGAATTCAAGATGGGGATCTTATTATACTCGTTGGCTTTGGTGGTGGATTAACATGGGGGGCAGTTGCTCTTCGTTGGGGTAAATAAGGACTGAGAGAGAAAAGGAGTGTATTTTGTATGGAAAAAAAGAGGGTCGTAATTACTGGATTAGGAGCTGTAACGCCAGTCGGAATAGATGTTGAAACAGCTTGGGAAAATATTAAAAATGGTGTATCTGGAATCGGACGACTAACACGATTAGATGCAGATCAATTTCCAGCAAAAGTAGCAGCAGAAATTAACGACTTTGAAGTCGAAAAATATATTGAGAAAAAAGAAGCGCGTCGCATGGATCGGTTTACACAATATGCAGTAGCGGCAGCAAAAATGGCAGTTGCTGATGCGAAGTTAGAAATTACAGAAGAAAATGCACCACGTATTGGTGTATGGATTGGTTCTGGAATTGGTGGTATGGAAACATACGAAGAGCAATTTAAAGTTTTCACGGAAAAAGGCGCACGCCGCGTAAGTCCGTTCTTCGTACCGATGATGATTCCTGATATGGCAGCTGGTCAAGTATCGATTGCGACAGGTGCAAAAGGAATTAACACTTGCTCCGTAACAGCTTGTGCATCAGGAGCAAACTCAATTGGAGATGCCTTTAAAGTCATTCAGCGCGGGGATGCTGATGCGATGATTGCAGGGGGAGCAGAAGCGCCTCTTACACATATGGCATTTGCAGGATTTAGTTCAGCGAAAGCATTAACATTTCATGAAGATCCAGCGACTGCATGCCGTCCATTTGATAAAAATCGCAGCGGTTTTGTCATGGGAGAAGGTGCAGGTATTCTTATTCTGGAAGAATTAGAACATGCATTAGCACGCGGTGCTCACATTTATGCAGAAGTTGCTGGTTATGGTGCAACAGGAGATGCATTCCATATTACACTACCTGCTCCTGGTGGTGAAGGCGGCGTTCGCGCAATGCGTCAAGCTTTAGCTGATGCAGGTCTTACACCAGAAGATATTGACTACATTAATGCGCATGGTACAAGTACAGATGCCAATGAAAAATATGAAACAATGGCGATTAAAGAAGCGTTTGGTGAACATGCATATAAAGTAGCAATTAGTTCCACGAAATCAATGACAGGTCACTTATTAGGAGCAGCTGGTGCTGTTGAGGCAATTTTCTCTATTAAGTCCATTACAGATGGAGTCATTCCTCCAACAATCAACTATGAAACACCAGATCCAGAATGTGATTTAGATTATGTACCAAATAAAGCAAGACATCAAGAAGTCCGCGCTGTATTAAGTAACTCATTAGGATTCGGCGGACATAACGCTGCGTTAGTATTTAAAGCGTATAAATAATAGGAATGAAAGAGGCTGTCCAAAGAATCATTTTTGGACAGCCTCTATTTTTTTATCCTTCATGTGCCCTTTTCCTTTTCTGCATATATATAAGAAAAGGAGGTAGACAGATGGGGATTATTCAAACTGCTGATTGGATGAAATTATATTATGGATGCCCAGAACAGCTGTGTGAGAAGTTTACAAAGTATATTCCATTGCCAAAAGAGCAGCTATATCGATTTCTCATTTCAAAAGGTATGTATCGTCCTGTGCGAAAAGGTGAAACTGAAATTCGGCAATTAGAAGAAAAACAAATTTGGACAAAATTGTCCGCAGAATATGAAGCGTTAAAAAAATGGTTAGGAGGTCCGGATGTTCCGGTCTTTCTTTTACTATCAGATCCATATAATCGCACCGTACAAGAGGAATACAATGGAAAAGCTGGTTTAACAATGCGTCATGTTATCTTTTTATTTGTATGCGGGAGAAATTCCATTCAAGAATTAAAAGCGTTGCTGACTCATGAATATCACCACATATGCCGACTGCATCAAATCGTCAAAAGAGAACAGGAGTATACGTTATTAGATACAATGATTATGGAAGGATTAGCAGAACAAGCTGTTATGGAACGACATACAGAGCAGGCGTGCGCTCCGTGGACGTTATATTTTTCAAAAGAAGAAGCGTTGTATTATTGGAAGAAAGTAATAAAAGAGAAACGAGATATAAGGAGAGGTACAAGAGAGTATGACGCTATTTTAAATGGAATCGGACCGTATCCGAAAATGATAGGATATGGGGTAGGGTTTCATATTGTAAAAGAATGCGTGGAAGTAACAAAAGAAAATACGCTTTCTTTCCTGTCTATCGATGCTAGGCATATATTAAAAAAAGCGACTACATTTGCTGAATCGTTACGTTAAGAACTTGGCGCTGTCAAGTTCTTTTTCGTCATCAAAATAATAAATAGAATATATTTCCTTACATGGAATAAATTTTACCGAAACTGAACATAATGATTGGTACAAACAGTAGTGAAGTGAGGGGTAGAGAAATGTTATATCTGCATGATGTATGGGTAAATTGGTTTGAAGGTGAAGAAAATGGGTATAACGTTTGTCATTTTTACGAATGGCGGAAAGATGATACGATTGAATTGTTAGATCAAGTGCCATTATTAAAAGTAGATGCCACATTATATCATTACATCGAGAACGAATTATTAGAACTTCCACAAAAATTATTGGAAGACGTACATCATAAAGCTTATATTCGTAAAAATCATGAACGTTTACAACAAGAGTATTGCTTCGTTGTTACAGATGGTAGAGGAATTATCGCTATAGATACAATTGGGTACAATGTGCCAATTCGAAAGAGTAGACTGATTCCTCGTCAAGAGCAAATGGTGTATGAGATGGTGGAGAATGTACAAGCAGAGAAGTACAAGTTTCAAATGGAAGAAACGGAAAAAGAACATCATATTTTATCACCATCACCTCATATTATGAACGGATTAACCCGTAAAGAAAGACAGTTAAAGCAATTATTATTTATGGCGTTAGATCAATTACATACAACGAAAAATCCAGCTGAAATTCGCTATTGGTACACAGAGTGGGATCCATCTGCTTATGGAGCAGTTCAACATATGGAATTTGAAGATGTTTGGGAACGGCTCTATGAAGAAGCGAAAAACGGCTGGTCAGAAAAGCATGAACAGTTATGTGAACGCCTTGTAAAAGGACAACCATTCTTTGAAAAGTTATGGGAAATGGAGAATGAACAGAAAGTCAACTAAAAAAAAACCGCCACAATGGGCGGTTTTTTTAGTTGATTTTAGACTAGCTAAGCAGTCGCCTGCGCTTTTTGATGGAATCTAGCTTCAGCGGCAAGAATGTTCGGTGGCTTCGCGCCTTCCTGCGAGGCAAAGAGCGCCACTACGTCAGGAGCTCCATCCCCCTCACATTCTAAGCGAGCCGCTTCCGCTTTTTGTGGAATCCAGCTTCAGCGGCAAGAATGTTCGGTGGCTTCGCGCCTTCCTGCGAGGCAAAGAGCGCCACTACGTCAGGAGCTCCATCCCCCTCACATTCTAAACGAGCCGCCTGCGCTTTTGATGGAATCCAGCTCCAGCGGCAAGCTCTTCGTGTCTAAGAACCTTCCGCATAAGAAGGCAAAGAACGCCTTCTATGCGAAAGAACCTTAGCCAGTCAGAGCTGAGCGAGCCGCTTCCGCTTTTTATGAATCCAGCTCCGGCTCCTAGCCCTTCGCGTCTAAGAACCTTCCCCACGAGAAGGTAAAAGGCACCTTCTGTGGGGAAGAACCTTATCCGTCAGGGCTAAGCAGTCGCCTGCGCTTTTTATGTTACCTACGTTTTCTGCTTAGTCCCATTGCGTTTTCTACTTTGCGTAGTTGTTTTGTTGCGACGCGGTTTGCTTTTTCGGCACCTTTGTCTAGTATTTCGTCTAGTTCTGGAGAGTTGATTAGTTCGTTATATTTTTCTTGGATTGGTCGGATTGCTTCTGCGACTACTTGTGCTAGGTCGCCTTTGAAGTCACCGTATCCTTTTCCTTCGTATTGTGCTTCTAGTTCTTCAATTGTTTTTCCAGAGAATGAAGAGTAGATTGTTAATAAGTTTGAGATACCAGGTTTGTTTTCTTTATCGAATTTTACGATACCGTCAGAGTCTGTTACGGCGCTTTTAATTTTCTTTTCAATTGTTTTCGGCTCATCAAGCATGCGAATCGTTGCCTTTGGATTTGAATCCGATTTACTCATTTTTTTCGTAGGTTCTGTTAATGACATAATGCGTGCACCTACTTTTGGCATGCGAATTTCAGGAATTGTGAAGACTTCGCGATAACGTTTATTAAAGCGTTCTGCTAAATCACGTGTTAGTTCCATATGCTGTTTTTGATCGTCACCAACTGGTACGATTTCAGTGTTGTAAAGTAAAATATCAGCTACCATTAATGGTGGATACGTAAGTAGTGCAGCTGGAACAGATTCGCGGCCAGCTGCTTTATCTTTATATTGCGTCATGCGCTCTAATTCTCCAACAGATGCGATGGATTGCATAATCCATCCTAATTGAGCGTGCGCTGGAACTTCGGATTGGACAAATAAAGTTGCTTTTTCCGGGTCAATGCCGCATGCAATATATAATGCTGCAAGACTACGAATATTTTTGCGAAGTTGTACAGGGTCTTGAGGGACTGTAATCGCATGTTGGTTTACAATACAGAAATAGCAGTCATGTTCATTTTGAAGTTCTGTAAATTGTTTCATTGCTCCTAAATAGTTTCCAAGCGTAATTGTTCCACTTGGTTGAATACCAGAAAAAATAACTGACATACATCATTCCTCCTTAAATTTTCAATAATGCATGATTGAAGAGTAGACGACTATGAGTTGGTTGTCTGGGCGGAAGGGGAGCTAAGCAGTGTGTTGGAATGCAAGAATGTTCGGTGGCTTCGCGCCTTCCTGCGAGGCAAAGAACGTCTCTACGTCAGGAGCTCCATCCCCCTCACATTCTGAGCGAGCCGCTTGCGCTTTTTAAATAAAAAAAAGTCCATTCATCCCATATGACAATAGGGACGAATGGACCGCGGTACCACCCTAATTATTTCACAGTTGTGAAATCTCTTTGATCCATTTAACGTTTGGATTACGCCAAAGCCTACTTCTTTCGGTTCGGTTTGGTGCTCAAAAGCCCATTCCATATTGTGTAATTACTTGTTTGCACCGACCACAAGCTCTCTGAAATTACCGCAATATGTACTCTTCTTTATCATTGCATCGTATTAGATTTATTCTTTGATAACGATCGTTCATCCTTATTCCGAACGATTGTTATTATGATAACAAAATGTTTGCAAATCATTATATCATTACGAAAGATGGTTTGCAAACTACATCAAAATTGTGACACTAATGATTGTTGAAAGGGCTGCTAGTAGAATACCTGCAAGACAAATTGGATAGGTCCATTTGAATGAATATGTTTTATAGATACGCTCTTTTTTATCTTCAGGTGCTTCCGGTTCCTCAATAAGAGATTCAACTTTTTTGTTCGTTCCAAATACTTTTTGGAAGGCGTACATCGTTACATTGAAAAAGCCATTTTGAAATAAGAATAAAAAGCCGCCAACAATCATAAAAACTAGTGCAATATAAAAAGATAAATTGACAAAATTTAATAAAAAATGAGATAAAGAGAGCAAAGCACCGATACTAGAAACAGTGATTGCTATGAAAATTAGTATACAAGTATGAAAAAAAAGTTGTTTCAAAATGTTCCCCTCCGTAAAAATTACTGGAATTATTATACTATGAAAGTTATAATGAGTAATATAATTAATTATTTGAAAATTATACGCAATTATAAGTTATATTTCAATATGATGGAATCAATGTTAAGTTATCCCTTTACAAAAAAGTAAAAAAATAAACATTTTATTTAAAATTTTAACAAAAAAACAAAAAATTATATTCACAATCGTTATATTATATGTATAATGAAAATTGTAGAAACTTGGAGATTATTCTTTCAATTTTCAACAAATTGGGTACAGGACGTGCAATTAGGGGAGGCAGTGCAGCTATGAAGAGAAAGATACCATTATTACTTGCGTCAACGTTGACTGCAAGCATGTTACTTGGGGCTTGTAGCTACCAAAAAGATGATGGGAAAGCAAAAGGAAAAGAAGCGGCATCTAGTAGTAGTAAGGGGAAGCCAGTTCTAAATTTGACAGAATCATCTGAAATTCCATCAATGGATGCATCATTAGCATCAGATTCAGCCTCATCAACAGTGTTAAACAATACGATGGAAGGATTATATCGTATTGGTGAAAAACAAAAAAGGATGCCTGGTGTTGCAGAATCATTCGAAAAGTTGGATGACGGTAAGAAGTACCTATTCAAGTTGAGAAAAGATGCGAAATGGTCAAATGGTGATCCTGTCACAGCGAAAGATTTTGTATATGCATGGAAACGAGCGGTAAATCCAGATACAAAAGCAACATATTCTTATATTATGTTTGATATTAAAAATGCAGAGAAAATTCATAAAAGAGAATTGTCACCTGATCAATTAGGGGTCAAAGCAATTGATGACTATACATTAGAAGTGGAATTAGACAACCCAATTCCTTATTTTGTTGATTTAACAGTGTATCCTGTATTTTATCCGCTGAACGAAAATTTTGTGACGTCACAAGGAGATAAATTTGGTTTAGAAGCCAATACAACTTTGTATAATGGACCATTTGTGATGAGTGAATGGAAGCATGAACGTAGTTTCCAATTTAAGAAAAATCCATCATATTGGGATAACAAAACTGTTAAAATCGAAGAGATTAACTTTAATATTGTAAAAGATATAGCAACGAATGTGAACTTATATGAAACAAATGCGATTGACCGTACAGGATTAAGCTCGGAATTTGTAGATAAGTTTAGACAAAGTTCAGAGTTTAAAACGAGAGAAGAAAATGGGGTTGCCTATTTAAGGTTTAATCAGAAAAATCAGTTCTTACATAATAAAAATTTACGAAAAGCAATCTCCATGTCTTTTGACCGTGAAAATATCGCGAAAGTTATTTTAAATAATGGAGCGGTTGGTGCTTATGGATTTGTTGCAAAAGATTTTGCTGAAGGTCCAAATAAAAAAGATTTTCGCACTGAAAATGGTAAGTTAGTTAAAACGGATACAAAAGAAGCAAAAAAACTTTGGGAAGTCGCGAAAAAAGAGCTTGGAACTGATCAAATTGAACTATCAGTTTTAAACTTTGATGATGACGATTCCAAAAAAGTTGGTGAGTTCTTAAAAGGCGAAATTGAGAAGAATTTACCAGGTGTAACCATTCATATAAAACAACAACCGTTTGCGCAAAAAATGAAATTGGAAGACTCAGGGGAATATGATATTTCACTTGCTGTTTGGAGTCCTGATTATCCAGATCCAATTTCATATTTAGATATGTTTGTGACAAATGGTACGCAAAACAAAACAGGATACTCAAATCCAAAATATGACGAATTCATTCAAAAAGCAAAAACAGACACAAAAGATTTACAAGCTCGCTGGAATAATCTTCTAGAGGTTGAAAAAATGTTAATAAAAGAAGATGCTGTTATCGCACCAATATTCCAAAAAGGATCTGCCTATGTTATAAAAGATGGTGTGAAAGATATTATTCCAATTTCTTATGGTGGTAAACTAACATATAAATGGGCATCCGTTGAAAAATAGTAGTTTTTATCCTGCTATTTTAGGGCAGTCCGATTGGTGAGGGCTCATAATCAGTGGGGAGGAAGAACCCCCCGCTGATTAAAGTTTCACTTTATTCCATCGTTTATAAAGGGGATATGTTCATGAGGGGCATATGCTCTTATTTTAAAAATATAAAAGTAAGAATATTTAAAACTATCTTATTGCTTTTGAAAAAATGGGGAGGTGCTTGACTATGGGACGTTATGTATTAAAGCGTTTCGTGTATATGTTTTTGACATTATTTTTAATTACATCATTAACATTCTTCTTAATGAAATTATTGCCGGGTTCTCCACTCAAAAATCAGGAGAAATTATCTCCGCAACAAAAAGAAATTATCTTGGAGAAATATGGCTTAAACGATCCGGTACCAGTGCAGTACGCACGCTATTTAGGAAACTTAGCAAAAGGCGATTTAGGAGTATCGTTCCAATATGATAATCGTCCGGTAACGGATATGATTGTAGAACGTATTGGACCATCCGCGCAACTTGGTTTTCAGGCGATTCTTTTAGGATCATTTATCGGGCTAATTTTAGGGATTATTGCAGCTCTTCGAAATAATACATGGGTCGATTACGGGGCGACGATTATTTCTGTACTCGGAATGTCGGTACCATCCTTTGTATTTGCGGCACTATTACAATATTTCGTAGGGGTAAAACTCGGCTGGTTCCCAGTTGCATTTTGGAAAGGACCTGAGTTTACCGTTATGCCGACAATCGCTTTATCGATGGCAGTTATTGCAACAATCGCACGTTTTGCGCGCGCTGAATTAATTGAAGTGATGCAAGCTGATTATATTTTAACGGCGAAGGCAAAAGGGATTAGTCAAGGCGTCATTATTGTGAAACATGCTCTTCGTAATTCACTGATTCCAGTTGTTACAATTTTAGGACCGATGGTTGCAGGTTTGATTACAGGAACACTTGTTATTGAGCAAATTTATGCTGTTCCTGGACTTGGGGAACAATTCGTTAAATCGATTACATTAAATGATTATACAGTTATTATGGGGACAACAATTTTCTATAGTGCCGTCTTTATTTTCGTTATTTTCATCGTAGATATTTTATACGGAATTATTGATCCTCGTATTCGTTTAGCGGGAGGGAAAAAATGATGAAAGATGTACAAAAATTATCTCCAGATTTATTTCAACCAGCAAATCAAAGTAATGTTGATAATGAAGTCATTGCCCGTCCAAGCTTAACGTTTTGGCAAGATGTAAGAAGACGTTTATTTCAGCATAAAGGTGCAATGTTCGGTCTTGTATTATTAGTTATCATTACATTACTTGCAATTTTAGGACCGATGGTAAGTAAGTATTCTTATAAAGATCAAGACTTAGGTCGCGCGAAATTGCCGCCAAAAATTCCAGTGATTGAAAATATTCATTGGTTACCATTTGATGGAACAGACCAATATGGTGTGGATCAATATAAAAAACGTGATATTAAAGAGTCTTTCTGGTTCGGTACAGACGATCTTGGTCGCGATTTATGGACGAGAACATGGGAAGGGACACGTGTATCATTATATATCGCGCTTTTAGCAGCTGCGATTGACTTAATTATCGGGGTTGCATACGGAGGGATTTCAGCGTTCTATGGTGGACGAGTAGATAATATTATGCAGCGTGTTATGGAAATTATTAACGGAATTCCGTATTTAATTATCGTTATTTTAATGGTAATTATTATGGGATCTGGTATTTGGTCCATTACACTTGCGATGGCGATTACAGGTTGGATTGGGATGTCACGTATCGTTCGTGGACAAGTATTAAAATTAAAAAACCAAGAATATGTATTAGCATCACGTACACTAGGTGCCACAAACACACAATTAATTATTAAACATTTAATTCCGAACGTAATGGGGCCAATTATCGTTATGACAATGTTCACAATTCCGACTGCGGTATTTGGTGAAGCGTTCTTAAGTTTCATTGGCCTTGGTATTCAGCCGCCATTTGCATCACTTGGCTCACTTGTAAATGATGGTTATAAATCCATTCAAACGTATCCACATATGATGTTCATCCCTGCGGTTGTCATCAGTATGTTAATTTTAGCATTTAACTTAATGGCGGATGGATTACGCGACGCGCTAGATCCAAAAATGCGTAAGTAAAAGAGGGGAGAGGTAAAGAATGAAAAAATTGCTAGAGGTAAAAGATTTACAAGTCTCCTTTGATACGCATGCAGGTGAAGTACAAGCTGTACGCGGCGTTACTTTTGATTTGAAAAAAGGAGAAACATTAGCGATTGTAGGGGAGTCTGGTTCCGGAAAATCAGTGACTTCAAAGGCATTAATGGGATTAATCCCAAATCCGCCAGGACGTATTAAAAACGGTGAAATTTTATTTGAAGGTCGTGACTTAACAAAACTAACAGAAAAAGAAATGCAGGCTGTGCGTGGAAAAGAGATTGCGATGATTTTCCAAGATCCAATGACGTCGCTTAATCCGACGATGACAATTGGGAATCAAATTATGGAAGGTCTTATTAAGCATCAAGGAATGAGCAAAGCGGATGCTCGTAAAGTGGCATTAGAACTTCTTGACCTTGTTGGGATTCCAAATCCAGATGCTCGTTTAAAACAATATCCACACCAGTTCTCAGGCGGTATGAGACAGCGTGTTGTGATTGCGATGGCACTCGCTTGTAATCCGAAATTATTAATTGCCGATGAGCCGACAACGGCACTTGACGTTACGATCCAAGCACAAATTTTGGAATTAATGAAAGATATTCAGCAAAAGACAGAAGCAGCCATTATTTTTATTACGCATGATTTAGGTGTAGTGGCAAATGTAGCGGATCGCGTTGCTGTTATGTATGCGGGGAAAGTTGTTGAAATCGGAACAGTTGATGAAATTTTCTATAACCCGAAACATCCATATACGTGGGGACTTATCGCTTCTATGCCAAGTTTAGATGGTTCTGAAGAAGAACTATATGCAATTCCGGGAACGCCACCAGATTTATTAAAGCCGCCAAAAGGTGATGCGTTCGCACCGCGAAATCCACAGGCTTTAAAAATTGATTTTGAAATGGAACCACCTTTATTTAAAGTGAGTGATACACATTATGCGGCAACGTGGTTACTTCATGAACAAGCGCCAGAAGTAAAACCACCGGCAGTTGTTGAAAAACGTATTCTTCAAATGAAAGCAGGTGAACAACATGACTAAACAACGTGAAAAATTAATTGAAGTAAAAAATGTAAGTCAACACTTCAACGTAAGTGGTGGTGTTGTTAAGGCGGTTAATAATATTTCATTTGATATTTACCGCGGAGAGACATTTGGTCTTGTAGGTGAATCTGGTTGTGGAAAATCGACAACAGGAAGAACGATTATTCGTTTATATGAGGCAACGGCTGGAGAAGTGTTATTTGATGGCGAAAATGTACATGGTAAAAAATCTCGAGCAGAACTAAAAAAATTCAACCGTAAAATGCAAATGATTTTCCAAGATCCGTATGCATCGTTGAACCCTCGTATGACAGTAGGAGATATTATTGCAGAAGGCATTGATATTCACGGATTAGCAAAAAATAAAAAAGAACGTATGGATCGCGTGCATGAGCTATTAAAAACAGTTGGTTTAAATAAAGAGCATGCCAATCGTTTTCCACATGAATTTTCAGGTGGACAACGTCAGCGTATCGGTATTGCCCGTGCTTTAGCGGTAGAGCCTGAATTTATTATTGCTGATGAACCAATTTCAGCACTTGACGTATCCATTCAGGCGCAAGTTGTCAACTTAATGAAAAAACTGCAAAGAGAAAAAGGGTTAACCTACTTATTTATTGCCCATGATCTATCGATGGTAAAATATATTAGTGATCGCATTGGTGTGATGTATCGTGGCCAAATTGTAGAATTGGCGAGCAGCGATGAATTATATGAAAATCCCATTCATCCGTATACAAAATCGTTACTTTCAGCGATTCCACTTCCAGATCCAGATTATGAGCGAAATCGTAAACGTATTATATACGATCCATCTCAGCATCAATACGGAAATGAAGTACCAACAATGCGAGAAATTCGCCCGGGACATTTTGTTTTATGTTCTGAAGCGGAGTATAAGAAATATAAAGAAATTTATCAATAAAAAAAGCGGCTCTCATTGCCGCTTTTTTTATGCTTGCATAGGCACTGTTTCTTCTTGTCCTTCAGGTTTAACAAGCGCATAATTTTCCCACAGTCGACTTCTCCAGCGGAAGAACATAATAATCGCACGTGTCCATTCATCAATTGCGATTGCTAGCCAAATTCCAGGAAGTCCCATGTGTAAATAAAATACAAAGAAGTATCCGAGTGGTAAACTCATTAACACCATAGAAAAAGCCCCGATAAGAACAGGGTATTTGGCGTCACCTGCTGCGCGCAGTGAATTGATAATAACGATGTTCATCGTGCGTCCCGTTTCTAATAGAATGCTGAGTAAAAGAACGGTCGCCCCTAACGCGATTACATCAGGATTATGTGTAAATAATTGCATTAATTGTATGCGGAATGTAATGACGAGAATGACCATACATAAAGTGACAAATATAGCCCATTTCACACTTTTCCATACGCGTACATAAGCTTCATCCTGCTTACTTCCACCAACTAAACGTCCAACGATAATCGCTGTTCCCATTCCAATCGCGATAGCAAATAAGTATGTGAACATGGAAATATTGGTTGCGTATTGTCTAGCGGCTAATGAATCAGCCCCTAAATACGTTGCGTAGTATAGGAAGACAATCTGACAAGCTTGGTACATGACTTGTTCAAAGGCAGAAGGAATCCCAATTTTTAAGATTTTTCCTACATATTCTTTCGATAGAGTAAAGTAATAGGTCAATTTGACGCGGTATTCCATCACGCGATAAAGCAACCAGAAGAAGACAATCAATGCGATCAGTCGGCTGAATGCAGAAGATATCGCCGCTCCTTGTACGCCAAGTTCAGGCATGCCGAACTTTCCGAAAATCAGCATATAGTTTCCAGCAATATGAAGAATATTCATTCCGAATGAAATAAACATGGCTTGTTTTGTAAATCCATGTACACGAATAATAGCAGCAAGTGAATTAATAATTGCTTGAAGAAAAATTGCTCCCCCAACAATGGATAAATAATTTTGAGCGTAAATTAATACATCACCTTGTAAATTCATCGCTGCCATCATATGTTTTGCAAACAAAAGAAAACCGGCGCTTATTACAAGCCCGACTGCTAAGTTTAACGTGACTGCTAGTGCTGATATTTTAGATGCTTCCATATATCGTTTCGATCCGAGGTATTGAGATACAACAATCGCAGCACCGTTTCCGATTACTTCCAGTACTAATATTGCAATGTGGAGATATTGATTGGCTGCACCAACACCTGATACAGCATCATCAGATAATGCACTTAACATAAACGTATCGGCGATCCCCATTAACATAAACAGAAAAACTTCTAAAAAAATAGGCCAAGTTAAGAAAAATAAATTTAACTTCTCCTCTTTTATATCTTTTGCATGAAGAGCTGTCATTACGTCCCCCTCTTTACAAACATTGTTTTTTAGCAAAGTGTATCTTATCATACTTTATTAACACTTGCATGCATTTTGTTGCGTAATTTATAAAGTTTTTAAACGCGATTTTTTCGACTAGAATGATTATACAAGTATATCTATTTTTATAAGAAGTGGTTATATTCTGATAATTTTAAGTTACGAAAGCGAAAGAAGTTTTCCTGTATTATAAATAGAAAAAACAGTAATATAAAACGTTTACAAAGAAGTTTATAATAACAGAAAATTTTAATAAAATAGAAAAAAGTATACCCAAAAGTTATATTTATGTGTATAATACGAATTGTTAGAATATATATATATTTCTTTTTGTTCGAAAATGAAAGGGCTAACATTTGTAGGAGGATGGAAGTATGAGGAAAAAACTACCGATTTTCGTAGCATCTACGATGGCAGTAAGCATGGTATTAGGGGCATGTAGTTATCAAAAAGATGAACCGAAGGCAAAAGGGACTAGCAGTAAAAGCGGTGCAAAGCAAGTCTTAAATTTAATTGAAACACAAGAAATTCCAACGATGGACCCAGCTTTATCAGCCGATTCGCTTTCTGCCGAAGTAATGAATAATACAATGGAAGGATTGTATCGCCTCGGAAAAGGAGATAAATTAGTGCCAGGAATCGCGACAGAATTTAAAAAATCAGATGACGGTAAGAAATATACATTTACGTTGCGTAAAGATGCAAAATGGTCTAATGGAGATCCTGTAACAGCGAAAGATTTCGAATATGCATGGAAGCGAGCAATTCATCCTGATATAGCTGCAAAATCTGCATACATAATGTACGATATAAAAAATGCTGAAAAGATTAATAAAAAAGAAATGGCTCCGGATCAATTAGGGGTAAAAGCCATCAATGAGTATACATTGGAAGTAGAATTAGAGCATGCTGTACCATATTTTGTGGACTTATTAATATATCCTTTATTTTATCCTGTAAATGAAAAGTATGTAACAGAGCAAGGGGATAAATTTGGATTAGAAGCGAACACAACGCTTTACAACGGTCCATTTGTACTGAGTGAGTGGAAACATGAGAGAAGCTTCCAAATGAAAAAGAATCCATCTTATTGGGAGCATAAAGAAGTAAAATTAGAAGAAGTGAATTTTAATATTGTAAAAGACACAGCTACACCGATTAATTTATATGAAACAAAAGCGGTAGATCGTGCTATATTATTAGCAGAATTTATCGATAAATATAAAGGAAAACCAGACTTTAAAACGTTTGAAGAAACAACAGTATTCTTCCTTCGTTTAAATCAAAAAGATCCAGCATTAGCGAATAAAAATATTCGTAAGGCCATTTCCCTTGCTTTTGATAGAAAACCATTTGTGGAGACAATCTTAAACAATGGATCTACAGCAGCAACAGGATTAATTCCAGGAAACTTTATGTTTGGGCCGAATAAAAAAGATTTCCGAATGGAAAATGGAGACATTGTGAAACCGAATATAAAAGAAGCTCAAAAATATTGGGAAGCTGGTAAGAAAGAGCTTAGTAAAAATGAAATTGAATTAGAATTATTAAATGAAGATGTGGAATTGTCGAAAAAAACAGGTGAGTATTTAAAAGGGGAATTAGAAAAGAACTTACCAGGTTTAACGTTGAAAATAAAGCAACAACCATTTGCACAAAAATTAAAATTAGAAGATGCTGGCGACTATGTCATGTCATTCACTGGTTGGAGTGCTGATTTTCCAGATCCAATTTCATACCTTGATATGTTTGTAACAGGTGGCGCGCAAAATAAAATGGGGTACTCGAACCCAAAATATGATGAAATAATTAGGAAGGCAAAGAAAGATGGAAACGATATAAATGCTCGCTGGAAAAGCTTACTTACAGCAGAGAAGATGCTGTTAGAAGATGCAACGATTGTACCAGTGTACCAGCGTGGAAGAGCGTATTTACAAAGAGAAAACGTTAAGAATCTATACTTCCATAAATATGGAGGAGATTTTAGCCTTAAGTGGACATCTGTTAAATAATCAAATCGTTTCGTTAAAAAGGAAGAAACAGGAGTCATATGGCTCCTGTTTTTTAATACACACGTTTTTTATAAATATCGTTTCCACCTACTTGTTTCCAACCAGACTGTATGTCAGAGCTTCGATTCACAAATTTCAATTTTTCTTTCCTACCGAAAAGCTTTTCGCCTATTCCATTTGTGATAACACCAATGAATGCTGTAATTCCGATGACGAGGGCCGCAACAATTGCAAAATCTATAAAAAAAGCAATCATGTAAAAATTCCCCCTTTCGCTCTTTATCATTTATTGTATGAAAAAAAAGATATAAAAGAAAGAAATATCAGAAAAAAATCACGAATGAGCTAGACAGTGCATAATAGATTTGATAAAATAAAAAAGAACAAACGTTCTTTTTGTAAGTATTACATTTTTATGTTGTTTTACTAAGAAAATGTAAGAAATCCTGTTTTTTATTTACATTTACTTATGGTGAAACTGGAAAGTATATGTGAAAAAAGCTTTAACAGTGCGTGATTCCTATATGTAACAGAGGATTGAATTCGTTAGCAAAATGTATTGTCACAATGTTTTATATGGAAGTGAAGAAGGATTTGGATTTTCTTGTTAGAAAGGAAATTTACTGTATATTTCTTACTGATTCTATTGTATAATGATTATAGAAGTTACTTATTAAAAGTAATTATTATGTATTTAAAAAATACTTCTTAAGCTGTTGCTTACACTGAAAGCCATTTTTTATTTTCTTGTAAGACAAGTTATAGTAAAGAATTGCTGAAGGTAGAAATTTAAACTGTAATTAGTACAGAAATTGTACTCTTTAAGGAGAGTGAGTCTTGTATGGTAACATTATATAGTTCTCCAAGCTGTACGTCTTGTAGAAAGGCAAAATTATGGCTAGAGGAAAATCATATTCCCTATACAGAACGTAATATTTTCTCAGATCCATTAACGATTGAGGAAATTAAAGAAATTTTACGTATGACAGAAAGCGGGACGGATGAGATTATTTCAACTCGCTCGAAAGTTTTCCAAGAATTAAATGTTAACTTAGAATCTTTACCACTTCAAGATTTATATAAGATGATTCGTGATTATCCAGGTATTTTACGTCGTCCCATTATGATCGATGAAAAACGCCTGCAAGTAGGTTATAATGAAGACGAAATTCGTCGTTTCTTACCACGTACAGTAAGAACATTTCAATTACGCGAAGCACAACGTCTTGTAAATTAATAATAAAGTTATGTATATGAAAACCTTCTACTTATTATAATGAGTAGAAGGTTTTTGCATAAGAAAATATACTAAGTATGTGTTATTCATTCGTGTTACGCAGTTTTACGTGTTGAACAATGATTCCGATAGCGAGAACTGTCAAAACGAAAAGGAACGGAATGCCAGCTGTAAAAGTAGGATTTTGATAAAAGAATGTTGCGAGTCGTGCCTCGTGTGTAATCATTTTTCCGGCTGTGTAAGCAAGAACCGCTCCGCCGCAATAAATAAGAAGAGGAAAGCGTTCCATCAATAATAAAATAAGTTTGCTGCCCCAAATAATGATTGGAATAGAAATGAATAGACCGATTATGACGAGAAGAATATTTCCATGGGCCGCTCCAGCGATGGCAAGGACATTATCAAATCCCATAACGAGATCAGCAAATACAATTGTGCGAACAGCTTGAAAGAGAGTTGTTTTTGCTTGAATAGAAGAAAGATCATTGCTATTATCAGTAAGTAAATTGACAGCGATTAGTGTCAGCAAGATGCCCCCAATCAATTGTAAGAAGGGAATATCAAGTAAATAGACAGCGAGTATTGTGAGCAAAATTCGTAGTACAATGGCTAAGCTAGTCCCTATAAAGATGGCTTTGTTACGTTTAGATTCAGGTAAGTTCCGGCTAGCTAGTGCGATGACAATCGCGTTATCGCCACCTAATACAACATCGATACCGACAATCATAAGTATAGATGTTAAAAAATCTAACCCCATTGTTTTGCCTCCATTATTCTGTTTTAATGAGTGGTTATGTATGGAATACAAAAGTTTCATAAGTTTGATTTCCGTGTTTCGAAATCTCACTAAGAAATGAACTGTAGTACATTGTACGGTGTAATTCGTAAATGTATGTCCAATTTTTTTATAAAGGTCATGAAGGTTTTTATAGAGCTAGGCGGATAACTGTTTTTGCAAAATAAAATAATTTTATTTCCATTCTGGAGAATCTTATCATAAAATGAAAGTACAAGAATCTATTGATTTGTCATATGAGTGGGGAATCCCTTCATAACAATTCCAAATAGGAAGGGAGAGTTGTATTTTGGATATTGAAAGAATTAATGATCATACGATGAAATTTTTCATTACGTACGTTGATATAGAGGATAGAGGATTTAATCGCGAAGAAATTTGGTATAATCGCGAGCGAAGTGAACAATTATTTTGGGAAATGATGGATGAAGCGCGTGATTACGATGACTTCTTTATCGATGGACCATTGTGGATTCAAGTACAAGCGTTAGACAAAGGAATTGAAGTGCTCGTAACGAAGGCGCAGCTTTCAAAAGATGGACAAAAATTAGAGTTGCCGATAGGTCTCGATAAAATTATCGATATTCCTCTAGATGAGAGCATTGAATCGTTATTTCAACAAGAATTAGAGGAAGAAGGAACGGTTACGAATTTTAATGAAGATGGAACACTTGGCTTTTTAATTAAGTTTGATGATTTCGAAGATGTCATTTCATTAAGTCATCGCCTCATTTTTGAAGATATAAAAGACCAATTATATTCATTTGAAAATCGTTATTATGTATATGTTGAATTCGATGAAGTGCTACACGATGAAGAAGAAATTGACCGTATTTTAAGTATTGTTTTAGAGTACGGAGAAGAATCTACTTTAACGATTCACCGTGTGAGTGAGTATGGGAAAGAGATTATGAACGAACATGCACTTGAGACAATTCGTAAGCATTTTCCTTCTAAAACGTAGGCCGATTTCAATTAGATGAAATCGGCTTTTTATATGATGGGTATAATAGGGACAGTATACTTTCTCAAGTAGAAAACTTTTGTAAGTAAGGGGGGTAGAAATGAAAAATATATTAAAACTACTTTTCTTTTTTGTAGGATTATTTATAGCGTTTGTTTCGTTACGTATGGTTATTGATGTAGCTTTTTATTCAGATGTAATAGGCATAAGAAATATTTCATTTTTAGGTATTACAAGTATTTTATTTACTATTTCAGCATTTTTAATTGGTTGTGTGATTTTCTTAGAAAATAGACATCCTTCTAAAACATTAACATGGCTCATTGTATTAGGCATTTTCCCTGTCGTTGGCTTTTTTGCTTATTTATTATTTGGACAAAATTTTCGAAGAAAGCGTATGTTCCAAAAGAAGGCACTTTTGGATGAACAAGCTTTCTTACAATACAAGGGACATGAAGATTATAGAGAGCGTATTTTACAAAATCATAAACATCAGGAGTTATTATTTCGTTTAGCTGATCGCCTCGGGGCGCTGAATATTTCTTTTCAGACGGAAACAAAGGTATTAACGAATGGGGAAGAAACGTTTCAAGCTATTTTGCAAGGTTTACAAAAGGCGAAGCATCATATTCATATGGAATACTATATTGTGCGCGATGACAAACTTGGGAGAAAGATTAAAGACATTTTAATCCAAAAGGTGAAAGAAGGAGTTGTTGTTCGCTTTTTATATGATGCGGTAGGGAGTTTTAAACTTTCAAATGCCTATATTGAGGAATTGAATAAGGCGGGAGTGGAGATGATCCCGTTCTTCCCGGTTCGTTTTCCCATTTTAAATGATAAAATTAATTATCGAAATCACCGAAAAATCGTGGTGATTGATGGAAATGAAGGGTTTGTAGGGGGACTCAATATTGGCGATGAATATTTAGGAGAAAATAAATATTTTGGATTTTGGCGAGATACGCATTTATATTTACGAGGCGAAGCTGTTCAAAGTTTGCAATTAATTTTCTTGCAAGATTGGTTTTATATGACGGGAGAAGCTGTACTAGCTCCTGAATATTTACAAGCACAATCGGTAGAAGGAGATCATTGGGGGGGCGTACAGCTTGTAGCAGGCGGCCCAGATAATAAATGGGAAACGATTAAACATCTGTATTTTGCGATGATTGCCTCTGCGAGAAAATCGATTTGGATTGCTACACCGTACTTTATTCCTGATGATGATATTTTATCGGCGCTGAAAGTTGCTGCGCTTGCAGGCATTGATGTGCGTTTATTAATGCCAAGCAAACCGGATAAGCGCACAGTCTTTTACGCATCGAGATCATACTTCCCGGAGTTATTAGATGCAGGTGTGAAAATATATGAATATGAAAAAGGATTTCTGCATAGTAAAGTTGTAATTGTTGATTCTGACTTAGCTTCCATTGGGACAGCGAATATGGATATGAGAAGTTTTCATTTGAATTTTGAAGTAAATGCCTTTTTATATGATACAGGGAGTATTCGAAAACTTGTACAAGATTTTGAAGAGGACTTACAAGTGTCAAGCGAAATTCATGGCGACCACTTTCATAAACGACGCCTGCATAAACGGATTGTTGAATCAACATATCGCTTACTATCGCCATTATTATAAACAGGTGTTCTGAAAAGAACATCTTTTTTCTTTCAGATAGACAGGAATTAGGACGCATGTTGCAGAATGTACGAAATGTAGAAAGGATGTGACGCGATTGTTTGTGGCGAAGCGAGAAAACGGTGAAACAATCCACCTTCTCTATCATCAAGATAAGAAAACATTGCTTATATTACGAGAAAGGGAACGCTTTTTTTGTCCAGCTTGCGGAAAAGAAGTACAACTAAAATTAGGAAATCAAAAAGTTTGGCACTTCGCTCATAAAAATATCGAGCAGTGCATAGGCTCAGCAGAACCTGAATCAAATTATCATATGCGCGGGAAAGAACAGTTATATAGATGGATTCTATCGCAAAAAATCCACGCTGAAATTGAGAAGTATCTCCCGGAGATTCGTCAAAGACCAGATATTTTAATAGAGAGGGGCGGGAGAAGACTTGCGCTTGAATATCAGTGCACGTCCATTTCGGCAAATCAATTACAAAAGCGAACGTATGCGTATCAGAAAGCAGGCATACAAATCATTTGGATATTAGGCGGTAACCAATTGAAAAGAAATGCTACGTATTGGACTTCTCTATCTTCTTTTCATGCTTTTTGTATGCAATCTTATCCTCAACCATATCTTTTATTTTTTTGCCCCGATAAAAAAATATTCCAGAAGTGTATATTTTTGACCCCATTCTCTACAAATATTCATTTTGCACATATCATTCCTTTTTCTATACGAACAAGTACATTTGAACATATTTTTCAGCAAATTCCTTTTCGAAAAGGCGCGTTAGAAAGAGTATGGAAAGATAAAAAGAACCTCTTTCGTATGCACGCTCTACCCATTTGGAATGATCATCAAAAGGCATTGCTTCGCATGTTCTATCAACTGAAAATTTCTCCATCTATTTTTCCCTCTGAAATTGGAGTTCCGCTCCCATCTGCTTTTTCATTTCAAACATCGCCCTTTATATGGCAAGCGTTTCTTTATCTAGACTTTATGGAGAATTTTAAGCGTGGAGACTATTTTTCCCTACATGCTGTATTTTCTTATGTAAGTAACAAGCGTAACTGGAAAAGGCGAATCTTACCGTATTTTCCGCAACATATATGGAAATTAGCCATTATAGAGTATATGGATTTTTTATGTAGCACTGGGATGATTGAAAAAGTAGGTAGGTATAAGTATCGAAAAGTAAAAGGAATAACGCTATTAAAAACAGAGAAGGAGATAAAAAAATATGATGCGATCTGTCTAGCTCATGCCATATCGCTATTTGAAGCAAAGTATAACATGTGAAATGGAAAAAAGGATATAATAAAAGGGGATCAGAAGGAATTACATAAGAATTATCGAAATTAAGTAAAGAGTTTAAAAGGAGGGTCTATTCATGTCGGAACAAAATACAGTAAAAGTATTGCCAGGTCGCAGTGAAATGGAAGAAAAAAATACGTGGCGTTTAGAAGATATCTTTCAAACGGATGAAGAGTGGGAAAAAGAATTTCAAGCTATAAAAGAGTTATTACCGAAGTTAAATGAGTTTAAAGGTAAGCTTGGTGATTCCGCCGATTCCTTATTAGCAGCATTACAATATGAAGATGAAATTTCTATGCGATTAGGAAAATTATATACATATGCACATATGCGTTACGATCAAGATACAACAAATTCTACTTATCAAGCACTCAACGATCGTGCGATGAACTTATACTCACAAGTTTCCAGTAGCACAGCATACATCGTGCCTGAAATTTTAAAGATTTCAGAAGAGCAGTTACAGTCGTTCTTACAGGAAAATAAAGAATTACGTGTTTATGAACATGCATTAGAAGAGATTACACGTCAGCGTCCTCACGTATTATCTGAGGCTGAAGAATCATTGCTGGCAGAAGCGGCTGAAGTCATGAGTTCTTCAAGTAATACATTTGGTATGTTGAATAATGCGGATTTAAAATTCCCTTCGATTAAAGATGAGAATGGAGAGGAAGTAGAAGTTACGCATGGTCGCTATATTCAATTTTTAGAGAGTGATGATCGTCGTGTGCGCCATGATGCCTTTCATGCTGTGTATGAAACGTATGGAAAATTTAAAAATACATTTGCAAGTACGTTAAGCGGTGCGGTAAAACGCAATAACTTCAATGCACGCGTGCGCAAATATGATTCTGCGCGTCAAGCAGCATTAAGTAATAATAATATTCCGGAAACGGTATATGATCAACTTGTCGAAACCGTACACGATCATTTACATTTATTGCACCGTTACATTGATATTCGCAAACGTGCATTACAACTTGATGAATTACATATGTACGACTTATACGCTCCTCTTGTACCAGAAGTGAAAATGAATGTGAAATATGAAGAAGCACAAGAGATTTTATTAAAATCGTTACACGTTCTTGGTGACGAATATGTGGACATTTTAAAAGAAGCATATGAAAATCGCTGGGTGGATGTATACGAAAATAAAGGGAAGCGTAGCGGAGCTTATTCATCTGGAGCATATGGAACAAACCCATACATCTTAATGAACTGGCATGATAATGTAAATAACTTATTTACATTAGCGCATGAGTTTGGTCATTCTGTGCATAGTTACTATACAAGAAAGACACAACCGCACGTGTATGGAGATTATTCTATCTTTGTGGCTGAAGTTGCTTCTACATGTAATGAAGCGCTTCTGAATGATTATCTGTTAAAAACAACAGAAGATAAAAAAGAGCGTTTATATTTATTAAATCATTATTTAGAAGGATTCCGCGGAACAGTATTCCGTCAAACGATGTTTGCAGAATTTGAACATATCATTCATCAAAAAGTACAAGAAGGTCATGCAGTAACACCAGATATGTTAACGGAAATTTACTATGACTTAAATAAAACATACTTTGGAGATGACGTAGTAATTGATAAAGAAATTGGTTTAGAATGGTCTCGTATCCCGCATTTTTATTACAATTACTACGTATACCAATATGCAACAGGATTTAGTGCAGCGACTGCTTTATCGAAACAGATTTTAGAAGAAGGAAAGCCAGCAGTAGAGCGCTATATTAATGAATTCTTAAAAGCTGGAAGCTCCGATTATCCAATCGAAGTATTGAAAAAAGCAGGGGTAGATATGACATCATCAGAGCCTGTTAAAGAAGCATTACAAGTGTTTGAAGAGAAATTGAATGAATTAGAAGCTTTATTATTTGAAGAGAAATAATAGCGAATGAGCTAAGGCGAGAGTGAGAACTCTCGCCTTTTTTGCATTAGAGACCTTTAAATCGCTTCCTATAATTGAAATAAGAAAGGCTCATGAGAATGACTCCGAATAAAAGGGGGAGGGCAATGATTTTAGGGAAAGCCTCTAATAAAGAAAGAATGTATAAGAAAAAGGAAATGATCATTCCGAAAAAAAGTAGGAAAATATGGATTTTTTTCATAAAAACACCTCCTAAATTGCTTTTTCTATAGCTTATTCAGTAATGAAAACGTTTAGAATGTGACAAAAGTGTGAATTTCGACAAAAAAGCTTGTCATCTGACGTCGAATCTTGTAATATAATAGACGTGAACGAATTCACATACAAACATATACCCCTTTGTTTGAACGTGAAAATTTCTCCCATCCCCTTTAATATTTTTATAAGCCGTAAAGAAAAAGACCTGGTGTTTACACCAGGTCTTTTTCTTTTTCAATCCATTTCCAATAACGCACACATTTCATTTCAATCATTCGTACTTTTCTTTTGAGAGATAATTTCTTTAGCTCCCGTTCTATTTCTTGCTGCGAGCATTCATAAATAAAGGCAAGTTCTTTAGAAGATATGAATTGCACCATTTCTAGAAATCGTTCTAGCGGTGGTAATGGGGCTGGTTCCATTTCACATTTTACAAGTTCTTTTAAGAGCTGAACATATACATCATAAGAATAAATACCTGCAATTTTAATGCCTTCTTCATCTGAATTCGCATGAAAGAATACGAGAGAAGGAATCTCGGTAATATGCATTTCATTTGTGAATTTTAAATCGCATTGAAAAGCTTTTTTTGCACTAATAGAATGTAAGTCTTTTTGAAATTCTTCTGCATCAATCTCGCTTTGCTTCGCACATGTTAGCAATACGTTTGCATCGGGTTTTAATACATTTTCAAGAAAAATGTATTCCTGGAGTTTTCGCAAAAACCTCGAACCTGCTTTTCGACCTTGCAACTCCGCTGCCTTAATGGCAAGCGAGGTTAAATATGGCGTAGATGTGGCCTCCTGCATATGAACTTTTCCATCACACGAAAACCCATGCAAGCTCGTTGTTTTTTCCCACACAAATCGAATATTAGCAGGTTTATTCCATTTGTGTGAGGACGGAGTTGTTCCGTCCACTTTTCCAGTTAATATATGTCGTATCGAAAAGTACTCTCCATATTCAAGAAATAGTTTCATGACAATTGACTCGATTTCCCAGCAATCTTTGCAAAGTGGATCAACAAACAAATAAGCTTCTACAGATTTATGTTCACAAGTGGAAGAAGAAGGCATACGCATATGCTTTGCTTCCTGTTTATCCATTACGCTTCACCTGTTTCATCTGGAGTGTTGACCATATGTTGTGCAGTTAATGTTAAACGTTCAAAAACAAACTCTCGAATCGGTCCTTGTATGCCCGTATCGTCCATTGCTTGCTTCATACATGATAACCAGGCCCTCGCTCGCTTTGGTGTAATCTCAAAAGGGAGATGACGCGCTCGTAACATCGGATGCCCATGTTCTTCTGTGTATAAGTTTGGACCACCTAAATATTGTGTTAAAAATTGTTTCTGTTTTCTTGCCGTTTCTGTTAAATCATCTGGGAAGATGGGAGACAAGTCAGGGTGTTTGCTAACATAGGAATAAAATGTATCGACTAATGTTGCAATGCCTTGCTCACTACCAATCGCTTCGAATGGTGTCATCGGTTGCTTGCTCATCCTTTATAAGCTCCTTTTTCCATCAAGTGTATATTTATTGTAGCAATGGATTGTTACGAAGAGCAACTAAACAGCTTTCATCCAATCGCTTGCTTATTGTATGTTTCTTGAATAGATGTATAAATTTGAACGCCAGTAATTACGAATCACTCTTTTAGAATCTAGTTAATGGGATTTCCAGCAGCATAGCTATTCGCTGCTGGAAATTTCAATTTAGCGTGCATCGCTTTGTTTTGCAAGAAAAAAGCGTTGTACTTTATTTTTTGTATGCCGAACAGGGATGTTGTATTGATTTAATAAGTGAAGAAAATCAATCTTTCCAGTTGGCTCGTCTTGTACTTCGTATTCAAGTTCATAATCATCGTGATTGTAATAGAAACTATGATCAAATACAAGTATCCCACCTTTAAAAGAGGTTTCTGCTCTTTCTGTTGTTAAACTTCCCATATAAGTTAAAGAAGAAACAGGGATTTGTAAGTCTTGCAGTTGTTTTAATACCGATCCTGGCATGAGGCGGTTTGTTTCGAGCATTGTTTTTGCTTCTTCTTCTGTTAAAGATTGATGAGTTTCAAGCAATCCTGTTTTAGCTGGTTGTTTTAAAGTAAATGTATAAGTGCCATTTTTATAACGAATACGAAGAGCGGAGCCCGCTTGTTTTAAAGCAAAGTCATGGGTTTCAAAATAATGATTGACTTGTTTTGTAAATGTGTGAATAGAAAAGGCATCACATAATACTTGAAATTCTTCTTTTGTTACCATGTTTTTAAATTCAATTTCAATTTCTTGTGTCATTTCATAAGCTCCTTTATAAAAGTCATCCTTTAGACATTATCGCTTTTTCATAAAATTGGTTCAATGTTTTATTTGTTTGCGTCCATGTTATGATACAATAATAGTGTTGAGTAAGACAGGATGTTGATATGGAGGAGTTAAAGCATGCAAAATAAAATTCAAGTTAAGAGCGTAAAAGAAAGAGAGAATGCTCTTATTTTTTGTGCAGAAAATACAGAAATAGAGGTAAAGGAGTTAACAGCACGTAACCATGTACTTGTAGACTCAGATAACTTATCATTTTTATATATTTTAGAAAATGAATCATCTTTCGTATATGTAAGCATTCCGCATACATGCTGGGAAGCGATGCATGAAGCAATGCAGCAAGATAAGAAAATGTTCGTTCATGTAAATGATAGGGAGATTGAATTAGAACAATTAAAGGAAGAATTGGATTATTTAATTCGTAATATTGAAGGTAATGCAAATTATGGTGAAGAACTTGTGTCAGCAGTAGAGAAAGTATTTCTATAAGGAAATGGATTGACTTTGGTGGTGGTTGAAATGAATCGTAATTGGGAAGAATTTTTAGCCCCTTACCATCAAGCGGTGGCGGAGCTAAAAGTAAAGTTAAAAGGAATGCGAACCCAGTTTACTATGCTAACGGAGCACTCCCCGATTGAATTTGTAACAGGAAGGGTAAAATCGGTAGCAAGTATTATTGATAAAGCAGCAAAGAGAGGGATTCCGTTAAATCGACTGGGAGAAGAGATGCAAGATATTGCGGGACTTCGCATGATGTGTCAATTTGTTGATGAAATCAAACCAGTTGTGGAATATCTCCGCAAACGCAATGACTTTGAAATTGTGGAAGAGCGAGATTACGTCACGCAGAAGAAAGAAAGCGGTTATCGCTCTTATCATGTTGTCATTAGTTATCCTGTTCAAACTATTTGTGGAGAGAAGAAAGTGTTGGTTGAAATTCAAATTCGTACGTTAGCCATGAATTTTTGGGCAACCATTGAGCATTCTTTAAATTACAAATATAGCGGGCGTTTCCCAGAAGATATAAAGGTACGTTTGCAGCGTGCAGCAGAAGCTGCGTTTTTGTTAGATGAGGAAATGTCTTCGATTCGCTTTGAAATTCAAGAAGCACAAAAGATTTTTTCAAGGAAACAAGAAGCAAAAGAATCTGAATCATAAATTAAAGGGTGTTGGGCAATGAAATTTACAATTATGTCAAAGGGAGATCAATCATCAAATGCACTTGCGAGTACGATGAAAGAGTATTTGCTTGATTTTGGATTTACAATGGATGAAAAGGAACCCGATATTGTAATTTCTGTTGGGGGAGATGGAACGCTTTTATATGCATTTCATCGCTATTGTCATCGTTTAGGTGAGACAGCATTCGTCGGTGTACATACTGGGCATTTAGGATTCTATGCGGATTGGCTACCGACAGAGGTAGAGAAATTAGTAATTGCGATTGCAAAAACACCATTTCAAGTAGTGGAATATCCGCTTTTAGAAGTGATTATTCGCTATGTGAATGGAGGGAAAGAATCGCAGTATTTAGCTCTAAATGAGGCGACTGTAAAAAGGGCAGAAGGTACATTAGTTACGGAAGTAGAAATACGCGGAGAATATTTCGAAACATTTAGAGGAGACGGGCTTTGTATCTCTACTCCTTCAGGAAGCACAGCTTACAATAAAGCACTGGGCGGGGCAATTATTCATCCGTCTATTGAAGCGATTCAAATTGCGGAAATGGCATCGATTAATAATCGCGTCTTTCGTACAGTGGGTTCTCCGCTTGTTTTACCGAAGCATCATACATGTGTCTTAAAGCCGACTGCAGGAATGAATTTACAAATTACAATCGATCATTTAACAATGGTTCACCAAGATGTGAAATCAATCCAATATCGCGTAGCAAATGAGAAAGTACGATTTGTTCGTTTCCGTCCGTTCCCATTTTGGAAACGAGTTCGTGATTCATTTGTTACAGATGAATAGAAAGGGTTATCTATTTGAAGAGATTTACATTAACATGGGATATAACGGAAACGGAAGAAGGGGCCCTCATTCGAGAGTTTGTTAAAACGAAAGGGATTTCGAAAGCCGCTTTAACTGACATAAAGTTTCATGGCGGAGCGATTGAAGTAAATGGTGAAGAGGCAACGGTTCGCCACATATTAAAAGCAGGGGAAATATTGCAAATCTTTTTTCCAGTAGAGGAAAGAAGTGAAGGTATGGTAGCTGAAAATATTCCACTGTCGATTGTATATGAAGATGACGCGGTTCTTGTTATCAATAAAGAACCGTACATGTCAACCATTCCGTCAAGGGAACATCCAACAGGTAGTATCGCTAATGCGCTCCTTTATCATTATGATACGCAGCAACTTGCGAGTACGGTGCATATTGTAACAAGGCTCGACCGTGATACTTCAGGATTGATGTTAATTGCGAAGAATCGATTTGTCCATCACCTCTTATCGAAACAGCATCAACAAAAACAAGTAAAACGGACATATGAAGCAATTGTCCATGGAAGAGTGCTGAAAGAATCAGGTACGATTGATGCGCCAATTGGAAGAAAGAGCGATAGCATTATTGAACGGATTGTACGTGAAGATGGGCAAAAGGCTGTCACACATTTTCAAGTGCGAAAACGCTATTCTGATAAAACACATGTTGCATTGCAATTAGATACCGGTAGAACGCACCAAATTCGGGTACATATGGCACATATTGGACATCCATTATTAGGGGATGATTTATACGGTGGGCAATTGGATGTAATGAAGCGTCAAGCGCTTCATAGTAAATCGTTGACTTTTTATCACCCTATTTTGGAGAAGGAAATGTCATTTTCAGTAGATATACCAACAGATATGCTTGCTGTTTTAGCGAGAGGATAGTAAAAACAATATGTAATGGCAAAAGCTGTCCTCATGGAAGAGGACAGCTTTTTAGCGAAATAATATTAAAATTTGGTTTGGACCTGTACGTTTCATAACAAAATATCCGCTCGTTGATGCTGTAGCGATACCGTTATCATTTGGGCGGCAATATCCGTGTGTTTGGCAAGTACCATCATCACGTACTAATATTTGTCCCATTAATCCGACAGGTACCCACTCTGGTCTCTCTCTTCTCGGTGTGTACTTTATACTTGGGTTCCACTCTGCATGAATCATAGGTTCTTTCTCTTCTCCTATATATTTTCGTTGTCCCCATTCATCTGTTACATAGCGGTTATGCCAGCTTAACGGAGCGCTATTACCAATAATAAGAGGAGTGGCGCTAGAGATACCTAATATAAATGAATCTGCACTGTTTGCTTTACGGATTTTTTCTTCTGTATCGAATGTCACGAAATATCCGACATCAATTGTCTTTTGATTTGCTGTTTCAAACATTTGTGCATAGTCTGTTCCACTCGCGTTATAAGAGGCACCTTCAATGTACATTTCGCCGTTATGAGCGAGCCATTTTGCCCCTAAACCAGGCATAGAATGGTGAGTACCGTTGGCGATGAACCATGAGTATGGTTGTTCTGCGGAGCCGAATTTCCCCATAATATGAGCACCTGCAAAATGAGCTGTTGATGTATAGAGCCCCTCGGCATGTGAAGAAAATCCAGCTGCTATAGTTGCTGTCCCTTCGGCATGGGCAGCATCTCCTAAAGCAATCGTATATTTTCCTTCCGCGTGCGCGTAATTTCCGCTAGCTGTCGTTTCACTTCCCTCACTATGTGAACTATGTCCAGTTGCTTTTGTTTTGGAACCTTCAGCATGTGCAAAGGCATTGCTTGCATGCGTAAGAAGCCCTTCCGCATGTGAGGCAATTCCGTCTGCTTTCGTATGTCGCCCTTCTTCATGGGCATATTTTTGTGTGGCTGCTTTTTTTTCCGAATCTTGTTTCTCCGCAGAAAGGGCTGGAGTTGGCTTTAACAAATTTTTTATCTTTTTTACTTGATTGGTAATATATTCTAGATTTTCTGGCTGTGGTAATTTAGGGGGCTTTCGTCTTTTTTCTTTTCTGTTTGTACATTGAACATAGTTATGAGATGAATTGTTTTTAGAAAGACGCTCTTTTTTTCTTTGGAATTTTTCTGCTTTTCGATTTGCGATATGTTGGATGATCGGATCTAGCGTTGTATCATTTTCTTCCTCCGTTTGATTCCCTTCAAGAACTTCTAAAGCAGCAGCGCGAATGCTACACCAATTATTCATACCGTAGTTAGGGTGATACATGGGGAAGAAAGATTGTTTTTGTCTGGAAGATTTTTTCTTCATTTTGGCACCTCCTGCGACAGTATATGCCACATAAATGAAAAAAGATGCAAAATAAAACGCATCTTTTCAATTCCTTTCTCGCTTCTTCTTGCAAGGTATTTGATTGCCCCCTTTTAGTAAGACTCCCACCTCAAAAAGTGTCGAAAGAAAGTAAGGTGGGAGTAGAGCTATTCATAAAAGAAAATTCATAACGAGTCGGATGCAGATATCACGTGGATTAAAGTTTCGCTTTATGAAATGGGGCGGAATTTTTCAGGAACAAATGGCAAGGAAGACGGAACCGAAATCGTTTCCATTTCAGGATAGCGAAGTCCAGTGAGTTTTCCACCAAAGACTGCCCCCGTATCAATATTGACTGTATGATTGACAAAACGAGGTTCTTTAACAGGCGTATGTCCATATACAATCCAAGCATTTCCTTTATAATTTTGGGCCCAATCTCGACGAACGGGAGAACCGTCAGGGTGTTTTTTACCTGTAATATCACCATACAAAACAAAAGTTTGCACCTTTTTATCTGTTCTCCCTATGTAATCTTGCCTTATACCAGCGTGACATACAATCAATTGATTGTTATCAAGTATGTGATAGAGTGGAGAGTGTTCATACAGGTCGATAAATTTCTGTTTTATGATTGCCTGCTCATTAGAGGGCAGAGCCTGATATTCAGCAACAGTTGTTTCTAAGCCGTGGGCAATAGTTACATTACGTCCAAGAAAGAAGCGATATAATTTATTGCAATGATTTCCTGGTGCATAATAAGCTTGTTTTTGGTTGATAACAAGCTCCCATACAATTTCAATCATCTGTAATGATGCTGGACCGCGGTCGGTAATATCCCCAACAAAGGCGAGTTGTCGCTTTTCAGGATGAATTGGGAGCCCGCTATCCCAATTGTATCCAAGTTTCGTTGTTAATATTTTGAATTCTTGAAAACAGCCATGAATGTCTCCCATAATATCATATTTCATGCGATAACCTCTCATTCTTCTTTTTTCATTAGTATACCTAAAGAAAAGTAAGAAAAACCATATCTACAATAGATATGGCTTAATCAAACATAAATATTTTTGTTCGCGATCGTACATTCAAGATAAATCCAATTGCAATCATATAGGTGAGCAAAGAACTACCACCATAACTCATAAGAGGAAGGGTAATCCCAGTAATGGGAAGTAGTCCAATTGTCATTCCGATGTTTTGGAATACTTGAAATGTAAACATTCCAATTGTTCCTGCACATAGATAACTGCCGAATGGATCATTGCTTTCTAATGCGATATGTATCATTCGATAGATGAGCAAGAAAAAAAGTGAAATAACGAGGCTTGCTCCTAAAAATCCAAATTGCTCTGTAATATTCGTGAAAATAAAATCGGTATGCGGCTCTGGAAAATATACTTGATTATTGGCCCATCCTTTTCCGTAAAGTTCACCAGATCCGGTAGCTAACAGTGCCTGGCGCAATTGATATCCTTGCGTTTCATATTCATAAGGAGCTAACCAACCATAGAAGCGATCTAATTGGTATTCTTTTAAAATATGTGCTTTAAAAAAGGCTGTATGCTCAAAATAAATATATGTTAAAGTAGCTGCCGCGGTAGTAGCGAGTGCTACTAGACCGATAATAAAGCGCCAGCGTATACCAGAAACTAAAATCATCGCTGCAAGCATTGCTGAAATGACCATTGTATTGCCTAAGTCAGGTTCTTTCGCGATCAGTAGTAGAGGTGGTAAACTTGCGGCGAAAATTTTCCCAAGCAAAATCATGTCTTCACGCGGTGAGTGGAACGGATATTTTTCATTATGATTGGAAATAATTCGTCCCACAACAATAATAAGAAATAACTTCATAATTTCCGAAGGCTGAAAATTTCCGAGGCCAGGTAATCTGTACCAAGCAGTAGCTCCCTTAATCGTAACAGCGCCGGGAATTTTGAGCTCAAGTCCGATCAGGAGTATCATTGCGAATCCATATAAATACCAAGCAATTTGTTTATAACGATCAAAATCAATAATCATAATCGCGATAATAGCTATAATCCCAATGATATACCACTGAATTTGTTTCAATACAAAATCCACATTTTGTAACAGCGGTGGTAAAGACGGTTGAGCGCTTGCGATGGCAAAACAACTTACAGTCCCAATTGCAAATAAAATAAGTAGTAATACATAATCAATTCGATATTGAGCATTCTTATCTTTCACCGTATGTAGTCCTTTCTATTGCATGTAATGTAATACAAAAAGACGTTATCCTTGCGATTTTGAGGTAGCCACCTCAAAATTAGCAAAGAAGATAGATAGAAGTTAGAGCTATTTGAAAGGTCTAAATCAATAGGGCTCAAAGAAAAGCCCTATTGATTTAAGTTGCACTTTATAATCATATTAGCGAATTTTACATAATTTGCAAATGAATTATTTTGGATAGGCTACACTGAACTAGACAAAAAAATTAAGGTCAAGTAGACTACAACTAATATATTTGAGGAGAATCTACTATGACGAAAAATAAAAGAGAAAGAAGAACCTTTACAGCGGAATTTAAACACCAAATGGTTCAACTGTATCAAAATGGTAAACCAAGGAAAGACATCATTAAGGAATACGAACTAACACCATCATCATTGGATCGGTGGATCAACCAAAATCATACGTCTGGCTCATTTAAAGAGAAAGATAATAAGACGGCTGAACAACTAGAATTAGAAGCGTTGAGAAAACAAAACAAACAGCTTCTTATGGAAAATGATATTTTAAAGCAAGCGGCGCTGATACTAGGACGAAAGTAAAAGTAGTGAAGAATAACCTACATAAATACTCGATATCAGCAATGTGCAATGTCCTACAATTATCAAGAGCAACCTATTATTATGAGGTAAAACAAGCACAAGATATAAGAGATGAATTGTCGCCACTCGTGAAAGAAATCTTCCGAGAGAGCCGTCAGAACTATGGAACACGAAAGATAAAAGTAGAACTAAAAAAGTTAGGGTATGTGGTTTCGCGCCGCCGTATTGGACGGATTATGAAGAATCAAGGTTTAGTATCTAACTATACGATTGCACAATTTAAGCCGAAGAAAGCGAACTGTAACGAAGAAAAAATTTCAAACGTGCTCGATCGTCAGTTTAATCAGAAAGAAGAGTTGGCTGTAGTCGTAAGTGATTTAACATACGTCCGTGTAAACAAAAAGTGGAATTACGTATGTTTATTAGTTGATCTCTTTAATCGAGAAATCATAGGACATAGCGCGGGTCAAAAGAAAGATGCCGAGCTTGTTTCGCAAGCTTTCGCAGCGGTGAAAACAAACTTAAATCGGATTACCTTATTTCATACAGATCGAGGAAATGAGTTTAAAAATAAGCTGATTCATGACACGTTAGAGACCTTCAAAATCAAGCGTTCATTAAGTACAAAAGGTTGTCCATACGATAATGCCGTAGCGGAAGCAACCTACAAAATCTTTAAAACAGAGTTCGTTCGCGGTCGTCATTTCGCAAATTTAGAAGAATTGACCTTAGAATTGAACGACTACGTAAACTGGTTTAATAATGTTAGAATCCATGGAACGCTAGGCTATTTGAGCCCTGTTCAGTACAGACAGGAACACCTTAAAAAAATTGTCTAGTTTCGTGTTGACATACCATTTCATTTATAAATATATAAAGAAGGATTTCCCCCGATCTCAAGAGAAGGAAAAGGAGGGTATCCTGTAACAGCTCGATTGGTGAGAGTTCACAATGAGTGGAAATGGAGAAAAATGCTACTCAATAAAAAAGAAATGAGTTTTTGAATCATTTTTATTTTGTCTTCTTGTAATTTTGTGTTATGATATAAATATATTACCAGGTACTAATAACAGATTATATTAAATAGATTTAGGGGGATAAATAAATGAATCTTCTCAACTTACAAGGGAAAAATATTATTGTAATGGGTGTTGCGAACCAACGAAGTATTGCGTGGGGCATTGCTCGTTCCTTGCATAACGCTGGAGCAAACTTAATTTTTACATACGCTGGTGAGCGTTTAGAGAAAAACGTGCGTGACTTAGCGGAATCATTAGAAGGTCAAAAGTCGCTAGTTTTACCATGTGATATAACAAATGATGAAGATATCGCACGCTGCTTTGCTACAATTAAAGAAGAAGTTGGTGTCGTGCACGGATTAGCACACTGCATCGCATTTGCGAACCGCGATGATCTAAAAGGAGAATTTGTTGACACATCTCGCGATGGATTCTTACTTGCACAAAATATTAGTTCATTCTCTTTAACAGCAGTTGCAAAAGCTGTGAAACCACTTATGACAGAAGGCGGTAGCATTGTCACATTAACATACCTTGGCGGAGAACGCGTTGTCTCTAACTATAACGTAATGGGTGTTGCAAAAGCTTCATTAGATGCAAGTGTAAGATACTTAGCAAATGACTTAGGCCAACACAACATTCGTGTAAACTCCGTATCAGCAGGCCCAATTCGTACACTATCTGCAAAAGGTGTCGGAGACTTTAACAGCATCTTAAAACAAATTGAAGAGCGCGCGCCACTTCGCCGTAATGTCACACAAGAAGAAGTTGGAAACACAGCACTATTCTTATTTAGTGACTTAGCAAGCGGTGTAACAGGTGAGAATATTCACGTCGATTCTGGATATCATATTTTAGGATAATAAGATAACGAATGATACGATAAAAAGGCACACATTTTTGTGCCTTTTTATTTTTTGTTTTTTAGCAACTCCTCTAGTTTTGTTAAGGATTGAAGAGCTTGTTTTGGTAAAAGGGAATTGGCAGAAGATTTTTCTTGGTTTGCAGTATTTTTCGTGAGTAGATTTTTTAAAGCATGTATTTGTTTTTCGGCAAGTGAAGTAGGACTCGTTGCATTTTCCTGCGGAGAAGGATCTACCGGTGTAAGTTGCGTTATGGCTGTTAAGGCTCTAGTAATATTTTGCAACGGTAATATGGTAGTAAACATTGTGAGTAAGTTTGTAGAGACATTTGGAGCAGTAGTCCGCCCTAAAAGTGATGATACATGTGCCGAAAGTATATTTTGTATTCTTGCAGAAAACGTATTTAATAATTTTGGAGTTTTAGTTTTGGCTGTTTGTTCAGATGATTGAGAAGAAGGTGTGTCCCTTCTTTTAGCAAGAAGTTCTTTTATTTTTTCAACTGTTATTTCTTCTTTAGACAAATCCATTCCACCTAGTTTCGCTACTTGAACTAAAGCATCTAGCCCTTCCGGTTTATCTAAAATAGAAAGTAATAATTCGTCTGGTGATTGCTTTTGAATGTTTTTAAGTTGTTCTGTATTGAGATGTTTCCTTGAAGTATCGACACCCATTATATTTGCTAAATTTAATAATGCTTCTAGCCCTCCTGGTTTACTTAATATCGATAACATTAATTCGTTGGAAGTTCGATCTTTTTTTGACATTATGCCACCTCCTATCTTATTTCTCTTCTTCTGGTGCAAGTTGCTTGAAAAGGTGAAGCGCTTCTTGTAGTTGTGTTACTTGCTCTAGCGCAGCGTCTTTATCAATGCCAAGCATTTGAGTAAGCTGGAACAAATTTTGCAAAGCGGACGGATTTTCTAAAATGGTTTGGAGCACTTGTTCTTTTGTTAATTGTGAAGAAGAAAGATTAGGATCAATAGGTGAATGGAAAAGCCCTAAACCGGTAGAACGAATAAAATGTATTATTTTTTCTTCTAAAGCAGGATTGTTCAAAACGAGCTCTCTTAATGCGTCTATATCCATTGCCGCGAATTCTTTCAATTGATTTTCATCAAAGTTATCTGCATTAGGGTCCGCTCCAGCTAATTTCATTGCTTCTAATATAATGTTTTTACCATCCGTAGAATTAAGTAGTGAGAGAATGAATTCATTTTGATTCAATGGATTTGAATTTTGTTCATTTGTCATATTGAAATCCTCCTAACGGAATATTAAAAATGTAATCAATGAAGTGTAAATCATACATAGTTACTATAGTAGTAAATGCATTTCATTTCGAAATGGTAATGGTTGTTCGTTTAGATTTTGGAAGAAAATGAAAAAGGGCGTTCGTATATAAAAGTATAAGCGTGATGAAACATAGAAAAACTATGATGTTTGAAAAATAGGTACATATAATGGGACGCTTGTCCCTTACAAAAATACAAGCATTGACATTTAATATAGTAGATGTTAATGAGAGGAGGAAGAAGGAATGGTTGCAGATATCATCAATAGCTTAATAGGAATAGTAACATCCCTTTTAGGGCTTCTAACTAGCGCACTACAAGGATTGGTAAACTTTATTTTAGAGTTATTCACACCAACACAACCAGCACCACCAACTGCTTAATATAACAAATATAGGAAAAAAGTAAAAAAGCTGTTCTCAGATTGTTTGAATTGAGGACAGTCTTTTTTTACGGCTAGTCAAATCGTATTAAAAAATTTTATAAGAAACACCGAAATTGGGGGGAGGAGTGATCTTCCTCCAATTTCTTTTTATGGATTATATTATGTAAGCGAGTAGGAATAAAAAAGAAAAAGCAATATCTAGAAATCTTTCTGGATATTGCTTTATATTTTCATCATACATTTTATATTTAAGGATGATTAGTCACAGCATAATTTAGAAACAGATAGAGAAAGCGCGATTTCGATAGAGATTACACCAGTTGTACGGAAGTATACGCGATCGCCTGGTTCTAGGCAAATTGTATCTTGGAATTTGTCTAATAGAGTGATACCTAAGATTAAGCCTGTTTCGTGAATAACTGAAGAACCATCGCATCTTTCAACTACTAATTGTAGACCGATTGGACTTAAGATTTCGATACCGATGCCAACGAATGAGCCAATTAAATATTTGCCACATTCTTCAACACGGATTACACCTCTACTTGGAACAGAAATACCACTTCCGGATTTTGCAACTGTATCTAGTGGTACGATTGAACCACCGCTAAGGTTTAAGCTTGCAGAGATTAAGCTTGCAAGATGAGCTGCTGCTCCATCGCAGCATTTGTTTTTTGGTAAGCAATCGTCACAACAACGTTTACAATTACTTTTGCAGTTACCAGAGCAAGTGTCATGATGAGTAGGTTTTGTGTAAGTTGGAGTATAAGTTGGACATGGACACGCATAATTGTTTTGATATGACATTTTCTTTCACCCCCTAATTTGTATCTAATATAGTAAATGCACTTGGGATACTATTGGAAATAGGACGAATGTGTATTTTTAAGAGAAAACGAGCAATTGTGATAGTTACCTATTAAAAGGGAGTTTTTCTATGAACGATGGGTTCGTTTACTAGAAATTTTGAGTGTGTGCTAGGTCTTTATCAGATTTTTGTTTCGTTGATTGGATGTGTTAGGTAAATTCATCAAATTTCTATGCAAGTTCTATCTTATTGCGAATATACATGTCACAAGAGATGTTTTTTATGTAGGAGGGATTGGTGGTGAGCAAAAGAAAGAAGGAGCGTACACCGTATCCGACATTATATATAACGCAGCCGGATTTTTCGGAGGCAAAATGGAATTTACAAAAAACATTTGTAATAAAGAAAGAAGATGAGAATCTTCGAATGGAAAAGATTCGAAGGGAAATCGCTGAGGCGAAGAGAGCAAGTGAAGAAAAAGCTATGCAAGTATCAAATGAAAAAAATACAGCCCGAAATGAGGAGAACAAAAATGCAAATTTAATTGTTGCAAGTGAGGAACTAGCGGAAGTAGCTTCTATGGAAACGGAACGAGAAGAAACAAAGACAAAAGAAGCTTTAGAAGGGCAAGAAAATATAGTAACCAAAGTAGCAGAAGAGGAGAATACAAAAACATCTAAGCGTAATGAACAGGAAGAGGGAGATCCATCAGAGTCGTTGAAACAGAGTGATCCAGATTATGAAGGAAAAGCAGCGGAAGAAGCTTCAAGTCTGTATGAACAGGAAGGAGATTCCCCAGAGTTGTTGAAACAGAGTGAGTTAGATCATGAAGGGAAAGCAGCGGAAGAAGTTTTAAGTCATTATGAACAGAAAGAGAGCAAACAAAAAGAATTGCCTCAATCAATGGAGATAAAAAATGAAGGGAAAGAATACGAAGCTTCTAAAAAGCTTATAAAGCGAGAAGAGGCAGAGAAAGAGGATACATTTCATCAAATGGAGAAAAAGCGAGAGGTAAATATGTATGGTGGTCCGCCTCAAGTTGAGGAGCAGGTGCGAAAGGAAAGAGAGGCAGAAAGAGAAGTAGAACAATCGGAGGGAATAGATAGAAGGCAAAAAAGAGAACGTAGTAAGTCGTTTAAGGATATGGATAATGAAGAAAAAATATTATTCTTACTTGATCGGCCTCATTATATTGCTTCTATTCGTTGTCAAATTAAAACGAAACAAGATTTGTTTACGGGCTATGTACGCGCATATGAAGGTGGTGAAGTACTGCTGGAAGTAAGGCGCGCACAAGAGACTTTTAATCGTTTAATGCCAAGGGAATTCAAAATTCCAATTGATGAGATCATCTCCATACGGATGATGGCGTTTTAAATACGTGAAAAGGTGGTAGACGAAGCTACCACCTTCATAGTTTGTTTGTTTTACGAAATTAGCAACCGCGAACGTGAGTGTCGCGTAGACATTGGATTGCACAGAAGCAACCTAAATCAACAGTAATACAGAATTGAGAAGCTTTTAAACCGAATTGTAGGACGGACTGATAATCTGGTTTCGTGATGCCATTTGAGTATTGACAAATTAAAAAGCGCGCCGCTAAATTTGTAAAGTCGCTTTTATCAATTGTGTGTAGTAAGCTACCTGCTAATAAATCGCAATCGTCTCCACCTAAAGATTCAACGTCTGGGATTAGCACGCGTAATACAGCACATCCATCTTCGTCAACGCTTTCTACTCGTAGAAATGGAGATGGAAGAGGAACGCTTAATGGTACATCTTTTGTTGGGATGGAGAAGCAGCTTGCTGGAATAAAGAGATCACCGCATTTATCAAATAGCACGAACGGACGAGTATTTGCGAATGGTGAGTTACAATTTGCACCAAGGAAAGGTGTGTCGCAACCGGTTGGACAATTTTCGCTGATGGAATCTTGCAGTTCATCAATAAATCTTACGACGTCAATGACGCAGTTAGATGGAAAATGATGTTGGTTGTCGTTACAGCTCATGAATTTCACTCCTTATCAAATATGTTTTAGATACATTAATAAGATATTGAGTGCGAGACAATTCGGTTACTGCTATAGAGAGGATTTTTATAAATAGGCAGCTATAAGGAAGTGATATAAGTTGATTGTAAATACTTGGTTACTATTTATTATATTTGCATTTGCAGCTTTTCGGCTCACGCGGCTTATTGTATATGATAAAATTACCGCTTTTTTGCGAGCTCCATTTATTGAAGAGTTAGAAATTACTGAGCCAGATGGATCTGTCTCTACATATACGAAAGTAAGAGGAAAAGGACTACAAAAGTGGATAGGAGAATTATTAAGTTGTCACTGGTGTACTGGAATATGGGTGAGCGCTTTTTTAATTTGTTTGTATGTTTTGTTTCCGCACGTTGCGGAATTTGTATTATGTATATTAGGGATTGCAGGTCTTGCAGCATGTATTGAAACAATGGTAAGTCGTATGATAGGGGAATAGGGAGAAGCAGCTTACATAAAAAGAGACTATCATAGGAAGAAGCACGAGGAAAATGGGGGAACTGGATAAACAAGTTGTTCATATGATAAAAGGAATAATATTGCATAAAAGAGGAGAGGGTTATATGAGAAATCACTATCAACAAAATTCATATTCTGCTCAGCAATGGCATCAATATTCTGCACAACAGCAAATGCTACAGCAACAAGGGTTTGTAAAGAAAAAAGGATGTAATTGCGGGAAGAAAAATAATAAAAACAATCAACCGAAAGGAAGATACTAAGCACTCACAAATTCGTGAGTGTTTTTCATTCTATTTGATAACGAAGAGGTAGAATCCAAAGTTTATTTACTAGTATTTTGATTATTCGTAGACACGAGTACGATTTAATTCCTGCTGAATGATTTGAAGACAATGAGAGAGCCTGGCATGAGAATCCGGGATATGTTTTATCGTTTCATCTCGCAATGAAATAAATATCCATTGTAAGGCGCAGCGAAGACCTAAACGATATGTCTTTTTGCTTTTTAGAAAACTATAGCTACGTGCTGTCGTAATGAGATGCGTAAAGTCTTCCGTTCCTTCCAATAATTTATGGTGAATTTGTTGATCTGGATGGTAGCGAAATGAACTTAGTGCTTCTGCGATATAAACACCTTTTCCTTTTTGTAACAAATGAACCCATGAAGCCATATCGATACTACAATTATATTGCCGGCCACTTAAAGTTCCGAAAGGTTCTGTTAAAAAAGAGCGGCGAAAGAGAACGGTTGTCGGTTCTCCGATTATATTTAAACTTGTTTGTAGCATTAAGTCTCCTAATGCAGTGCCATCTAAAATCGTATCGTTAGGAAAAAGTTGATAAGTGGGCGGCGTATCTTCAATTTGATTTCCAACTGCATCGATTCTTTTGCGATACGAGGTCACTAGAGCAATTTCATTCTTTACATCTTGTGAAAAGTAATGCATCATACGCTGGATTTTATGAGGATGAAAGAGGTCGTCATCCATTAGGAAATTGATATAGCTGCCGCTAGCATGTTCTAGTAGCATAAGATCATTATGAAATTGTCCCAATGTAGATTGATTTCGAATATATATTATATTGTTATAGTTTGGTAAGTAATGTTGACGCATGAGAGACTCAGTGTCTGCATTTGTACTATCATCGCCTATAATAACTTCTATGTTGGAATATGTTTGTGCTAGAGCGCTATCTAATGCAAGGTTGAAGTAATAAGGTCGGTTATAAGTCGGTATTAATATGGATACGAGCGGATACTCTACTAACGTATTCATAACATAAATGGCCCCTTTCTCGTTATTTTTTCCGCATGACAAGAATATCTTGATAGCTCGTGAATGTTGTTCTTCCGCACCATGATCCATAATGGATGGGCTTTGTAACTTCGAAATGATATTGAGACAAAAGATTGAGTATCCATTCTTCTGGATAGGCAACTGCAAATTCTGGAATATCTTTATTTACAATATAGCAGTTATCTATTTTATGATAGAAGGGGAGTGTGCTAAGATGAGAAGTCAAGTAATAGGAAGAATCAGGGTTCAACAAGAAGAGTGTAAGCAAACAACGTCCATCTTGTTTTATAACACGCGAAATTTCAGATACATAATGTTCTAGTTCTTTTTCAAGTAAATGTGTAAAGACCGAAGTTAAATAGATAAAATCAAATGTATCATCCTCGTATGGAAATTGAAATTCACTTGCTTTTATAGTTCCATTTGGATTATAGAATTGGTTATATAGATTTGCGTGCTGGAAATGGAAGTTTTTATATGTAGGAGAAATGTGAGATTGACACCATGAAATACCGTCTTGAAAAATATCAAATCCATGATAAAGAGCTTTGTCATTTATATATTTTGTTAGTGGTACTGCCATACGTCCAACACCACAACCGACATCTAATATAGATTCATGGCGCTGTAAATTTCCAATCTCAATAAAGTATTTCAAAAACTCTTCGCCGACTTTTTGGAAATCTCCACCAACATAATGAATGAGTTCGGGAGGAGGAAGAAGCTCCTCCTGCGAAAAATCGTTATTTTGTCCCATATGTACATCCCCCTTATTTCTAAAATTACTTGTTATCAGTAGGGGGAGCAAGCCCCTGCTGATGAAAACTTCTCTTTCCTTTATTCTTTTCGCCAATAAGCGCCAAATTGATCAATTTCTGTGAGAGAGAATTTGATTTTGCGCTGCTTTTGAAAATCTGCTACAGCTTCTGCGCAAGCTGGTAGACCATAATCGTCAATAATAATAAATCCACCAGTTGAAACTTTATCGTATAAATTGACTAAACTATCCATTGTGGATTCGTACATATCGCCATCGAGGCGAGCGATTGCAATTTTTTCAATAGGAGCTGTTGGTAACGTATCTTTAAACCAACCTTTTAAAAATTTGACCTGGTCATCTAATAGATCATATTTTTTAAAGTTTTCTTGTACTTGTTCGAGTGAAACGCGTAAATAATCGAATGTATGTAAATAATCAGGAGAATCTTGTGGGTATGCTTGAACATTTGGGGCAGGGAGTCCTTGGAAGGAGTCAGCGACCCATACAGTACGATTTGTAATTCCATGCGCCTTTAAAAACCCCCGCATGAAAATGCAAGCTCCTCCTCGCCATACACCGGTTTCAATAAAGTCTCCCTCAATATGTTCGCGTATAACGGTTTCCATTGCGTGTTGTAATTGGTTCATTCGTGTGCGCCCAATCATACTGTGAGCTGCTCGTGGCCAATCGTTACCAATTTGTCTTTCCTCTTTTGAAACGACAGGATTTACAATTTTTAGTTGATGAGCTTCTATGTATTTTTTAATAAATAGAGGCAATGGGACAGTAACGGGCTCATAAGGAAGCTCTTGTGTAATATGTAAGGATGCTGGTAAGTGCGGCTCGTATTCTAACCAAATTTCAAATAAAATTGTTTTTTTTAGTAATTCAAGATATAGCTGAACGGCTATTTCGTTTTGCATACGTATTCCTCCTGGAAAATGTCATACAATACTATGATTATGTAGCGGAAATGAAATTCATGAGTGAATGGATAATAAAAAAGACAGTAAAACATATAAATGTCTTACCGTCTATCGGAGAAGGATTAAGCAATTTTTTCAATAATAATTGTAGCACTTGTTCCAAGAGCTAGAGATAGACCTAAACCGGTAACAACAACTTCAACTAAAGAAGGAGTAGTAGTAATTTCTGTAATCGCTTGGAGTACAATAGGTGCGCCTAGTGAAATTAAAGTAGTTCCAGATCCTGGAATAGGTACGCCATTTACTTCAATTGTGAGGCCACCTAATAGACTTACAAGTGCGGTATAGGCAATAACAGTAATTTTATAAAATCCAGTTTCATTAATCATAAAGGTATCGGGATCTAGTTGAGAAATAGCTGTACCAAATTGTGCTCCGACTGTATTAAATGGGATTGGATCATCTAATCCAAGACCTATACTAATTGTGGAAGAGTTAAAGGCATATAAACCTGCTGGAAGACCTGCACTAGTCGGTCCAGTCGGCCCAGTAATACCAGTTTCTCCGGTCGGTCCAGCCCGCCCAGTAATACCAGTTTCACCGGTCGGTCCAGTCGGACCAGTAATACCAGTTTCTCCGGTCGGTCCAGTCGGCCCAGTAATACCAGTTTCCCCGGTCGGTCCAGTTGGCCCAGTAATACCAGTTTCCCCGGTCGGCCCAGTCGGCCCAGTAATACCAGTATCTCCGGTCGGCCCAGTCGGCCCAGTAATACCAGTTTCCCCGGTCGGCCCAGTCGGTCCAGTAACACCAGTCCCTCCAGTCGGTCCTGATGGAAGAGTAAATGGTGGAATAGGTGGTAATGTAGGTCCGATAAAGTCAGGATCTAGTGCACTAGCTGCCAAATATTCTTCATCGTTTGAATAATTTTCCTTTGACATAAATTCACCTCCAAAAAGCATTCATTATATAGTAGATGTACAGCATGAACAAAATGACACTGACACATGAATTATTTCTTTTTGGGAAAGTTTTCACTTCTTTCAACATAAACTTGAGTGGGAGAGGGTGAGGATTTTGAGAGATAAGGAAATTACAATTAGCTTATGTATGATTGTGAGAGATGAAGAACAAACAATAGGAAGATGCTTAGATTCTATTCAATCTCTTGTTGATGAAATAATTGTCGTAGATACAGGATCTATTGATCGAACGCAAGAAATTGTTCGGGAATACACACCTCATATATACGAATTTCCTTGGGTGGATGATTTTTCAGCGGCTCGTAATTTTTCTTTTTCAAAAGCGACGCAAGATTATATATTGTGGCTCGATGCAGATGATGTCTTATTAGAAGACGCCCAAGAATTGCTAAGAAAATTAAAATGGGAGTTAGATGATAAAATAGATGCCGTTTCTATGCCATACCACCTCGTAATGGACTCGAATGGAAAACCGTTATATTGTACGAGAAGGTATCGGCTCGTTAAGCGAGAGTGTGGATTTGAATGGTTTGGAAAAGTGCATGAATATTTAGCGGTACATGGTGAACTTCTTCAAAGTGAAGTCGCCATTACACATAAAAAAGAAAAAAAGCCAACAAATCGTAATTTGAAGATTTTCCAAAATATCGTAGCAAATGGAGAGGAATTAACTGCTAGAGATATTTTTTATTATGCCAATGAATGTGCAGATCACCAGCACTATGAAGATGCGGTTTCATTATATGAGGTATTTCTAGAGAGGGAAGAAGGATGGGATGAAGAAAAAATTTACGCGTGTGGGAAGTTGGGGGATTGTTATTTACAGCTAGAAAAATGGAAAGAGGCTATATTAGCTTGTACAAGGTCGTTTCAATATTCTATTCCGAGAGGTGAGAATTGTACAAGATTAGGGAATATATATATGAAACAAGAGAGATATGAAGAGGCTATATTTTGGTATAAGTTAGCAACTGAAGTGCCTGCTCCTCAAGCGAGCCCGTTTTATAGTCCAGCTAGCTATACATGGCTTCCTTATTTGCAAATGTGTATTTGTTATAGCCGTCTCGGGGATCAGGAAAAAGCTCTTTATTATAACGAATTGGCAGCAACTTACGTCCCCAATAATGCGGCTATTGAATATAACAGAACTTACTTTAGAAAGGTATTTAGGCAGGAATATGAGGGATAACATGTAGCGTGAGTGCGTAGAGTATGATAAAGAACTTACAATAAGAAGTAAGGTTGTCATTTATTCATAAGGAGGGAAAATAACATGAATAAAGGAGAGTCTTCCTTATATAATGAAAAACCAGATTTTTATTATACAGGAGCAAATCCACATTTACTCAAACATATAAAAAGCGAATGGAAAGAAGTATTAGATATCGGATGTTCTGAAGGTGGATTGGGAGCTGTCATAAAAGAAAAGGGAGTACGTGTGTCAGGGATTGAAGCATTTTCTGATGCATTTGAAAAAGCAAAACAGAAATTGGATCATGTTTTGCATGGTGATATTGAAACGATGGAATTACCATATGAGCATGAACAATTTGATTGTATTATTTTTGGGGATGTGTTAGAACATTTATTTGATCCTTGGGCAGTGATTGAAAAAGTAAAACCATATGTAAAAAAAGGTGGCGTCATTTTAGCGAGTATTCCAAATGTAGCTCATATTTCAGTGATTCAGTCATTATTAGCTGGGAATTGGACTTATACAGAATTGGGACTTATGGATAAAACGCATATTCGCTTTTTTACCTTTAATGAAATGCTACGATTATTTTTGAAGGCTGGTTTTTCTATACAAGAAGTTGATCGTGTATATGTGCCATATGATCAAGATGTGCCGCTCATTGAGGATTTGCAGAAAATATGTAGCAAATATCGGTTAGGGAGTGGTTTTTTAGCAGAAGCAGTTGTTTATCAGTATGTAATCTTGGCGGAGAAATAAGAATGAATCAGGCGGAGAAAACCATTTTATTTGTTACATGTGTTAACAATCAACAAATGTATGCAAAATGCGTCAAGCATATTATGAATTTAGAAGTACCCGATTCATACCGCGTTGAGTTTCTACCGATTCGAAATGCCAAGAGTATGACAAGCGGATATAATACAGCGATTTCTCATCCGGCAAAATATAAAGTGTATTTACATCAAGATGTGTTTATTATTAATCGAGCATTTTTATGCGGAATAATTGAATTATTCACAAAACATGAGAATCTCGGGATGATTGGGATGGTTGGTGCGCAATATGTACCGCAAAATGGTTTATGGAATATTGGAAAAGGGGTTGTAGGGAAGGTAATCGGTTATATGAATGATATTTTCTATATGGCAACATTAGAGAAACCGTTTCATGAATCAAAAACATTTATGCCTGTAGAAGCAATTGACGGATTGTTAATGGCGACGCAGTATGATATTCCGTGGCGAGAGGATTTGTTTGACGGCTTTCATTTTTATGACGTATCGCAATCATTTGAGTTTCGAAAAGCAGGATATACAGTAGGAGTTCCTGTGCAGCGTGATGCATGGTGCATTCACTATCACATTGATATAAATTTGGATCATTATGAGAAGTACCGTGAAATTTTTGTAGAACATTATATGGGGGAAAAGTCGTAAGAGAGAAAGGATTGTAGATATGCAAGAAAAGACAATATTATTTGTCATTTGTACAAATAATGAGGAACTTTTTGCGCAATGTCAAAGACAGATTCATAATCTATTTGTACCTCCGGGATATCAAATTCAAATTTTACCAATATACGGAGCAAAAAGTATGACAAGTGCATATAACGAAGCAATTTCGCATCCTGCAAAGTATAAGGTGTATTTGCATCAAGATACTTTTATTATTGATCGAAATGTTGCTACTTATTTGATTGACCTTTTTACAAAGAATGAAAAGCTTGGATTAATTGGTGTTGCTGGTTGTCAAAGTCTGCCCGCTAGTGGGATTTGGTGGGAAGGTAAAAATTTAGTCGCACAAGTGATTGAATACCGAGGACAAAACTATCAATTGTTGAATTTGGAGCAACCATTTTATGAATCAAAGACATTTCTATCTGTGGAAGCAATTGATGGACTATTTATGGCGACGCAATATGATATTCCATGGCGCGAAGATGTATTTGATGGTTTTCACTTTTATGATATTTCCCAATCGATGGAATTTCGAAAAGCGGGATATTTAATTGGAATTTCTACTCAAAAAGCACCGTGGTGTATTCATTATAATGGTGATGAATTTGATGCTGTAGCGTATGAGAAATATAGACAAAAATTTGTAGAACACTATATGAAACCACTATTTTCATTATAAGATAGTGGTTTCATAGTTAAGTATAGAGAGGAGTAAAGGGGGGGGATTTTAGATGAAAGGGATTATTTTAGCTGGAGGAACGGGATCGCGGCTATACCCCATTACGAAAGTAACGAATAAGCATTTGCTTCCAGTTGGTCGTTATCCGATGATTTATCATGCTGTTTATAAGATGAAACAATGCGGCATTACCGATATTATGGTTGTTACGGGAAAAGAACATATGGGGGATGTCGTTAATTTTTTAGGAAGCGGTCATGATTTTCATGTTTCATTCACGTATCGCGTGCAGGATAGCGCCGGGGGAATAGCTGAGGCGCTCGGACTTTGTGAACAATTTGTTGGAAAAGATCGGATGCTTGTTATACTAGGGGATAATATTTTCTCAGATAATATTTATCCATACGTTCAGGAATATGTAAAGCAAGAAAAAGGAGCAAAGGTATTATTGCAGGAAGTGGAAGATCCAGAGAGATTTGGAGTCCCGGTTATACAAGATGGTAAAATTATTGAAATTGAAGAAAAGCCAAAGAAGCCGAAAAGTTCATATGCAGTGACAGGAATTTATATGTATGACGCTGAGGTATTTTCATATATTAAACAATTAACACCTTCAGAAAGAGGAGAGCTTGAGATTACAGATTTAAATAATCGGTATTTGAAACGCGGTTTATTATCTTATAATATTATGTCTGGTTGGTGGACAGACGCAGGGACACATACATCATTGCAGAGGGCAAATGCATTAGCGTGTCATTTAGATTTTGGTCAACAATTTAATGGGGAATAGGTGGGTATATGGAAATAGTTGAAACACATTTTCAGCATGCTTTATTATTACAACCTCGTTTATTTGAAGATCATCGTGGTTTTTTTACAGAAAGTTATAATTGGAAACAGCTTCAAAAATTAGGCGTTTCTTATTCGTTCATTCAAGATAATCTTTCATTTTCAGCGAAGGCTGGCACAGTGCGCGGTTTGCATTTTCAGAAAGCGCCGAAAGCGCAAACGAAATTAATCCAAGTATTAAAAGGGGCAATCTATGATGTTATTGTGGATTTACGCGTTTCATCTCCAACATATAAAGAGTGGAAAGGCTTTATATTAAACGAAGAAAATCATAGGCAGCTTCTTGTGCCAAAAGGATTTGCTCATGGATTTTGTACGCTCGTGCCAAATACACTCGTTATGTATAAAGTAGATGAATATTATAGTGCAGATCATGATGATGGATTATATTGGAATGATGAAAGCTTGGCGATTACATGGCCGGTCCGTGAACCGGTTCTTTCAGAAAAAGATAAAGCGTTGCCTACATTTGACCAATATCATGATTGTTTTAAGTAGGAGTGTTGGATATGAATATATTAGTAACCGGTGGAGCAGGTTTTATTGGAAGTAACTTTATTCATTATATATTACGAACGCATCAGACATATCGTATCATTAACTACGATCTTTTAACATATAGTGGGAATCTTGACAATTTGCAATCTGTTCATCAAGATTCTCGTTATTTTTTTGTACAAGGGGATATTCAAAATCGAGAACTTGTCCAAAAAGTAATTTTGCAACACCGTATCGATTGTATTATGAATTTTGCAGCAGAATCACATGTAGATCGAAGTATTGCAAACTCAACTCCTTTTTTCAATACAAACGTAATGGGAACAGTTGCATTGTTAGAAGTAGTGAAAGAGTATCCGAATATAAAAATGTTTCAAGTTTCAACAGATGAAGTGTATGGTTCATTAGGAAATGAGGGGCTTTTCACAGAAACGACACCACTAGCGCCAAGTAGCCCCTATTCTTCAAGTAAAGCAAGTGCAGATATGATTGCTCTTTCTTATTTCAAAACGTATGGAACGCACGTCTCAATTACACGTTGTTCAAACAATTATGGCCCGTATCAATACCCTGAAAAATTAATTCCGCTTATGATTATTCAAGCATTAAAAGGGAAAAAGTTGCCTGTATATGGAGATGGGAAAAACGTTCGTGATTGGCTTCATGTAGAAGATCATTGCCGAGCTCTTGATGCCGTTATGCATAGAGGAAAAGCAGGCGAGATATACAATATTGGAGGGAATCAGGAAAGAACAAATATAGAAGTGGTGCAAAGTATACTGCAGCAACTTGGAAAGTCAGAAACAGCTATTGAATTTGTAGCAGACCGCCTTGGCCATGATAGGCGTTATGCAATTGATGCAAGCAAAATAAAGAAGGAACTAGGATGGAGTCCGACTTATACATTTGAAGAAGGTTTGAGGGAAACGATTGAGTGGTATTGTGAGAATGAATTATGGTGGAGCCGACTACAACAAAAATAAGGGGCGACTGTATGAAGAAGGTTAAAGTCTGTATTACGGGAGCGAACGGTCAGTTAGGGAAAGAATTGCAAGAAGTATTTATGCTCGAGAAATATGAAGTGCATCCCTTAGGAAAAGATGTTTTAGATGTAACGAAAATGGAAGATGTGATGAGGCTGATGCAACAATTACAGCCAGATATTATTATTCATGCTGCTGCTTATACAAAAGTAGATAAAGCGGAAGAAGAGCAAGCATTGGCTTTTTTAGTCAATGCGATCGGCACAAGGAATATCGCAGTTGTTGCACAAGAGTGCAATGCAAAGCTTGTTTATATTAGTACAGATTATGTCTTTTCAGGTGATCAAAAAGAAGGATATCATGAATTTCACGCTACAGCACCTATTAATATATATGGTCATTCAAAGTTAGCCGGGGAACAATTTGTCCAAAGTCTACATCACAGGTATTTTATTGTTCGGACTTCCTGGCTATATGGAAAACATGGGCATAATTTTGTGAAGACGATTCTTCGCTTAGCGGATGAGAAAGAAGAAATATCAATCGTTTCCGACCAAATTGGTTCACCGACATATGCAGGGGATTTAGCTCATATGATTGAAAGATTAGTAGAAACGAATTTATATGGTATCTACCATGTATGTAATAGCGGATCATGTTCTTGGTATGAATTTGCGAAGAAAGCATTACAAATGATGCGCAAAGATGTGAAAGTTCATCCGATAACGACAAAAGACTATGGAGCAAAAGCAAAGAGACCTCATTACTCTATTTTGAAAAATCATATGATAGAATTAAATGGTTTTCCCATTTTGAGAGGGTGGAATGAAGCGTTAGCGCAATGTATAGAGAGAATAAAGTAAAAAGAAAAAGCGGTTTTCGAAAAATCTTTTCGAAAGCCGCTTTTTGATTAACCAATTTGTGCCACAGTTAATGCGGCAGCACGAACATCAACGCTTCCAATCACTTCAACAGGAACAATTTGAATAAGGTTACCGGGGTTCAAATTAATAAGAATTACACCGCTAGAAACATCAACTTCACCAGTACCTACGATATTAGAACGAACTGCAGTTCCTGAACCAGGAATAATATTATCCAGTGTATTTAAAGTTAAAAAGAATCGAGCAGCTTCTGGAGAAACGGGAACATTATCAAGACTAATCGTCAATGTATAACTAATTTGATAAATACCTGCTCTTTCAATTCGAATGCCAGCTCCTGTGCTAACAGTCTCATTCAATACAGGTACACTAATATTTGGATTTGGATTTGTGCTAGGTAATGCTAGAGGAATGCCTAATGTTGCAAATTGAGGTGCTGAGGCATTAAATGCAAAACCAAAAGCAGGTAGTGTATCGACTGGAGCGTTGGGGCAAATTTGAGTAGGTTTACAATCCCAAGAGGACATAGTTTTCACTCCTTTACTTGTTCTACTGTTATTTAATGAATCCAATCACGTTCCTGCTATAGACAGGTTCCTAATTTTCATAAAAAAATAGTTAAAAATAATGTGAATGATATCGAAAGTAGGAGGAAAAGATCTTGATTTTCATGCGGGATCAATAAATCAAGGTGGAGAAGGAGTCTTTTTTATGCAAGTTGCATTGTTAGGAGTCTCGCTTTTTGATGAATGATCATTACGGAAACAGTGATGGGGTGGCATCGTTCTACCACCCCAATCATTCGGTAACATATACGTCATTACATTAAATAGAGACATCTCGTAAGCATTGGATACCACAGAAACAATTTAAATCAACAGTAATACAAGAAGTTGTGGCGCGCAATGAAGCATTTGGAACATTTAAAAATGTACAAATTGGGTTATCGCTTGTATCAGGTTCTCCTCCTACAAATACGGCTAAAACGCGCAATACAGCACAGCAATCATCATCTACACTTTCAACACGGAATATAGGGGATAGGCAGCTTGTAACAGATCCTGATGGAGCGAATGCTTCAAACGGTGTGCCGGATTTTGTAAATAAAACAAAAGGTCTTGTATTGGCAACTCTTGCGTCATTATTTGGCCCTAAAAAGGGAACTTCGCAACCTGTTGAACATGTTGTAGTTGCACACTCTTGTAACTCATGTATAAAACGTACTACATTACATACACAATTAGAATCAAAATTAGGATCAAAATCGTGAGGATGCTCCTCGTGACAGTTGCAGCTCATTCTGTTCACTCCTTATCGTGTGTTCTGACATACACTATTACAATATGAATGGAATAGGATTGATATTACGCTAATTCGTACGATGAAAGCATGAATTTTTCATTTGAAATAAAGAGGTGTTAGGAAGAATGAGATGTACAAGAAGCAAAAAAAAGACACCTAGCGCATTTAAGAAGGTGTCTTTTTTGGTAAATCTTTTCGCGTGATATATAAAAAACGAGATATGTCTAATTTTTTTCCTCTAAAAAATTGTGGAGAGGAAATATACAATTCTTCTTTTGCGCGCGTAATGGCGACATACATCAGTCTTCGTTCTTCTTCTAACGCTTCGGAAGAATCTGTTAGGCGATCGTTTGCATCTTTTAAAGAGGATGAATGTGGCAATATACCATCGCTTGCACCGAGCAAAAAGACACAAGGGAACTCAAGGCCTTTTGCATTATGAATGGACATGAGTGATACGGCGTCTTTTTGCGGCTTTGTTTTTAATGCTTCCATTTCCTTTTGATTTTGAATCGCCGCATGAACAAATTCTAAATAAGCGGGAATATCGGTAAAACGATTGGCAGACTCGATGAGTTCTTCTAGCATTTCTTCCTGAATATCTTTATGCATCGTAAAGGAAGAACGGTCGTTGCTCTGCAAGTATTCTAAATATTTCCCTTTTCCTTTAATAATCTCTTTCAGTGCTTTTTTTGGTTCCAGCTCTTTTATAAATTTAATAAAATCGATTTTGTCATTCAGCTTTTTCACTTGAAATGATTTTAAATTCGGATTCAGCAGTAGGAAATGAAGAAGAGAAGGGAATCTTCCTTCACCATATTTCCACTTTTCACGTTCAATAAAAGAGAGGCAATCATCACGCCCGATATACATTGTTGGCAATATGCTTGCCAGTGCTTCCATCTGAAACGGTTCGTATGCTAAGCGCAAATGATCAAGCGCAGGCTTAATTAAAGAATGTTCATAGAATGATTGACTGGCGCCGTGCTTAATAAACGGTACTTTATGAATGGTAAGTTGATCAAGTAACGATCGACTGACAGAATGTGTGCGATACAATAAACAAAAGTCTTTATATGCACGTTCACCGCTTGATACTTTATCTTGAATCAATTGCAGAATTTGGTTTGCTTCATCAAGTGTCGTAGCAGGACGAGCATAAAATGGACGCATTCCTTCTTCATGCACAGAATACAATTCTTTATGAAAACGCTCTTGATTCAGCTTGATGACTTCATTTCCAAGTCCAACGATAAATGGATTGGAACGGTAATTTGTATTTAATGCAATGATTGTTGTATCATCAAATTCTTTTGGAAATGATAATATAATTTGATGACTAGCGCCGCGCCAACCATAAATTGCTTGATCATCATCACCTGCGATAAATAAATTATTTTGCGGTGCAGCTAATAATTTTACAATCTCATATTGTGCGTAAGATGTATCTTGAAATTCATCGACTTCAATATATTGGAAACGCTCTTGTAATTGTATGAGCAAAGGAGCGTTATTTTCAAGCATATAGAATGTTTCTAGTAGAATATCATCAAAATCAATATAGCCGTATTGTTGCTTCACTTCTTCATAGCGCTCATATACTTCGCGAAATTCTTGCTCAACAGGTGTTTTTGCTTGTACATCTTTCGGACGATTTAATTTATTTTTTTCAAGTGAAATCATGGCAAGCATCGTTTCGGCATCATAAGCATCTTTTAAGCGCAAGTCTTTTAAGATTTTCTTAATCATAATTTGTTTATGTTTTTCATTTGCTAAAATTTGCTGATTATATCCTTGACTGCGCAATAATTTTAAAAAGACAGAATGAAACGTTCCTGCCACAACATAGCTACTCGCAGCATGATTCATACCTGGTAAACTAGCAACGCGACTTCGAATTTCTTCCGCTGCTTTTTGTGTAAAGGTTAATAATAAAATATTGCGTGGATGAACTTTTTTTACATTTACTAAATAACCAACGCGCGTGGTTAAAACAGAGGTTTTTCCACTACCAGCGCCAGCTAAAGTTAGGACAGGACCTTCTGTTGCTCGCACTGCTTCTAATTGTTTCTCATTTAAATAAACGCCTTGTTGTTCTAAAGCACGAAAATAAGCGGCATCTGCATCATGCTCCATAATTAAATGGGAAGATGTCTTAGGAATATGATATGTCGCTTGGGGAACGTCGGCGTGTGTTAATAATTTTTGTGAAAATTTTTCCTGAGTCATACATTCACCTTCAAATTTATAGCATCAACTTTTAACTTTAGCGGAAGAAAAAGAAAATAGCAATGTAAAAAACAGGAGGAATGACCTCCTGTCTTTAAAAATTATAATTCTTTTATCATGATCACATGCGGTATATTTGCTTCTAAAAAAACATCAGAAACAGTTTGGTATCCTAATCTTTTATAGAAAGATTCCGCCTGTGTTTGCGCATGGAGTTTAAGCTTTCGTATCGCTTCTTCCTTGGCATATGTTTCGAGCGCATCCATAATGAGTTTTCCAATTCCTTTTTTGCGATAGGAAGGGAGAACGCATATGCGCTCTATTTTCCCGATGCCATCTACCATACGCATGCGCCCCGCTCCAACGGGAATGTCGATATCGTATATGACAACATGTTTGGCGATTTCTTCAAATTGATCATATTCTTCTTCGGCAGATACATGCTGTTCTTTCACAAAGACTTGTCTACGCACAGAGAATGCATCTTTCAGTTGTTGATCTGTTTGGACAAGTTGAGCCTTCAAATTATTTCTTCTCCTTTCCAAGGTGGAAGGTTTCGTGTACATTCCATGTTTCGTTTTCTAATTGATACAGGAGATGAAAACGATCGATTGTTTGTTCATAATAAAAATCTTTCATGCGCAAGCGTCCTAAAATGTCAGCATGCTCAGCATCAGATAACTTTTGGGCAATTGTTAAATGTGGTACGAAAGCATACTCGCGTTCTTGTGTAAGGAACCCTTTATGCATTTCTTCATTTAAGAATGTCAGTTCAGGTGTTTTTTCGACTTTAAAATAAATAACATTATTAACAGGGGCAAATGAGCCTACCTTTCCAACATGAAGGATGAAAGGATTCGTTTTATTTGCAATTGTACGCAATTCTTTCACAATCGTTTCTAATTGTTCTTCTGGTGCTTCAAAGGGTGCTTTTAATGTGATATGTGGCGGAACTAATGCATAATGCGGATCATAGCGCTTACGCAGTCCGTTCGCTTTATCTTGAATCATTTTTGACGGAAAAATTACAATGCCTAGTTTCATTTCTCAATTCCTCCCTTTGCAAGTCTAGTTAGATTTTTAAGAAAACAAATCTTTTTTATATTATATCAAATAATTCAGAATACTGCTGATTATTATTTCATTGATAGAATATGAGCAAAGGCTTTTGGTAAATCTATTTGCCAATATTTCCACGTATGATTCCCTTCAAACTCTTCGTAATGTGTGATGAAATTTCTTTCAGTCAGCAATGCATGTAGTTTTCGGTTCGGTTCGACGAAATCGGAAACTTGTCCATCTGTTCTTTCCACAGCTGTTTCCCCTGTCCCAATGACATGGTAAATATCCAATGCCTCGGGCTCTTTAAACTCTCGCACAAGGTTTAATACAGTTTCATCTACAAATGGAGATTGCATCACAACTTTACCAAATGTATGCGGATACATAAGTGCTGTCATAAAGGATACTGTACCGCCAAGTGAGTCTCCTATTAATACGCGACCTTTTCCCATTTGATATGTTGGATAATTTGCATCAATATACGGCGCTAATTCATGAGCAAGAAAGCGAATATATGCGTTGTTGTTCACTTCATTTGGAAAATATTTTTCTTTGCGGTCGTGTACATTTTTATATGGAATACCGACAATAATAGTACGGTCAATTTCTCCGTTTTCACGAAGGCGTTCAATCGCGCGATGTGCCTTCCCAAGTTGAAAATAATCTTTCCCATCTTGTGCAATAACGACAGTATGTTTGTGAAGAGGTGTGTAATTAGTTGGTAAGTAGACGAGCAATGTCATCTCTTCTTGAAGTGCTGTACTGAAAAATGAAATTTCTTCGATTCTCCCTATTGCCTGGTTCATGTAAATCCCCCTAAATAAAAATAGCGTATAGATATCCATTCCTTTTCCGACATATGAATCTAAGTAGCAGTGATAGCTGCATGCTCTTTTCCACTTAAAGATATATGTCATTTTATATTTTACCATAATAATAGAAAGAATCTAAAAAATTAGTATTTCAGTAAGAGAAGAAAAAAGCTATAATGAAGTTTGATTTTGATAGAAGAAGGGAGGCAATTTATATGAAAAAGGATAAATCAATCGCACTGCCATTAGCGGTTTCTATTATAGCGATCTCATTTGCAGCTATTTTCGTGAAGATGTCTTCAGCGCCATTTTCTATTTTAAGTATGTATCGCTTATGGATTATCACTTTCATTATGCTACCTATTGCGTGGAGGAAAAGGGAAGAATTTCGCAGAATTCAACAGAAAGACTGGTATTTTTTAATCGGATCAGGATTTTTTTTAGCGCTTCATTTTTTATTATGGTTTGCCTCTTTAAAGTTGACAACAGTTGCAAGCTCGACAATCATTTTAGCACTCCAGCCCATCGTATCCTTAGTAGGCGGTTTCTTTTTATTTAAGGAACGAACAACATATTCAGCAATCATCACGATGGGAATTGCTATTTTAGGTGTCATTTGTATTGGATGGGGCGATTTAGGCTTAAGTAAGCAAGCGATACTAGGAGATCTTTTATCCTTTTTAAGTGTCATCGCAGTCGTTGGTTACTTATTTATCGGTCAAACAACAGTGAAGAAAGTATCGCATTGGGTTTATAGCTTTACTGTTTTTACATTTGCAGGTCTTTTTATGGCCATTTATAACATAGTGATGAATGTGCCATTTACAGGATATTCAGCATGGGACTGGTGGATTTTTCTTTTACTTGCCATTGTACCAACAGCTTCGCATATGATAAATAACTGGCTGCTAAATTACGTGAATGCTACGACGATTTCAATGAGCATATTAGGAGAACCAGTTGGTGCATCGATCCTTGCCTTTTTCTTACTTGGAGAAAAGCTAAATAGTATGCAAATCATCGGCAGCGTCTTTGTCCTATTTGGTGTATTTCTTTTCTTATTACAAGAACAAAAGCGAAGATCAAACGGGTCAGTGAATGAAGCTGTATATACACAAGAATTGTAAGTGCTAGATTCATTATACTTTGATATGAGGTATGGTGAATCTTTTTAGATTGTAAAAAATATCATATAGTGGAATGACTCTTTTATTTAAAAAATGTTTTAGATTAGAAAAGATACTCTCTATGTGAAAGTATCTTTTTTTGTATAAGTATTTGGAAATAGTAGCGTTTTAGTAAAAGAAATAAAGGTGGTTTTTTTAGGAATTTAAAAAACTTTTTAATGGAGCATGTCGTCTAATCAATTGAAGGAGGAACTGATGTGGATGAATTAACAGCAGAGTTATTTGAAATAGAAGATAAGGAGGCTCTTATAGATGAGATAATGAACCAGTATGGACAGGAAATCTTACAACTTGTTTATTCATATGTAAATAATAAAGAAATTGCAGAAGATTTAACCCAAGATATATTTGTAAAATGTTATAAGTCTCTTCATACATACAAGGGGAAATCGAAGGTAAGAACATGGTTATGGAGAATTGCTATTAATCAGTGTAAGGACTATATAAAAAGTTGGTATAACAAGAAGGTAATCGTTACAGAAAACGAATCTACTTATATTGAGGTTCAAAAAGAAAGTGCTGAACAGACTGTTATTCAAAATGATGAGGATCGCAGGCTGGCTTCTGCCGTAATGAACTTACCAATAAAATATCGAGAAGTGATTTATCTCTTTTATTTTGAAGAATTGCCAATTAAAGATATTGCTATGGTACTAGAAGTGAAGGAGAATACGATTAAAACAAGGCTTAAAAGGGCTAAGGAACTTTTGAAGAAAGGATTGGAGGAATAATCAAATGGAAGAGCGATTAAAAGGGCTACGAAAATCAATGGAGAAAACAACCTTTAAACATTTGACTTTTTCTGATCAGCATCGTAAGCAGGTTTATGAAAAAATCAATAAACCATACGAAAATGAAGAAGATATCTTTTTAGCAGTGTTACAACTTCTCATCAATGAAAAAACAGGATATGAATTGGCAAGTCTATTACGAGGAAGAGGGATTCGAAAATTCGAAGAAAATGAAGGTTTTTTATACACTTTATTACATCGTCTAGAACAGAATCGCTTTATCCAATCAAGTTGGGATCATTCAGGAGCGAAATATTATCAATTAAATAATAAGGGAAGAAAGATACTACGAAAGGCAGAAAAAGATTTTGTAAAGACACGATTTATATGGAAAGAATTCATACAGGAGTGAGACAAAATTGAAGAAAAGAAGGGATCATTTTTTAAAAGAAGTCACCAATCATATTAAATCAAAAGAAGCAAAGAATCTTGTAGCAACTGAACTCGATTTTCACTTGAAGCAAGCTAAGAGCATGTGGATGAAGAAAGGATTAAGTGAGGCAGTTGCTGAAGACAAGGCAGTTGAACAAATGGGAAGTCCAATCAAACTTGGTCAAGAACTGAACAAACTTCATAAGCCAAAGGTTGATTGGTTGATTATTATGTTACTAGTAGCTGCTATGGGGATCGGTTTTTTGCCAATTGTAGCCTTTGGATATGCAAATGATTTACTAATAAATAAGGTGATATTTGTTATTCTCGGTGTTGCAACAGCTTTTGTGATGATGATGATTGATTATCGGAAATTAGAGAGACAGGGCTGGCTGTTTTACACAATTGGAGTACTCATCCTATTAGTGATCAGTTATTTTTCAAACGCTTCAATGAAAGGAGAACCGTTCATACAAATTGGTCCCATTACAATTGAATGTTTAATGGCAGTGCCGTTCTTTTTTCTAGCTTGGGCTTCTTTTTTTAATAATAATAGATTAAAGGTTATGCATCTTGTGATATTGTATTTGTTTTCTCTGTATCTATTCTTAACTACATCAATTCTTGCAACAATTTTTATTTATATCATAATGGTATTTGTTATGCTTTGGTGGAGTAAGTTAGGGAAGAAAAAGGCATGGATTATTACTATTGTACCAATTTGTTTATTGATTATCATTTCTTGGTCTACAGTAAAAGAATACCGGATAGCTAGAATTTTAGGCTACATAAACCCAGAAAAAGATGCAGGGGGCGCAGGGTTTATGTATTTACGTTTAAAAGAGGTAATGTCGTCAGCAGGTTGGTTTGGTACATATGGAAATATAAAGTCTATCCCTGCTGCACATACTGATTTTGTGTTTGCAAGCTTGACTTACTATTATGGATATTTGTTTGCACTTATCCTTGTCTTGATTTTTTCCTTTTTTGTAGTAAGGATAATGATCATATCTTATCAAATAAATAGTCATTATGGTAAATTGCTTCTTGTTGGTGGAATGACTCTTTTTGTAGTTCCGTTCATTTACAACATTGGAATGATCGTAGGCTTATTGCCAATCATTTCTATATCACTACCTTTTATTAGTTATGGATTAACGCCAACTTTATTTCATACTCTTTTAATAGGGATTGTGTTAAGTGTGTATCGACGTAAAAATTTGCTATCAAGCTGTTGTATGTAATATTTTTTATATTTATAAATTTCATATAGGGGAGGGGGAATTTATTGGAATTTCCATCGAAAAAAGATGTTTGGTTATATTTTCTTTTTATTCTCTTGATTGGTGCATGTTTTACTCCGATTGTTATAGGAAGAGAGCACTTTCTTTTATTTTTCACGATACCGCTTGCAGCACTTCTTATTTGGAGTTGGTTGACAACGAAGTATATTGTCGAGGAAGATCGAATCATGATTCAATCCGGATTTCTGAAAAAAAGTATTTCAATCAAAGATATTAAAACCATTTCGTATACAAAAAATCCTCAAGCAGCTTATGCCTTATCATTTCAGCGACTTGAAATTCTTTATGGAGCATATGAAACAGAACTTATTTCTCCTCAAAATGAGATGGAATTCATTTCTTTAGTAAAAAGTAAAAATCCTCAAATCCAAAATAAAAAAAGCGGTTTTTGAAAACCGCTTTTTTTATTTCGGATTTGTCATATACGGTTGTACGTGTACAATGCATAAATCACGAAACTTTCCTTCAGTCGATGTTACGATAATTACGGCTTTTCCAGCTGATTTTCCTGTAATGGTGACTGTATTTCCTTTTGGAAATAATGTGATGATGTTCGAGTTCATATTTGTCCATATTACCTCTTTATTGGTTGCGTTCTCTGGTAAAACAGAAGCCGATAATTCGATACTTTGTCCAGCTTTCATTTTTATTTTCTGTTTTTGTATGTGAACACCAATTACGGGAACAACAGAAGGAGCGATGGAAAGGTTTCGTTGAATGTTGAGACAGGAAGCGGAAGCAGAGGTGTTTGTGATAGGTGCAAGTTTCCTTATGTTTTGTGGCTGTAAAGATGCTAACATATTGTAGTCTCCTTTCTGCATGAGTATTGTTAGTAATACTATAAAGGAAGAGTGTTATGGTACATTTAACGAAACATAAAGAATTTGTTAAGTTAAAGAAGAAAATTGTCGAAGTACCCGCGAAGTGAAAAGAACCTCCACTTTTATAAGATGGAGGTTCGTATTTGTGTCTTATACAGTTTTCTCAAATTCTTCAAACTGTTTTTCGACTTCTTTTGAAGGGGTTGTGAATAAGCTGACAATTACAATGACAAGCAAGCTTATCGCGAACCCTGGAATCATTTCATATAAGAAGTCTTTTAAAAATTGAAATTGCGTCCACGTAATAACAGTTGCCGCTCCAGCAATCATACCAGCGAGCGCACCCCATTTTGTCATACGTTTCCAATATAAACTTAATAAAATAGCAGGACCAAATGAAGATCCAAAACCAGCCCACGCATATCCAACAAGTGCCAGAATTGTGTCGTTTTGTTTATATGCCAATCCGCATCCAATCAGTGCAATAACGAGAACCGCCATACGACCGACAAAAACAAGTTCTTTATCAGAAGCAGAACGTTTAAAGAATGTTCTATATAAGTCCTCTGTTACTGCGCTTGAAGTGACGAGAAGTTGAGATGAGATTGTACTCATAATTGCTGCTAAAATGGCGGCTAGTAAAAATCCAGTAATGAGTGGATGGAATAAAATCCGTCCTAATTCAAGGAAAATTGTTTCCGGATTAGCTAATGTTAAATTATGTTTTGAATAATAAGCAATACCAATAAGGCCGGTAAACATAGCTCCAATAACAGAGAAAACCATCCAGCTCATACCAATTCGGCGTGCGCTTTTAATTTCTTTAACAGAAGAAATGGCCATAAAGCGTACGATAATATGAGGTTGTCCAACATAACCAAGACCCCATGCAAATAAGGATATAATGCCTAATACAGAAGTGCCTTTAAAAATATCTAACAATGTTGGATCGATGGATTGAATGGTATGAAATGCAGAACCAAGTCCATTTACCTTCATGATTGTTACGGTTGGAACAAGAATAAGTGCTACTACCATAATGATACCTTGCACGAAGTCCGTCCAGCTTACTGCTAAGAAACCACCAAATAATGTGTAAGCGACAACAACACCTGCGACAATAAATAATCCAATATGATAGTTAATACCAAATGAATTTTGGAATAAGATAGCACCTGAAACCAATCCAGAAGCTACATAAAAAGTAAAGAAAATCATAATAACAAGTCCAGATACAAGTCGTAACATATGAGATTTGTCGTGGAAACGATGTTCTAAAAATTCTGGGATAGTAATAGAGTTATTTGCAATTTCAGAGTAGGTACGTAAGCGAGGAGCAACATAGATCCAGTTTGCGTATGCGCCAAGTGTCAGGCCAATCGCAATCCAGCTACTACTTAATCCAACGCTAAACATTGCACCGGGTAAGCCCATTAAAAGCCAACCGCTCATATCGGATGCTCCAGCACTTAAGGCTGTTACTGCGGGGCCTAGTGTACGCCCGCCAAGCATATAATCTGTTAAGTTGGATGTTCGTTTATAGGCGAAATAGCCAATTAGTAACATCCCGAGCATGTAGATAGAGATCGAAGTTAAAGTTAACATCTGCGTACTCATGTAGTTCCCCTTCCTTTTGTAATGTCTGTTGATGAATTTACATATTTATAATCTATCATGATTATGGTAGAAAATCCACACATAAATACGAATTTTCAGAAATGTAAGCGTTTTTTGATAAGGTTTTACTTTTAGAATATATAATTTTCTGACATAGAACCTTTATTTTAATAGAGTATTTATTATATTTACATAAAAATAGGTTGTTTTGTCAATATAATATTGAATGAATAAAAAAATAAAATTTTTTAAAAAGTATTGACTTATAAGAAAAATGAGAATTATAATAAGTGCAACTTAACAAAATATAAGCGTTGATGAAGAGGAGTACATATTATGAACATGTCAGAGAGCTGATGGATGGTGCAAATCAGTATGGAATTAATATGGAATGGACTTCGGAGCTTCCAAACCGAACCGAAAGAAGTAGGCTTTGGCGACATGATCTCATCGATATAAGAGACACGTATTATGTTTGATACGATTAAGTGCGTTACAATTGTAACGAATGAAGGTGGCACCACGGGAGTACCCGTCCTTTTTATAGGATGAGTACTCCCTTTTTGTATGGAAATAGTAAATAAGTGAAATCGTTGAGTAAGAAGAGTACGCATGATGGAGACGTTCCAGAGAGCTGGGGATAGGTGGGAGCCCAGTGCGGTGCCAGATGCGGAATGGGCTTACGAGAGGTTTGCTGAACAGAGATAAGTAGGCAACCCGGGTTCCGCCGTTACAAGGATAAGGTATAGATTTGTACCTGAATAAAGCGGGATGTTTCTTACATCCAAATGAGGTGGTACCGCGGTAAATTTATCGCCCTCTACATATTTCGATATGTAGAGGGCTTTTTTATTTTGAGACAGAGGTGAAAGGTATGATGACAAAAGAGGAGGAAAGAGTATGAATGATTATCTTCGTAAATTAGTAGAGGGAGTCAATTTAACAGAACAAGAAATGTATGAAGCGGGTCTATCGTTATTAAGTGAAGATAGATTAGAAAGTGAAATTGCCGCCTTTTTAGTGCTATTAAAAGCAAAGGGAGAAACGGCTGATGAAATATATGGATTTGTTCGAGCTTTAAGGGAAAAAGCATTGCCATTGACAAGTCATATAAAAGGAGTGATGGATAATTGCGGAACAGGTGGAGATGGAGCAGGGACGTTTAATATTAGTACAACATCGGCATTTGTGCTTGCCGGGGCTGGCGTGAAAGTGGCAAAGCATGGGAACCGAGCTATATCTAGCAAAACGGGAAGTGCCGACTTATTAGAAGAACTTGGTGTCAATCTTACATGCAAGCCAAAAGAAATTGATAATGTACTAGAAAAAGTAGGGATCGCTTTCTTATTTGCCCCAGTGATGCATCCGGCGCTTACACGAATGATGAAAATAAGAAAAGAACTGAATGTACCAACGATTTTTAATCTTATTGGACCTCTTACGAATCCGCTTGATTTAGAAACGCAATTCGTCGGTATATACAAGCGAGATATGCTGATCCCTGTAGCAGAAGTATTACAAAAACTCGGCCGGAAACAAGCGGTTGTTATAAATGGAGCTGGTTTTTTAGATGAGGCATCTTTGCAAGGGGAAAATCACGTTGTAATTTTAAAAGACCACAAAATTACGAAAGAGACAATTGTTCCAGAAACATATGGATTTTCACGAATAAAGAATGAAGAAATAAGAGGCGGTACCGCAAAAGAAAATGCTCATATTACAAGGGGCGTGCTCAGCGGAGAAAAGAACGTCTACCGCGATATTGTTTTGTTAAATGCAGGAATTGCTTTATTTGCAAGCGGAAAAGCAAAAACAATTGAAGAAGGAATTTCTTGTGCTACTTATAGCATTGATTCAGGCAGTGCATTAGCGAAATTGAATGCTTTAATTGTAGCTAGTAATCAGAAGTTAGAGAGGGTGAACTAAATGGAAACCATATTAGAAACAATTATGAAGCAGAAGAGAAAAGAAGTAGAGAAGCTGTATGAAACATATACCCCTATGAAAAAAAAGAGAAACATAGGCTCACTTGCCGAAGCGTTACAGCAATTTACAGTAATCGCAGAAGTAAAGCGGGCGTCTCCCTCTAAAGGAGATATTCACTTACATGTCGATGTCCAAAAGCAAGTACAAATGTATGAAAAGTGCGGCGCGGGAGCTATTTCAGTTTTAACAGACGAAACGTTCTTTAAAGGTTCTTTTCACGATTTAGAAACAGCAAGAATGCATAGTACAATCCCGCTTTTATGTAAAGATTTTATTATGGATCGTATTCAAATTGACCGCGCATATGAAGCAGGAGCGGATCTTATTTTACTCATTGTTGCAGCTTTACCATCAGAAAAGTTACGAGCGTTATATCAATATACAACTGAGCTTGGTTTAGAAGCTATTGTCGAGGTTCATAACGAAGCGGAGTTGGAAATCGCTCTAGAATTAAAACCACATGTGATTGGAGTTAATAATCGCAATTTGAACACATTTGAAGTCAACCTACGCACTACGGAAAGGCTAGGAAACCGATTGAATGAGGAAAAAGTACTTTGGATTAGTGAAAGCGGTATGTATACGAAAGAAGATGTAGCGCGCGTGAAAGAAGCTGGTGCGAAAGGAATTCTCGTTGGAGAAGCTCTTATGAAAGCCCCGTCTGTACACAAATTCTTTCATTCATTGCAGGTGATAGGATGAAAGTGAAAATTTGCGGCATTACGGATTTAGAAACAGCAAAGAAAGCTTATGAATATGGGGCAGATGCAGTTGGATTTGTATTTGCAAGCAGCAAGCGGAAAATACGTCCAGAGCAGGTGAAAGAAATCACTTCGGAATTACCAGCTGATGTGATGAAAATTGGTGTTTTTGTAAACGAATCAGTCGAAAGGATGGAGGGAATCGCCGCGTATTGTAAGTTAACGCACATACAATTACATGGAGATGAGAACGATCACCTCATAAAAAGATTGAATATTCCGTCTATAAAGGCGGTTGGCATCGGAAATAGACAAGATGTCGAACAAATAAACCGTTATGAAACAAATTACATTTTATTTGATAGTCCAAAAGAAACGTTTCGCGGCGGAAATGGAAAAACATTTTCTTGGGAGTTGCTTACGGAGTTACCGAAAAATTTACGGAAAAAGAGTATATTAGCTGGCGGTTTGCACGTTGACAATATAGAAGAAGCGATTCGCATCGTGCAGCCGTATATGGTCGATGTAAGTAGCGGTGTTGAGACGGATGGTAAGAAAGATCTTGAGAAAATAAAGCAATTTATAAGAAAAGTAAAGGAGTGTTCCATATGAAATACGCATATCCTGATGAAAAAGGTCATTACGGTATATATGGAGGACGATACGTTCCGGAAACGCTTATGCAATCTATTTTTGAATTGGAAGAAGCATATCAAGAAGCGATACAAGATAAATCCTTTCAGCAGAAATTAGCGAACTATTTACAAACATATGTAGGAAGGGAAACTCCGCTTTATTTTGCCGAAAATTTAACGAAACATTGCGGCGGGGCGAAGATTTATTTAAAGCGTGAAGATTTAAACCATACAGGTGCTCATAAAATTAACAATACAATTGGGCAAGCGCTTTTGGCAGTGAGAATGGGGAAAAAGAAAGTTGTGGCGGAAACAGGAGCTGGTCAACACGGGGTAGCAACAGCGACTGTATGTGCGTTGCTCGGATTAGAGTGCGTCATTTTTATGGGCGAAGAAGATGTAAAGCGGCAAAAATTAAATGTCTTCCGAATGGAACTGTTAGGGGCGAAAGTGGAAAGGGTGGCAGCAGGAAGTGGAACGTTAAAAGATGCTGTAAACGAAGCGCTTCGTTACTGGGTTGCGCATGTCCATGATACGCACTACGTCATGGGATCTGTGCTTGGACCGCACCCATTTCCGCAAATTGTCCGTGATTTTCAAAGTGTAATTGGGAAGGAAACAAAGAAACAATATAAGGCATTAGAAGGAAATGTACCAAAAGCAGTTGTTGCTTGCATTGGCGGCGGTAGTAATGCAATGGGCATGTTTTATCCGTTTGTCGAAGATGAAGAAGTTGCCCTATACGGCGTAGAGGCAGCAGGAAAGGGAATTGATACAGAGAAACATGCTGCGACCTTAACGAAAGGAAGCATAGGCGTTTTGCACGGCTCGATGATGTATCTCCTGCAAAATGAAGAAGGACAAATTAAAGAAGCGCATTCGATTTCAGCAGGGCTAGATTATCCGGGTGTTGGTCCAGAGCATAGTTTCTTAAAAGATATGGGGCGTGTTTCGTATCATTCTATTACAGATGCAGAAGCGTTAGAGGCTTTTCAATTATTAACGAAAAAAGAAGGGATTATTCCAGCATTAGAAAGTTCACATGCTGTCGCATATGCTCTCAAGCTCGCACCGACTATGAAACGAGAAGAGGGACTTGTCGTTTGTTTATCAGGACGCGGTGATAAAGATGTCGAAAGTATAAAACATTATATGAAAGAGGTGTAAGAAATGGGAGTAGAAAACATTCAATTCGCATTTGAACAGGGAAAGAAAGCATTTATTCCGTATATAATGGGCGGGGACGGCGGCTTAGACGTATTAAAAGAGCGACTTCGTTTTTTAGACAAAGCAGAAGCAAGCATGGTGGAAATCGGTATCCCGTTTTCCGATCCAGTCGCCGATGGACCGACAATACAACGAGCTGGAAAACGAGCATTAGATGGTGGTGTAACGCTTGAAGGCATTCTTCAAGCATTAGCGGAAGTAAGAGAACACGTAAAGATTCCATTTGTACTTATGACATATTTCAATCCCATATTGGCATTTGGAAAAGAACGCTTTATTAAAAAATGTCTGAAAGCTGGTATCGATGGAATCATCATTCCTGATTTACCGTATGAAGAACAATCAATCATTGCACCGCTCCTTCACGATGCGAATATCGCGCTCATTCCGCTTGTTACAGTAACGAGCTCAGCTGAGCGAATAAAAAAGATTACGCGGGAATCGCAAGGCTTCGTATATGCCGTAACAGTAGCAGGCGTGACAGGAGCTAGACGGGATTTCCAACAAGATATGTATCGTTACTTGGAAACAGTAAAGGCACATGTTCATCTCCCGGTAGTTGCGGGATTTGGAATTTCAACAACGAAGCATATTAAGGAAATGATGACTGTCTGTGATGGAGTTGTAGTAGGAAGTAAAATGATTGAACTATTAGAAATGGAACAGCACGATGAAATTAGCAAACTTATTGGTGCAGTTAAATCACCTAAATGAAAATAGTTATCGGTGATTGCGCACTATATATCGGCGCAACTTTAAAAATAACGGCGTTTCGACAAAGAATATCGACCAAACGATATATAATGACAAAAGAGGCTACCTGCTTAGGAGCCTCTTTAGAAAATTTACTGCTCGAAGAATTGAATATTCCGACATCTGTTATATAATAGTTACAATTGTATTTTATAAGAAATGAGATGATGGTATGGATGTATTACTAGCCCTTATTCCGATTCTGATGATTTTTATTTGTTTATTTCTGTTTAAACAAACATCATTAAAAGCATCGCTAATTTCTTATGCTATATGTACGGGCATCGTGTTATTAACACCGATGTTTCGTCTGCAAATCGGAGAAGTGGTGCATGCAACGATTAAGGGTGGATTAATTTGTTTTATCGTCGGATATGTTTTGTTTTTTGGTATTCTTTTATTTCACCTCATGAACAAAATGGGGTATATCGATCAAGCGGCAAAGTTTATGAAACAAGTGACAAAAGATCGTTTGTTACAAATGTTACTGATGTGCTTTGGAATTTGTCCGCTTATTGAATCAGTAAGTGGATTTGGTATCGGTTTTATGGTAGCGGCACCTATTTTTCTTTCGCTTGGTTATAAGCCGTTTCAAGCTGTTTTATTATCGTTTATCGGCTTACTAGCAAGTTCATGGGGAGCGATGGCAACGGGAACCATTATTGGAGCACAGCTTGTTCATATGCCGCTCGTTCAGTTTGGAACTAGCACAGCATTGTTAAGTATTCCTTTCTTTGCATACTTTATTATTCTTTCTTTATATGTCGTTGGCGGATGGCAAGCAGTGAAACAAAAATGGAAAGAAGGATTCGGCTTTTTTCTCTTGTTTTCTATTTCTATTTATCTTTCAAATGCATATGTAAGTGTCGAGTTAGCTGGTATTTTAAGTTCAATTGTAACGATTGCATTTAGTTTAGTTATAATAAAAATGACCGCGAAACAAGAGAGTGGAATGTTATCAGAACATGCAGCAACGATAGAGCGAGAGCCTTCCATTGTTAAGATTATGAGTCCGTATCTCTTTTTAACGGTTTGTATTTTACTATCTCGCCTCGTTCCTGCTTTCCATCATACATTACAATCTTACGCTGTTTTACATTTACCATCTTACTCTTATAAACTAGAACTACTATATTCCCCTGGATTTTGGCTTGGTGTTACTTGTTTATTTACTATTTTTGTCTTTCGTGTACCATTTACGATTATAAAAGAATCGTTATTTCAAACGGTAAAACAATGGATTCCGTTTGCGATTACAACGACAATGTTTATTGCCATTTCAGAACTAATGGGAGCAGCAGGAATGCATTCCTTGTTAGCGGACGTAGCAGGAAATACATTTGGAACGTTATTTGTCTTTATAGCACCTTTCATCGGTGGAATTGGCGGCTTTTTAACAGGAAGCAATGCTGGATCCAATGCGATGTTTATTAACCTGCAAATGCAAACAGCACAAAACGTGGGATTGCCGTGGCAATATGTTACAAGTCTACAAAATACGGCATCATCAGTAGCAACCATTGCCTGTCCATCGCGGATTACACTTGGAGCTTACTTATGTAATATTCCGTTTCGCGAAAATGAGTTATTGAAGAAAACAACACTCATGATTTTCGGCGCAGTGTTGATTGTAGGTATCGAGGTCCTTATTTGGTATATATTCTAATAAATTACTTAAAAAAATCCTCTGTCATAGGAGGATTTTTTTTTTACAATGAGTAATTTATAAAAGAACAAACGTTTCTATTAAACAAAGAGGAGAGGATCCCCGTGCCGCTAAAAAACTATGGTGTATGAAAAGGAAAAGCAATACAGTCTATGAGTGGAAAAGGGAAAACACCTCATTATCAAGTTCATCCAATCTATTTATAATAGTATTTATTATCATATCACTTTGTTTACAAATTGCTAGGGCATGTTTTGTCTTCCTTTACATATATTAATCTTATAGCAGCTTAGAACATGCATATAAAGGGGGAGATGGAATGACATGTCCAAATTGTCATATGGAGAATACCGCTCATGCAAAGTTTTGTGGGTATTGCGGGCATGCTTTAACCGAGCTCGCAGAAGAACAAGTGGGAAGAAATGACAATTCGGAAAAACGAACCAATGAAATGCTAGAGCAAGTAAAGGAATTTGTAAGCGGGTATTTTCATTTCTATAAAAATGCAATGAAAGCTCCTTCAGCTATTATGAAAAGTGGATCCATTGAAGGGAGAAATGGAATAACAAGTCTTATTTTCATTTGTTTTTTATTTACGCTTGTTTTCTATCGCATTATGAATGAGACGACATGGATGACAATGAGCCTTATGCCTGAAGCACCCCCTCCTTCATTGTTAGGAGAATCTATTAAAATCTTTTTCTTTCTTCTTGTTTTCTTCCTCTTTATTGGATTTATTATTTTTATAAGTGGTAAGTTGATGCAGTCATCTTTTTCTTTTTGGGAGACGTTAGGAGTATGGGGAACAGTATCAACACCAGTTGTTACGATGCTCATTCTTTCCTTTTTATTTAGCTTTTTAACCGTTTTTCTAACCATGTTATTTTTAGGAATGGCTGTAACACTTATGAATGTAGGGGTTATTGTTTCGATATTTAGACTAGATCGAGGTGGATTAGATCCGGTTTATACACTAATTATCGCAAATATTCTTATTTCCATTGCAGGATGGCTTGTATTTTGGTCTTATATAAAAATAGTCGTTCATCTGTTAACTGGTTGGTTTATGAATTTTTTCATGTGAAAGGTACAGTAGCGATGGTGCGCTTGTACCTTTTTTTAATGGAAAGAGCAGGACATTGGTGAAAAAAGAAAGCAAATATTATACTTTGTATAAGAAAAAGGTGTTATTTGTAGAAAATCTGGAAAATGTAAAGAGTAGAGTAAAAGGAAGGAGTGGTATGGTGAAGTATGTAATTATTGGTGGAGATGCTGCTGGTATGAGTGCGGCGATGCAAATTATTAGAAATGATAAAGATGCAAATGTGATTACGTTAGAAAAAGGAGAAATTTATTCTTATGCCCAGTGCGGACTCCCATATGTAATAAGCGGAGCAATTTCTTCTACAGAAAAATTAATTGCGCGCGATGTGAAAACATTTCGTGATAAATATGGGATTGATGCAAAAGTACACCATGAAGTAACAAAGATTGATCCGGAACGTAAAATAGTGCATGGAATACATACAGATACAAAAGAGGAATTTCAATACGAGTATGATCGCTTATTAATTGCAACAGGAGTTAGACCTGTTATGCCAGATTGGAAAGGAGCTCATTTACAAGGCATTCACCTTCTCAAAACGATTCCAGATGCTCATCACATATTAGAGACGTTACAAGAGAGAAATGTGGAACAAGTGACAATTATCGGTGGTGGAGCGATTGGTCTTGAAATGGCGGAAACATTTGTAGAACTTGGAAAAGCGGTGCGAATGATTGAAAGAAACAATCATGTCGGTACAATTTATGATGCGGATATGGCAAAGTATATACATGAGGAAGCAGAGAAGCATGGAATTGAAATTTTAACAAATGAAAATGTGAAAGCTTTTAAAGGGAACGAAAAAGTAGAAGAAATTGAAACAGATAAAGGGACATATAAAACGGATCTTGTCTTAGTATCAGTAGGAGTAAAGCCCAATACAGATTTTCTTGCAGGAACGAATATACGTGTAAATCATAAAGGAGCGATAGAAGTAAATGCTTATATGCAAACAAATGTGAAAGATGTGTTTGCAGCTGGAGATTGCGCGACTCATTATCATGTCATAAAAGAAATACAAGATCATATTCCAATCGGGACAACTGCAAATAAACAAGGACGACTTGCGGGATTAAATATGGTTGATAAACGAAGAGCATTTAAAGGAACGCTTGGTACAGGAATCATTCAATTTATGGGACTTACACTTGCAAGAACCGGTTTAAATGAAAAAGAAGCAACCGGATTGAATTTACCATATGAAACGGTAAAAGTAGATTCGACAAGCATCGCTGGTTATTATCCGAATGCGGCGCCGCTTCATGTGAAATTATTGTATCGCTCAGATACGAAACAGTTACTTGGGGGGCAAGTAATTGGAGCGGAAGGTGTAGATAAACGAATTGATGTAATCGCAATGGCACTTTTTCATAAGATGAGTATTCATGACTTAGAAGATGTGGATTTAAGCTATGCCCCGCCGTATAATAGCGTTTGGGATCCAATCCAACAAGCAGCTCGGCGCGTGAAATAATACTTCTTATCGAATGGCTATTTTTCAGATTCACTCTTGAAAAATATAGTGTTTATCGATTATATTTTCATATAGTATTCATTTTTACATAATGAAGAAGCGCTAGTGTTCATGCAGGAGGATTAAAAATGGCAATTAATTTAAAAACAGTAGAAGAGTGGATCGAAGAAGCAAACGAACGACATGAAGAAGACTTTGGAGAAGTGATTCAAGAATTAAAAGAATTATGTATTGGGATTGATCATGCTACATTAATTTATCCGAAGCACGTATTTTGCTTTGGGAAAAAAGTAGAAGTCTTCTTTTTCTTCCAAGATCATGTTGTAATTGGACAAGCAAAAGAAGAGTATATTGAAGTGGAAAAACTAAAGTATGATGATATGACAGACGTGAATTTAAAAACAAATGACAAAAATACAACATTACAGTTGAAATTTTCTAATGGAAAATCTATTTTGTTAGATAGCTTAAATGATAATTGTGGTTCAAAGAATTGGCTATTTGCAAGACAAATTAAGAGCATTTTTAAATTAATTTAACGAAAAAAGCAGACGAAACAACGTCTGCTTTTTTGATTGTCACTATTTGTCGAGCGGTCGATATTCTCTGTCAAATCGCCAATATTTTTAAAGTTGCGCCGATATATGGTGTACAATCGCTGATAAAAGTACCAGTTGCGCCGATATAATTTCATGTACCAAGGCTTTTATCATGTACATCGAACAGATTTTAGCTATGCAAATTGCCTTTTAACCAATTGCGTGGTCGATAAAAGCCAACTGGAATTTGGATGAGAGTTGTTTTTCGCGTTCCATCCATTTTATATAATTGATCACAAAGATTAACATCGAAACCTAAAAGGGGATGACCACCCATGCCCATTGCAGTGGCAGCTAAGAGGAGCTTTTGAACAAGTATGCCAGCTTCCATTTGCTGCATGCGGTACCCTCTATAGCCAAATGGATCTTTCATATAGTCTGTATTGCCGATAACATGAATGCAAAGTGGAACTTGATATAAGTTGACATTATCCATTGTTAGGCTGGAATGCAGGAGATGACGATGATCTCCAGGAGCAATGGATTCTAGTGCATGTGCATCGCTATTATAGGAATACGCTCCGCTAGGTAACCCGTCTATATGAGAAAAGCAGCCGTATAAGGAAACGCGTGCTTTCGGACTCTTGTCGCTGTTATCTATGTCATTTTGGTAAGAAAAAGAAGAAGCGGTTTCTTGCAATAACGTAGCAAGCTCAGTGACATTCCCTTTTTTTAAGAAAAAATCGCCCTCTGGTGAATAACGTTTTTGGCAAACAGTTTTAAAATCATAAGATAATTGCTCTACTTTAGGAAGTGGGAAACTGTCTTTATCATACGTAGTAACGGCTTCGTTTCGTAATGTTCGAAATTGCTCAGTTGTTTCGAACATAGAGGCTTCGTTTATTTTTAGAATCATTGGATATTCAGTTACATGTTTTGAACGAACAAAGTGTTCATGTTGTAAAATAGGGAGTTGCTTCAATAAGTCGTTAGATGTGACGTTTGGTAGTGTTAGAGGATTGCGCCAAGTAGATTCATTCGATAAAGGAATAATAGCATATACGCTCTCTTCCTCTTCAGAAAGTCCAAGTAAATGATTGATCGCCCGGTCTAAAAACTGATAATATACGCTAGTTGTATAGCCAAATTGTTTGGAAGACTCCAGTAATTGTCCGATAAGAACACCGGTATCTAGACTGTGGAGCCGATAGGAAAAATGATTGTATTTAAAGAAGTTTTTCCAAAACATTGTCGAAACAAAGACAGTGCCAAAGCATGCCGATATGTCACAGCGATCGCCAAGTGATTTTTCAAGATAAGAGTCAAAGTTTCCAGCGCGAAGTAAGAGAAGACGATGGTGCGTAACATCATAATGATAAATTCCTTGTGGATAATCTTCAATCTTTAAATAGATATATAATTCGTTTGGATATAAACCTCCCCCAGAGGGGAGAAATCTTCGAAATACATGGACGTTATGCTTAAAAGAAGGTTGACATAACTTTGTTAATCCAAATGTATACCAAAGAAAATGGCCAATGTTTGTAATAGTAGGGTTGCTACATATCTGTTGATTTCTTACTGTTAATGGGACTTCTAGAGAAAGAGGAATACTCGGTAACCCTCGGTATAATTTATAGGGAAGCGGGGCATCTTCCCAGTTTACTTCTTGATTGTGAGGCATAATTTCATCGACCGAAAAATGTAAATGATGAAGAAATGTATCTAGTTGCATCTCGAATGAACCTCCTTCATCGTCATCCCCCACTAACATAAGTTGGTGGGGGAGAGTAGGTTATGGAAAAGGATGCGGATGTGGATTTAACTGTTCAAATGTAAGAGACTGATCAACATATCCTAGTTTCATCGGTACAGTCAATACTCTTTCTAGGCCGGTTATACGGGTTAAATGATGACCAAATGTCATCGGTAACATACCGGGAATTAGTACTTTTACGCAAGATAACCCGTTTTTCTCTATGAGTGGAACAGTTTGATCAACGACAATAACATCAAGGCCTGCATGATGCAATCGAGTTAAAAGATGGGATAAATCTGATGTTAAATTTTTATTGATGGATTTTAAATGATTCATCTCTTTAAATGTTTGTAGCGGCTGATGAGTATCCAATAAAAACTGAAGACGCTCTTCCGCTTCTGGTAATCCATATAGCATACTGTGGTCTTCCATTTTTGTCACAAGATAAGGGTCTTCTAAACATTGTTCATATGTTTTTCGATTTGTTTCAAGATTTTCATCCATAATGAGTAACATACCGGCTAGTTCGTGAATTGCACTTTTCACAGCGCGCACAGGATCCATATGAGCGCCACCTGCGCAGACGAGATTCATACCACTTTTCCTCGTATTTTTAGCGATTGCCCATATGCTTGGGATGCCGTGTTCCATTGTTGCATTAAATACATGTAATTCATAGCCTGTAATCGCCTGCATTCGAGCCATCATAAGTTGTAATTCTATATCCTCTGAAGAGCGAAGATCGATGCGCGGTAATGGTAATTGTGCATACCAAGTGAGTAAGAAAGAGTCGCGTTCTATCACTTCTAAAATGCCGTGGAAAATAGCTTCTTCTATACTGCCGCCAATCGCGCATCCATTTGAAGTTTCATAGACAAAAGCATCTTTATGTCCTAAGCTGTAATAGGCAAGTGATTCTGGAACTAAAACGGAGCGATTTTGTAATAGTGAGTATCCCCATACCCAATTTTGCGAATGATCAGGATCAAATGGTTTGAATGGGAATCCATCCCGATTATAATGTTCGTCTGTATGTACACCAACTGTAAGAGGATTGATAGCGATATCTTCAAAGTCTCGGTAACGCCCATAAACATTTGTCCGTTTCCCGCGCGGAGCCATTCCACAGTAGCGTTCTAAACCTTCCAAAATTGCGGTTGCTTCGCTTATTTTATATGAATGTGTCCGTCCAGCAACACCTTCATTTCCTAATATTAAAGGCATATTGACAATGACATCAGCAAATGGCAGAAGGGAATGCTGCATTTTGTTATTTAACAGTCCCGTTCTCTGATTTAAATAATCTTTCTTTAAACATATGCTTAAATCGTCTATGGAGCGGCAACGGTAACTTTCGCGGTTCGTTTTCAAACTTGGTTTGATTTGCAAGATAGCAGCTTCTTCAGAATCATTTGGCACCGTCCCGCATACCGGACAGAGAGGGTCTGGAAGAAAAGGATGGCGTGAAGATTGGAACGTTTGTAAGTTCAGGAATATGAGTTCATCTGATAAGGAAGTATGCTCTTCTCGCTGTATGTTCTCGATTTCAGCATGAATAAGATAGGACATGTGCAGCAGACCGATTGGTGTTGCACATATATCCCGCTTTGTCATTTGGTCTGTCTGGAAAGAATATGTTCGTTGTAATTCCCACATCTCTTTTTGATCGAATCCAGCTGTAAACCGCCTTGCATCAGCACATTGGGAACATCCTGATTGATTCGGTGTCACATAGGGACCGATAATGCCTTCTCCAAATGAAGTGAAGGCGCGAAGCCATGGAATATGAGCGGATCGAAATCGTTCTTCCGCTTGATGATGAATGGAAAGAGGAAAGCCATCATGTAGTACAAGGGCGAGACGAGTCTGCTCTGGGATACATTCTTCTAGCGTATGTTGATGAATGGTAGGGTAGTGAGCAGACAATTGCATATCTACATAATCAGCAAGTACGCCATCTCCGACAATTAATAATGTAAAATCTAGCATTCGTCTACCTCCTCTTTTATAACTACGCCGAACACACCGCTTAAACCGTCTTTAAGAAATGGTTCAATAGATAAATCAAGAATATATGGATAAAGGTCCTGTTCTTTTAATTTCTGTAAAGCATTTTGCAAAGTAGAAAGACTTGGAATGGCTTCTTCTGTTTGGATTTTCATTTTACATGGTTCTCTATCCAGCATACGGATAGAAGAATCCCATAATATATGAGACCGATAAGGAGCTTCTTCGTTTTGAAAATGGAACAGAGCTTGTTGCAATGCGTTTCTTAATGCCAAAGTTACATTAAAGTGAGCGCTACCGTACCAATTATGATGTGCTTGAACCCAAATGACAGGAAAGCCATATAAATCTTCAGCCATCCCAATTGTAGGCTCTTCGCATGCGATGCGAAGAGCATCGAAATAAAAGCGGCACTGTTTATCATCAATCTCAGTAAGCTCTAAGGGGGTCATTTCTTCCGGTTTGCTTTTTTGCCTCATACATAATTGATGTGAAAAATAATGCTGAAAAGCGCGGTGGATACCTTCTGTCATCGTTTCTCCAGCTCCAATTCCAATAAACTCTTCTTGCTCAGGAAGAAGAAAGTCAATCATTTTGGAGACATATGTTTCAATTCCAGTTAGACCTGCTGAGCGGCGCGCTTCATCATGAGTGAATCCATTACAAATAATGGGAGGGAGGGGTGTTGTTGGTCCTTCTGATAATGGATCTGCGATTTGAATATAGCACTGTGACAAAGGAAGTTGTTGTAAGTCATCTTCTTCCCACATATGAAAAATACCGGACGTTCTGGAAGTTAGCTTGTCAAAAAAGTGAAAAAGTTCATGGGAATGATTGCGCTCGGCATCTTGTTCTAGTTTCTCGTCGATCTCTGTTAAAAGTTCGAACGTCACACAATTGCTCGTTGTAAGGGGATGTGTAACGAAAGAATGCCAATTTCCTTCAAGTGTCTCTAAATCGAGTAAAAAGAATTGGTCGTTTGTTTCTCGAGTTGAAGCGCCAGTAATCTCTTTAAATAGCTCAAAAACAATTACATTTGCTAGCATCGCACCAGCGGTAGGAGAGAAGGAACCTTCCCATTCGTTTGGATGAAGAGCTGTTTCATGAATGCGATGCCATGCAGATTCCCAACTTTGCTTACAGTCAGAAGTGATGATGGGACCGACTAAGCCGACTTTTTCTAAATAAATAGCAGGGATAAAGTTTTTCTTCTCTTTTCGGCAAATAGAATCGAGTAGACGCAGTTTATCGATATTCCCATTTTGAGATACATATACAATCCAATCAAAAGGTTCAAAAGCTTCTGCTAAGGAACAATCTATCGTCGTATCGATTTCCTGAATAGCGATATCTGGATCAGCTGATTGTGCTTCTTGGATGAGTTCGTCTAGTCTCGCCAAGTTTGTTGCATCTCGATCTGTAATTAAGTAATGAAACGTAGGTAAACCAGATGTTAGTAAAGAAGCAACGAGTGAGATAAACATAGGACCAGATCCAATTGCTAACACGTTTGCTTGCCGATACGTTTGAAAATGTAAGGCGCCAGAAGGGGACGACGCTTCTAAAAATTCAATTTGTGATGCATATCTTTCTAAAAGTGTATCATCTAATTGATGCGGAGCATTTTGACTAACGTCGCGAACAAAACCATTTGTATATAAAAGCTCACCAATTTCAAATACTCTCTTTTGATAAGGAAGAGGGAGTCCGTTCGTTAGTTCTTCTAGTGTATGTTTACCGTTAAACATCGGCATTAATTTTTCAATCCATTCGTAGATGCCATCTCCTTGCATCCGAAATGAGCTGGCATTATTTCGAAAATAGACACCTCCGTCTCGGTCGGGGAGGAAAAAGGTATCTTGATTCATTTTCAGCTTTGCAGAAGGTGGGAAATTACTCATTACATTACCTCCTAATTATCTCATGTTTAGGCATACATTATGAGTGTATGTATAATAAATTGTCCGTTATGAGTGCGGAAAGAATGGAGATTGCGAAATAAAAAACCAGATGAAAGATTGTCCTCTTTCATCTGGTTTCTATCATCTAGAAAGTCTATCAACCTTCTAATAATAATGATTTTGGATCTTCGAGCATTTCTTTTACTGCTACAAGGAAGCTAACTGCTTCTTTACCGTCGACAATACGATGGTCATAAGATAAAGCAATGTACATCATTGGACGGTTTTCCATGCGTTCATTATCAATTGCAACTGGTCTTACTTGAATTTTGTGCATTCCAAGAATACCGACTTGCGGAGCATTCAAAATTGGTGTTGACATAAGGGAACCGAATACACCGCCGTTTGTAATTGTGAATGTGCCACCTTGTAGTTCTTTTAATGTAAGTTTATTATCGCGAGCTTTTTTACCTAGGTCACGAATATCTCTTTCAATTTCAGCGAAGTTTAATTTATCTGCATCGCGTACAACTGGAACAACTAATCCATCTGGAGCAGCTACAGCGATACCGATGTCATAGAATTTTTTAACAACAAGCTCATCGCCTTGAATTTCAGCATTTAATAGTGGGAATTGTTTTAATGCTGCAACAACTGCTTTTGTAAAGAATGACATGAAGCCAAGACGAACATCATGTTTTTTCTCAAATGCTTCTTTGCGTTCTTTACGCAATTCCATAATCGCAGTCATATCCACTTCGTTAAATGTTGTTAACATAGCAGATGTTTGTTGAACTTCAACAAGTCGTTTTGCAATTGTTTGACGGCGGCGGGACATTTTTACACGCTCAACTGGTTTGTCAAACTCAGTTGTTACAGCTGGTTTTGGACTTGTTTTTTCTTGTTTTGGTTCTGCTTTCGGAGCTGCAGCATGTGCTTGTACATCATGTGGTCTCACGCGGCCAAGTGGATCCGTACTGCGCACTTCATTTAAATCGATACCTAATTCACGTGCCATTTTTCGGGCAGCAGGTGATGCGATCGGGCGGTCTGTATTTGGAAGACCTTGTAATGCTGTTTGACTTGGCGCAGCACTTGGAGCCTCAGCTTTTGGAGCTACTGTAGCTTCTTCTTTTGGTTGTTCTGGAGCAGCTGGTGTACTTGCTGCAGCCGTACCGTTTTCATCTAAAATTGCAATGACGTCGCCAATTTCAACTGTATCTCCCGGTTCTCCTAATAGTTTTGATACAATACCTGAATCTTCTGCAATGATTTCAACATTGACTTTATCAGTTTCTAGCTCAACAACGCTGCCACCTTTTTCAACTTTGTCGCCTACGTTGATTAGCCATTGTGAAATAGTTCCTTCTGTAATAGATTCTGCAAGCTCAGGTACTTTAATTTCGATCATTTTAAATGTCCTCCCCTTATTTGCCTAACGGTGTGTTTTCTTTTTTTGGTAATCTCCAAGTTTTTCAGCTTACTGAGGTAGACGAAACGCTACCTCAGTAGGCCAGAAATTACTTTCTCTTTCAGTTACTATACACTTCTATTTCTTGTTTATCTTGGCGAAAGTTATATTTTATATCTAAAGCATGAGCAACAATTAGTTCTTGCTCAGCTTTGTGCGCATGTGGATCACCGCCAGATGGGCTAGAGCGGTCTGGGCGTCCAATATATCCTGTTTTCAATTTGTCACCAGCAAGTTCGAATAAGATTGGCGCCATGTAATGCCATGCCCCCATATTGCGAGGTTCTTCTTGAACCCAAACGATTTCTTCTAAGTTTTTAAAGCGTTTTATAATGGATTGAACTTTTTCAGCAGGGAATGGGTACAATTGTTCAATGCGAACGATATGAAGTTCATCTAAATTGTACGCATGTTTGCCAGATTCAATCTCAGCTGCTAAATCAATTGCCATCTTACCAGTCGTAAAGATAAGGCGTTTTACTTTCGTTGGTTTTGTACCAAGTTTTTCTTGTTCTAGTGCAGGTTGGAAACGTCCTTCGCTTAGTTCGCTACTTGTAGAAGCTGTAAGCGGATGACGCAATAAACTTTTTGGCGTCATGATCACTAATGGACGAACTGCTTCTGTACCAAGAATAGAAGCTTGACGGCGCAAGATATGGAAATACTGTGCTGCACTTGTTAAGTTTGCAACAGTCCAGTTATTTTCTGCAGCTAATTGTAAGAAACGTTCTGGTCGTGCACTAGAGTGCTCTGGTCCTTGCCCTTCATAACCATGTGGGAGAAGGAGAACAAGACCTGATTTTTGGCCCCATTTTGCTCTACCAGATGAAACATATTGGTCAAATAATGCTTGAGCTGTGTTTGCGAAATCACCGTATTGCGCTTCCCACATCACAAGAGTTTCTGGAGCAAACACATTATAACCATATTCGAAACCAACAACAGCAGCCTCTGATAACGGACTGTTATGAACAGAGAAAGATGCGTTAATATTTGGTAAACGGTGCAGCGGTGAATATGTTTCATTTGTTTCTGTATCATGTAGTACAATATGACGTTGTGCAAATGTACCACGTTGTGAATCTTGACCAGTTAAACGAATTGGTGTTCCTTCTTGTAAAATGGAAGCAAACGCTAATGATTCAGCAAGTGCCCATTCCACTTTACCGCCTTTCTCTAAAGCAGTTCGGCGGCGTTCTAAAATTTTCTTCACTTTCGGATAAACGTTAAAGCCTTCTGGCCAAGATAAGAGCCCTTCATTCATCGCACGAAGTGTTTCCAGTGGAAGACTAGTATCAATTGATTGAATACCTCTTGCGACTACATCTGGAACTTTCACATGTACCGCTGCTTCACTTGTATCAGCAGGTGGCACTTGTGCATATTCCGCTTTTAATTGCTCTTGTGTAAATTGCGTAATTGTTTCTACTTCATCAGAGCTTAAAACACCTTCTATTTTCAATTGTTCCGCATAAATGGCTCTGACAGTTGGATGGTTTTTAATCTTCTTATAAACTTGCGGTTGTGTAACAGCTGGGTCATCCATCTCGTTATGACCGTAGCGGCGATAACCGATTAAATCGATTAAAATATCTTTTTTGAAACGTATGCGATATTGAATCGCAAGGTTTGCAGCTGCCAGACAAGCTTCAGGGTCATCTGCATTTACGTGAACAATTGGAATATCGAAACCTTTTGCAAGGTCACTTGAATATCTTGTAGAACGAGAATCATAACTATCTGTTGTAAAACCAATCGTATTATTTGCGATAATATGAATGGTTCCACCAGTTTGATAAGCGTTCAATCTGCTTAAGTTCAATGTTTCAGATACAATACCTTGACCAGGGAAAGCGGCATCTCCATGAACTAAAATGACGAAAGATTTTGAACGATCTTGCTCAGGATAACCAGCTCTTTTACGATTTTCTTGAGCCGCACGTGCGTAGCCTTCTACAACAGGATTGACGAATTCAAGGTGACTTGGGTTGTTTGCTAATGTAACACGTGTATGAACTGTTTCATTACCAACAACTTGTTCGCGACCTAAATGGTATTTCACGTCTCCTGTCCAGCCAGCATTATGATTCGTTTTATCGTCAGATTGAATCGTTGCATGTTTAAACTCAGCAAACATGTGACTATATGGTTTTTCTAATACGTGAGCGAGAACACTTAGACGGCCGCGGTGAGCCATACCAATCATGACATCTTCAACGCCAGCTTTTGCACCTTCAGCAATCATTTCATCTAATACAGGTACAAGCATATCAACGCCTTCTATAGAGAAACGTTTTTGCCCAACGAATGTTTTATGCAAGAATTGCTCGAAACCTTCAACGGCTGTTAAGCGTTTTAAGAGAGCAGTTCGTTTTTGATCTGATAATGGTTGACGCAAGGAATTTGATTCCACCATTTGATGCAACCATGCACGTTCTTCGCTATCTTGTATATGAGAGAATTCATAGGCTAAGGATTTTGTATACACATCTTTTAATCTATGAATTGCATCAAGAGCTGTGTGAACATCATTTGGCGCATCTGGCCATACTGTTTTTGCTGGAATCGCTTTCAAATCTGCATCGTTTAATTCGCGCATCATTGTCTCAATGAGAGATTGTCCATCATGCGGCTCTTCCATTGGATTAATATGAGCTGATAGATGACCGAATGAACGGATATTCTCGACAACTTGCACAGCTTTCAAAATTGTTTCAATGTTTCCTGTACTTTGAGGAGAAAAATTTGTTTCTTTGTTGTCCCCTGTTACGACATCCACTTGGAACGTAGGAGCTCCGAACGTTTCAAAAAGCTCTTGTAATTCCGGATCAACAGAACCTTCATTCGTCATATAACGATCATACTGTTCAATAACATAGCCAAGGTTCGGACCATGGAATTTGGCCCAAGGGTTTGTCGCTGTATTCTTCCTCGTCATTTGTTTAAACCTCCCAATGCATATATTCCTTTCTTCATGTGAAAAGGATGCATTTCACTCTTTTCATAATTGATGAACCAGTAATGAATGTAAATGTTAACTTTACTCTTATGTTATTACAATAATTTACATAATACCAAACATTATTACTTATCCGTTTTGTAAAAAAACATTCACAATTACTTATCACCTAAGTTAATCTTTCATGTTATAAATTAATTTTAAGGAAAAAATAGGTGATTTCATCTGATACGCCTGTATTTCAAACAAGTAGTATTATGATGAAATGTAAATATAATTGTTAGAATTTTTAGTTGTATTATCGTTTGTATTATGTATATTAGAATAATAAGCGCTTACAAAGATATTATACAACAATATAACAGAATATAGTATAAAAAATAAAAAATTATGAATTTATCGTAAACTTTATTTCGATAGTGTTAAATAATGAAAGAAAAAAGGAAGTATTTGATTATAAAGGGTGATTATAAATTGAAAATGGCGTATAAATCGTTTGTTTTTGCAAAAATAGCAAAAAATCCTGAAAAGCCATTGCTCATTTTATTTGTAAATGATAAGAAATGAAATATTTTAAAAAGATAAAAGGCATATAGCCATATTAATTTTTCTTATGACAAAGGAATGAATATAACGAACATTTATTATGCTTATCATTCCAGTTTGAATGGAAAATAATCATGATGAAAGGTACAGTTAGTGGATGTAAAGGATACTTGACGTAAAGTGTCCTTTACATTTATTCTTAATGTTAAGAAGGAGGAGGCAGTTTCTTGAAAAACAAAATGGTAGAATACAGAAAAAAATTTGGTTTGTCGCAAGAGAAGTTAGCTGAAAGACTCGGTGTTTCTAGGCAAACAATTATTTCGATTGAAAAAGAAAAATATGATCCATCTCTTCCTTTAGCATTTGAAATTGCACGAACATTTCAAACGACTATCGAGCAAATCTTTCTTTATGAAGGACAGGGAAAATAGATTGATATAAGGGGGAAGGAAGATGAATGATTCACAAAAGTACTTTTTCATCATGGGGATTTTATTTTTTATAATGGGCGGTTTCATGCTATTTATCGGGATTATGGCACATTCTGCACCACCGCCACAAACATACACGTTATTGGCGATGACAGTGATGTGCTTTTGCTTAACTTATCTTCATCCGCACTTTAAGGAAAAAGATGAGCGAATGAAATTAATTCGTCAAAAAGGAATGTTTTATTCTTACTTTGCGCTGCTTGTATACTACATTCTTTTTTCAATTGGCCTTCAAACAAAAATCATTACATTATCAGCAGCAGAGTTACTTAACATTTTAGCGGCGTTAACCATTAGCACGGTCTTTCTTTCATTTGTGATTTGTGCTAAAAAATATTAAAGTGAAAGAGAGAAAGGTGAATGAGATAAATGCAAGCTATGTATGTTTTAGGATTAGGTGTACTTTTAATGTTAGCGGTGTATTTCTTCGTTCGGAAGGATATACAAGGCAATACATTGACAAAGCGAGGATTTTATAAATTAATCGGTTGCTTAGTTGTGATGTTTATTGGAATTATCGTTATGATTGTATTAATTAGTAAGCAATTGTAAAACAAAACCCCTATTTTTGGTTATCGATCAAAAATAGGGGTTTTGTTTTGGTTATCATTCTTTATAAAAGAGAGGGATTGCGGAAGGTTTCAAGGAAATGGAGGGCAACTTTGGAAAGGGAACGATTTTTTAACCAAATCACTGCGGAGTCAGATGTAATAGTCGAATCTTCAATATCCAGCACTTTTATGCCAGTTAAAGGAAGCGAAATGAGAGTTGATTTTGGGAGTAATGTACACCCAATGCCGGATCGAACGAGTGAAAGAAGCATAGCAGCATCCGGACAATCGCAAATGATATTTGGTTTTAAACCATGCTTTTGAAAGTTTTCAAGTACTTTTTCGTAAAGACCGAACCCTTTTATCCGTTGGAGTAGCATAAGAGGTAACTTGGCGAGTTCTTTCATAGAAATCATTGACCGGTTATTTGCCTTATCATTCGGCATGACAGCAACAAATTGATCTGTAGGTAACGACAGGGAAGCGAAGTCTTCCATCTCTAATGGAAGGCGGACAATCGCGAGTTCAATTTCGCGATTTTTTATAAGTTGTGCTAAGCGAAATGAATCTCCTTCCTGTAAATGAAATGTCACGAGCGGATATGTTTCATGGAAGGAACGTAGTCTGTCTGGAATATAAGAGAAAGCGGATTTAACAGAACCAATCGATAAGGTTCCTTTGAGACCACTTCCAACTTCTTTTACTTCAGTAATAGTTTCATGGAAGTGATTAAGAATCTCCTTTGTCTTTTTAAATAAAACATGTCCAGCTTCAGTAAGTTCTAGTTTTCGTCCATTTCTTTCTAGTAATTGAACGCCGAGTTCTTGTTCTAGCAATTTCAATTGCTGACTTAATGGAGGCTGTGCCATATGAAGTCTTTTAGCTGCTCGGGTGATTTGTCCCTCTTGTGCAATTGTGTAGAAATAACGAAGTTGTCTAATATCCATACTGATTCCCTCCCATAGATTACTATATTTTTTTCGTATGGAATGCAAATTTTTTTAGTATTTTTCATCTATGATATCACGTGATAGAGTAATAATGTAATGAATTTTCTGATTAATTAGAAATTTAAAAGTGAGGTATTGTGTAATGCGCACAGAAGTAGAAAGGGAAAAGGAGAGACGAAAGAATGGATAAATTCGCAGAAGCAAAGAAAAAATTGAGAGGTTCTATCGCTCCAATCATTACACCATTTGACGAGAGCGGCGCAATTGATTTTCAAACACTTGAAAACTTAATTCATTGGCATATTGAAAGCGGGAGCCATGGTATTTCTGTTACAGGTACAACGGGAGAACCAAGCTCTTTAAAGATCGAGGAACGTGTAAAGGTAATGGAAACGGCGGTAAAGGCAATTAATGGCCGAGTTCCTTTCGTGCCAGGGACGGGATCTACCAATCATGAAGAAACATTGTATTTGACAAAAAAGGCACAAGAAATTGGAGCGGATGCAGCGCTTGTTATTGTGCCTTATTATAATAAACCATCGCAGCACGCATTGTACAAACATTTTAAAACTGTCGCGGATTCTGTTGATATTCCGATTATTATTTATAACATTCCAGGAAGAACAGCTGTAAATCTACAAGTAGAAACGATTGCAAAGTTAAATCAAGATTGTCCAAATATTATTGGGATAAAAGAGTCGAATAAAGATTTTGAACATATTAATCGCGTTCTCTTACATTGTGGAAGAGATTTTCTCTTGTTCTCTGGTATTGAATTGCTCTGTTATCCAATGTTAGCAATTGGTGGCGCGGGGCATATTAGTGCTACTGCGAACGTTGCTCCAAAGCAAGTTGCAGAAGTTTATAATGCGTGGAATGAAGGAGACGTAAAACGTGCATTAAATCTTCATTATGAACTCATGCCACTCAATGATGTGTTATTTAAAGATACAAATCCAGCTCCTGTAAAAGCGGCGCTCGGCATGATGGGGAAAATTAAACCGGTACTTCGTTTGCCAATGGATGTTCCATCACAAGAATTGCAAGATGAAATTCGGGACGTCTTAAAGAACTATGTAGAATTACCAGAAAGTATTGTATCTAGATAAGGACATAGCCCCTTTAAAGTCATACAGATTTTAAGGGGGCATCATTCAAAAAATTGTAGGAGGGAAGAATGTGCGTGCAGAAGCGAAGGATCTACAAAAAGATAAAGCCTATAAGCAAATAGAACATGTAGATTTATATATTGATGGAGAATTTAGAAAAGCGCAGTCGGGAAAAGTATTCGTAAATATGAATCCGTTTATAAACAAGGAGATTAATAGGGTAGCTGAAGGGGATAGAGTTGATATCAATCTGGCAGTTGCTGCAGCGAAAGCCGCTTTTGAAAAAGGGTCATGGGGCAAGATGAAAGTAGAAGAGAGAATGAAATATATCAATCGAATTGCGGATTTAATTGATGAGGAAATAGAAGAAATCGCATATTTGGAAGCACTAGATACGGGGCTTCCTATTAGTCAAACGAGAAAAATGACATCGCGTGCAGCAGAAAACTTTCGTTTCTATGCAAGAATGGTACAAACGAAATTACACGGTGAATCATATCCGGTAAACAAAGAATTTATTAATTACACTGTCTACCATCCAATTGGGGTTGTTGGCCTCATCACCCCATGGAATGCCCCGTTCATGTTAGAAACTTGGAAAGTAGCTCCAGCATTAGCTACCGGGAATACAGTTGTTTTAAAGCCGGCTGAATTATCTCCTTTAACGGCTAACAAACTGGCTGAAATAATTCATAAAGCAGAAGTGCCAAATGGCGTCTTTAATGTCGTTCATGGCTTTGGGGAAACAGCGGGTGCCTCTCTTGTCGCTCATAAAGATGTGAAAGCTATATCATTCACAGGTGAAACAACGACAGGTTCAATCATTATGAAAAATGCGGCTGATACGCTAAAGAAAACTTCAATGGAACTAGGTGGTAAATCTCCTCTTATCGTCTTTGAAGATGCAGATTTAGAGCGCGCTTTAGATGCGGCTGTGTGGGGCATTTTCTCATTTAATGGAGAACGCTGTACCGCTAATTCTCGCTTATTACTGCACAAAAATATTAAAGATCAATTTATTGAAAAATTAAAAGAACGTGTTGGCTATATTACAATCGGCGATCCGATGGACCCTAAGACAGAACTTGGTCCGTTAATTGAAAAACAGCATTTTCAAAAGGTACAAAAGTATATTGAGATCGCAAAAGAAGAAGGGTGTGAAGTGATACAAGGAGTTGTTCCCGAATCGGTGCAAGCGGGTAACTTTGTGCCACCAACTTTATTATTACATGCAAAAAATGAGATGCGAGTATGCCAAGAAGAAATATTTGGTCCTGTTATGGCTGTTATGGAATTTGAAACGGAAGAAGAAGCGATTGCAATTGCTAATGATGTAAGGTACGGACTTGCTGGTTATGTTTGGACAAATGATATGAAGAGAGGTCATCGACTTGCGCAGTCCATTGAAGCGGGCATGTTATGGGTGAACGCTCAAAATGTACGCGATCTTCGAATTCCGTTTGGTGGAGCAAAAGATAGCGGGATCGGAAGAGAAGGTGGGCACTATGCCATTTTCGAGTTTTATACGGAACCAAAGGTTATCCATGTTGCAATCGGAGATCATCATATTCCGAAGTTTGGCACAAAGAAATAATAAGCTGCAGATGAAAATATAAAAACAATAGTTTCATGAAAGGGGAGAGTGAAATGCCAGCAAAAACAGGAAAAGAATATATCGAAAGAGTAAATCAAGCAAATGCCAATGTATGGATTGACGGGAAGAGAGTAGAAGGAAACATCTCAGAACATCCTGCTTTTAAAGGGGTAATGAAAACGCAAGCTGAGTTATATGATATGCAGCACGATCCTGAGAAAGCAGAGTATATGACATATACTTCTCCAACTTCAGGAGAGCGTGTCGGCACTTCCTTTTTGCAGCCAAAAACAAAAGAAGACTTAGCAAAGCGCCGCAAAATGATTCAAGAGTGGGCAAAATACAACGGCGGTATGATGGGGCGCTCTCCAGATTATATTAACGCCGGCATGATGGCTTACGGATCGGCTGCTGAAATGTTTGGAAAACAAGATGCGTTTTATGCGAAAAATATGGCGGAGTATTACGAGTATTGTCGAGAGAATGATTTATCTTTAACACATACATTAATTCAGCCGCAAGTGAATCGTGCGGTTAATGCATCGCAATTATCCGATCCTTATATTGCGGCGCGCATTGTAGAAAAAACATCAGAAGGCGTAGTCATTCGCGGAGCGCGTTTACTTGCAACGCAAGGAGGAATTACCGATGAAATTATGGTGTTTCCTTCGACTCTTTTAAAACAATCCGAAGAGGAAAATCCATATGCATATGCCTTTTCAATTCCAAATCATACACCGGGATTAAAGTTTATTTGCCGTGAATCATTTGATTACGGAAAGTCTCATTTTGATCATCCACTTGGATCGAGATTTGAAGAAATGGATACGATTGTCGTATTTGACGATGTCGTAGTGCCTTGGAATCGAGTGTTTGCTTTAGGGGATGTTGGCGTTTGTAATCAAGCTTACAACGAAAGTAATGCGGTTGTTCATATGACGCATCAAGTTGTTTCAAAAAATATTGCAAAAACGGAATTTGTATTAGGGATTTTACAGCTCATGGTAGAAACGATTAATATCGGTCAGTTTCAACATGTACAAGAAAAGATGTCGGAAGTCATTATGGCACTTGAAACAGTGAAAGCATACGTAACGGCAGCAGAAGCAAATGCGAAGCTGGATAAGTGGGGCATTATGACACCGGACTTTACACCATTAAATGTTGCGCGCCATTACTATCCAAAAATTTACCCAAGGTTTAGTGAAATTATGCAACTGCTTGGAGCAAGTGGCTTAATGGCAATTCCATCAGAATCAGATTTTCAATCGGAATTACGCCCTGATTTAGATAAATATTTACAAGCGGCAAATGGGGACGCATATAATCGCGTGAAATTATATCGACTAGCTTGGGATGTTTGTATGAGTGCATTTGGCACGAGACAGACATTGTATGAACGCTTCTTTTTTGGAGATCCAGTTAGAATGGCGAGCGCGCTATATAATGGCTACGATAAGCAAGTATATGTAGACCGCGTAAAAGAATTTTTAAATCGTTCGGAAGAGTTAATCGAAAAAGTATAAAAATATGGAGGTGTAACAAATGGAGTTTAATATTATTCGCATTGCAAGAACAATTCTAAATGTGAAAGATTTGGATCGTTCGCGAGAATTTTATGTAAACGCTTTAGGATTTATCGAGACGGAATGTGATGAGGAGCATATTTATTTAAGAGGGTTAGAAGAACACGTTCATCATAGCTTAGTATTGAAAAAATCAGAGCAGTTAGGTGTTCATGCACTTGGCTATAAAGTGAAGAGTGAAGAAGATTTAGATAAACTAGCAGCATTTTTCCAATCAAAAGGATTAAAAACAAAGTGGAAAGAAGAAGGAACGCAATATGCACTAGGCAGGGCATTACATGTTCATGATATATCAGGAATGCCCCTTGAGTTCTTCTGTAAGATGAAGGGTGCTGAGCGTATGATTCAACGTTATGATCAATATCGAGGAGCAAGAATTCAGCGCATCGATCATGTAAACTGCGCTGTGCCAGATGTAGAGAAAGCTTACAACTTCTTTGTCAATGAACTTGGTTTTGCATGTTCTGAATATACGGCAACAGAAGATGATCGCGTATGGGCTGCTTGGCTTCACCGGAAACAAACAGTACATGATCAAGCATTTATGAATGGAGAAGGACCGCGCCTTCATCATATTGGCTTTTGGTTACCAGATCCATTAGCGCTTATTCATTGTTGCGATGTCCTTGCATCGATCGGCTATGGTGAAAATATTGAAAGAGGGCCTGGGCGCCACGGATTATCGAATGCATTTTTCTTGTATTTACGAGACCCAGATGGATACAGAATTGAGCTATATAACGGAGATTATTTAACAAGTGATCCAGATTTCAATCCCGTGCGCTGGGATTTAAATGATCCAAGACGCCAAACGTTCTGGGGGCATAAAGCACCGGATAGCTGGTTTAATGAAACATCTCCATTTTTAGATATCGAAACAGGGGAAAGAATACAAGAGGCAAGTCCAACGTTAGAACAAAGAAAACCAGATTTTGTGTTATAGATTGTCAGAATAGTTTGTGAAAATGATAGGTGAGGTGATAAGGTGAAGACGCTGTATATGCAACACCCCATTTCTAAAACGTTGCGAGAAGAAACAGAGGAATGTGTTCTTGCACTTGGCTTCTTTGATGGCGTTCATATTGGTCATAGAAAGCTAATTAGAACAGCAAGAGAGATTGCCAAACAAAAGAAGATCACATTTGCTGTTATGACGTTTTATCCACATCCAAAGGAAGTTGTGAATCCTTCTGATGGCCCGATGAAATATTTAACACCTTTGAAAGTGAAGGAAGAGCGTTTTAAAAATATGGGTGTTGAAAAATTAATCGTAGTCAAGTTTGATCCAATATTCGCCCGCCTATCTTATCAAGAGTTTGTGGAAACATATATTATCGGATTTTGCTGCAAACATGTTGTCGCCGGATTTGATTATCATTACGGATATAAAGGGCAAGGCAATATGCAGCTATTAAAAGAACAAGGGAAGAACAAATTTGAAGTTACCACGATTCCAAAAATAGAACACCATCATCATAAAATTAGTTCAACTGCTATTCGAAAACTACTTTCCCATGGAGCAACACATGATATTCCGAATTATCTCGGTGATTATTATGAAACAAGGGGAATTGTACAGAAATCCTCCGTTTTTTACGAAACGTATAGGTTTATTGAAGTTTTCGTAGAGCAAGATTATATGCTACCAGTACCTGGTGTTTATCATATTACAGTAGAAATTAATCAAATTTTTTATAAGGGAGTATGTCAACAAATAAAAGAACAGCATCTTCTCCTTCAGTTATCCAATTGCCCCATGGATGTATTAAATAAACAGATAAAAGTAAAATGGACCCAATCTATTTTTGGAAATGCAAATGTATATGATATCAATCGGTACGTTTTACTCGATCACTTAGCGATATAGAGGGCTGTTACGGGCAGCCTTACTCCCTTAAAATAGCAGGATAAAATTGAATAAAGGATGAGGTGGGTTTTATATGATAAAATCCAAAAACATAAATTACGAGGAGATTGCAAATTCAGAAAAATTTAAAGCGTTATTGCGCGAGAGAAAAAGATTTACAGTTTCCGTGACAGTCTTTTTCATTTGTTTTGCGCTACTTTTACCGATTTTAACATTGGATACAGATCTATTAACAAAGCAAGCGATTGGTTCTATATCATGGGCTTGGGTATATGCCTTTGCTCAGTTTGGCATGACCATTGTCATATGTCATCTATATGTAAAAAAGGCAGCTTACTTTGATGCATTAGCCGAGCAAGTGTTAAGGGAAGAGGCAGAGGGGAGAAAAGTAGATGGACTATAAAGTGGTAGTAATGTTTGGATTCATTGTGATTATGACGCTTGTTATTACCTATTATGCCTCGAAAAAAACAAGTAATGCTCGTTCTTTTTATACAGCTGGAGGGGGACTAAAGGGATGGCAAAATGGTTTTGCAATTGCCGGTGATTTTATGTCAGCCTCTTCTTTTTTAGGTCTTATTGGTGCGATTTCCCTTCTTGGATATGACGGATATTTTTTAATGTATGGTGCGCTTGTATCGTATTTAGTCGTTTTGCTCCTAGTAGCCGAACCGCTTCGCAATCTAGGAAAATATACATTGGCAGATATGATTACAGAGCGTTTTCAAAATAAAAAAGTGCGTGGTGTTACGGCATTTAATGCTCTTACCATTTCCGTTTTTTACATGCTTGCACAGCTTGTCGCAGCGGGAGCGCTATTTAAATTACTATTAAACATTCAATATGAAATATCTGTCGTTATTGTAGGGCTTGTTATGCTTATATTTGTTATTTTTGGCGGTATGACAGCGACGAGTTGGGTACAAATTACGAAAGCATTTTTATTATTAGGCGGGACATTTCTCATTTTTATCATAGTAATGAGCAAATTCGATTTTAATATTTTTCGTATTTTTGAAGAAATGAAAACAGCAACGCCGCTTCAAGAGGCTTACTTACATCCAGGTGCAAAATATACAAATGGATTAGATGCCTTTTCTTTAACGCTTGGCTTAATTCTTGGTACAGCTGGGCTTCCTCATGTTTTAAGCCGCTTTTTAACCGTTCCAAATGCAAAAGTAGCGAGAAAATCTGTTGCTTATTCCATCTGGATCATTGGGTTATTTTATATTATGGTCATCTTTTTAGGGTTTGCTGCTGCAAAATTCGTTGGAGCTACAGAGATTATGAAAGCGAATCCAGCTGGAAATATGGCAGCACCATTGCTAGCAAAAATATTAGGCGGTGACATGCTATTTGCTGTTATATCAGCTGTTTCATTTGCTACTATTCTTGCTGTCGTAGCGGGAATTGTTGTCACAGGGGCAACCGCATTCTCTCATGATTTTTATAATGAAATTATTCGAGAAGGAAAAGCGACTGAAAAGGAGCAGCTTCGCATGGCGCGATTTGCTTCGATTGGAATTACAGTTTTCTCCATTATATTGGCATTGTTTGTTCAAAAAATGAATGTCGCCTTTCTTTCCTCATTAGCATTAACAGTTGCAGCAAGCTCTAATTTGCCTGTCATTTTATTCACTGTGTATTGGAAGCGTTTTAATATGGCAGGAGCCATTACAGGAATGCTCGTAGGTTTACTTGGCAGTATGATTCTCGTTGCGCTTAGTCCGAGTGTATGGAGTCCGAAAGTAGGAGAAGCACTTTTTGTAGGAGAACCATTATTTCCATTGTCTTCCCCAGGCATTGTCTCCATTCCGTTAGGATTTCTTGGAGCTTATATAGGTACAATTTTATTTGCGAAAAGAAGTAAGACGGGTAATTTTGAAGAAATATTGGTGAAGTCAAATACAGGAAGCGATGTGAAAGGTATTCGTCATCATTAAGTGAAATGAGGGAGGAAAATATGAGGAAAATACAGTTTAAATGTTATGGCCGATCTCAAATAGAAGAAGCGGAGCTACATGCAACAGAAGATGTCGTCATATGGAACGGAAAAGAGTATGAAAGTCACGAGCTTGTATTAGATATTCCAACTTCAGGAAATATTTATGGGACATTGCTCAATTATAAAGGAGTACTTGCAGCATTAGGAAATTCGGTACATGAATTGCCATATAAACAAGCGCCAAGTGCTCCCATTTTATATATCAAACCGATAAACACGATGATTGCCCGGGGAATGCCGATTCCGTTACCGAGTGAAGAAAAGGAGTTAGAAATTGGAGCGACGCTAGGAATTGTCATCGAAAAAAGGGCGACGAAAGTAAGGGAAGAAGAAGCGCTAAAATATATTCGTGGATATACGATTGTAAATGACATCAGCATACCTCATGAAAGTGTGTATCGCCCAGCGATTAAGCAAAAAGCACGCGATGGATTTTGCCCAGTTGGCCCATGGGTAATAGAGAAAGAGGCTATCAAAAACCCAAATGATGTAACCGTTCAAGTATATGTGAACGGTATATTGCGGCAAGAAAATCATACGAAAAACTTAATTAGACCAGTGGAACGTCTCATCGCAGATGTAACAGAATTTATGACGTTATATGAAGGGGATATACTGCTTGTTGGTGTCCCGGAAAATCCACCGCTCGTAAAAGATGGAGACCGCATTCGAATTGAAATTGAAGGAATTGGTAGCTTAGAAAATCAAGTCGTTTTAGAAAAAAACTTGTGAGAGGGGAAGTACGATGAAACGAGCGCGCATCGCATATGCTGGCGGGATTTACTACGCAACTGAAGTAGATGGCAAGTTGCAATTAGATGATGGGCGGGTGCTAGTAGAAGAGGAAGTAACATGGCTCCCACCAGTTGAGCCGCGAACAGTATTTGCTCTCGGCCTAAATTACGCAGATCACGCAAAAGAGTTATCATTTAACGCACCAACAGAACCGCTTGTCTTCTTAAAGGGACCTAACACATTCATCGGTCACCGTGGTCAAACATATCGCCCAGAAGATGTGACGTATATGCACTATGAATGTGAGCTAGCTGTTGTTATGGGAAAAACAGCTCGAGGTGTTAAAAAAGAAGAGGCATATGATTACATTGCTGGCTATACAGTAGCGAATGACTATGCAATACGGGATTATTTAGAAAATTATTATCGGCCAAATTTGAGAGTGAAAAACCGCGATACATGCACGCCAATCGGTCCATGGCTTGTCGATGCATCCGACATTGACGATCCGATGAACTTAACGCTCCGTACATATGTGAATGGCGAGCTGACGCAAGAGGGAACAACGAAAGATATGATCTTTTCCATACGGGACTTAGTTGCCTACTTAAGTAGCTTTATGACATTAAGTAAAGGAGACATCATTTTAACAGGTACGCCAAAAGGATCTGTCGATACGAAAGTAGGAGATGAAGTCATTACCGAAATTGAAGGAATAGGCCGTCTGATAAACACCATTGTTGGGGAAGAAACATTTTCGAAACAATAGAAAGCAAAAGAGTAGCGAACAGAACAGCTACTCTCATTCTAATAATCTATAAAAAGAAGGGAGCCTACGTCCATGCCACATTTTATAGTCGAGTACACGGATAATATAAAAGAAGAAGCGAATATGAAAGAACTATTAAAAAAAGTAAACGATATCCTCATCTCACGAAGCGACATCTTCCCAACAGGAGGGATTCGTTCAAGAGCAATCGAATTACAAGATTACTATATTGCTGACGGACAAGAAGATGACGCATTCGTCCATGCCACGCTCAAAATCGGAGCCGGGCGAACCACACAAGACAAAACAGAAACATGCAACCGCCTATTCAACATGATGAAAGAACACTTCGCAGACCTCGCCGCCAAACGCTACTTCGCCTTATCCATGGAACTAGCAGAATTTAGCGAAGCAGGAACATATAAGTGGAATAATATACATGGACGGTTTCGGGGGAAAGAGAAGAAATAGCAAACGATTATATTGTCTTATAAAATGAAAGGCTTACTGTTTGAAAATGAGCAGTAAGCCTTAAAGATTTTTGCCATGTGTATATTGAGTCATAAAATTCTTCTATATGATTTACAACCTTTTGTAGGAAATGTAGGGGGCTTATGCTTATTAACTTAAGGGTACCAACTATCTTTAAGTGAAAATACGTTATTTCTTCTAAATGAGTTCTAGTAAAATTAGTGATTTGTGTTAGGGTGGTATAAAAAATTTTGGAGGAGAAATAGTGAAAGAAAATACAAAGGAGAGATAATTAAATAATATTTGAGATGTTGCTTTTCATAAGCTTATGCCAATATAGTATATATCTATACAGTTGAATTTTGGAAACCGTTATAGAGGGGAAACTCCATGACTTTACACCGGTCTCTTGTAAATAAAAAGACCTAGAAATAGATTCTAGGTCAGTAGTTAGTATCAACCACCATGATTCCCATCTGCCATCATTTGGACAATGCTTTTCACTTGATTATCTGTTTGTGGAGAAACACTTAATGTTAATGCTAGTGTTGCTACGATTCCAATAATGCTAAATAATTTTTTCATTTTAATGCCTCCTTTTTAAACACTTCATTTTTAGCCTCATAACTTAAGTAGAAATAATAACTGGATTTCTCACTATTTCCTTCACGGTGATATTGTAAGGCTACTATTTCAGTATATTCTTGAACGTACTCCCATAAAGATTCTTCTTTGAAGTACGTTATTCCTTCTAATACAATTTTCTCAAGTTCTTCACCTGAAATTTTTGTATTCATTGCTTTTAATATTTTAAAACGATATTTGTATTCTTCGTGATGTAACTGATTGCTAATTTCTAATCCTTTATCAATTAGTCTTGATGCCTCGTCAACTTCTCCTAATTTGGAATGTTCTTTAGCTTCAATGAACATAGATTTATAGTTTTTTGGCATTTTCTCATTAACCTCAGCTAGATACCTAATTGCTAATGGAGAAAGATTTTGACTTGCATACATCAGACCTAAATTTTGACGAACCATAAGAATAAATTGTTCCTCATTTATTTTTTGGAATGTATTCATTGCTTTAGTGAAGTATTCTTCTGCTAATTCCCATTCTCTTAAATGTGTACAAGCTAACCCTAAGAGATTATCACAGAATGCTACGTTAATTTCACAATCAATATGCTGAGAGAATAATTCTCGCGCTTTTGTAACTTGTTTTACAGATAAAAGCCCTTGATAAATATCATAATGGAATGCCCCGAGTTTATAATGAAACTCTGCTTTTTCAAGTTCGTCAGAAATATGCTCCAAAAGAGTTTCGGCTTTTTCGAAATGTTCTTTTGCGACATTATAATTTCCAATTGTACTAGAATGAATAGCCTTAAAAAAGTGATAATAATAAGCTAGGCGATTATCCGTTGGGGGAGCAAAAGACTCAATTTTATCAAAACTATTTTTGGAGACCCCAACATTGTCAATTACATATTGATATCGAAAGTTTAGTAATGAATAATATAGTAGTAGATTTTTATCTTCTATATTTTGAATTTTTGTATCAATTTCTGTTTTTAAGCAGTGTGCATTCTCTATTCGTCTACCACGAATCTCTACATACCAATCATTCAATAATTGTATGATTACTTCATTCCCCTTCACTGAAACCCCCATAATATCCTCCTAACCTTAATTTATCTTCTTTAGATAATATAATAACAAAATTTAGAGGGGATATTATTTACTATAAATATGTTTAAAAGTTCATAGAATCAACTAGGGTGGAAGGATGTCGTCTTTATCCCGCATTAACGGGCAGCCTGATCATAATCAGTGGGGGATGAAGAAAACCCCACTGATTAAAGTTTCACTTTATACGGGACATTCCCGTTATTAAGTTTTCTAGTGGTGGAAGAACTAATGACGCGAATGTCCCGTATAAATTTGATTCATCACCTATGCAACACCTTTTTCACGGGGAACTAAGACAAAAATGGTGGGGATTAAAAGCTGTTGGATACCACCATGAAAGTATGATGGGTGGAGGAGAGATAGTTAGAATTACCCATGCACCAAATTTTGCGAGGGTGTATAAAGCAAAAGTAGACGGTGAAACAAAAACTGCTCTTTCTTCATTTTTCCCTAAAGAATGGGATAGAGTACAGGTGCTTGATTCTATTAAAGAAGCATACGATAATAAGATGCAAGTCGATACAGTTAGATATGTAGGACAAACATCTCACGGATTTAAAGTGGAAATGATTATACAAAATAATGAGATAATAACCGCATATCCTGTTTATACTAGGAGGTAAAAAATGAAATATACATATGAATTTTATCGTGATGGACTTGGCGGATTAAGAATACGTTTGCCTAAGGAGATTTCTATTATTTCTCATTTTTTAGAAGATATTTTAGATGATGAAGCAGATGAATATATACAGATTTTAGATAATGTAGTAGACAAAAAATTCTCGCAGTATGAAATAGAGGGGAACGTGGCAGCTATCTACATTGAACCTAGTTATACAAGTGCTATTAACTTCTTTATGAGTCCCCCAAATAACCAGTGTAAAATTGAGACCTCTGAGTTTAGAAAACTACTAGTGTTGTGGAGAAATCAAGTGGTAGCAGAGGGAAAGATATAGAAGTGTAAAAGAAAACCGGCTGAAAAATCTACGTAAAATTTAAAACCTCGGCTCTAAATTGCTACGTTTTAGAGTATATAAGCCGTTTAGAAAGGTATTTATATTACTTTGGATATACATACTCAATTTCGCTGATAATTCTCTAGGAAAAACGACTTTAAAATACACGTTAGCGTATCGAAAGTAAATGATCTAAACTTCTATACGAAAGCGACTTGGAATAAGTCGTACGTAGCCGGCACCAGCACAGTTGAAGCAGGGCTCGTCTTTGCTATCGCCGCTAAGGTAAATGTTGATGAGTGGGTATCCGCAGTATCGCGTAAAGGATATACGTACTATATTACGTCTAGTGATTCTTATGTAAGTTGGCTTAGATCATGAAGAAAGCCGCTCATTTTTAGGTGGGCGGCTTACCATTTACTTTAAAGATTTTCGATATAACTTTCTGCTATATCGATATCCTTTGTCATTTCTAACTCTGGAAATTTTTTATCTAATTTTCTTAAGCAATTAATAAATTCTTTACTTTGCACAATTTCCGCTATATCTTCAAAAACTTCACTTATCCAATATAAATCTTCTTTACTACAAATCTCTAAATATCTTATAGTATTTTCCTCATTTTCTGAGAGAACCTCTATTATTTCATTCCAACTTTTTTGTATTCCATAATCATCATTTAAATTTAATTTTTTTCTTTTATCTAAGATAACTTCCATTCTTTTTTCTATATTCATATTAATCCTCCAAACTCTATCTACGGTTGTTGAGTAGCATCAGGGAAAATAGTTCCTATCTCTCCATTTGTTTTTATTACTCCAACCCTAACTCCATTATATTTTCTTTTGTTACTGTATCGTCTAGTGATTTAAATCCTTCTACTACACCTCCAACAAATTGCCCAGAACCAACGTAGATACCGTCAAAAACTTTTCTAATCATAGATTTTTCAGGAGGTTTCCCGCACATTGCCCCTTCTTCGATATTATCATCAGATAAATTGTCATTTAGAAGATCGCTAGCTGGGCGTGCCCGATCTTCTCCAATCGTTTGAATAGCAGTTGTCCACTCCATATTCAATCCTTTTCCTCTTATCTCAAGAAATTCCAATTACTCATTTAGTACTTTATCTAAATACTGTATACCATGATTGCTACGAATATCATCTTCTAATAAATCTGCAACTAAAAAATTTTTTCTGGTAATTCAATCATTAGGGTTTTTAAGGGATCCTCATAAATTCTCATTCTACAAATAAACTAAGTTGGAACACAATATTCCTCCTATTATCAAAATGGATATCCGGTTAAAATAAAACTTCCATTACCATTCTTTTTGCAAAGTAAGAGTTACAAAAGAGCACCCATTAATTAAAGGATGCTCTTTTATATAACATATTCTTTTCTACTTGCTCAATCATTTTACCCAAGTTGCTATACCGTTCTATTCAGAAAGTTTAAAAAATATCCTGTTAATCAAGGATTAAATTTCTAATACTAATATTAATTTTTTGAAGAGTCAATTAGATCAGTGTTGCAGCGCTCAAAATGAATTTCATAACATTCTTCTTCAGAAAATATTTGTACAATTTGCCCCGTACTCTTATCAGCAATTACAAATTCATTAGTTTCAGAAATGTCCCAAAGTTCCTCAATAGATTTTGTGAAATTCAATATTCTAACATTTGCCCATACCGGCTCTAAACAATTAGGAACTAATATAAAATATTCTGTTTTATGATTTGAAAAACTTAAAGAACCTAAAGAACGTTCAATCCATAAAATATACCTACTTTTAACATCACCAACAGGAATATGAAATGTTGGTTTAGAGTTAACATTTCGAAACTTTTTCAATGCTGTGTCGAATAGTTTTATCCATGCAGAATCGGGATTTTCAAATTCAATAAGTTCTAAATTTGAGAATTGGCTAAAGACTTTTTTAGCTCTGATTAATACTTTTTTTCTACGAATTTTTTCATTTTGATATATCATAATTTTCCTGCCTCTCATTTGTTATAATAAAGGTGATGATCGTTATTAGTCCCGTAAATGTTAGAGTATCTCTCCTTCTTAAAATCATAAGTATACGGATTAGCTCCGTCTTTGGGTTTACCTGCATGTGTATGTAATACGCCATCATTAATATGCTCAACAATAACTCGTTTACCTTGAGGTGTGTCATACTCATAATAACGCCCATGGTGAGTGTGGTTAGCACTATATTCATAGTTCTTAGATTCATACCCTTTTTTAGATATATCATCTCCTACTTGCCATTGGCGTGTAGGTTGTTGTGATCTAGGAATACCAGCTAAGTCTTTAGCTTTATTAAATGCAATTGTTCTATTCCTGACAATTTCAATATTCTTAAGAATAAAGGAATCTTTTCCAATTTTATTATTTAATCCCTTGCTTTCTCCGCTACTTGCTTGAACAAAGAAATCTTTAAGCGTAGGGGACTCATAATTAAATTTGCCAATACCTGCATAAGCAACTTGATTTTTGGGTATTAGAATATTATTTAACATGTTAACGCTTTGCTTAAACTTATCAAAATTTATTACATTTTTTACACCTTGTATGAAGTTTACACTTTCATTCAGTTTTGAGGCCTTACCTGACCTGGAAACTTTACCTAGTTTTGAAATTTTATCTACACCTTTTGTTCCTACCAATAATTCGGCAAGTGCTAATTTAACTTGCGCTTCTACATTTCCAATCCATCTAGCTCTACTATTCCAATCTCCATTTACAACATCTTGATTCCATGAATCAGAAATAGCTTGTTCTACAGCAGCAAATGTTTCGTCGATATGAGAAAAGGCATACACAGCGCCTTCAAAACTATCTATTGGGTGTAAGATTGTATTTAATATTCCTTTAAGTTCATCTAATACAGCTTTAGTTTGTCCTTTTTTGTAGTTATAATATAGCCCGGGCAAAGAAGTATTTTCTGTCTGATGAAAAAATTTTTCGGACAACTGATCCATCGCTTCTATTTCGGTTTCGACAGCATCTTTAAATTTATCCAGTAACGATTTGTCTATTATACTCTCTTCCTCAGACTGATGCTTCCTATCTGCTGTAATTGCTCGAATAGAATTCGCCCACTCTATATTCAATCCTTGTGTACTAAATGTACCACTTACAGGACGAAAACCTTTCCCACTTTGGACTTCAGCCAAACCCGTCGCAATACTAGCGGCTAATTGAATCACTGTGTCATAATTGCTACTTGAAGTAGTATTGAATTCATATAAGTGCTCGAGTTTTTCTTCTAATTTTTGTTTCATAGAAACAAAAATACCAATCATAGCTCCCATGCTTGGTATAGGCATAGCTGCATTCATTTCTTCCATATGCGATATCATTTGATTGATTTGCTGGATTTGTTCCCTGAGTTCTTGTTCAATGACGTCTGTTTGAGCAACTTGTGCTGCAAAGTCTCTAGGGAAAGCATTGTTTTGTTGGATTAATTCTTCACATAAATAAATGATACCTTGTGCTAATGGACGGAATGTTTGGGCAAAGAATGCTTTGGCACTTTCATACGTTTGTCCTTGCAAAACAGGATCCAATGCAAAAGTATCAATCAACTGAATCGCTTGTTCCATTCCTTGAATGGTAGCGGTACATACAGCGTTCATGTTTTGAGTTTGGCTTTGTACTTCTCCCAAATACATATTTAAACTCATGCATGGACCTCCCTTGCTAATTGTTGCTGCTGATAGGAAAGGTCATTTTCTAAATCACTAAGGTCTCGTCTTTCTTTTAGCAACGTTTCTTTTTGATTTTCCAATTTGAATGTAAGTTTTCGTTCCATGTGCCCTGCTTCTCGGCGCATATTCAGAAAAATGAGACAATTCTCTATCGCCGTGCCAAGTTTCTAAAATTCGATTAAATAAACGGCTGCTTCGACTTTTCCATTCGTGAAAATCTGCATTATAGAGGAAATAGTAGATTCGAAAACCTTACATTTTGCAAGTTATAAGTGTTGTAAAAATATGATATATTAATATAGTAAATTTGATAGGAGGAATAAATGTGAAAATTGTAAAGTCAAAGAAGTTATGGATAACTTTAACACTAATCTTTGGATTGGTAATTTCATATTCGATTGGTGCTAGAGGAGCGAAGGTTGCTATCGAGAAAGAAAAAGTTACATACGAAGAGGCAAAAGCAAAAGTAGTAGAAAAGGAGAAAGAGTTAAGTTACACGAAAAGCAAGGTCAAAGAAAGTATTGATGCAGAGCAAAAGAAGCTTGATGACAAGAAAGCTGAAGTGAAAGAGACCTTGGCTCTAGTAGACAATAAGAATCAACTAGCATCAGAAGTTGATAAACTAGGAAAAGAGGTAGAAGCTAAGAAGAGTGAGGTCACTGAATTAGATGGGAATATCCAAGCTAAGAAAAGCGAACTACAGAAGCTTACAGAAGGTGTTAAAGCTAAGCAGGAAGAGCCTAGGGTTTTAGGGGCAGGTGAATATATCGTGGGTAAAGATATACCTTCTGGTCGTTATAAGGCTACGGCAGTAGGGCGAGGGAGTAACTTTATTGTATTTGATGGCAATAGAGGGACAGCAAAAGTAAATACCATTTTAGGAAATAGCTCAGTAGGTCGTGGAGATTATACTTTCTTCACTAGTGATGGTGATATTATTAAGACAGCAGAGCAAGTGAAATTAATTCCAGTAGAATAGTTTTAAAGAAATAATGGAGAGAAGGAGTTAGAAAGCCTTCTAGAATAATTACAGTAAAAGTTAATAGATAAGAGACTCGACTACAAATACAGTCATGTTTGTGAGTATCATAGGATTCATAAGATTAAGAAATATAAAATCAGACAATTTTAATCATGTATTAAATAATAAGATAAATAACAGGAGAAAATACAATCATGAAAAAATGGATCATTTGGGCAGTAATCTTTTACATACATTCAGCGGTACTGCTATATATGGGTATTGATAGAATTGAAGGGTATTATATGGCCAGTGAATACAGTGAGTTAAATAAACACGCTTATGTAGGCGGGGACGCATACAACTACATTATTAACTCTAATCTGCTTACAGCGTACTTTGTACTTAGCGCAGCATTCTTTATCGCAGGGACTCTCTTCATCGCTACTGGAGCGATTATCAAAGCTCTCAAGGAAAAGCAAATGGGATAAGCGGTTGAACTGCCAATAACACTATATAATTAAAACAAAAACCAATACGCATTTTATTGGAATATTAAGAATGAAAAAGGAGTTCGTTATCTATATAACAGACTCCTTTTTATTATGAGTGGCCTTTTTCAGTGGCCACCATAATTGCCGCTTCCTTTTTGTGTTATAGTTTGTAAACTAATAAACAACGAATCAACCAGTATGTCCATGTGTGTATGCAATGATTTCAGCGATTTGCTGAACATCTAATGAAGAAGATGCTCCGAATGTTAAAGTTAAAACTGTCAAAACTCCAACTAAACTTAATACTGTTTTTTTCATTTTAATGCTCCTTTTTTAAAATTTTTATCTTTAGCTTTGCTGACTGTATAAAAATATGTGCTGGCTTTTGAGTGATTGCGTTCTTGATAGAATTTTAATGCTAACTTTTCAGCATATTCTTCCACATACTCATATAATTCTTCTTCTTCGAAATAGGATAATCCTTCTATAATAACTTTTTCTAAATCTTCTGTAGAAGTATTGTCGTTCAGTAGTTTTAAAATTGTAAAATGATGTATATAGCCTTTATTATATAGATTATTACAAATATTTAATCCCTTTTCAATTAAATTTGAAGCAATATTTGTTTCGCCTAGTTTGAAATGCTCTCTAGCTTGAATAAAAATAGCCTTATAGTCAGTTGGTAACTTTTGGTTGACTTCAGATAGATAGCGGATAGCTAGACTAGAAAGGTTTTGGTTTGCATACATTAAGCCGAGATTGTGACGCACAATTAAAATATAAGGGTCTTGCTTTTCTTTTTGGAATGTATCTATGGCAGAAAGAAAATGTTCCTCTGCCAATTCATACTCTTTTAAATGGGTACATGCTAGTCCATATAGATTATTACAAAAAGCAACTTTCAATTCATATCCTTTGTGACTAGAGAACACTTCTTTAGCTTTCGTTAAATAATTAATAGTAAGAATATACTTTTGAGTGTGACAATAGAAAATGGCTAATTCATAATAGAATTCAGCTTTTTCAATTTCATCTGATATATGTTTTAAAAGTTCTTCAGCTTTTTCGTAGTGCATTTTAGCCATAGTGTGGCTGCCAGTTATATTTGAATGAATTGCCTTAAAAAAGTGGTAATAATATGCTAAGAAGTTATCTGTCGGTATTGCAAAAGAATCATTTTGTTTAAAGCTATCTTTAGAGATGCTTAAGCTATCGACCAAATATTGATATCTAAAATTAAGAAGAGAATAGTATAATAGGTTTTGGTCTTCCTCAATAGCTTGTATTTTAGTATCAATCTCTTCTTTTAATTTGTGTGCATTTTCTATTCGTCTAGCCCGAATTTCTACATACCAGTCATTTAATAACTGTGTGATCTGCCCATTCTCCTTTAATAAAGCTTTCATCTTTTCCTCCCCATCCCTAATATATGTAATTTTCAATAATTATATAACATAATCAGGATAAAGAAGAAGGTATTATAATATTTATAAATAATATTACGAATATTCGGTTAATTTATTTAAGCACTCTAGACTCAAAGGAGAGGTAGGAATAAATGGCGAATCATTTGGCTCTTGTAACTGGGGTGTGCCCAGTTGAATTGCTAGGGTTGTGATGGAAAGACGCTGAAACTATTATTCACGTCTTATTGGCTAAAGGTGTGAATGTGAAGGTAATCTCTGAACGATTAGGACACAGTAACATCAAAATTACATTAGACATTTATTCGCATGTACTGCCAACGATGCAAGAGGATGCAGTTAACAAAATAGAAGAGATTTTATAGATAATGTGACCACTGGTGTTTTTGAGTATGAAAGTAAATAAATAAAAACCGCATCAAATATTAATTTGACACGGTTTCTACAAATATGACCCCGGAGAGGCTCGAACTCACGACCTCCACCCTGTCAAGATAGTGCAAGGAATATCCTTTTATAACCTAACTGTTTCGGTATGTATTTATAGTACACACTTTATTAGAAAAGTTAACTGTTTTGTAATCATAAAATCCCTTATGTTTCCTACAGTGTGTGACCAATATGTGACCAAAAATTATCAATTATAAAAGTGAATGTAAAAGGTTGATATGTTCTTTATAATTTATGCTAGTAAGACATCTTCTTTCTTCAATTAAATAGGTCACTTTACTAGCGTTTTCTTCATGTCCGGTTTCTCTTTCTGTCCCAATTATTACTTGACCATTTTTTGATGTTAATAAACTTAATGCGGAATCAATACTTTTTAAGTTTTCTTCATCTTGACCTTGTTGATTAGGGGTATCAATTACTAAAAAGTTAAATGGACTGTGTTCCCTATTTAAATTATATAAGTAGAGAGAAATATGATAAGCATAAATCATTCTTGGATTATCACTTCCAGTTTTTTGTAAAGTCTGTACGAAATCTCTTAGTTTTATGAAAGAAGAAGGGATATTTAAGATATCGTAAACAGTCATACAATAAGATTTTAATGCTTGGGAGATCAAGTTTCTTCTTTGTGGAGATTTCAGTTGATTTAATTGGTCATCTAATATTAATTTTTGACTGTTTTTAGTATCTCTCGCTGAAATAATTTCTTCTTTTTGTTTTATACTCGAATCAATCATTTCGATTTTTCCTTGATCTTGGTAAGATTTGATAATAGATACATTTTCTTTTACTTGTTCAACATTCTTTTTAAGAGATTTATAGTTTAGTGTTAACTGTTTTTTTCTTGTACTTAGTTTATGTATTTTTGAATCTAGTTCTTTTATCTCCGATCGGAAGAGTGCTACTAATTCACTACCTGTCTGTATATCTTTAACGATTTCAATTCTATTCTCTAAAGAGTTTTCATGCACAGAGCCACAAAACGGACATTTTAAATTAGGATCTTCGTGAATAGCAAATGTGTGATCTGCCTCTAGCTCTTTTACATTTTCTTTTATAAAATTGAGCTCTAAGGTTTTTTCATAGCGTTTATTTTTTATTTTAGAGAGTTTTTCTACTAGTTCTAAGATTTCTTTTTCAATGGAGTCCATTTTGTTCACAAGACTTTGGTTTAGCTCTTTATTGTTAGAGTATCTATTATTATCGTCTTTATCAAAAGTATCTTCAGTATTTGATTTGTTTATTGATGCTGATAGATTTTTTATAAATTCCTCAAAATGATTTATTTTTATATCATAGTTTACGATGTCTGTTTTAATAATATCTCGGTCTCTTTTTGTTTTATAAAATTCTTCATTAAGGAATCCTACAACATATTTATTTGTATTGCTATCCCAGTCTTTAATATATTGCATATTTGTGAAGCTTTGACCAATTTTCTCCCAGCCTTTGTCCTGATCGATATATTGAAATCTAAATAATAAAGGAGGAGTTATTGTTATTGGGCTTCCACTCTTTGTTAAACAATCCATAGATATACCTAATAGTTTCATTAATTCTTTACTATACTCATGGAAAGAATCAGTTTCAATTATTAATTGATAACTAGTAAATTCTTGATTAGTTTCGAAGATTTTATATGATTTATTTATTCTTAATATACAAAAATACCTATTTCCATATTGAAAATATAGTAGGTATTTATCGATTAATTTTTTCCACTCATCCTCAAATTTAACCTCGCATCCAAAAGTGAAAAAAATACTTTTAATAAGAGACGATTTTCCAGTTTTATTTTTTCCAATAATAATGTTAAGACCTTCTTTAAATTCGATTTCTCTAGATCTCTTTTCACTTTCACTAATTACTATTAGTTTTTTTAGAGTTAATCTGTTCATTTTGGACACCTTCTTTTTGTAATCTAAGTTTTCTAATCAGTATTTTATATTGATTAATTTTTCTTTGTTTACGAAACGATTCTTTCATAGAATAATGCCTCCACTAACACTTTATTAATGCCAATTCCGTCATCAATTAAAGTATTACTTTTTTCTAATACTTCATTTAATATATTTTTTGTAACAAAATCTAAATCATCTAGTTTATCGTAGTGATCTAATAGGATATCATCAATAGCTTCTAGGATATCTTCGGAAGATTCCAAATACAAAACATTGGAACTATCTAATACTTTTCGTTTATGTTTTTCTAATAATCTAATTAACATTTTCATTTTCATTTTACCTAAGTGAGATTCAAAATTGATTTTTATATCTTGATATACTTGTTCACTTTTTGAGAATGTAGCGACTTGATCTTTTATTCTAGAGAATGATTCTGAAGAAATTCCTTTTTCTTCTTTAAGAGATTTATAACTAATAGGTGTTTTAATTTTTTTCTTACTTTTTTTCCTTACATCCTCTAATATATCTTTAAAAATTCTATTTCCTGTTGAGGTTAAAATATCTTCATTATCAAGCATAATGAAGAAGGCACCTGCAACACTTTTTTCATAATTTTCTAAAGGAAGTCCACCGTAATATAAGAAAGTATTTTGAATGAATGTATCAAAAACTGACGTAAATTCAGGTTCTTTTAGGCTAGGATACTCTATTTTTAGAAATGCTTTTATCTCATTGTATAATTTAGGTTCTTTCTTTTTTAGTAGCTTCTTATCTTCAATAACAGCCTGCCATTTTCTCACATCTTCATCCATATCTATATTAGAAACAAAATGACATTTAGTACATTCATCTTTGAATTTTAAAAAATTATAGAATAAGAAACCTAAAAACGAGTGCTTAAAATCTCCATTTGGTTTTTTGTATGTCCTGAATAGTCTTTTCAATGTCCATTCTTTAAAACTTTCTGTTGTTTTTACTTGGAAAAACTCTGCACATGAAGGGTGTTCAGAAAGTTCTGTTTTAGTCATATCATCATGAAATTCACAAAAAACATAAAAAGGTATATTTTTTTTATATTCCTCAATCATATGGTAAAGAGTCCAATGAGCTTGATAATCAAATCTATTAAAGCTATTTGATCCAGCTTGTTCGCGAAGTTCTGATTGGATTATTGACTGAACCATTTTTTCACCTCTTGTTAAATTAAAAGTAATATTAATTATAAAGATTATAGCATATATTTTGGCTATTTATTCCATAATAAAAAGTGCTCACATGCGAAGTGAGCACTTTTTATTGTTGATAATTAATCAATGGCGTATGCTACAGATGTAATTTTCCCTAAAAAATGTGAATTTATATCATTAATAATTATTGGCCTTATTTCCTTTTTGAAGGCTAGGAGTACAGCTTTATCTTCAATTAAAACTACTTTTCTTACCACATAAGAATCATTAGACTTTGTGACTATAATATCACCATTTTTAAATTCGTTAACTTCCTCAAAGTGTAATATTGCCCCTTTTGGTAGTAGAGGCTCCATTGAATCATCTGGCATTTTTATCGATTTGGATGGTTGCAAATTAACGTTATTTATTGTTCCTGCATTATTTAGATCTAGAGCTTGTCTTATAATATCATATCTAGTCATTTGATTAAATTGAGTCCTAATCAATGGAAGAAGCTGGGGTGGAGTCTGTGTTTCAAGAATTACTTGCACAGTATTACTAAAGAGATCTGTAATTTCAAGTAATAAATTTCTTATGTATTCAGGTGACTTTTCTAAATAAGCTTCAAAAAGGAAGTCTTCCACTCTATTTTCAAATCCACAAGCTTTTGCTATTGCGGCATTAACATCATCAGATGCTGGAGGTTGCTTTCCTGATTTGAGTTTACTTATGTATGAAGGATTAATACTCACCCCATAAATTTTACACTTTTCTGCAATTTCTTTTAAAGTTAGATTACTTTTTTCTATCATTTGATTTAATTTGTCATAGTAATTCAAGGGTTTCCCTCCTTATCTTAATAGTAGTTTTACATCATAAATTAGTCAAATACACATTTGGTGACTTTTTAGTCATTTTTAGTTGACAAAAAAATCACAAAGGGTTAATATTCAATTGTTGACTTATTAGTCAATTTCAAATTCCTTTTTAGTCACTTGTTTTAGTGGTTGTGATAAAAGTTTGGATTATTTAGTAGTTGGTATTGGAATGGAGAGAGGACGGCTGGATTTTGATATGGAAAAGTAAACCATGTTAGGTTGATTAAGCGGATCAGTCCTCCTTTGAGGGCTGATCGGTTTAATCTACTTTAGCAGAAGCTTTGTATCAAAATTGAGGGGGGATTAAATGATTTCGTTCCCCCGCAACCATATAACATGCGGGGTTCAAATTACAACATTGGGGTAAGGAGGAACATATATTGATTATTAAAGGTATTGATACAGTTGAATTTGGGGTTGAAGTCTTTGACTATTTTCAATCTTTTAAAAGCACATTAGATATGCTAGCTTTATTAAAATCTAAAGCTCAAGAAGAATCCAAAGAGTATGAAGTTGAAATAAATGGAATTAGTTTAAAAGTACATAGAAATGGGATTCCTTTCTATTCCTATAAGGTATCATGTAATGATTTCCTAATGTATTTTATGGATAAGGAAGTGAAAAATACGTCACCGATTAAGGTGCGGTTTCTTGCATCTTATTTATGGTCACTTGGCTTTGAAAAGGCTGTTAAAGAGTTTCTTAATTGGTTAAGTGGTTTTGGAATCTCTATAACAGATACAAAGTTATCAAGGATTGATGTATGTGTAGATAGTGATGAAACTCCTTTTACTAAATATGATTTGGAGAAAGTAGTAACTAGAGCAAGAGGGAAAGTAAATCATTTTGTAAATGATGAATATTACAATGGAAGTGAATTTAGTGGTTTTACAATAGGGCGTGGTGATCCATTGTTGGCACGTATATATAACAAAACGCTTGAAGTGAAAAAATCTCAAAAACTGTGGTTTTATGATTTGTGGAAAGAGCATTTATGGGATGAAATAAAATCTGTATGGAGGGTTGAATTTCAAATTAGAAGAAAATGTCTAAAAGAATTTGGAGTTAGCTCTATAGAAGATTTTATTCTAAAGGAAAATAATATTTGGTCTTACTTAACAATGGAGTGGTTAACCCTTAAGATTCCATTATCAGATAAAAATAAAACTAGGTGGCCGCTAGATCCTAGGTGGACTGTCGTTCAAAAAGCGGATTTGATACAAAATTTTTCTCCCATTATAAGAAAAAAAGTGAAAATAGGGAATACAGAACAACTATTAGATCAAATTGCGGGTTTACTTATTTCAGTAGGAGCTTTAAATAATCATGATAGTTTAGAGGTTACTACTAAAATTGCCAAGAGATGGACTGAATCAAAGTTGAATAAGAAAAATACTACTTTTGATCAAGAAAAAATACAAAGAAATAGACGCTTTTTATCAACTCATTCGTGCTAAAATAGGAGGATTTTATGAATACATTAGAACAATACCCATCAGTACTAGATGTTATACATATTCAACAAATATTAGGAATTGGAAGAAGACAAGCTTATGAGTTGGTTAACTCTGGGGATTTCCATATAGTTCGTATAGGGAGAAGAATTAAAGTATTAAAGACTGTTTTTATCTCTTGGTTAGAAGGTAGCGATGTAAAGGAGGAAAATTAATTGGCTGGTTCTGTAAAAAAAGATGGTCACAGTTGGTATTATGTACTAGAACTAGGGAAAGTAAATGGGAAGAGACGGCAAAAAAAGAAGAGGGGCTTTAAAACAAAAAAAGAAGCACAAAATGCGTTGACTGAAGCAGAACATGCTCTTTTAAAAGATGGTACATTTAGTGAACCTTCTAAAATGTTGTATAAAGAATATTTAAATAGTTGGCTTGATGATAAAAAGATACTTATAAAAGAATCAACTTTTAAAACTTATAGTTGGTTAATACATAAATATATTATTCCTAACCTAGGAAACATAGAAATTTCCAGAATAAAACCTATAGATATCCAAAAATTGTATAATGAGATAATAAAGAATAATTTATTATCAAGGGAGAATGTACAAAAAATACATTCTTTAATAAATGATTCTTTAAAAAAAGCTGAAAGGTGGGGGTTAATAAAACGTAATGTTGCCTCTTTGGTTGATAGACCTAAAGCATATACAAGTGAATTAAAAGTCTGGGATATAGGGGAGGTAAAAAGCTTTCTAAAGGTAGCAGAAAGTAGTAGATATTATATTGCATTCCTTTTGGCACTTACTACAGGAATGCGACAGGGTGAGATATTAGCCCTAAGATGGAAAGATATTGATTTTAATAATAATACACTTTCAATTAAGCAGACTTTAAATCATGCAGGGAACAAAATAATAGCAGGAGCAAAAACAAAGTCTGGACAAAGAAGCATTGCATTACCTAATGAAACGATAAATTTTTTAGTGAAGCATAAAGAAAACATTGATAATGAAAAAAGAGTAGCAGGGATTTTATATACAAACCATGATCTTGTGGTATGCACAAATATCGGGACACCATGTTTACCTAGAAATTTATTAAGGTCTTTTTATAGCTTAATAGAGAAAATAGATATAACAAAGATTAGATTCCATGATTTAAGGCATACACATGCAACTTTGTTATTGAAAGAAGGTGTTCATCCTAAAGTGGTTGCAGAACGGCTGGGGCATTCAAATATACGTGTCACATTAGATACTTATAGTCACGTATTACCGAGTATGCAACTTGAAACTGCAAATAAAATAAATGATCTTTTATTCTAAGTTATTCTACAGGAGGATGTTTGGAATGGATAAAAATATTTTAAATGATTTATTAAAACAAAATATATCAATTAATTTTATTGATGGTAAGGATATAAGGGTTATTATTCAAGATGATGATATTCGAAATGAAGGATGGAAATCAGATGTTAAGGCTATAAAATTTTTGATCGATGAGTTGCCTGTAGGGTTTATTCAAAAAGATACAGCAGACTTTTTAATTAATGAAAAAATTGCTTTTCTTTTACTTAATTCAATTGCTGATTTTTTGAAGGATAATGACTCTATTGGATTCATCCGTAATAAAGATAATATGGAAGTAATACGTTATTTCATAGAATTAGTAAGGGATGAGAAGTGGGAATCTAATCCGGCATTTCAAGAGTTTATTAAATCGTATAAATGAATTAAATTAATAAAATGTTATATGTATTGAAGAAAAAGCTGTGTAATAAATATATCAATATGCACAGCTTTTGTTCTTAATAGTATTAGAGAAATAAACCATCGTGTCGCCACCCTAAATTATCTGTTAAATGAACAAAATCATGACGTGTGGGGTTTATATAATGTCCCTCATTATTGCAGTCTATAATTTCGTTGGTTAAATAATTTGTTTTAATACCTGTATACGATATTCCTTCGTGTAAAAACTTTTTAAAAGTATAATTATTTTCATGTAAATATTTTAAATCGTAGTTGTTTAACCAGATGTGATTCTCTAATTGATATTTATGATAAATACTTTTATCGATTTCTTGAATGACTTTCGCCAATCCCATGGCATTCCAATCAACTCCATCAGTTGGATCACTGGACCAAGAATCTTTTAGAATTCGGCCACTTACGTAACAACATACTAGTACACCATTAGTATCATTTATAAGTTTATCAAAAAAATCTGATTCAATATAAAAATTTATAATTCCATTATCAAACTCTTTAAGAACTAATCTGGATTTTACCTGTATATAATATTGAAAAGGTTCTTCATGTTTTTGATTAAGAAGTTTAAGTTTATTTGTTACTAAAATATCATAACCCAAATCAGGTGTTAATTTTTGAGCTTCATATCCCCTAGTTAAGAAATCTCCCATAACAATATATTCAAATCCTGTTCCCCAGTAAACAGATTCAATTTTTGACATTGTCCACCTCTTAAAATTTATAGTTTTCTAATATTTTTTAGTATATATTAAAAAACATCATCTACAAGAATAATTTGTAAATTAAGTATTATTTTTTAAATTTATCCTTTACGAAATGATTTAGGACAACGTCCTAAATCATTTCGTAAAGGGTAGCAAGCGAAGCGCGGTAGTATAAATGTACAATTTTATAGTAGGGTGACCAATTTGTGACCAGAGAGTTTTTAACGGCTTTAGAATTGAGAAAAATAAAATAAAAACCCTTGACTATCAAGGGGTTTTTCATATGACCCCGGAGAGGCTCGAACTCACGACCTCCACCCTGTCAAGGTGGCGCTCTCCCTGCTGAGCTACGGGATCATGATAGGTAGTAGAATGTATGATTCATTGTAATAGAGTTTTGGTATGAAATCAATAGAAAAGTTAGAAATTTTAGAATTTTATATTTTTATTTAGTGATCAATCCTTTTACAAGGGAATGAAAATGCGATATAACCGAACTAGATAAGGGTGCTGTAAAATTTCGGGAGGAAAAGGAGAGTGTATCGTATGGTTAGAGAGTCTTTTCAGATGCGAGTGCCTAGAAATAGAACGGTTTCGATTTATGGTGCGATTTTAGATGTGGATGTGACACATGATGAGTTTTTGGAGGAGTTAGTGAACTGAATTGGTTCGAAGGGATGGTCATTTATGGGAATGACCGATGAGATTACGGAAGAGGAAGCTGAGAATCAGTTAATAGATTTGTTGCGTGATAAGAAGGATCAGCATGAGTAAGTCCTTCTTTTTTTCTGTTTGAGGAATATCGTTACTAAATAGTTAGTTCACTTTATTGTAAAAATATGATATAGTGAAAAATGACGGTCATTTTCCAGTTTGTTTCCAATCTGAAGATAGATTAGTGATTTTTATATATAAGTTATGAAAAAGGGAGAGTTATATGAGAAAATGTAAGAAAATTATGTTTTTTGTTTTGGTGTTGTGTTTATTTTTTGTTACTCCTTTACCATTATATGCAGAGACGGGAATGGAGCCAGCACCGGCACCTGGACAAGGTCCAAATGTGTTTGGGAAGTTTGCTGTTTCGATTGATGCGAAGACGGGGGATGTGCTATATGATAAGAATGCACATGAACATGCGTTTCCAGCTAGTATGACAAAGGTATTGACAGCGATTTTACTTATGGAGCATACGAAGCCTGAAGAGCAATTTACGTTTTCACAAGCGGCATTAGATCAGGAGAAGAGTAATTATCAACTTGAGTTTCAAGCTGGGGAGACGGTAGATCGGAATACGGCGCTCATGATTTTAATGGTGCTGAGTGCGAATGATGTCGCGTATGCGATAGGAGAGCATATTGGAGGAAGTGTAGAAAATTTTGCAAATATGATGAATGAGAAGGCGAAGCAGCTTGGTGCGACGGATAGTCATTTTGTTACACCGAATGGTTTGCACGATCCAAATCATTATACGACCGCATACGATATGGCAATGATTACGAGAGGTGTACAAAAGTATCCTGAAATTTTACAGGCGATGAATACAAAGCGTACGACGGTTACAACTTCTAGACAGACGGTTTCTATTTTTAATAAAGCGAATTATTTTGAGAACCCGTATAGCATTGGTGGAAAGACAGGATTTACAAATGAAGCGCGCAATACGCTTGTTTTATTAAATGAGAAAGATGGAAATCGAATTATTAATGTCGTGATGGCTTCGCAAAAACCAGAAATCTATGAAGATATGAAGCAGATGGCTGAATATGCATTTCCGCAGTTTACGAAACAGCTCGTACTCGATAAGAATGATTGGCATGAAAGAGCAACGTATTTAGATAGAGATATAGATTGTGAACTAGAGAAAAGTGCAGAACTGATGCTGAAAAAAGAGGAAGGGAAAAATGTGAAAACAATTTTCCGAAAAGCACCTGTAGATACAGATTCTTTATATGAAAGAGGAATTCATCGCGGTGAAGTAGTGGGAACTGTAGATATAACAAAGAATAATGAAACGATTGCAAGCATTCATGTTCTTTCAAAAGAAGATGTGCAGTTTGCGGCAGCGAAGGAGAAGATAGAAAAAACGACACAAACGTATTCTTTTGAAATGATTGCGGCTTGTGTTGGAATCGGTCTAATTATACTTATATTATTTGGTGTGTATATAATGAGAAAAACGAAAAAGAATGCAGTTTCAGAAGAAAAATAGGCAATGATGAATTGCCTATTTTTTATTGCGTTTTCGAATTGTTCATTATAGTATTAAATTAAGTTCTTTTTAAAGAACAGGATAAAGTATTCTATTTTTTTACATATATATGAAAAGAGGAGGGAGACCGATGAAATTCGTTTGGAAGATAATGAGTAATGTGATTTCATTTGTTTTATTCGCATTAATGGTTTTCTTAGCTTTTGTTGTGATTTCTTCTAAGGCAAGTGGCGGGGAGCCGACTATGATGGGATATCAATTTAAAACGGTACTATCTGGTTCGATGGAGCCGACGTTTTTAACGGGTTCTGTAATTGCGATTGAACCAACGAAAGATGGTTCTAAGTATCAAAAAGGGGATGTTATTACATTTAAAGAAAGTGATACGAAAATTGTAACGCATCGTATTATTGATGTACAAAATGCGAATGGAAAAGTGATGTATGTAACAAAAGGTGATAATAACAACGGGCCAGATATGAAGCCTGTACTAGCGGAAAATGTGATAGGGAAGTATGAAGATATTACAGTGCCGTATGTTGGCTATTTATTAAATTATGCAAATTCAAAGGCAGGAGCAGCTCTTCTATTAATTATTCCAGGGCTTTTCTTACTTGGGTATTCGGTATTCTCTATTTCGAGTGCAATTCGTAGCATTGATAAAGAGAAGAAAAATAAGTCAGCAGATGTAGGACAATCTGTATAAAAATATGGGAATAGAAAGTCTTTACGATACTTGGGGGATATGGATATGACCATAAAGAAAAAATTAGGACTAGGGATTGGATCGGCCCTGATGGGAGCAGCGTTAATTGGGAGCGGAACAGTTGCGTATTTTAGCGATAAGGAAGTTACGAACAATACTGTTGCGGCAGGCACGCTAGATTTAACAGTAAAGCCGGCTACTGAGATTATTCAAGTGGGAAATATTAAACCAGGGGATACGATTACACGTGATTTTGAATTGGTGAATAGCGGCACATTAAATATTGAGAAAGTTTTCTTATACTCCGAATATAAAGTGAAAGATACAAAAGGTGATAATACAGAGGATTTTGGAGATCACATAAAAGTTACGATCTTAAAGAATACAGATAAGGGTCATAACATTATAAAGGAAAAGAAATTATCTGAATTAGTAGGGAAGCCATCCATACCAGTAAATAATGATTCACTTGCGGAAGCATTGGATGAAAAAGGGATTAAGGCTGGGCATAAAGATTCCTTTAAAGTGCGCTTTGAATTTGTTGATAATGGGGGAAATCAAAATCAATTTCAGGGCGATACAATCGAATTGAAGTGGACATTTGATGCGCAGCAAGGAAAAGGTGAGAAAAAATGAAGAAAAGGCTATCAAATTGATAGCCTTTTTCGTTGAAAGTATTTGTTTTCGTTTTGCAAGAATGTATAGATGTAAATAGGAGAGGATAGAATGCCCAAAGCGTTAAAAAGAATAAAAACGATACTCGTTTTCCTGTGTATGTGTTCTGTAGCTTTTTATATGGGAGCTCAAATCGTCACTCATACAGAAGCTGCTTTTGTAACAGAGAAAAAAGTTCAAGGTTCGATCGCGGCCGCTCCTGTGTTTCCGAAAACAATATACAAGTTGAAACAAGCTGCAAAGAAGCACGAGGAAGTAATTTTACAAGTATATGAAAAAATGAAAAAAGAAGCAGAAGAAACATCTATAGAAGCACTTGAGAACAGGCTTGTTTCATGGAAAGAGCAACGTGAAAAGATTGCTTTCGAGCGCGAGTCATTACAGAAAATATATATAGAAATGGAAGGGTATTATCATCAATTACAAGAAAGCCATTCACAGGAGCAACATCAATCTGTCCAAGAGAATTTAAATGTTATCAATATGATTTGTAAAAATGTTGATAAAGAGGCAGGAATCCAAAAAATTGATGAGGAAATTCAAACGCTTCAAAAGCGAGTCGATGGGGAAAAAGAGAAAAAATTGCATGAACAAGCAAAGGTAATAGAAAAGCAAGAAGCCGAGCAGGTAACGGCTACGGAGTTAACAGCGACAGAACAATCGTCTCGTCATAAAGAGGAACAACAACCAGAACCAGATGTCGACTCTCATTTAAAAGAAGAAACAAGAAAATAGAGTGTGTCTATTGAATCTAAAATAAAAATTTTTAAATGAAAAGATTGCGTTTAAACAGAATGTTCTTTATAATGAACTTGAAGTAACTTTTTAAAGAACAACCGTTAGGGATAGTGTAAGTGGAGGAGCTAGGTAGAAAGACTAATGCTTTATCCGATATCTCTGCATGATGGAAAGGGATAATAAAAAACGCTAGGAGGAATGGAAAAGTGAGTTTAAAGAAAAAGTTAGGCATGGGAGTTGCGTCAGCGGCATTAGGGATTGCTTTAATTGGCGGAGGAACGTTCGCATTCTTTAGCGATAAAGAAGTATCGAACAATACGTTCGCAGCAGGTACTTTAGACCTTACTTTGGATCCTAAGACGATTGTAGACATTAAAGACTTGAAGCCAGGAGATTCTGTTAAGAAAGAGTTCTTATTAAAGAACAGTGGTTCTATCGCGATTAAAGATGTGAAATTAGCAACGAAATACTCAACTGTAGATGCGAAGGGTGACAATGCAGGGGAAGACTTTGCGAGTCATATTAATGTAAAATTTATTTGGAACTGGGATAAACAAAGCGAACCAGTTTATGAAACAACTTTAGCAGATTTACAAAAAGCGGATCCTGATTTATTAGCGAAGGATATCTTTGCTCCAGAGTGGAGTGAAGAAGGTGGTCTACAACCAAACACAGAAGACTACCTATGGGTAGAATTTGAATTTAAAGATAATGGACAAGATCAAAATAAATTCCAAGGCGATGCATTAAACTTAGAGTGGACATTTAATGCAAGTCAAGCTGATGGAGAAGAAAGATAAAGTGCAACTTTAATCAGTGGGGGTTTTCTTCATCCCCCACTGATTATTAGCCCTCACCAATCGGGCTGTTACGGGCAGCCCCACTCCCACCTATCTTCCTTGCTTCTCTCTGCATCTTGGGATGGGAGTCTTACTGCCCTCAAATAGCAGGATAAATACAAAAAAAAGCGGGAGTTTCCCGCTTTTTTTGATAGAGAAAGAAAAAGGAGGATTTTCATATATCCTCCTTTTCATGTACATTATTTTTGATTTTGTTTCCATTTACTAAACTCAATGAATTCACGGAATTGTTCTTTTGAGACACCAGAGTTCATGGCTTCTTTAACAAGATGTGCCCATTCAGAGTCTAATTGATTTTCTAACGGTGTTGTGTCATGAAGAAGTGTGTCAATTGGTATTTGCAGAACGGCTGCGATTTTTTCCAAAAATTGAATGGACGGATTTTGTTGTAAATTACGTTCAATGGAGCTAATGTAGGACTTTGCAACACCGGCCTTTTCAGCAAGTTCTGTTAAAGAAATCCCTCTTTGTAAACGAAGGCGTTTTATACGTTCTCCAATCATATTTGCGCACCTTTCTGTAAATGTATATCCACTTATGATGTTATTATTATAGCATAAATTTCTCTAAAAAGAACAATATCCTAGGCTTGCGTAGATTGCTTCATATTTTGGAAGAAATGTTCAATGTCTTGAATTGCAATTCCAGCATCAAGCGCCTCAAGTATTAAATCAATCCATTCCTGATCTAGCGAGTCTGTCTTATCTTTGTACAAATCTATTCCTCCCTAATTGTCGGTCATAAGCAATATTACAAAATACTCGATATTTTAACATTTTTATGACGAAAATAATAATTTCTTTAAAAAATTTGTATATGTATCGCCGTATTTTGTAGATAAAAAAACAAAGATAAAATCCCCATTGAGTTCTCTCAACAAAAATTATAAAAGGTTTGTCAAAATTTATCAATATTTTCAGAAAAAACAATAAAACGTAATATGCTCCTATACTAAATGTGTAATTTTTACAAAAATATTAAAAAAATTACATAATGTAACTAAATATTGAAAATTGATTGAAAATTTAATAAAATTTATGTTGAAATACATATTTTATTAGGGGAGGAAATTTGGGGATGAAAAAGAAACCATTTAAAGTGTTATCAACACTTGCAGTAGTGGCTGTTCTTGGATACTCATTTAGCTTTGGAAGTCCGGCTGTTCAGGCAGAAACATCTGCAAAGGCAACAGCGACGAGTCCAATTGATGATCATTTGATTCCGGAAGAGCGCTTAGCAAATGCACTTAAGAAGCGTGGGGTAATTAACGAAAAGGCTTCCGATGAAGAGACAAAGAAAGCGGTCGAGAAGTATGTCGAGAAAAAGAAAGGTGATAAGCCTGGGAAAGAAGAGATGGTTGGGGATCAAGTAACAAAAGAAGCATCTGAATTTCTGAAGAAGGTGAAAGATGCAAAAACAGATACAAAAGAGAAAGTAAAAGAACGAGCAAGTGGACAGACAGAGGGAGCTGTTCCAGCAAAGAGCGCTTTAAATGGTAAAGTACCAACAACTCCTGCAAAAGAAAAAAAGTATAACGGAGAAGTTCGTAAAGATAAAGTACTTGTGTTGCTTGTTGAATATGATGATTTCAAGCATAACAATATCGAGCAAGAACCTGGGTATATGTATTCTGATGATTTTAATCAGGCGCATTATGAAAAAATGTTATTCGGTGACGAACCATTTACGTTACATGATGGAAGTAAAATTGAAACATTTAAGCAGTATTATGAAGAACAATCTGGCGGTAGCTATACAGTAGATGGAACAGTGTCAAAGTGGTTAACTGTTCCAGGTAAAGCAGCTGATTATGGTGCGGATGCTGGAGATGGACATGATAATAAAGGGCCATTAGGACCGCGTGATTTAATTAAAGATGCATTAAAAGCAGCAGTAGAGAGTGGAATCGATTTATCGGAGTTTGATCAGTTTGATCAATATGATATAAATGGTGACGGAAATAAAAATGAACCAGATGGCTTAGTTGATCACTTAATGGTTATTCACGCTGGTGTTGGACAAGAAGCTGGTGGTGGTAAATTAGGCGATGATGCAATTTGGTCACATCGCTGGACAGTCGGTCAAAAACCATTTCCAATTGATGGGACAACAGCGAAAGTTCCGTATTGGGACGGGAAAATGGCTGCATTCGATTACACAATTGAGCCAGAGGATGGTGCAGTTGGTGTCTTCGCACATGAATATGGTCATGATTTAGGACTTCCAGATGAGTATGATACAAAATATTCTGGCGGCGGTGAACCAGTTCAATCATGGTCTATTATGAGTGGTGGTAGTTGGGCAGGTAAAATTGCCGGAACGACGCCAACAAGTTTCTCCCCACAAAATAAAGAATTTTTCCAAAAAACAATGGGTGGTAATTGGGCAAATATTGCAGAAATAGATTATGAGAAATTAAATCGAGGTATTGGTTATGCAACATATTTAGATCAAAGTGTTACAAAATCAAATCGACCAGGTTTAATTCGTGTCAACTTACCGGACAAGGATGTAAAAGGAATTGAGCCTGCCTTTGGGCAGAAGTACTACTATAGTACAAAAGGTGACGATCTTCATACGACTTTAGAAACACCTTTATTTGATTTAACAAGTGCAACGAATGCAACATTTGATTTTAAATCATTGTATGAAATTGAAACAGGGTACGATTTCTTAGAAGTACATGCGGTAACAGAAGATGGTACAAAAACATTAATTGATACAATTGGTAACAAAGATGTAAAAGATGGAGCAGATACAACTTTAGGAGAATGGGTGGACAAGTCTTATGATTTAAACCAGTTCAAAGGTAAAAAAGTGAAGCTTGTCTTTGAATATGTGACAGATGGCGGTCTTGCATTAAATGGCTTTACGCTTGATAATGCATCATTAACAGTAGACGGTAAAGTTGTATTTTCTGATGATGCAGAAGGAGAAACACAGTTTAAGTTAAATGGTTTTGTCGTTTCAAATGGAATTGAGAAGAAGAGCCATAACTATTATGTAGAGTGGAGAAATTATGCAGGTGCCGATGAAGCATTAAAATATGCTCGTGGTCCGGTATATAACACAGGTATGGTTGTCTGGTATGCGGATTCAAGCTATACAGATAACTGGGTTGGGGTTCATCCAGGACATGGTTTCCTTGGGGTAGTTGATTCCCATCCTGAAGCTATTGCAGGCACTTTAAATGGTAAGCCAACATTTAAAGATAGCACACGTTATCAAATTGCGGATGCAGCATTCTCTTTCGATCAAACACCAGCTTGGAAAGTTGTATCATCAACTCGTGGCACGTTTGAATATAACGGGTTACCTGGTGTTGCGAAATTTGATGATTCAAAAGTTTACATCAATGATCAAATTCCAGATGCAGGACGCATTTTACCGAAACTTGGTTTGAAATTTGAAGTAGTTGGTCAAGCTGATGATAAATCAGCAGGTGCGGTTCGTTTATATCGATAATAGGAAAAAGCTGTTGAAAGATTGCCTTTCAACAGCTTTTTTTATAGACAAAGAGTTATACAGAAGAAGAAAACTTAGATATAATGAAACTCTACAAATAAACATTCTTTAATAGGTAGAGAGTTCATAATTAGTAGAGGCTTCGCTATAGATGAGAAGTCTTCCTGTTTATAAATAGTATAAATGAAAGAATCGGATAGAAAGTAGGTGAAAGTATGGATATTCCTTCTATTGTAAAGATGCAAAAAGAATATTTTTATAGCGGCTATACGAGAGAAATCGCGATAAGAAAATTACATTTACATGCATTATATGAAGGGATTAAGCGGTTTGAGTCTGATATTTTTCGATCGCTTCAGTTAGATTTAAATAAATCCCATCATGAATCATTTACAACGGAAATTGGATATGTACGAAAGGAAATTTCTTTTCAAATGAAGCACCTTTCTTCATGGAGTAAGCCGAGACGTGTTCGAACGGCTTTGACGCATTTTGGATCGAAAGGGAAAATTGTTCCAGAGCCATACGGTGTTACGCTTATTATGGCACCTTGGAATTATCCATTCCAATTGGCAATCGCTCCCCTTGTAGGAGCGTTAGCGGCGGGTAACACGGTTGTTTTAAAGCCGTCTGAGTTAACGCCAAATGTGTCAAAACTATTAGCTCATATGATGCAAGAATTGTTTCCAAAAGAACTTGTTACAGTAATAGAAGGTGGAATCCAGGAAAGTACAGCGTTACTTAAGGAACCTTTTGATTATATTTTCTTTACCGGTAGTGTTAGCGTAGGGAAAATTGTGATGGAAGCAGCAGCGAAACAGTTAACACCTCTTACGTTAGAACTTGGCGGGAAAAGTCCATGTATTGTGCATAAAGATGTGAAAATGGATGTAACGGCAAGACGGATTGTTTGGGGGAAATTTCTAAACGCCGGACAGACATGTGTTGCTCCTGATTATATTTATGTCCATTCATCAGTGAAGAAGGCACTGATTGAGGCGCTTCGTAGTGAGATTGTTAGGCAGTATGGAGAACCGTTACAAAATGAAAATTATGTCCGGATTGTTAGCAAGCGTCATTTTGACAGATTATGTGCATTTTTACAGGAGGGGCATGTTGAAATTGGTGGCAATTATAATGAAGAAACATTGCATATAGAACCGACCATTTTAACGAATATTACATGGCAAAGTGCAATTATGGAAGATGAGATTTTTGGACCGCTATTACCTATTATAGAATATGAAGAAATAGAAGAGGTAATTGAAATTATTCAACAACAGCCAAAGCCACTTGCTTTATATGTTTTCTCAGAGAATAAACAAATTCAAAAACAAGTTACAACGAATATTTCATATGGTGGCGGTTGTATAAATGATGTCGTCTATCATCTTGCAACGCCGTATTTACCTTTTGGAGGAGTGGGCAGCAGCGGATTAGGTAGTTACCATGGTGAACAAAGTTTTCAAACATTTTCTCATTATAAGAGCATTTTATCTCAATCTACAGTTTTTGACATGAAAATTCGTTATTCTTCTACAAAAAGTGCTTTAAAATTTATACGAAAGTTGTTAAAATGATGAGGGTGTTTATCAGTAGGCGTAGCCGTATGATAAAAACCCCTTCTTACGGGAAGGGGTTTTTCTGTTCGACTATGTATCATGCGAAAATGAATCAAACATACTACATAAAGAATAGAAAAGAACGCTGGTAAATCATCATTTTTATTTGGATCGAAATAAAAAGTATGCAAAAATTAATATTTATTCATGAATATAAAAATGAAAAATTTGAGGTAGATAGGACGGGAAAATGAAAAAGATTATAAAAATTGAAGCGATAGAAAAACATTTTGGAAATCAAGTCATTATTCCACCTCTTTCTTTAGATATTAAAGAAGGGGAATTTTTAACAATTCTTGGACCGAGTGGTTGCGGGAAAACAACGTTACTTCGTATGATTGCAGGTTTTGAAACGCCAACAAAAGGTAACCTTTTACTCGATGAAGAACGGATTAATGAATTACCACCTTATAAGCGTCATATGAATTTAGTGTTTCAACATTATGCATTATTTCCGCATATGACAGTTGAAAAGAATATTTGCTTCGGTATGAAAATGCAAAAAGTATCAGCAGCGGAACAAAAAGAACGTGCGGAAGAAGCTATGCGTTTAACGCAGTTATTAGAATTCCGTAACCGAAAACCGGCGAAACTTTCTGGCGGACAACAGCAGCGTGTTGCAATTGCGAGAGCGATTGTAAATAACCCGCGTGTTCTCTTACTCGATGAGCCGCTTGGAGCACTTGACTTTAAGTTAAGAAAAGATTTACAGCGCGAGTTAAAAAACTTACAGCGTAATTTAGGAATTACATTTATTTATGTAACTCATGATCAAGAAGAAGCGATGAGCATGAGCGATCGTATTGTCGTGATGAATAAAGGACATATCGAGCAAATTGGAACACCGAAGGAAATTTATAATACACCAAAAACAATGTTTGTAGCGACGTTCATTGGTGAAAATAATATTATAAGCTCCGGGGAAAACTATGTAGCAGTTCGCCCTGAAAATGTAAAAATCCGTTCGGTTGAGCAACCAATTTTAAAAGAATACCATCTTGGACATATTGAAGATATTGAATTTGTTGGAAATATGGAAAAGCTGTATGTACGTGATGAAAAAACATCTGAATTATTAATGGCATATCAAACTGCAGAAGAAGCGGCGCAGTGGAGTATCGGAGATAATGTATACGTAGGCTGGGAGCAAGAGGATGAGGTGACCTTAAGTTGAAAAAAGGGAAACTACTCGCATTACCTACAGTTGCATGGCTTTTAATTTTCTTTTTATTTCCGCTCTTATTTGTATTAGCATTTGCATTCTTCCAGCGCGGTGCATACGGCACAGTGGAAATGCAATTTACACTTGATAATATAGTGCGCGTCTTTGATTCGCTATATATGAGTACATTATGGGAGACAGTGAAGATTGCTGTTATTACAACGGTGCTTTGCTTACTAATTGGATATCCATTTGCATATACAATTACGATTGTAGATCGTAAATATCGTTCTATTCTTTTATTATTGGCAACAATTCCGTTTTGGATTAACTTCCTTGTACGTTCATACGCATGGATTGTTATTTTACGTTCACAAGGTCTTGTGAATACAGCATTACTAAAATTAGGCATCATTCATGAACCATTAAATTTATTATATAATACACCATCTGTAATATTAGGTATGGTTTATTCTTTATTACCATTTATGATTTTACCAGTGTATGCAGCGATTGAACAGTTTGATAAACGCAAGTTAGAAGCGGCGTATGACTTAGGTGCAACGCCAATTAAGGCATTTTGGCATGTGACACTTCCGATGACAATGTCAGGAGTTGCAACGGGTTCCATTTTAGTGTTTGTTTCATCTATTGGTATGTTTGTCGTATCGGATGTAATGGGTGGATCGAAAGTAGCATTAATTGGAAACGTAATTCAAAACCAATTTTTAGGTGCACGTGATTGGCCATTTGGTTCTGCATTATCGATTATTGTCGTCCTATTCTCTGTTCTGTTAATTTACTTATATTATCGTGCGACGAAAGTATATAAATATGGAAACGGAGGGGAATAGTACGCGATGAAAAAGTTTTTAGTTTCTTACTCTTGGTTAATTTTATTGTTCTTATATTTTCCAATGATGGTTTTAATGGTCTATTCTTTTAATGATTCGCGTATTAATGCGGAATGGCAAGGTTTTACATTCCATTGGTATACAGATTTATTTCAAAAGCAAGACGTCATTGATGCATTGGTAAATAGTATTACAATTGCTCTTATTACAACTTTCGTAACAACTGCTCTCGGTGTCTTTTTTGCAGTAGCGTTACATCGTTATAAGTATCGTTTTGAAGGAGCGATAAATGGACTTGTATACTTACCAATTTTAATTCCTGATATTTTAATGGGATTATCTCTACTTATTTTATTTAGCCAAATTGGAATGGAACTTGGACAAGCTACTATTATCATTGCGCATATTACGTTTAGTATTTCATTTGTTGTTGTGATTTTAGCAGCACGTTTGTCTAGTATGGGACATGATTTAGAGGAAGCAGCAAATGATTTAGGAGCAACTCCTTGGCAGACGTTTCGTCATGTAACGCTTCCAAGTATTGCCCCTGGCATTATTTCTGCTGCGTTATTAACATTTACGTTATCAATTGATGACTTTGTAATTAGTTTCTTTGTATCTGGGCCAGGATCCACAACATTACCACTATATATTTACAGTATGGTTAAACGCGGAGTATCACCTGAAATTAATGCACTTTCAACAATATTAATTGTTGTCATTGTTGGGTTAATGATTGCATCAGAACTATTCCGTAATAAAGGAGCGGATGGAGAAGAAAACTCCGGAGGGCATCTTCCTTTATAAAAACAGAAAGAGGAGGTCGTGAATCGATGAAATTGATGAAGACGATAGCTGGCGCAGCCATTAGTTTTAGCCTTGTAGCAGGCGTACTTGCAGGATGCGGCGGTGAAAAAAAAGAAGAACTTAACATTTATAGCTGGGCTGATAACTTTGATGAGCAAGTATTAAGGGATTTTGAGGAAAAATACAATGTCAAGATTAACTATGACAAATATGCAAGTAACGAAGAGATGCTTGCGAAGTTACAAGCTGGCGGTGCAAAATATGATTTAATTCAGCCATCTGATTACATGGTGAAAACAATGGCGGAAATGGATTTATTAGAGCCATTAAACAAGAAAAACATTCCGAATGTAGAAAATCTTGTTTCTAACTTTAAAACGCCAGCGTTTGATCCAGAGAATAAATACTCTCTTGTATACACTTGGGGTGTAACAGGAATTGCTTACAATAAAAAGTATGTAAAAGAAACGCCAACAAGCTGGAATGATTTATGGAATGAGAAGTATAAAGGACGCGTTACTTTATTAAATGATTCTCGTGAAGTATTAGGTATGGCACTTAAGAAAAATGGGTTTTCAAATAGTACAAAAGATGATGCTCAATTAAAAACAGCGGCAACGGACTTACAGAAGTTACTTCCAAACCTACTTGCATTTGACACAGATAACATTAAGCAAAAATTCATTACAGAAGATACATGGATTGGAACAGTATGGTCTGGAGATGCAGCGTTTATTGCAAAAGACAATAAAGATGTAGGATATGTCGTTCCAAAAGAAGGCGGTACAATTTGGGCGGATACATTAGCAATTCCAAAAGGTGCGAAACATAAAGAACTTGCTGAGAAGTTTATGAACTATTTAATGGATGAAAAAGTAAGTGTGAAAAACTATGAATCCATTGGATACAGTAATCCAAACGAAAAAGCTTGGCCGCTTCATAGTAAAGAATACCGCGATAACAAAATGATTTTCTTATCACAAGATGAGTTGAATCGTACAGAATGGCTTGTTGATGTAGATGATAAATTAAAAGAGTATGATCGTTACTGGACAGAATTAAAAACAAAAGGGAAATAAAGAATACAAATGCGGTTTCTATATAGAAATCGCATTTTTTCATAAGTAGGAGGAGAACGTTTGAAGAAAAAATTATATCAATATGAGTTACTGTGTATGATATTATTTTGTATCATATTTGGCATTATTGCTTGGAGAGTACAAGCGAATGGCATAACAATGATGGATACATATGTACAAGAGCTTGTAAAGGGATTACAAACAGATCGCTTGCTTGTATTTTTCTCATACTTTACAAAAATGGGGTCTGCCATTGGGATTACGAGCGTACTTATTTTCAGTTTGCTTATTTTTTGGAAGAAACGTTATTATGTTGCAATGTTCCTATATCCGCTTGCAATATTAACAACGCATCTTGTAAATAAAGGGATAAAGGAAATTGTGAAAAGAGATCGCCCAAGTTTGAATGAAGCGTTTGATGCACTTGGATATAGTTTTCCAAGTGGACATGCCATGTTGTCCATTATGACGTATGGATTTCTTGCTTATATCATCGCAGCGAATTTGCACAATACAATGAGTAAATATATAAGCGTAATGATTGCGGCGCTATTTATTATATGGATTGGACTAAGCAGGATTATTTTATTTGTTCATTATCCAACTGATATTTTAGCAGGGTATGCGGTAGGGGGCATTCTGTTAATTGTTACCATTTATTTTCACCGCCTCGTCTCAGAGAGATTTCAAATGAATCAAGAGCGATAAAACATCTAGAAAACGGTTTTTCTAGATGTTTTTTAGGAAATAGGAATGTGCTAAAATAGAGATGCATTTCGAATGGAATAAAGTAGGTGAAAGCTATGAAAAGAAAGAGAGAGCAAGTAGATGTATGGGGGAAAATGGGAGCTTTTCTTTTTCAGTTCCGCTATACTGTAATAGCCATATTATGTATGTTAGCTATCATACTAGGTATTTTTGCGCCGAAACTTCCAGAAGTATTAGGTGGTGATGGCTTTCAAACAAAAGGGGACTATCAAAAGACAAAAGCAATTTTGGACAAGGATTTTAAACAATCACAAGACACACTGCTGCTTGTGTTTCAAAAAAATAAAGGGATTTCAAACGACGATTTTCAAAAAGAAATTGCAGAGCTCGTAGCAAACGTTCAGTCGAAAGAAACGTATGAGTCGTTTCATCATCCGCTAGAAAATAAGAGTATGTTACAAGATGATTTAGCTTATGCGACAATTTTATTTTCTGGGAAAACAAGTAAAGAACGAAATGAAAAAACATTACAGTTTGCTGAAGAAATAAAAAAAGAAAGTAATCGTATCTTGAAAGTAACTCCAACTGGTTTTCCAAAAATTAATCAAGAAATCAATGAGCGAACGCAGAACGATTTAAAAGTAGCTGAAATGATTGGTTTGCCAATTGCCTTTCTTGTGTTACTTTTTTCATTTGGTAGCTTGCTTGCGTCCATCTTACCTATTGTAAATGGGGCACTGAGTGTAATGAGTACAATGGGGATTTTATATTTTATCGGTGTAGATAAAGAGTTATCGATTTTTGTTTTAAATGTTGCGCCGATGATTGGTCTTGCCTTATCGATTGATTTTGCGCTTTTATTTGTCAATCGTTTTCGGGAGGAGTTGGCATATCGTACCGTTCGAGAAGCGATTTTAGTTACGTATCAAACAGCAGGACGAGCGATTGTATTTTCGGGATTGTGTGTATTCGTTGGACTATCAGGCTTGTTTTTCTTTGAAATAGACTACATTCAATCAGTTGCAATCAGCGGAATGATTGTTGTTATTATGAGTATTATTTTTTCACTTACACTTTTGCCAGCGCTCTTATCATTAATGGGAAAACGGTTGCTCAATAAGAAGCAAACACCGCCGCGCACTTCACGTGTGTGGAGGAAATTTGCGCAGTTTGTTATGAGTCATCCGATTATGATGGTCATAATCGTCACAACGTTTATTATCGTCTGTCTCTTACCTCTTCGCACAGCGAATCTTCAATTTCCAGGTGTAGAAGCATTGCCGGAAAAAAGTGAGACAAGGATTGCATATGAAAAATATGAAGAGACATTCCGTAACATGATGAAAACTCATGCGGATGTTACGGTAGTAATAGAGACAAAGGAAAAGGTAACAAAGCAAGAAAGCTTGCAGCAAATAGAATCTATTGTACAAAAGTTACAAAAAGATAAGCAAGTATACAAAGTAGAGAGTCTTTATGATGAGCTACATGGAATGAATGCAAAACAGGTTGCTGCGTTATTACAAACGCCTGAGGGGGCCAAAATCGCTCCGATATTTGATATTTATACGAAAGAGAATCGGACAACGTTGCAAATTTTCTTACATACAAAACCGAAGACAGAAGCGGCAAAACAATGGGTGAGAGATTTTAAAGCAAAGTATAAAGAAGATTATCTAACCTATTATGTAGGTGGAATGACAACATTTCAACAAGAATTAGAGGATGAAATAAAAGATAAAGTTGTGATTGGGATGTCTGTTATATTTGGATCTACGTTTTTAATCTTATTATTTGCCTTCAGGTCAATACTCATTCCAATAAAGGCAATTGTCATGAATATATTAAGTCTTAGCGCAACAATTGGTCTTGTTGTTTGGTTATTTGAAGGTGGACACTTTGGATTGGATGAAAGTTCCGTACTATTTGTACTACCTATTTTTATTTTTGGTCTTGTATTTGGCTTAAGCATGGATTATGAGGTATTTCTTATTTCTCGTATTCATGAGCTATACGAGGAGACAAGAGATAACGATGTAGCAACGTTAGAAGGGCTTATATCAACAAGTCGTATCATTACATCGGCAGCCTTAATTATGATTGTAGTGACAGGGGCATTTGCCTTCACTGATATTTTACCAGTTAAACAGATGGGCCTTGGAGTAGCACTTGCAATTTTTCTTGATGCGACAATTATTCGACTTATGCTTGTTCCAAGTTTAATGAAACTGTTTGGAGATTGGAATTGGTGGCTACCATTTCGAAAGAAAAAAGAAAAAGCATGATGAAAGCACTTGTCTTTTTGATGAGTGTTTTTTTTATTTATATAAAATGAAACTTTTTGTTTATGAATAGCATGTCCCTTCTTTTGCAAATAGTATGTGATAAGGACAATATAGATAAGTGGGTGAAGACAATGTTTCGCTATTTTAAATTTAAATTAAATGATACTGTACAGTTTACGGAAAATGATGGACATATGTATCGCATTGTCGGTTATAGACTAGAAAAAGGATTTTATCCAAAGGACGAATGGACTCATATTATTTATGAATTGTTACGGGAGTTTGATGGGTATACGCTAGATGCAGAAGAAGATGAGTTAGTGAAAGTGATTCAAGTAGATGATGAATATTATAAAATTCATGAAGTCTCTGGCTATCGATATCCTGTGAAACTGAAGGAAAAATCGAAAACTATGAAGGTAGCGACAATGGACGATTTGTTAGATGCATATAATGACTATAAACGGCTAGCAGATTTCTTTAAGGACTTATCATATGAGCAAAAAGCAGAAGAAGTATTGCAAGAAATGAGGAGACTTCTTGCTTAGGAAGGCGGTCTATTCAATAGGCTGTCTTTTGTTTTGCATCGTGCATCATAGAAGAATTTCCGATACAATAGGAGCATCAATAGAAATAAGGAGAGAACTATGAAGACGAACAAAAAAGGAGAATGGTGTGAAATAACCGTTCCATCTAAATGGAATGGCATTTCTGTCGAATTTTTATTAAGAGAAATATGGTGCGTGCCCAAAAAAATATTACATCAACTTCGAATGGAAAAAGGTGTTATTATAAATAAGGAACAGAAGCGTTGGAGCGAGCTTTTAAAAGAAGGAGATAAACTGCAAGTACATATGTTTATTCCAGAAGAGTATGGTGTTGTACCAGAATTTGGGGAATTGGATGTTGTATTTGAAGATGATCACGTATTAATTGTGAATAAACCGGAACAAATGGATACACATCCATCTGAAAAAAATGGGACAGGAACGCTTGCAAATTTAATTGCTTTTCATTTTCAAATGCAAGGTTTAGAAACGAAAGTACGCCATATTCACCGCTTAGATAAAGATACAACGGGCGGCGTTGTATTTGCGAAACATAGACTAGCTGGTGCTATTATGGATCAGTTATTGATGGAGCGGAACATTAAAAGAACGTATATGGCGCTTGTTGAAGGGAAAATGAAGAAACGAAAAGGAACGATCGATGCAGCAATTGGCCGCGATCGTCATCATGCAACGAGGCGCCGCGTGTCTCCAAAAGGAGATCATGCCGTAACGCATTATAAGGTAGAAGAGTATTTTAAAAAGCAAGATACGACACTTGTTACCGTGCAATTAGAAACGGGAAGAACGCATCAAATTCGCGTTCATATGAGCTACAGTGGCCATCCGCTCCTTGGAGATGTACTATATGGTGGAAATGTAACTTATATGTCTCGGCAAGCATTACACGCTATGCAAATTGCTTTTTTACACCCTATTACAAGAGAAGAGATTATGGTAGGCATTCCAGCCCCTGAAAAAATAAGTAAGCTTATGCAAAGTTTTCGAGAATCCAATATGTAAATTGACAGTAGGAATTTGAGAAAAATATTTTTTGCAGGAATTTTATTGTGAAAAGAGAAGCCGTAAATAGGAAAGAGAGGGGAGGATCAATTGGTAAGGGATAAATATATGCTGTGGATATTTTTGACTTGCCTTTTACTTACTTTAATTCTCTATCCGTATTTACCGTACTCTATCGCAGTGCATTGGAATCAGGACAGTGAGCCAAATGAATTTGTCAGAAAACAAATCGTCGTATTTTTGATTCCTTGTTTTATTATTGTTTTTCATAGTTTGCTGTATATCATTTCGAGATACATACTTAAAATGAATCGAGGCAATCAAACAATTATAATAGAATTTAAAACAAATATCACAGTATTTCTATTGTTTATTCATATGCTCGTTCTTTTCATTGCTTTAGGGATGATGGTGCCATTTCAAATCGGATTGACAATTGGAATTAGTGTATTTCTTTTTATGACTAGTAAAAGCTTTAAAAAGATGGGGAAAGAAAAAGAACCGGTTCCTTTGCAAAAAATATGTCTATTGGGGCAACGTGTTTTCTACAGCATGGCTTGTATGTGTTTATGTTCCTTGTTTTTAAAGTTAGAATGGGGATTGTATGTATTAATGAGTATCATTTGCTGTGGATCTATTTTTTTTCTATTCGGTATTCTATATTCCTATTTGTTAGCAAACTATGAAACATAAAAAGAGCCTTTCGTTTAGAAGACTCTTTTTATGTTTCTTACTTTATTTTGTAATGAATTGTTGTGTCCAGTAATTACCATTTTCAATATGACCCACGCCGATGTGAGTGAAGTTGCTATTTAAGATGTTGGCGCGGTGACCTTCGCTATTCATCCAAGCTTGTACAACTTCTTCTGGTGTACGTTGACCTTGTGCGATATTTTCACCTGCCGATTTGTAAGAGATACCAAATCGTTTCATCATGTCAAATGGAGAACCGTATGTTGGGCTATTGTGATCAAAGTAGTTATTTTTTTGCATATCTTCAGACTTTGCACGTGCTACTTTGCTTAATTCGTTATCAACTTGTAATGCTGATAAACCTTGTTTTGTACGTTCAGCATTTGTTAATTCAACAACGCGTTGTTCAAATTCGCTTAAAGAACCTTTTTTCTCTTCAGCTGGTTTATTTTCAGCAGGTTTTTGTGTTTCGTTGTTTACAGCAGGTTTTTGCGCTTCTGGTTTTGCTGTTTCGTTGTTTACAGCAGGTTTTTGCGCTTCTGGTTTTGCTGTTTCGTTGTTTACAGTAGGTTTTTGTGCTTCTGGTTTTGCTGTTTCGTTGTTTACAGCAGGTTTTTGTGCTTCTGGTTTTGCTGTTTCGTTGTTTACAGTAGGTTTTTGTGCTTCTGGTTTTGCTGTTTCATTGTTTACAGTAGGTTTTTGTGTTTCTGGAGTTATAGGTACGGGTTGTTTATTAGAAATGAAGCAATCTTGTTGGAATAGTACTTGATTCCACTCTGCTAAAGATTGGATTCCTATAGATTGTAAGTATGCTTGTAATTCTTGTTGATTCATATATTTCATCATAATTTTAGAATGCTGAATATTTTGAATCTTAATTTTAGCTGGTTGTACAGTTGCAGCTTGTGCGTCTAAAGATGTTACTCCTAGCGTCAATGCAGTTGCAGCTGCTACAGATAATAAAATACGTTTTTTCATAAAGATGTGTCCTCCTATGGAAAAGTATTGTACTGTTTTCAACAGATTCATTTTTGACAGTCTGTCTGACTGACAAATTTATGGTAACATAGAAAAGGTTGCAAAAAAGATGGGAAAAATTTCATAGGCTATAAAATTTCCTATTTTATCCTAGATTAAGAGGAGAGTAAAAATAGGAGAACACTAGATTATAAAAGGAATTGTTAGCAATTTTATCTTTGCTAATAAAGGTGATTTTTTGGTGAAAATTACCACTGATTCACTATAAGAAACCTCTCATATCAAAGGTTTTCGAAGTTTTGGAAGGAATATAATGGATGTTTTTTTAACAAAACTGTAATGTTTTTGTTGTTATTTTTTATCGGACAGTAACATATTTTTAATCTTGTAGCGGATAAAAAAAGCGGCTATCTCTTTACATAGAAGAAAGGGATAGCCGTTTTCCTATTGTTACATATATTATGAGTTATACTCAATTGCCTCTAATAGTAGATCTACAATATGAACTCCTCGCATTTTATGAGAGAGATGTTCACGTTCAATACCAAGTTTCATTTGTAATAAACAACCTGGATTAGCAGTAACGATTGTAGTTGCATCTGTTTCATGGACACGTTCCATCTTGTAATCTAAAAATTCCATTGATAATTCGGAATGAACAATATTATAAATGCCAGCTGAACCACAGCACCGATCGGCATCTTTCATTTCTCGATATGTTATGCCTTGAATTGCTTGTAGGAGCATACGTGGCTCTGAGGACGTATGCATTACGTTTCGCAAATGACAAGAATCTTGATACGTAATAATTTGCGGTGGCAGGCGTAAATCAGTTCGTTTATGGAAATTTAACTCAACTAAAATGGCTGTAATATCTTTTATTTTTGCAACAAACTGTTTTGCACGTTCAGCCCACTCTGGATCATCTTTTAATAAGTGATCATAATCTACAAGATATGCTCCGCAACCACCAGCATTTGTAATAATATAATCAATGTTCAAATCCTCAAAAGCTTTAATATTTCGTTTCGCAAGTTCTTTTGCTCCCATCTTTTCACCAGCATGACCATGGAGCGCGCCGCAGCAATTTTGATCTTTCGGGATCACAACATCACAACCAGCAAGTTGAAGAAGTTTCATCGTTGCATTATTTGTTTCTAAGAACATCGTATCCATTAAACATCCTGTAAAGAAAGCAACACGTTTTTTCTTAGTCACTTGAGCAGGTAAAAATTCTGGACGGTTTTTCATTTTTTTCATCTTTGGTACTTTTGGTAAGACAAGATCCATCGTTGCAAGTGTTTCAGGAAATAGCTTCATAATCCCTGTTTTATGTGTAAATGTTTGTAAACCAGAGCGTTGGTAAAATCCAATGAGTCCTGTTAATGTGCGCATGCGGTTTTGATGGGGAAATAGCCCCTCAAATACCATCTTACGAACAGCTTTCACAGGCATAGAGAACTTTTTATTTTGATTAATAATATCTCGTGCCTCTTCTAATAGGTGGCCATAGTTTACACCTGATGGACAAACAGGTTCACAAGCGCGGCAACCAAGGCAAACATTTAATGTATTTTCAACATCTTCATCAGGCTCTATTAAACCATCAACGACCGCTTTCATTAAAGCGATGCGCCCGCGGGGGGAGTGAGACTCCTTATAACCAGATTGAATATAAGTAGGACAAGTTGGTAAGCAAAATCCGCAACGCATACAGTTTAATAGTTCATCTTCATTCAAGCGCTCTTTAAATTCTTTTTGAATTTGTCCTTTGTTCAATGTTGTCATTGTTCGACCACCACTCTTTTACGAGAATCTTTGGCGAACATTTTTCCAGGATTCATAATATTGTTTGGGTCGAAAGCTTGCTTAATTCCTTTCATAGCCGCGATGCCCTCTTTGCCTAATTTTAATTCTAAATAAGGAGCTTTCATAGCACCTACTCCATGTTCACCTGTAATAGTACCGCCGAGTTTAATAGCTGTTTCAAAAATTTCAGCAAAGGCTTGTTCAGCGCGGTGCATTTCTTCTTTATTGCGAGCATCTGTCATACAAGTTGGATGTAAGTTTCCATCACCAGCATGACCAAATGTACAAATTGAAATGTCGTATTTTTTAGCGATTGCATTAATTGCTTCCACCATTGGAGCAATTTGTGAGCGAGGAACAGTTGCATCTTCTAATATTGTTGTCGGTTTTAATCTTGCTAAGGCAGAAAGGGCGCTACGACGTGCGGTACGCAGTGCATCTGCTTCTTGCTCATCTTTTGCAATACGCACATCAACCGCATGCATCGCGCGGCAAATTTCAGCCATTTTTTCAATATCACGATTCACCACTTCACTTGCACCATCTTGTTCAATGAGAAGAACGGCTTTTACATCGGTAGGCAGGCCGATTTGTGCAAATTCTTCTACGACTTCAATTGTCGGCTGATCTAAAAATTCAAGTGTTGCAGGAATGATTTTATTCGCAATGATAGTAGAAACTGCTTGTGCAGCTTCATTCATATCTTGATATAATGCGAGCATTGTTTTCTTTGTTTCAGGCATTGGAACGAGTTTTAAAATAGCCTCTGTTACAACACCAAGAGTACCTTCCGAACCAACGAATAAACGAGTTAAATCATAACCTGCTACATCTTTCGCTAATTTACCACCTGTTCGGATGATATCACCATTTGGTAAAACGATTTCAAGACCGATTACATAGTCTCTTGTTACACCATATTTTAAGCCGCGTAAGCCACCGGAATTTTCATTAATATTCCCGCCGATTGTAGAAATTTTCATTGAGCTTGGGTCCGGTGGATAAAAGAATCCTTTCGCTTCTACAGCATTCATAATAGCAAGTGTAATAACGCCAGGTTGCACAGTAACTGTTAAGTTTTCTTCATCTATTTCTAATATTTGATTCATATGACGGAAAATCAAAACAACGCCGCCTTCAAGTGGACATGTTCCTGCGCAAAGATTTGTACCAGAACCACGAACGTACACAGGCACTTTATGCGTGTTGCATACTTTTAGCACTTCGGATACTTCATTTGTATTACGTGGTGCAACAACTGCATCAGGAATCGATTGAAAGTTTGGCGTCGCATCATAACTGTACGTTAAACGACCCATATTGGATGTATCTACATTATCTTGACCAACAATAGATACAAATGAATCAATAATATGTTGTTCTAACATTAAAAATCCCCCTCAAACTGTTGACTTACTATCCTATTCATCAGAGTTTGATTTATTTCATGATTTGCCTTTGTGAAACAAACCAATCACATTATGAGTACAAGCATTTCTCAAGTAAATTGTTTTTCTCCCGTGAATAACCTTGAGATTGTTGACATGCTTCTGAAAGAAAATAAGAATAAAAGCGTTGTCACAGTGTTTTCATTAATAATGATAAAAAAGTAGGGAATTTCTTTCTATATATAAACAACTAAAGATTAGTTCGTTTTTTCGCTCTTTTTTGTATGATTATCCAATAGGAGAAGAGCGAAGTATAAAACAATTAAATCTTTCAATTGTTTTGGATTCAGTCCTGTACAGTCTTCGATTTTTTTTAACCTGTAATGCAATGTATTAATATGAATATGTAAACTTTCAGCAGTTTGTTTATACGACTGATTGTGCTCAAGAAATAGTCGTAATGTTTGCATCAGTTCTCCTTCAGATAATAAAGGAGCGATTGTACGTGTAAGAAACTCTTTCCGCGTTTCGGCGGTAATATCTTGTAAACACATTTCCAATCGTAAGTCTTCATGAAATACAATTCCTTTTGTTTCAAAGGCGACGGAAAGGGCACGCAATGCTTGTTCATAAGATATATGCATTTCGTTAGGCATAACAGTTTGACCGATTCCAATATACACTGTAATCGGAAATAAAGTTTCACAATCTTGTTTTAAGCGTTTGAAAAATTGAAAGGCTTTATTTTTGGATTCGATTGTAGTAAATAAAATAAAGCGGTCATTTCCCCATCGTACAAATAATGCATCTTTTGTTAATAGATTGCGAATATGTTGCCAAATTTTTCTTTGCAACATTGCGTCATCTTGATCGAAGGAGATTAAAACGAGTTGTTTCTTTTTATATAAATCGATTCCAAGTGTTTTGGCGCGATCTAAAAAACTAGGTGACCAATCATTACTTTGAAGCCAATCAAATACGAATGCTTCATAGGAGCGCTGTTCCAGTTCTAACTGTTCTAGAAAATAATTTTCATGGATAAGCAACTCGGTCATTTTTCGTAATATTTCTCCGTATGGTGAAATGTTTTTTGGGTCACCTGTTATGCCGATCACACCGATGACTTCATCGTGAAAAAGGAGTGGGAGATTCATTCCAGCTTTGGCGCCTTGTAAATGTTGTTCGTCCTCTTTTGTAATAATGACAGTTTTCTTTTCTTTTGCACAACGAAGGGCTCCTTCATGAAACTGTCCCATTCGCTCGAAATCTGTACTCGCAATGATGATCCCCTGTATATCAATAATGATAATATTCCCTGTAATGAGTCTTCTCACTTCACGGACAATTTTATTTGCTAAATCAGGAAAAAGCATAATTTGCACACCTCTACTTTTATTTGTTGTACATTATATATGTTGTCGTTGTATAGATATAGGAAGATTTCACACTTTCCTCACAATTATTTGTTATTTTACAATTATAACGAAATCATCTACAGATGGAGGGAATCTCTTGAAGAAATACTTATTTCTTCTATGTTTTTTGTTTCTGTTAGCAGGGTGTAATGAAAATTCGTATACACCGATTGCAAAACATAAAAGTGTAGTTATAACAACAAACATAAAAGAAGGCAGCATTAGCTTTATTGATAAAAAGGTAAAAAAAGTAATCGCATCATGGGAGCTGCAACAACCTATTACTGGTGTTACGATACTTCCAAATGGTGAAAATATGCTTGTATACGGAAAGCAATTAGAATATATATATATCTATTCGTTAACAGAAGGGAAACAAACGAAGAAGTGGAAGACAGGAAAAGGAATTGCAAATATTATTGTAGCAAATGATGGCAAGCAATTGTTTCTGGCGGACCAAAAGGAACAAAAGATACGATTTTTTACGATAGATGGGAAAGAGACAGGGAATGTTCCTGTAGCAAAAGGCCCTCTGACAATGGTGCAACATCATAAAAATTTATATGTACTCAATTTTTATGATACAGAGCTATCTATAATCGATTTAGAGAAAAAGCAGGTTAAACAATCTTTTGTAGTACCACCAGCATCGACAGGAGCTATAGTGAGTAGCGATGGAAAGGAAATATGGATCGGCGGACATGGAGATGGAAAGCAAGTGAATGAAAAAGTACTTGTATATTCACTGCGTAATGGAGAAATGCTTCGTTCGTTACATGCACCATTTATGCCGATTAGTATTTCTAGGGACGGAAAATTTGTATACGTCTTAAGTCATGGATCAAATATGCTTCGAAAGTTTGATGCGGGAACATATCGAGAATTAGGAGCAACCGAAGTAGGTTCTAATCCATTTGCTTTTTTAAAGAGTGGGGAAGAAGGATATGTCGCCAGCTATGATAGTGACGAAGTATACATCATTGATATAAAGGATATGAAGAGAAAACAAACGGTTGCAGTTGGCAAAGGGCCATTTCACTTGATAGAGAGAGAGGGGAGAGGAAAATGAATAAATATAAAGTATTACTTGTTGATGACGAGAGTGATATGAGGCAACTTGTTGGCATGTACTTAGATAACTTTGGTTATGAATGGGATGAAGCAGAAAATGGAAAAGAGGCACTTTTAAAATTAGAAGTAGCACATTATGATTTTGTTATTTTAGATATTATGATGCCAGAGATGGATGGAATTGCCGTTTGTAAAGAAATTAGGAAAACATCAGATATTCCAATTATTTTTTTAACGGCTAAGGGAGAAGAATGGAATCGAGTAAATGGTTTACGAACTGGTGCGGATGATTATGTTGTGAAGCCATTTAGTCCCGGGGAACTGATTGCACGTATGGAAGCTGTACTTAGACGATATACAAAGCAAGAGCAACAAGAAGAACTGGAATTTGGCCCAATACGTATGAATGAAAAAAGCAGGAAGGCTGAAACGAACGGTAAAACCGTTTCTCTTACGGTAAAAGAATTTGATTTATTATATTTTCTTTGCCAGCACCATGGACAAGTATTTAGCCGGGAGCAGTTATTAGAAAAAGTATGGGGATATGACTATGCAGGAAGTACAAGAACGGTGGATACACATGTGAAAACAATGCGTTTGAAACTAGGAGAAAGCGGAAACTGCATCCAAACGGTTTGGGGTGTAGGATATAAATTTGAGGTGTAATATGTTTACAATGGTACAGAAGCTTTGGCTTACAGTTGTATGTGCAGTATGTGTAACAGTTTCTTTTCTTTATTTTGTGTCATTATACTCGTATGAAAAATTATATGTTCAAAATATGAAAGATACATTAATTGTAGAAGGAAACAAACTTGTTTCACAATATAATAAACATGAAGGGGTTTCAGCATTTGAGGAAAAGGTAAGGATGTTTGATAGAGTCTCTCATGCAGATGTACTGTTTGTAAATAACCCGCGTGATTTAAGTGCGTGCTTACCTTTCGATGTACACTATGATTCAATTATTAGTGAGCAGGATCGACAAATATTATTAGACGGTAAAACAGTGACAAAGGTTGGATATGAGGAACATTTTAATCGGAATATTATGGGCGTAGTTATTCCTGTTTTAGAAGAAAAGAAATTAGTGGGAATTGTATATTCTTACATCCCTTTAAAAAGTATTAAAGATTTAATATTTGATATGGGAATTATTTTAGCACCGTTAGTGCTTATTATAGTAATACTTACTGTATGGATTGGCCGAAAAATTATTATTGCGATTACAAAGCCACTTTCACAAATGGAACAGGTTGCAAACCATATGGCAACGGGGGACTTTTCAGAGCGCATTACCATTTCATCTGAGGATGAAATGGGGCGCCTTGGAAAAGCATTTAATAAAATGGCTACTTCATTGGAGAATGAAGATATAAAGCGAAAGGAATTTTTAGCGAATGTTTCGCATGAGCTTCGGACACCACTTAGCTATATTAAAGGATATAGTGAAGCGATTTTAGATGGTGTGGCAAAGGGGAAGCAAGAGAAGAAATTTATGCAGCTTATTCATAAAGAGGCAGGACGGATGCAGCGACTTGTGCATGATTTATTAGATTTAGCTCAATTAGAGGGGGAACATTTTCCTCTTCAAAAACAGCCAATTGTCTTTGCACAGCTTATTGAAGATGTGGTTGAAACGTATGAATGGAAATGTGCCGAAAAACAAGTGGAAATTTCAATGGAACTAGATCCGGATATTATTGTAATGATTGATGAAGATCGAATGCAACAGGTGCTTCATAACATATTGGATAATGCTATACGCTATACAAATGAAAAGGGAAAGATTACAGTGCAGCTACAGAAGCTGGAGAAAGATTGTCAGTTGAAAATAATAGATACAGGAATTGGAATTGAACGAGAACATGTAGAACAACTTGGAGAAAGATTTTATCGAGTTGATAAAGCGAGAAGTCGTCAGCATGGCGGGACTGGGCTCGGACTTGCGATTGTAAAACAAATTGTGCACATTCATGATGGGAAATGGAAAATTGAGAGTGAAAAAGGAAAAGGAACAACTGTTATTATACAATTACACAGGGAGTAACGAAGAGAAGATAGGGTAGTGCAAGATAGAATGGTAGGGTTTTTATGGAAATAGAGGATAAAAATAATATAGTATGCAGAGAAAAGGAAGAGAAATGGAAGAATTATCAATTTTCTTCCTCTATATAGTGAAAAATTGACGATTTTATGAACAAAACATTTGTACTTCTTGCCAATTCGTTCTAAAATAGGTATGATGCTTAATTCTTATAAATCGTTTTAATTGTTGTTTGGATGATACTGAGGTGATTTCACTGGAATACAAATCTATTAAACCAAAAAAAATTTACGAAGAGGTATCTGAAGCCATTTTAACAATGATTAAAAATGGTACGTTAAAACCTGGAGACAAACTTCTTCCTGTACATCAATTAGCGGAGCAGTTTCAAGTGGGCAGATCTGCGGTTCGCGAAGCGTTAAGCGCGCTTAGAGCGATGGGCCTAATTGAAATGAAACAAGGAGAAGGAACATATGTGAAGAACTTTGATTCTTCTTCATTAACAAAATCGTTAAATCATACGTTATTAATGAAGAAGGAAGATATTTTGAATTTATTAGAAGTGCGAAAAGTGCTTGAAGTGGGGGCAGTTCGAGCAGCAGCAACAAAGCGCACGGAAGATAATTTGCAAAATATGAGGCATTGGTTAGATGAAATGGAAAAAGGTATTGGAGATGAAAAAGCTGGTGAAAAAGCAGATTTTCATTTTCATATGGCAATTGCAGAAGCTTCACATAATAAGATCTTACTTGAGCTTATGAATCATGTTTCAGAAATGATTGCTGAAACGATTGGTGAGTCAAGGCGCATTATTTTATATGGTGAACAAACGACAGCAGAACGACTTTTAGAAGAGCATCAAGCGATTTATGAGGCAGTATTGGGGCAGGATATAGACTCTGCACAACAAGCAATGCTAAATCATTTAACGAATGTAGAGCATATTGTCACAGGTAAAAAGATATAAATTCGTGATTTGGTCTTTCAAACAGTTACTGTTTCATCAAATAGAGAAAGATTAACTGAGCGTTTTTTTAGAAAGGGAGATTTGGGCGTTGGTTGAGCCTACTTCTTCTTTTTCAGTCATCTGATGACCATATGATTGTGAGCTAGATTGTAATGAGGGGGAATTAAAATTATGAAAGTTACTTTATTTGTTACTTGCTTAGTCGATATGTTTGAAACAAATGTCGGTAAAGCAACAGTTGAAGTGTTGGAGCGTTTAGGTTGTGAAATTGAATTCCCAGAAGCGCAAGTTTGTTGTGGGCAACCAGCTTATAATAGCGGGCACGTAGAAGCAGCAAAAGAAGCGATGAAGCACATGATTGAAACTTTCGAAGATGCAGAATATATTGTTACACCTTCTGGATCTTGTGCGACAATGTTTCACGAGTATCCACACGTTTTTAAAGACGATCCAAAGTGGGCAGCGCGTGCACAAAAAGTAGCAGACAAAACATATGAATTAACACAATTTATTGTAGATGTGTTAAAAGTTACAGATGTTGGAGCTAGTTTAAAAGGAACAGCAACTGTTCATAAATCTTGTCATATGACACGTATGCTTGGAGTAAAAGAAGCACCAGGAATTCTACTATCTAATGTAAAAGGATTAACTGTAAAAGAACTACCAAACGTGCAAAATTGTTGTGGTTTTGGGGGAACGTTCTCAGTTAAGATGACACCAATTTCTGAGCAAATGGTAGATGAGAAAGTAGATAGCGTGATGGAAACAGGCGCAGATTACTTAATTGGTGCAGATTGTGGGTGCTTGTTAAACATTGGCGGACGTATCGAGCGTTTAGGGAAAAAAGTAAGAGTCATGCATATTGCTGAGGTACTGAATAGTCGCTCATAAAGGGGGAACATAAGCTATGTCTATGAAAATCAGTGAGAAAAAATTTAATGATCGCGTTGGTGACGGAATTCAAGATTCATTTATGCGCGGTGCAGTAACTTCTGCACAGACGCGTTTACATACGAATCGTCTAAAAGCAGCAGATGAATTAGGAAATTGGGAAGAGTGGCGTGAACTTGGTGAACAAATTCGCCAACACACTTTAGAAAATCTTGATTATTATTTAATGCAACTGAGTGAAAATGTATCAAAACGAGGCGGAAATGTTTTCTTTGCGAAAACAAAAGAAGAAGCAGCTAACTATATTCAAGAAATAGCGAAAAAGAAAAATGCGAAAAAAGTTGTGAAATCAAAATCAATGGTAACCGAAGAAATTAGCATGAACCACGCACTTGAAGAAATCGGTTGCGAAGTTGTTGAGAGTGACTTAGGAGAATATATTTTACAAGTGGACAATGATCCGCCATCTCACATTGTTGCACCAGCACTTCATAAAAATAAAACACAAATTCGTGATGTCTTTAAAGAAAAATTAGGATATGAAAACTCTGATGATCCATATGAAATGACAAAATTTGTTCGTAAGCATCTTCGTAAAAAATTTATGGATGCTGAAATTGGGGTAACAGGTTGTAACTTTGCGGTTGCAAATACAGGGTCTCTTTGCTTAGTAACAAATGAGGGGAACGCAGACCTTGTTATGTCTATTCCGAAAACACAAATTGCGGTAATGGGTATGGAGCGTATGGTTCCAACTATGGAAGAGCTTGATGTTTTAGTTGGTTTACTATGCCGTAGTGCAGTAGGACAAAAACTAACAAGTTATGTAACAGTAGCTGGTCCAATTCAAGAAGAAGAAATAGATGGACCTGAAGAATTCCACTTAGTGATTGTAGATAATGGACGTTCTGAAATTTTAGGATCTGAATTCCGCCAAGTACTGCAATGTATTCGTTGTGCAGCATGTATTAATGTGTGCCCTGTATATCGTCACGTTGGTGGACATTCTTACGGTTCTATTTACCCAGGCCCAATTGGAGCTGTTTTATCTCCACTTTTAGGTGGATATGACGATTATAAAGAACTTCCATATGCATCTAGTCTGTGCGGAGCTTGTACAGAAGCATGTCCAGTAAAAATTCCATTACATGATTTACTATTGAAACATCGTCAAGTTATTGTTGAGAAAGAAGGACGTGCACCACTTGCAGAAAAATTAGCAATGAAGATGTTTAGTATGGGTGCTTCTTCAGCCGCTTTATACAAAATGGGATCAAAAATGGCACCAGCTGCATTAAGCCCATTTACATCCGGTAACCGTGTTACAAAAGGAGTAGGACCACTAAAAAATTGGACGGAAATCCGTGAGTTCCCAGCTCCAAGTAAAGAAAGGTTCCGCGATTGGTATAAAGATCATAAGAAAGGCGGGGACAAGTGATGGCAGGAACAATTCAAAATCGTGATTCTTTTTTAGATAACATTGCAAAAGAACTTGGACGTGCACGTAAGACAGAAGGAGTGCAGCGCCCGGCATGGAAAAACAATGTAAATCTTGAAACATTAAAAGATTATTCAGAGGAAGAATTATTAGAAGTATTTAAAAAACAATGTGAAAACATTCATACAACTGTAATTGAAACAACAAAAGATGAGTTAAAAGAAGCGATTCAAAAAATGATTGCTGAAAATGGTGGAGGACCTATTTTAGTATCTGATGATGAACGTTTTGAAAAGTACGGTTTAACATCTTTGTTTAAAGAAGAGCTTCCAAGCCAAAATGTTGATGTGAATATTTGGGATCCGGAGGGAAAGGACGAAAATATTCGTTTCGCTGAAAAAGCAAACATTGGAATTGCATTCAGTGATTATACATTAGCGGAATCTGGTACGATCGTTGTTCAAAGTCGTAAAGGACAAGGTCGTTCTTTACACTTCTTACCAACTATATACTTTTCGATTATTCCGCGTGAAACAATTGTACCTCGTATTACACAAGCAGTTCGTGATATGAATGCACGTGTTGAAAAGGGAGAAGCGGTAGCATCTTGTATTAACTTTATTACAGGTCCAAGTAACTCAGCTGATATTGAAATGAATCTTGTTGTTGGTGTACACGGACCATTAAAAGCATACTATTTTGTAGTATAAAATGAAGAAAAGCAGGCGATAAATAGCCTGCTTTTTTTAGTGAAATTAAAAAAACGGTCATTAGCAAGATTGTGCTCTCTTTGGTATATTTTGGGGAGAAAGGGGGAGGAAGTAGTGCTCTTATATATATATGTATTTGTAACAGGAATCGTGCTCGGATCCTTTTACATTGTTGTGGCTCTTCGTGTACCAAGGGGAGAATCTATTATTACTCCGCGCTCATATTGCCCTCATTGCCAGCATAGATTACGGCCTAAAGAACTGATTCCTATTTTGTCATTCTATATGCAAAAAGGTCGTTGTACACATTGTAAAAGGAAAATATCTTATACTTATCCGATAGTGGAATTGATAACGGGAAGTTTATTTCTTATTTCAGTATGTATGGTGGGAGTGGGACAAGAATTAATTGTCATTTGGACACTTTTTTCTTTACTCGTTATGATTACACTTACGGATCTTTTTTATATGATGATCCCCAATGCCATATTACTTAGTTTTAGTTGTATTTTTCTCCTCGAATATATGGTAAGCCCGTTTATTTTTTGGTTTGATAGTGTGCTTGGTGGAGGCATTATATTTTGTATATTGTATGTGCTCCGAAAGATACACCCAAACGGTCTCGGAGGTGGCGATGTGAAATTGTTATCTCTACTTGGATTTGTGCTAGGAATAAAAGGGATTTTAATTACGCTTTGTATTGCTTCTTGCTCCAGTCTTTTCTTTTTAGGGATTTGTTTCCTATTTAAGCGAATGAATATAAGAGATCCCTTGCCGTTTGGCCCTTTTATTGCACTTGGAACAATCTGTTATGTCGCTATGCAATTTTGGGAATAGGGGGGCACATCGCTATTAAGCTAAGAAAAATTGAACTCTATAAAACAATGGGGACAAATGAGATAAGTTTTAAAAGAAAACGTAAAATAACTTCAAAATCAATTTTTATCCCGCTATATTAGGGCAGTAAGACTCCCACCTCAAGATGCAGAGAAAAGCAAGGAAGATAGTAGGGCTGCACGTAACAGCCCGATTGGTGAGGGCTCATAATCCGTGGGGGATGAAGAAGACCCCCACGGATTAAAGTTTCACTTTATCCCTCTTTTCAATATTTCTTTTCTGCAAATAATATTTCAGTTAGTGGCATATTTTTTTACGGTAGAATGGATTGTATAAGCGTAAATTTGTAACGAATTATTTGAAGAATGCTAGTAAGTGATGCCATACGTTAAATGAGAACAAGTCAATTTATAAAAAATTTCACAAATCGATCATGTATCTCAATTGTTTGCGCTCACACTAAATTTCTGAGGAGAAAATTGATTAGGATGGATTGGAATAAGGTGAAAAACAGGTTGAAAATACGTTTAATGGCATGATATTGCTTGCACAAGATAAAAAAATTCTATTACAAGGTGCCTATGGAGAAGCTTCTATTCAAACACATGCTCCCATGCAATACAATCAACGTTTTAACTTAGTTTCTGTATCAAAACCCATAACAGCATGAGGTATTTTACTATTAGTGCAAGAAAATAAAATTAGATGACGATATTACCCAATGGTTTACAAAATTACTATAGCCTACAACTTCCTTAAACTGGCGAAAAAAACAGATTGTTTGAGGAAGGAAATTAAAAAAATAATAAATCCCATAGAGAAAATACTTTTTCTCCACGGGATTTAGTCAATGAAAGGAGCTTTTTGGGTAGTTCCTTTCATTCATGTTTCATATGAGCTTGCAAAGGAATGATTTCCTCTTGAGGAGCGACTTCACCAGCATTTGTTGTTTCTTTTGTTAAATAATGATATACCATCCCTACAAAGACGGATCCGCCAATAATGTTCCCGATTGTGACGGGAATTAAATTGTGAATAGCACCAGCAAAACTAATTGTATCAGGGTGTGGCGATAGTAAAGATAGGGCAAATAATGATAAGTTTGCAATGCTATGCTCATAACCGGACAAGAAAAAAGTAAAAACAAGGAACATCATCACAAGAATTTTCGCTGTATCACCTTTCACTTGAGACGGAAGAAAGCAAGCTAAACAGACAAGCCAATTACATAAAATAGCTTTAAAGAAAAGTTGGATTGTAGGTGTTCCCATTTTGATTTCCACAACTTTATTCATCAAATGTTCATGATCGATTGTTTCAAAAATTCCAGTTGCATAAAATAATAATGCAAAAAATAATGCTCCTGCTAAATTGCCTACATAACAAGTAATCCAGTTACGGAATGTATCGGAAATAGTTGTTTTGTTTCTTAAAGTAGAGACTGTAAAATACATTGTATTTCCTGTAAATAATTCAGCCCCACCGTATATGATTAATACGAGTGCAATACCGAAAAACATAGAAGCAGCTAAATAAGTTGCTGGAGAATTTTCTATATTGAAGAAATTACCTAATTTAAAACATAGTACAATAATAAAGCCGATATAAATGCCAGCAAGTGCAGCACGAATGAAATATTGCATTAAATTTTTGTCTAGCATTTCTTTTTTTTTCTGAGCAAGTTTTACAACGTAAGTCAATCCGTGTTCTAGCATAATAATTGCGCTCCTTTGTGTAAATACTCTTTATATGACTAAAGTACATGGATTCGATTTCATTTTCAATAAAATTGTGAAACGTTTCACAAAAGGGACACATATGAAAACAAAAAGTAGAGGGATTAAGATGTCATTTATTTGCTATTTGCGAACATTCAGATGAATAGTGAGGGCTCATAATCAGTTGAGGATAGAGACAATTGTCATTGATTACAGTTTCAACTTATTTGAAAAAGTAGGAAGGATGAGTGAGTTTATGTAATAAAAGAAAAAAGCGCTGTAATTACAACGCTTTTTCATCAAAATTCTTTTGCATAGTATTTGTTTTTGTATCTTTTGAGAAGAACCAACCACCAGCTGCAATTCCAACTAGTACAATCCAGAATCCAATTTTCCATGGAGCAGATTCAGGGAATGAATGAGGGATAACCCCTAAAGCTGGATGAGCTAATGTGTAAACAGCAAGTTTTACCCCAACCCAACCTACAATCAAGAAGGCAGCTGTTTCTAGTCCTGGTTTCCGTTTTAATAAGTGTACGAAAGCAGATGCAGCAAATCGCATAATGATTAAACCGATTATACCGCCTGCAAAAATAACAAGGAATTGACCTGTATCGAGGCTACCAATAGTACCTAATCCTGTTTTTGGTAAAGTCATTGCCAATGCAACAGCAGCTAAAATAGAATCAACTGCAAATGCTATATCAGCAACTTCGACTTTAAATACCGTCCACCAAAAGTTTTCTTGTTTTTTCTTTGTGTCTGCTTCTTTCTGCTTCGTTTCTTCATTTGTATTCTTTCTCATATAAGTTTTGAACAAATGGTTACCTGCAATAAACATTAAATAAATCGCACCTAGCGCCTGCACTTGCCATACATCGACTAAGAAAGAAATGATAAACAGTGATCCAAAGCGAAATACGAAAGCACCAGCTAACCCATAAAACAATGCTTTTTTTCGTTTTTCTTCGGGTAAATGTTTTACCATAATAGCAAGAACAAGTGCATTATCTGCTGCTAAAATTCCTTCTAATGCAATTAAAATAAGTAATACCCAACCGTACTCCAAAAGTAATGATACATCCATACACATTCTCCTCTCATTTGTATAAATCCTAAACGAGTGACGAAAATCCCCACTGTTTAGTTTCCCCATACTCCTACCTATCAGCGGTAGAAGAATCTAGAAAAGAATGCAAAAAAGACCTCTGCCGTTGATAGGCAAAGGTCTTGCTAGACATATGTAATGAAAATGCCAACAAAGCCGGAAGAACTAAGTTCTACGTAATGACGACTTTGTTTCCAAGAATTATTTCTTGGACGCTACTCCCCTTTGGAGATATGTTATTGTAGTTATATTATATGAGTGATGGAATTGGTTGTCAACCTGTTAAAATATCTTCGTTTGGATATTTTATTTTTTTTCGCTTTTTACGTGCAAAGGAAAAGGCTAGCGTTAGTGGCCCCATCTTTCCAAAGAACATCATAAATATAATAATACATTTTCCAATGAGAGTTAACTGCGGTGTAAGTCCCATACTTAATCCAACGGTTCCAAATGCCGAAAAAACTTCGAATGCACTCATGAAAAGAGGAGCTTGTTCAGTAATGCTTAAAATAAGTATGGAAAAGAAAATAAATGAAATGGATATGACAGTAATGGTTAAAGATTTAACGATAAGGGTATCTTTTATCGACTTTTTAAAAATAACAATATCATCTTGTTCTTGAAGAAACTTAAATACACCGAATACCATAATTAAAAAGGTTGTTAATTTAATACCACCTCCTGTAGATGCACTACCAGCCCCGATAAACATAAGTAGCATCATAAGCAAAAGAGAGGGTTTGGAGAGCTGTGCAATATCAACTGTATTAAAACCAGCAGTACGTGTTGAAACGGCTTGAAAGTAGGCAGCTAATGCTTCTTCAAATGGTGTGAATCCTTTCATGGAGATAGAATTATGAAATTCAAATATAAAAATTAAAAGTGTTGCAACAATATTGATTATAAGGGTAGAAGAGAGCATAAGTTTAGAATGTAAAGTCAGTGTTTTAAAACTCTTTTTTCGTTTTATATCCACGATGACTGTAAAACCAATCCCTCCTAAAATAATTAAAGACGAAATAACAACATTAACAAGAATACTGTGAGATTGAGACATTAAATTGTCACTCCAGATGGAAAAACCGGCATTATTAAATGCAGAAATGGAGTGAAATAAACTATAATAGAATCCTTTCGTCGAACCATATTTAGGAATCCATTCGAACGAAAGAAAAAGAGCTGCAATACACTCAACTGTAAACGAAAATATAAACAAAGATTTGACAAGGCGGATTACACCACCAATATTTGTTTGATTTAATGCTTGTTGGAGTAATATTCGGTTTTGAAGTCCAATTTTTCTTCCTAACATAATCGCAATGAATACGGCAAAGCTCATAATACCTAGTCCGCCGATTTGAATGAGAAATAAAATGACACATTGTCCAAATGTAGTGAATACTTTTCCTGTATCAACAACACCTAGTCCAGTAACGGTACAGGCAGAAACAGTTGTAAATAAAGCATCTAGCCATGAAATAGAAGTTGTCGTTGAAATGGGGAGTTTTAATAAGCATGTTCCAGTAATGGAGAGCATCATAAAAGATAAAATGAGTACACGAGGTGGGCTCATTTTCATATTGATTCGTTTCATGTAATCTATCTGTCCTTTCAGTGTGCTCTTTGTAGTATGTGAAGAAGAAATATAAGGTATGTCTAAAAGAAAGAAGGCAGAATTTCTGCCTTCTAAATCCAAACGGTATAAAATTATCCACGCAATTGTTGTTGTGCTAAAGAAACAAGACGTTTTGTTACTTCGCCACCGACAGATCCATTCGCACGAGCAGCTGTATTCGATCCTAAGTTTACGCCGAACTCTTGCGCAATTTCGTATTTGAATTGTTCCAGCGCTTGTTCAGCACCAGGAACAAGTAATTTATTTGTTTTTACCATTTATACACACATCCTTGTCTATAATCCAGTTTGGTAACTGGTATCGTTATTGTATGTGTTATAGCGCCAGTCATACGCGGAAGTAATCGGAGGGATTAGTAGTTCTTGGATATACAAAAGGAGTAGCTCATTTGCTACTCCTTTTTGAGTGTCGTTGCGGTACCTTCGACAACAATAACATTTGATTGGTTATATATATTTGTTTGCAATGTAATGATTTTTTTATCATCACGTTTTTTTATCACTTCTACTATAACGCGTAATGTATCACCAATTTTTACAGGTGCACGAAAGGAAACATTTTGTGATAAATAGATGGTATTTTTACCTGGCAATTGCGTACCGAGAACAGTAGAAATAAAACCTGAAACAAGCATTCCATGTGCAATACGCTCTTTGAAGATTGTTGTTTTTGCAAAGGAATCTAGAATATGAATTGGGTTTACGTCCCCAGTTAGTTTTGCAAAAGCAAGAATATCTTCATTTGTAATGGTTTTTGTTAATGAAGCTTGGTCGCCAACTTGAATCTCATCGTACTGAAGCTCTTGAACAGATTGCGCTTCTTGAAATAGATTCATGTAATCCTCCTTCTTTTCCATATCGAAAAATGTAAGCCATCTAGATGTAATGGGAGGAAGAAAGAGTTTTGTTTGTTTAGCAGTAAGCTGCCACATTTTTCTTACTTGATGGAAGTAAATAGATTTTTTGAATTTTCCTCGAACTTTTTTACAAGTTCCAGTTGTGTAGACTTGAACTCTGTCAAAAAATCATCTAGTTGTGTTTGAAGTTCCTCGCGTTGAAGTTGTTGTTGCTCAATAAATTGTTTTGTTGTTTCTTCGAATTGACCGCTTGTTTGCGTAAGAATAGACAGTGATGTTTTTGTAGGAGAAACAGTAAGTTGATGAATGTGGTTAGAGAGTTCATTCCATTTTTCTTGCCATTCATGAATTTGATCATTTAGAGAATTGCCTGTAAGTTGTTTCACATATTCTGTATATTGGCTGTTTAATTGAGCAGTGAATTGTTGAAGTTCCTTTTCTAGTTCGTCAACTCCTGCTGTTAGTTTATGCAAAGCGTCTTGTTGTTGTTTTAATGTTTCTAACGTAAGTTGTTCTAATTGTTTTCCCGCTGAAGAAAAAAGGGAAAGCGAATGTGACCAATTTTTCCAAAATGCATCGATAAGTTCGTATGGTTTAGTTTCCATAGTTTGACCTCCAAATGTTTTTTTGCATATTGTGAACGCAGATTATTCTGCTGTACCACCAGGTGAAGATGAAGAATTTTTTTCATCCTTGTCTGGAGAAGTAGAAAACGGAAAGAATGCATTGGTGTATAAAGTGAAAAATGTTCGCAACATATTTTGGTAATGTTCAAAAGAGGTCGCGCATGTTGCTAAATATTGCTCTCCATATTCCGTTAAAGAGTAGATACGTTTTGCTGGCCCTCCTTCACTTGTATCCCAAGTTGAAGAAATAAGATTTTCTTTTTCTAATTTGCGTAATGTTCGATACACATTACCTTGATCGATAGAAGAAAAGCCGATGTCCATTAACATTTGAATGAGTTTGTAACCGTGAAGACTCCAGTCTTTCAGACAGAGAAGTAAGAAGGGAACTAAGAAGTTTTTTGGCATGGAGCTTGGTTGTTTGGCTGAGATTTTTTCAATACTTTCTTGTTGGTCTGGTTCATTATGTAGCATGATTGTACATCACCTCATGAATCAGTTAGATGGAATTTTTTGCTTATAAGTGCAATTTACACCTATCTGTTTCTCATGTCAATACATTTATTGGAATAAAAAATTAAAATACAGACTTGAAGTTTTTTTCAGAATATCAGAAAATAATGAATAGGTTGAATTGTTTCAAAAACGAATAAAGGAGTGTAGGAGAAGTGATTGATCAAAAATTTGACCCACTGCAAACATGGAAAGAGGTTTATGAAAAAACAGAAACGTTTTGGGGAAAAGCATTAAATGAAACAATCAAAACAGAAGAGTATTCTGCTTGGATGGGAAGCGTTCTAGATTTGAACTTGTTTTATCAGAAAATGTTAAATGATGTAACGAAGGGCTATTTAGAAAAAGTAAACATACCGACTCAAGAAGACATTGCTAGGGTAGCGACACTTGTTATTAACTTAGAAAATAAGGTTGATAACATTGAGGAAATTTTAGAGGAAAAAGCAGAAACTTTAGGCCAATCTCCTACGCTAAAACGTGATGTGACAAAAGTGAAACAAGATATTCGAACTTTAGAAAATAAAGTTGATCAAATTTTAGAATTGTTAGAAAAACAAAATGAAACATTAGCAAAATTACAAGAACCTGTGAAGGAAGAGACAAAAGCACCAGTGAAACCAGAAAATAAAAAATAAGGAATAGGTGCCTTGTTTATCAGTTTCAAAAAAGGCAGGGAGAACCTTCTTGAGATTGTGTAAACGGCGAAAACATATTATATATGGGTTTTTTAGACAAGTAACAAGAAGTTATTAACTATTGTTCACAATTCATTAAAGGGGGAAAAGAAATGACTCAATTAAATGGAAAAGTTGCAATTGTAACAGGTGGAGCAAAAGGAATTGGGAAAGCAATTACGGTGGCTTTAGCAAAAGAAGGAGTAAAGGTTGTTATTAATTACAATAGCAGTAAAGAAGCAGCTGAAAATCTTGCAAATGAGCTAAAAGCAGAGGGACATGATGTACATGCAGTTCAAGCTGATGTTTCAAAGTTAGAAGATGCGAAGTGCCTTGTAGATGAAACTGTGAATCACTTTGGTAAAGTAGATATTTTAGTTAATAATGCTGGTATTACAAGAGATCGTACGTTTAAAAAGTTAAATCGTGAAGATTGGGAGCGCGTCATTGATGTGAACTTAAGTAGTGTATTTAACACAACAAGTGCAGCGCTTCCTTACATAACTGAGTCTGAAGGTGGAAGAATTATTAGTATTTCTTCTATTATTGGACAAGCAGGCGGATTCGGTCAAACGAACTACTCAGCTGCAAAAGCGGGTATGCTAGGATTTACAAAATCGTTAGCATTAGAGCTTGCGAAAACAAATGTAACAGTAAATGCAATCTGCCCAGGCTTTATTGATACGGAGATGGTTGCAGAAGTACCGGAAAATGTTCGTGAGCAAATCGTTGCAAAGATTCCAAAGAAACGATTTGGACAAGCGGATGAAATTGCAAAAGGCGTTGTGTATCTGTGCCGAGATGGAGCATATATTACAGGGCAGCAATTAAATATTAACGGCGGATTATATATGTAATGAAGCGAGAAAAAAGTGCATATCCATAGCAGGAGTGCACTTCTTTTTTGAAGAAGGAAATTAATCGAAAAGGGAGATAGAAAAATGACTACATTCGTAACTGAATGGGAAAAACAATTGGAATTATACCCAGAAGAGTATCGAAATGCATATCGTCGTTTGAAGAGAGCAAATGAGGTTTTATTGCGCGAACCAGAACCGCAAGTTGGTTTAACGCCGAAAGAGGTCATTTGGACAAAGAACAAAACGAAATTATATCGTTATATTCCAAAGCAGGAAACGACACATCCAGTTCCTATTTTATTAATATATGCTCTAATAAATAAGCCGTATATTATGGATTTAACACCTGGAAACAGCTTGGTAGAATCTTTAGTAGATCGCGGTTTTGACGTGTATATGTTAGACTGGGGAACATTTGGCTTAGAGGATCGTCATTTGAAATTTGATGATTTCGTATTCGACTATATTGCAAAAGCAGTGAAAAAGGTAATGCGAACTGCAAAATCGGACGAGATTTCATTATTAGGTTATTGCATGGGAGGAACGTTAACTTCTATTTATGCAGCGCTTCATCCACACATGCCGATTCGGAATTTAATTTTTATGACAAGTCCGTTTGATTTTTCTAATACAGGATTATATGGTCCTTTATTAGATGAAAAATATTTTAACTTAGATAAAGCTGTTGATACATTTGGAAATATACCTCCAGAGATGATTGATTTCGGAAATAAAATGTTAAAACCAGTTACAAACTTTGTAGGTCCGTATGTAGCGTTACTTGATCGATCCGAAAACGAAAAGTTTGTAACAAGCTGGAAATTAGTTCAAAAATGGGTTGGAGATGGAATTCCATTCCCAGGAGAAGCGTATAGACAATGGATTCGTGACTTTTACCAAAATAATAAACTAGTAAAAGGTGAACTTGTTATTCGAGGACAAAAAGTGGATTTAAAAAACATTAAGGCAAATGTATTAAACATTTCTGCAAAACGTGATCACATTGCTTTACCCTGTCAAGTAGAAGCATTGTTAGAACACATTTCTAGTGTGGATAAACAATATGTTTGCTTGCCGACAGGACATATGTCTATCGTATATGGTGGAACAGCTGTAAAACAAACATATCCAACCATTGGGGAGTGGCTTGAAGAGCGCTCTCAATAAAGTGAAAAAATCCAGCTAACGGCAGCTAGCTGGATTTTTTTGTGACATGATGAACAGTGAAGTTTTTACATTCGCATGTGATGCTTTGCTTTTACTATAAGAGCTTTACTACCTTAAAATAGCGAGATAAAAGGAGAAAAATGAATGTAGAAGTATAATCAAAAAACGACAAAATTAAGAATTTGTTTCGGGGGAAAGGAAAGAGTATGCCTTGTTATTCGCTATTGGAAAATGATATGATATGTGATGTGTTTATTGTTAGTTGCGGTGCAGTAGGGATGTACTGCGTATATGAGGAATAAACAGGGAGAGAAAAATAATTTTTCTTTATTTAATTGATGGAAAAAAGGTAGCGAAGTGATGGAATGAAAGGTATAAAGAAATTTTTACAAAAATTACGACCAGTGCAGCTTATCGTTTTCTTTTATTTTATAGCAGTCATTGTCTCGGTAATTCTCTTAAGTATGCCCTTTGTTATTAAACCAGGTGTAAAGTGGACGTTTATAGATGCGTTGTTTACATCGGTTAGTGCTGTAAGTGTTACAGGGCTTTCAGTTGTTTCAATTCCCGATACATTTAATACTGCGGGTATTATTGTTTTAGCGCTCGTTTTACAACTAGGCGGTTTAGGAATTATGGCACTTGGAACGTTTCTTTGGATTTTAACAGGTAAAAAAATTGGTTTACAACGTAGACGATTAATTATGGCTGACCATAACCAAGGAAATTTATCTGGCCTTGTTGAATTGATGCGATCTATTTTAATTGTCATTATTTCAATAGAAATCGTCGGAGCACTTCTTTTAGGAACAAGGTTTTTAAATTATTTTTCAACATGGCAAGAAGCCTATTTTCATGGTTTTTTTGCCGCGATTAGTGCGACAACAAATGGTGGATTTGATTTAACAGGTCAATCGCTCATCCCTTATCAAAAGGACTATATTGTACAAATTATTCATATGCTATTGATTATTTTAGGAGCAATCGGTTTTCCGGTATTAATGGAAATAAAGCAGTACATAAGTAAGAGGAAACATCAATTGTTTCGCTTTTCATTATTTACAAAATTAACGACTGCGACATTTTTTGCGCTTATTGTTGTTGGTACCATTGTCATTATTTTATTAGAGCAAGGTCGATTTTTTACTGGAAAGTCATGGCATGAAACATTGTTTTATGCATTGTTTCAATCTGTAACGACAAGAAGCGGTGGATTAGCGACAATGGATATAAGAGACTTATCACAACCAACGCTACTATTTATGAGCGTGTTAATGTTTATCGGTGCTTCGCCAAGTTCAGTTGGAGGGGGAATACGGACAACAACTTTTGCAGTTAACATTCTTTCTTTATATTCATTTGCAAAAGGTGGAAGAACGGTGCGTATTTTTAAACGCCAATTACATGAGGAAGATATTTTAAAAGCATCTGTTGTGATGACGATGGGCATTTTATTATGTGCCTCAGCATTATTTATTTTATCTATTACAGAAACAGCACCACTTATGAATTTAATTGTTGAAGTTTGCTCAGCCTTCGGAACGACCGGCTTATCGACCGGTATTACGTCAGATTTAACAACTGTTGGCAAACTGGTCCTAATCGTTCTTATGTTTATTGGACGTGTAGGGATTTTAACCTTTATTTTAGCAAGCGGTGGAAGAGAACAGCCGCCACGCTATAAATACCCGAAAGAACGAATTATCATTGGATAACTTGAAACCATTCTACCTGAAGAGGCAGAATGGTTTTTTTAATCATGAATCCCAAATTGCGGATGCATAAATATATCTTCTGTTTTTTTGCTTTTATTTTTTAATAACTTTTGGTTTTCTTCTGAAATCCATCCGATGTCATTCGTTGGGTGGATCCATTCTTCACCGGACATAATAGCAGGGTCAATGTCATCGCTCCATTGATTAAGAGGGCTGTTTGGTGAATTGTATTGACTGTCTCCAATGACAACATCATATTGATTAGTAAAAGGCTCTTGCATCTTTTTTCCGCTTCCTTTATAGGAAGGAAAGTTGATTTGATGCGGAAGTGTTTCGTCTAAAATAGGTGATTGAATTTTTGATGCTTTCTTCAAAGTAATCCTTCCTTTTTTTATAATGAGCGCAATCATATATAGTATTTCCGCGAGTATAATATTTTTTACATGTTAACACTTTCCAGTTATAAAATGAAGCAGTCTCCTTAATCTATTAAAGTAAAGACTTGTCATAAGGAGGTTAAAATGTATGGTAAAGCGAAAAGTAAAACAACATGCAGCAGTCAATCATAATAAAACACCAAAAGAAAGTTTGCCTGATGCAGAGTTTGCATTAGAATATGAAAATGAAAATCCAGCGAAATACGCGAATCGTAATTCAAAAAAAGGGAAGCAAAAATAAAGCGAAACTTTAATTCGTGGAGGTTTATCCTATGCTGATTAATAGCGCTTATACATTGGACTTTTAAGAGCCTGCCGTGAGCGGGCTCTTTTACAAATGCTATTGGGACATTTTTTACAAATGTCTCATTTTTTTGTGGGATTTTAAATATTTTTTTAATTATTTGTAAATTTAATGTTTTAAATTGACGAAAAAGTCCGGAAGAACATTGAAGTAGCAACGTATCGCACAAATAGACACGACAAACAAAAGATTAATGTTGGTTTAATACTGCTTTTACACTAGTAGTTTATATTTGAATTGTACATAAGAAAAGGTAAAGGAGAGGGAAACGGTGAAAAAAATGTTTTTTAAGGCTGCGACAGCGGCGATGGCATTTTCTTTATTAATGGGATGTGGGGCTGCAAAAAAAGAAGATACCGCTGATGCGAAAGCAAAGGATGATAAATTGTCTGGGACATTAACTGTTTATACAGCAATTGAAGAAGAACTTGTACCAATTTATCTTGATTCTTTTAAAAAGAAATATCCGGATGTGAAATTAAATATCGTTCGTGATTCAACAGGAGTTATTACAGCGAAATTGTTAGCAGAAGGAAAAAATACAAATGCGGATGTTGTATGGGGAACGGCAGTGTCTAGTCTTCTTGCTTTAGATAAGAAAGAAATGTTAAAAGAGTATTCTCCAAAAGGTGTAGATCGTGTTCTTCCTCAATTTAAAGATGATAAGAAACCGGAAAAATGGGTTGGAAATACAGCTTTTATGACAGGCATTGCGGTGAATAAAGAGGAATTGAAAAAGAAAAATTTACCGATGCCAACATCATACGAAGATTTAACAAAACCAGAATATAAGGGAACGCTTGTTATGCCGCACCCAGCTTCTTCAGGCACAGGATTTTTAACAGTGTCTGCATGGTTGCAAATCATGGGTGAAGATAAGGGATGGGATTACATGAAGAAACTTCATGAGAATATAGCAGCTTATACGCATTCTGGTTCAAAACCGGCAAAATTAGCAGGTGCTGGAGAGCATCCTGTCGGTATATCCATGATTTATAGCGGTTTAAAGGAGAAACAAAAAGGTGCTCCGATTGAAGTCGTTCTTCCAAAAGAAGGGCTGGGATGGGAAGTAGAAGCAAATGCACTCATTAAGAAAGCGGATGCTAAAAATGAAAAGCTTGCAAAAGCCTTTTTAGACTGGGCCATTACAGATGATGTTATGAAATTATATTTTGAGAAAAATGGATTTGCAACAATTCAAAATGATTATAAACTTCCAGACGGTTTTCCAAAAGATGTAACCGATAAGTTATATAAAGATAATGATTTTAAATGGGCTGCTGAAAATCGAGATAAAATCTTAGAGCGCTGGGAAAAAGAGTTTGGAAAAAAAGCAGAAGCGAAAAAGTAAGTGGGAGAGAAGAAAATGAGCGAATATTTATCCATTCAACATATACAAAAGCAGTTTGATGTATTTACAGCATTAAAAGATATTTCTTTTACAGTAAAAAAGAATGAATTTGTTTGTTTACTTGGACCGAGTGGTTGTGGGAAAACGACATTACTTCGTATTTTGGCTGGTTTAGAAGAACCGACAGCAGGAAGTATTTCGATTAACGGAAAAGATATAACGGCGTTGCCTCCTGGAAAACGAAATGTAGGAATGGTCTTTCAATCCTATGCGTTATTTCCGAATTTAACTGCGCTTGAAAATATTGAATATGGTTTGAAAGCCAAACGATATTCAAAACTAGAAATCAAGCGAAAAGCAATCGAAGCATTAGAACTTGTTGATTTGTTGAATGTAAAAGATAAATATCCTGCTCAAATGTCTGGCGGACAACAGCAGCGAGTGGCACTTGCACGCGCACTCGCGCTGTCTCCACATATTCTTTTGCTTGATGAGCCATTGTCTGCACTTGATGCAAAAGTACGTGAGAAATTACGTAAAGAAATGCGAGAATTGCAAGAAAAAGTAGGTGTGACAACAATTATGGTTACACATGATCAAGAAGAGGCATTAACAATGGCTGATAAAGTTGTTGTCATGAATCATGCTGAGATTATGCAAATTGGAACACCAGAGGAGATTTATCAAAAACCAGCTAATCCGTTTGTAGCAGACTTTATTGGTTCTATTAATTTCTTTTCGCAAAATGATAGAAGTCAAGCCATTCGTCCTGAACATATAATGATTGTGGAGGAGAATGGATTGAAAACAGTTGTCGAAAGTATGGAATTTCGAGGCTCTGTATATCGAGCGGAAGTGCGTGTAATTGAAGAGGGGACGCATCTTTATAATGAGAGAGTTGTTGTTGATATATTAGCGTCTGTAGCCGAAAAACAGCATATTCAAAAAGGGAAGACTTTACAAATCACTTTTTCAGAGAAGCATATGCTGTCGTACGGAAAGAAGGTCATTGTTTAGATGGAAATATTAGAAAACTATAAAGCAGAAGTTTCTAGAAAAACAGTCAAACGAAGTATTGGGAAGGAAGAGTGGTTACAAAGAGTACTCATTTTTGGCGTACTTGTAGCATTTCTAATTATGCTCGTTTTACCGCTGTTACAACTGTTTGCACAAGCTTTCTATGATAAAGATGGTACATTTGTTGGCGTTGCAAATTTTAGTAAATATTTCACAACACCAACGTTAATACAATCTTTACAGAATACGGTCTGGATTTCGGGAATGACAACTGTGATTTCTGTTACACTTGCTTTTATGTATGCTTATGCCATTGCAAGGACCAACGTTTTTGGGAAGCGAATATTTCAATACATTGCATTGTTACCATTGTTTGCGCCGACGATGATGCATGGCATCGCGCTTACATATTTGTTTGGAAATCAAGGATTAGTAACAAAGGGTCTATTTGGTTTATTTGAAGGGATTCAGATTCCGTTATATGGCCCTGTTGGAATTACGATCGCTGAAGTCATGTACACATTTCCACAAGCGTTTCTTATTTTGTTCATTGCGTTTCAAGGAGCTGATTACCGTTTATATGAAGCATCAAATATGCTAGGTGCGAGCAAGATGAAACAGTTTTTTTCTGTTACATTGCCCGGGGTAAAATATGGATTAATTAGCGCTATGTTCGTTGTATTTACACTAAGTTTTACTGATTTCGGTGCTCCTAAAATTGTGGGAGGACAATATAATGTGCTTGCGACGGATGTTTATAAACAAGTCATTGGACAACAAAATATACCAATGGGGGCAACTGTTGGAATGATATTGTTACTTCCAGCCCTATTTGCTTTTATGGTGGATCGGATTACGCATAGAAAACAAGCAAACTTTTTATCTTCCAAAGCTGTACCATACCGGATCACACCAAATAAGAAAAGAGATATCATTTCATTTATGTACTGCGCTGTCATTACGCTGATGATTATTTTATTATTTGTTGCGGTTGGAGTGGCAGCAAGTGTGAAAGTATGGCCGTATAACATGACATTTACATTAGAACACTTCAATTTTTCAAGTTTAACAGGAGATGGAATAGAAGCTTTCAAAAATAGTGTAATCGTTTCATGTATAACAGCTGTCATTGGAGCAATTGTCACTTTTGCATTTGCTTACATCATTGAAAAAATTCAGCAGTTAGCGTTTTTTAGAAAAGTAGGGTATTTTTTCTCGATTATTCCGCTAGCTATTCCAGGATTAGTGCTGGGGCTTGGATATGTCTTTTTCTTTAGTCAGCCTACTCTTCAATTTTTTTGGTGGGAAGTAACAAATCCATTTCACTCGTTATATGGCACCATCGCGCTTCTTGTACTGGTAAATATGATTCATTTTTATGCTGTAACATTTGTTACAGCGACGACAGCATTAAAGAAACTAGACCGAGAGTTTGAACTTGTTTCACAATCGCTGGGCATTCCTTTTTACAAAACGTTTTTCAAAGTGACCGTACCGATGTGTTTACCAGCAATTTTAGAAATGGTGATGTATTATTTTGTGAATTCAATGGTTACAGTGTCAGCGGTTGTCTTTTTATATGCAGCTGATTTTAAATTAGCAGCTGTTTCCATTGTAAATATGGACGATGCCGGAAACGTGGCTCCGGCAGCTGCGATGAGTGTGTTAGTTGTTGTAACGAATATTGTCGTGAGAGCGATTTATGAATGGGGAACAAGGGCTGTTCGCAGGCGAACATCATTATGGCAGAAAAGATAAAAAGGAGAAATTATATGAAAATTGAGGCTGTTATTTTTGACTGGGCTGGTACAACAGTTGATTATGGATGTTTTGCACCACTTGAAGTGTTTATGGAAATCTTTAAAAATCGCGGTGTTATGATTACGGCTGAAGAGGCACGCAAGCCGATGGGATTACTAAAAATTGATCATGTTCGTGCATTAGCAGAAATGCCTCGTATACGTGGAGAATGGGAGCGAGTTTTTGGACAGTTACCAACAGAAGCCGATGTTCAGGAAATGTATACAGAGTTTGAAGAGATTCTCTTTTCCATTTTACCGCGTTATGCAACGCCGATTTCTGGAGTAAAAGATGTAGTTGCTTATTTACGAAGTCGAGGGATGAAAATTGGTTCCACAACAGGATATACAAGAGAAATGATGGATATTGTAGCAAGAGAAGCAAAAGCACAAGGATATGAACCAGATTACCTTGTTACACCAGACGATGTTCCAGCTGGCCGTCCTTATCCATGGATGTGTTATCAAAATGCGATGCAACTTCATGTATACCCAATGAAGCATATGATGAAAGTTGGAGATACAATTTCAGATATGAAGGAAGGAAGAAATGCAGGAATGTGGACGGTTGGTATCATTCTTGGTAGCAGTGAACTAGGATTGACAGAAAAAGAAGTGGAAAGTATGGATTTGGTGGAACTTCAAGAGAGAATGGAAGTTGTCCGGAACCGATTTATCGAAAGCGGCGCTCATTATGTAATCGAAACAATGAAAGAGTTACCTCAAGTAATTGAACATATTGAAAAACAAGAACTGATCATTTCTTAAAAGGAGCATAATCATGAAGGACAATCACTATTTATTATTAACGCCAGGACCATTAACAACAACAAAAACCGTCAAAGAAGTAATGCTATATGATTGGTGCACATGGGATACGGAATATAACGAGTTCGTACAAGAAATACGAAAACGTCTTGTATCATTAGCGACGAAAGAAGAGGAATGTTATACAACTGTTTTCATGCAAGGAAGCGGTACATTCTCCGTGGAATCAGTTATTGGATCCGTCATTCCAAAAGAAGGAAAGTTGCTTGTTTGTACGAATGGAGCATATGGAAAGCGAATGGTTCAAATAGCAAAAGCATTACATATTCATGTTGCTGAGAGCCATACAAATGAATGGGAACCAACGAATCTTGTAGAAGTAGAAGAGATATTACAAAAAGACTCGGAAATTACGCATATTGCGGTAGTGCATTGTGAAACAACAACAGGAATAATCAACCCAATCGCTGATGTATGCCGGTTAGGAAAACAATATGGAAAAGTTACCATTGTAGATGCGATGAGTAGTTTTGGCGGGGTGGAAATGGATGTTGCTAATTTACAAATTGATTTTATGATTAGCAGTGCAAATAAATGTATGCAAGGTGTTCCAGGATTTGGATTTGTCATTGCAAAACGTACGGAATTAGAAAAATGTAAAGGAAGGGCTCGTTCTTTATCATTAGACCTTTATGACCAGTGGGAAACAATGGAACTTCAAAATGGGAAGTGGCGTTTTACATCGCCAACTCATACTGTACGCGCGTTTTATCAAGCCTTGCTCGAGTTAGAAGAAGAGGGAGGAGTGAAAGCGCGAAATGCCCGCTACCGTAACAATCAACAAGTACTAGTGAAGAGAATGAGAGAAGTTGGTTTTGAGCCATTATTAGATGAAACATATCAGTCCCCTATTATTACATCTTTTTTATATCCAGGGGAAGGTTTTACATTTCAGCAGTTATATGAAGAGTTAAAAGAGCATGGGTTTGTTATTTATCCAGGAAAAATTTCAAAGGTAGATACATTCCGAATTGGTAATATTGGTGATGTGAATGAAAGGGATATTCATCAATTAGTAGATTGTATTTCTGAAGGAGTTGTGATTGGATGAAAGTATTTTGTTTAAGCGGAGCAAGTAAAATTTGTCGAGAAGCAAATTTAGATTTTGATTGAAATGAAAGAAACGTATTTTGCATAAGAGGAATTCAGCATATAGAGCTGAGAAAAGGTTGCCTATATCAGTGAATGAAACGAGGTGAAAGAATGTCTGTTGCTGGAGAAGAAAGAAAGCGTACTATTCTTGAAAAAGTAGAGTTTAAAGGGAAAGTAAAAGTTTCCGAATTAGCAAAAGAGTTTTCTGTATCAACAGAAACAATTCGTAGATATCTAGAAGAATTAGATCGTGAAAAAAAGTTGAAAAAGGTGTACGGTGGTGCTGTTCAATTGCCAGGAGTGGGGACAGAGCCATCTATGTTAGAAAGGAAAATGTTACATATAGAGGAGAAGAAGAGAATTGGCTATAAAGCAGCGACATTTGTGGAAGATGGAGATGTCATTGTAATTGACGATGGAAGTACACCACTTCAAATGGTTCCCTATCTCATACATCGGAAAAATTTAACGATTGTAACAAGTTCCTTTCCAGTTGCAACACAACTTATTTCTTCTATTAATAAAAATATGTTTCATGGTGAAGTGCTATTTATTGGAGGGAAAGTATCTCCAAAGCATTCTCGTGTATCAGGTTCTATTTCACAGCAGATGATTCGCCAATTCCATTTTCATAAGGCTTTTATTTCAATCGATGGATTATTACCAAGTTTCGGAGCCTCAAGTTTTGAACTGGAAAAAGCAAAGTTATCAGAGACGATGATTCAATTAGCAGAACAAACATTTATTCTTTGTGATCATACGAAGATTGACGTGAAAGGAAATTATCGAATTGCAGGGTTTTCTCATATTCAACATGTCATTTGTGATAAAAGAATGCCATATAGTTTTGAAGAAGAGATTGCTAAACATCATATTCGGTGGACAATGAGTTAAATATAAAGTGAAATTTACTTATTCCCAATCGATCTGCCTTGTTTTTCTACACCTTAAGGTGGGAGTCGATATTACTTGCGTATAAAAAAAGTTGTGTTTGTGCAAAAAAATGGACACATTTTCCCAACTTGTTCATATAATTTACCAACGAAAAAAAGTTGACTTAAGGAAAGAGGGGGACGAGGATGTCGGAACGCATATACAATAAATTAGTACTGTATGCTCATATATTGCAGAAACTGCGGGTCATTAATGAGCAAGAAAAAAGTCAAATCCTTCAAATGATGAACAAAAAAGCCCTATGAGAAAGGGCTTTTTATTTTAGGATTGATGGAATTCTCTCTTTTTTGAGATAGAGAAATCGTATTGACAAAAAAGCGTTCTCATGTAATAATTCAATTAAATTTTTAGAATAATCAAAAAATACTTCTTTTTACATAGAAATGATCGTGAGATTACCATGGGGGTGACGAAATGTTATTTTTTCTAAAGAAATGGAAAGAGTTAAAGAATGTAAAGATGGAATTGGCACTTCGTGATTGGTTTTATGGAACAAAAATTAGTTTGTCTATGTGTACATCAAAAGAACCATTAACATTTTTAGTGAATATAGAAGGAAAGGATAAAGGCTTATTTGTTGATGAAGATTTTATTGTGGTAAACAGTATGTGTGAGCCTGTTTTTGAAACTGATCAAAAGCCAGCTATTGAATCCTTTATGCATGCTGATATTTATAAGAAAAGTAATGCAGAATGTATTTTACAAGTCCAGACAGTAGATAGCCATTTAATGTCAGAGTTATATGGGAAAGAAGGAGAAGTAACATTTGAAAAAGGGAGCGTGAAACGTATTTTTGGATCGGAAGGGATAGAAGAGCTAACGATTCCGATTGTAGAAAATGAAAAGAAATTTGCAGATTTATTAGAGGAGAGTGTTCCAAACTTTACAAAGGACGGGGGCGTTGTTCTTGTTCATAATTATGGAATGATTGTTTGGGGGAAAACACCAGAAGAAACGAAAAAATGGTTAGAAGGACTTGAATATTTAATGAACTATCACGTAAAGTTGTTGATGATTAAAGGAGCAAAGAGTTCGGTAATGTGAAATATTCCTTATTTATAAACTAGGTAATGAAAGCGTTTTAATATTAGTTTTACTCATAAAATATAGGTCTCCTTATTATATATAGATTACATGTGAATGTGAGGGGGAACATATTTTGCGAGTTAAATATCATTTTCTGCCGAAACAGCAGGTGGTTTTTTGTAAAAGCCATGATTCGGAAGAAAAAGCACTAAGTATAATGAATGAAAATGGATATCGGGCCATTCCTGTGTTGGCAGAAGATGAGAAACACTTTCAAGGAATCATTTATAAAGTAGATATTTTAGAACAAAAATGTGGAGGTGGAGTAAAAGGAATATATGTAAAGGACATATGTGAGGATCAAGCTGCATTTATTTTTGAAAAAGATTCTTTTTTTCGGGCGTTTTATATGATTAGACGTCTGCCGTTTCTAGCCGTTTTGAATGAATATAGTGAATTTGTTGGGATATTAACACATTCTAACATATTTGATGTGATTGAAGATTCATTTGGCATGCGAACAGGTGGACATATACTTACAATTGCAACGCAGGATTGTAAAGGAACGATGAAAGAGATAGGAACAGTACTAAAATCGTATCATATTGGGGGACTATTTACATTAGATAATGGAGATCAATACATTCGGCGTGTTATTGTCAATATTACAGATGAATTACATGATAAAGCGCTCAAGCAATTAATAGCTAAGCTAGAGAAAAAAGGATTTCGAGTCAGTCATGTCGATTATATTTAAGAAAATAAGAGAACAGTGATACGCTGTTCTCTTATTTTTGCTTAGAAACAGGAGGAGATAGGACAAGATCAGATAGAAAAATGAAATCTGCATGTTCCCGTACTTTTGGAATAGTAGATTGGATGACACGTGAAGTGATTTCTCCTGGCGGTCCAACGTGGCCAATTGCTACGACAACAGATGTTTTTCTTATTTTTTGTAGAAGGAGTTGTGCTTGTTTCGAAATGTGTGATGATGTATAGATGTCATCAAAAAACATTTGATTTTCGATAATCGGAACATCTAACTCTTTTCCAATTTTTGAGATGACACTATTTGAATTGGTTTTACTATCCAAATAAAATAAACCATGTTTTTTACATATAGTGAGTATGATTCGCATAATTCGTTCATCTGCTGTCACTTTTGATCCCATATGGTTATTCATACCGATTGCATATGGTACTTCTTCAATTGCTTGTTCCATTCGATGTTTAATTTCATCGTCACTTAAATCAGTTGTAATAGCTTTCGGTCCTAACCATTCTTTTTTTCCGTTTATCGGTTCCATTGGCATATGAATAATCACTTCATGTCCCTTTTTATGAGCGGCGATTGCATCTTGTTTAGTGGAAGGGAGAAAAGGCATAACCGCAACTGTAAGTGGGATTGGAAGAGATAACATTTCTTTCGTTCCCTTCATATTATTTCCAAAATCATCGATTACAATAGCTACTTTATTCGTATGAGCATGTGTGTTGATCGGGAATATAAGAAATGGAATCAAAATGAATAATATAAATGTAAGTATGTGTTTACGCATATATGAAATTCCTTTCTATTTCATAAAGTGAAACTTTAATCCGTGGGGGTTTTCTTCATCCCCCACGGATTATGAGCCCTCACCAATCGGGCTGTTACGGGCAGTTAATCTCCCACCTATCCTCCTTGCTTTTCTCTGAATCTTGAGGTGGGGGTCTTACTGCCCTAAAATAGCGGGATAAAATAAATCGCTTTTTAAAAAAGATATATGTACCTACTGCACTCGATGCGTTCACCTGGAGATAGGAAGAAATAACATCATTATTATGATTTGCTTTTTTATCTAAATTAAACAAAAAATGTCGAAGAAAAATAAGGTAATAACGGAAAGACAGCGTTTGTCCACGTATTGTAAAAAAATAATATAAAAAAAATGTCTATTATTGCGAATGTATTTACAAAGATAGAATAATTTGTAATAATTCTCAAGGTGAGGATAAAGATTTGTAAATTACAGGGAGAAATTGTTAAAATTTCTGAGTATTCGAACTTGAATATGGATGCTGAAAAGCTTATGTGATGAACAGAAAAAACAAGGATGAGAGTATGGGAAGAATAAGGGGGATATGAATGTTTACAGCAAAAAGGAAGTACACAATGGAAAAACTTTCACGTGATATTCATATGAAGCGTGAAGAAATGATTCATTTAGGATTGACATATGGATTAACCAATAAGGAAACCGTTCAAGTGAGCCAAGAATTGGACGAGCTGATTGTGAAGTATCAACGTTACAAAGAAAAACAATCGTCAAGATGGCTATTTTTCACTAAACTACCGATCTTTCAAATTGCATGGGAAGAAAAATCAACTGATTTTTGGAAAATGCTTGTAACCGGTTTTATGAAATAAGTATAATTATCCTCCAAAGAGAAGGATAATTATACTGAATCTAGCGGAAGTTCTATTTGCACAGTTGTTCCTTGAGCCTCTTTACTTTTTATTAGAATACGACCACCGTACATTTCTATAATTCGTTTGCATATAACAAGTCCAAGACCTGTTCCAGTATCTTTACTAGTAAAGAACGGATGAAAGAGGTGTTTTTGAATATGTTTTGGGATTCCTTTTCCTGTGTCAATAATGTGTAATTGCGCATGATCTTGATTGCTGGTTATAATGATCGTTAATGTATCACCAGATGACATAGCTTCAATTGCATTTTTTGTAATATTTAAAATCACTTGTTTCATATGATCTTTTGAGCAGCGTATGTAAACAGGATGATCAGGTAAATGCAAAGTAAATGTAATGTTATATAGATTTGCCTCTGATCGAATAATTAATGAAACTTCTTTCATGATATCTCGTATATCATATTTGTCTTCCATAATCGCCGTCGGTTTACCAAGAATGAGAAATTCGCTAACAATCTCATTAATACGTTCGATTTCTTGTTCAATGACTGAAAAATAGAATTGGTCTTGTTCTAATGTATATTTTTCTTTCAATAAAGCAACAAGGCCTTTAATTCCAGTTAGCGGGTTGCGAATTTCATGAGCTGTACTAGCTGCAAAAGTTCCAACTAACTCAATCTTTTGCATTTCATTTTGTTGGCGTTCTAAACGTGCTTGTCGCTTTAATAACATATTTTGAATTAATAAAGATAAAATCGTCATTAAAAATAATGTGACAAGACATTCTACAATAACCATTTGATATAACGTTTTTGTATGGATAGGTAATGGAGCAACAGATACTTTCCAATTTAATTTTTGGAGTGGAGTAGAAAGTATATTTGGATGCTGTTCATTTTGTTCGTTATTATGATCCTTCAGGAAGACTACACCATATTGATCAGTTACTTCAAAATGATATTGCGGTTTAATAGCATTTAAAGTAGCTGATATATAGTCGAAACGTAAACTGGCTAGTAATAGACCAGAAGTTTTCGTATGTTTTGTGAGAATTGGCGTAGCAATCATAATTGCTTGATGGCCAAGTACACGATCTGTAATTACAGATGATACAGTTGTTTTTTTAGATTGAAAAGCTTCTTTAATATAAAAACGATCTGAAACATTGACAGGAGCTGTTAGTCCTTCTGAGGCAACAGTTATGACTCCATCAGAATTTGTATAATATAGACCAGAAAACCGTTCGTCGTTCGTATCTGTCTCATGAAGTACTTGCTTGATACCGTTTCTGTTTCCTGTTTCTGTGCTTACGACCATAGCGAGCATTTCGAGTGCAGAAATCGCTTCGCCAATATGATGATCGAGATAATCCCTATATACAAATAAAATCGTATGAGCAGCTTGTTTGTTTTCTTCTTTCATTTGATAAGTATGGTACGAATAAAATGTTACACCAATTCCGATTGTGGGTAATATAACAAGTAGTATATACAAAGTGGTGCCACGAAGTTTTTTACTCAAAGTTGCTACTCCTTCTTTTTTATTATCATTATATATAAACTATGTTAAAATTGTCATGTTTTATTCAGGGAAATTACCGGAATATGAGAATGGGAATATGTAAAGAGATAAAAGATGAGTGAGCAATCAGTCAGTCAGAAATGAACATGGAGAATGAGTTATGATGTAGAGTGTCTTTCATTTTTAGAATTTACACGAAAGGTTGGAAGAATATAATGTCGAACGATATACGAGAAGAAATTTCGCAATCTTTAAAGATATTTATTGCGTTATCACGTGTGCAACGCTCAATTATGGATACAACAAACAAGTCTATACAAAGTAATGGATTAAATCCAACTGAATTTGCTGTGTTAGAATTGTTATACCATAAAGGAAGGCAACCTCTTCAACAAATTGGAGAGCGTATATTAATTGCTAGTGGTAGTATTACATATGTGGTAGATAAGTTAGAAAAAAAGGGACTTGTGAAGCGAACTCCGTGTCCGAATGACAGACGTGTTATATATGCGGAACTTACTGAGGACGGAGCAACGCTGATTGATTCTATTTTTCCGAATCACGAGAGGCTTATACATCAATCTTTTGAAATGTTAACAAAAGAAGAAAAGGCAGAGTTGTTAACTTTACTGAAAAAGATTGGGAAATATGAAAAGTGATATGTGATCAAAAAAGCTTTTAATAAAGTGAAACTTTAATCAGTGGGGGCTTCATCCCTCACTGATTATGGGTCCTTACTGCTTTAAAATAGCAGGATAAATGATCTAAAGTTTTTTGTTCATTCACTTTTTAGAGGATAAAAAGTGAATGAACATGTTTCGTTTATAGAGCAAATCGTTATGTTCTGACGAATTTTGTTGGAAAATAACAGGAGAAAGGGTAAGGGAAATAGAACTATAAATAGATACATATAATTGAAAGGGGGCATATTTTCTATGTCATTTAAAGATTATGAATATAAACGTCCGAATATAGAAGAGTTCCAAACAAACTTCACCGCAGCTTTAGAACGCTTTGAAACTGCAAAAACAGTAGAAGAACAAAAAGAAGCGATTGGGTTTATTAATCGGATTCGCAATGATTTTGGGACAATGGGCACTCTTTGTTCGATTCGTCACTCGATAGATACAACAGATACTTTCTATAAAGAAGAACAAGATTTTTTTGATGAATATGATCCAGTGGCACAAGGGTATGTAACAAAGTATTATAAAGCATTATTAAGTTCTCCATTTCGTGCAGAATTAGAGGTCTACTATGGAAATCAATTATTTGCATTAGCAGAATGTGACGTAAAAACATATTCAGATGAAGTTGTAAAAGACTTACAAATCGAAAATAAATTATCTTCGCAATATACACAGTTGTTAGCTAGTGCAAAAATTCCATTTCAAGGAGAAGAAAGAACGCTATCACAACTCATTCCTTTTATGCAAGGAAATGAAAGAGATACGCGGAAACAAGCAAGTGAAGCATACTATGGTTTCTTAGCAGAACATGAAGAAGAGTTAGATCGCATTTATGATGAGCTTGTGAAAGTGAGAACAAAGATTGCCAAAACGCTAGGCTTTAAAAACTTTGTCGAACTTGGATATGCGAGAATGTATCGTACAGATTATGATGCGGAAATGGTTGCAAGTTATCGGAAACAAGTATTAGATTATATCGTCCCAGTTGCAACGGAACTTCGAAATAGACAGAAAACAAGAATTGGTGTAGAGAAGTTAGCATATTATGATGAAAATTTTGAATTTGCAACAGGCAATCCGACTCCGAAAGGGGATGCGAATTGGATTATCAACCATGGAAAGACGATGTATCAAGAGTTATCAAAGGAAACGGATGAATTTTTTCATTTCATGCTAGATCATGATTTATTAGATTTAGTTGCGAAGAAAGGAAAAGCTGGCGGTGGGTATTGTACATATATTGAAAATTATAAGGCCCCGTTCATTTTCTCAAACTTTAATGGAACGTCTGGAGATATTGACGTATTAACACATGAAGCTGGCCATGCATTTCAAGTATATGAAAGCCGCAAGTATGAAATTCCAGAATATAATTGGCCGACATATGAAGCATGTGAGATTCATTCCATGAGTATGGAATTTTTCACATGGCCATGGATGAAGTTATTCTTTGAAGAAGATACAGACAAATATTACTTCTCTCATTTAAGTTCAGCATTATTATTTTTACCATACGGTGTGTCTGTTGATGAATTCCAACATTACGTATATGAAAACCCGGAAGCATCACCAGCAGAACGAAAGGCAGCATGGCGGAATATAGAAAAGAAATATTTACCTCATCGTGATTATGAAAATAATGATTATTTAGAGCGCGGTGGATTCTGGCAACGCCAAGGACATATTTATAATGCACCTTTTTATTATATTGACTACACATTGGCTCAAATTTGTGCGCTCCAATTTTGGAAACGGGCAAGGGAGAATAGACAAGAAGCATGGGATGATTATGTGAATCTTTGCCAACAAGGTGGAAGCCAGTCATTTTTACAATTAGTAGAAACTGCGAATTTAACATCTCCGTTTGCAGAAGGGTGTGTACAAGGAGTTATGAAAGACATTCACGCGTGGTTACATGCAGTAGAGGACACAAAATTGTAAAAAACATATGCTGTTTTTGTTCTGTTTCTCATCGACACATTTATAAAATAATGAGATAATAAAAGAAAATTCAGATTTATTGAAAAGAGGTGTTTCTACATGAAGAAGCACCTCTTTTCACCAAAAAAGAGGGGGGAAATGTATGATTCAATCGAATATAAGTTTGGAGACATTGCTGCAATCATTGCAAGCAACAAGACATGCATTATTATCAGAAGTTGAAATGCTAAATGATACAGACGTAAACATAAAACCACGGCGTGATAAATGGAGTATCATTCAAATTATGCATCATTTACATTTAGTGGAACAGTCTGTTACATCTGCGCTTGTATATGCCCTGCAGAAAAGAGAAGGAAAATTCGTTCCATTTAAAGACCTCCAGTTAACGCTTGATCGAACGTATAAACGCGAAGCTCCTCAACAAATGCAACCTACAGAAACACTTATGAAAAAACAACAAGGAATTCAATTGCTAGAACACTCAAGACAAGAGCTACTTCATACGCTTCATAGTATTATAGATGAAAAAGAACTATGCCAAAATTCATTAAAACATCCGGTTTTTCAAGAACTTAGTTTGTATCAATGGATTCAATTTCTTGATTTACATGAACAAAGACATCTTACCCAATTAAAAGAGGCGAAACATGCTATTTTACAAAGATAGTCACCTTTTTATAGGCAAGAAAGTGAGTGAGCGATTGACTCACTTTTTTTATTAGGATGAAAGAATTTTTTCTGATCATACTTGGAATAATACAAAGATAGAAAGGAGCTGAGAATATGTCCAAAAAGAAGAAAGAAGAAGAACGCGCTTGGAAAGCAAGGAAAGAAAATCAAAAACCACATGGAAAAGTAAAAGCTTTTGCTGAACTTGTAAGTGAAACGGAAAAAACGTGATGGATTGTCATCACGTTTTTTCTAAATAAGGATAAAAAAATTAGATATTTCCCTGATTCTGCACAGTATGATACAATATGCTTTGTCAACGAAAGAAGAAATTCCATGTTATAACATGGGAGAGGTTCGCGAACTCCCTCTATAAAAAACTATGAGAACAACAATATCTTAAGGTATTGTTTTGTTTTTTTATTATGACAGTTCAAGAACGTTCTTTCTTCTTATTTATAATAGAGAAGGAGAATGAGTGAAATGAAAAAAGAGAAAGCAGTTGTTGTTTTTAGTGGTGGTCAAGACAGTACAACATGTTTATTTTGGGCTATGCAACAGTTTGCAGAAGTAGAGGCTGTAACGTTCAACTATAATCAGCGTCATAAATTAGAAATTGAATGTGCAGCGAATATTGCAAAGGAGTTAGGAGTTAAGCATACAGTACTCGATATGAGCCTGTTAAATCAACTTGCTCCCAATGCTTTAACAAGAACAGATATCGAAATTACGCATGAAGAAGGTGAATTACCATCTACATTTGTCGATGGACGAAATTTACTGTTCTTATCATTTGCAGCTGTTTTAGCGAAACAAGTAGGAGCGCGTCATATTGTAACCGGCGTGTGCGAAACAGATTTTAGTGGCTATCCTGATTGTCGTGATGTATTTGTAAAATCATTAAATGTTACATTAAATTTATCTATGGATTATCCGTTTGTCATTCATACGCCGCTTATGTGGATTGATAAGGCGGATACATGGAAGCTATCAGATGAATTAGGTGCATTTGATTTTGTGAGAGAAAAGACTTTAACGTGTTATAACGGAATCATTGGCGATGGATGCGGTGAATGTCCAGCATGTAAACTTCGCAAAGCAGGTTTAGATACGTATCTACAAGAACGCGAAGGAGCGAAGGCATAATGGAACAAAACTTCTTCGGTTTTCGTATTGTAGAAAACTTGCAAAAAATAGATAAGGATATTCAGCGTCAACAATTAAAATATCATAATAAACGAGTAATGGTCAGCAAGGAATTTACATTCGATGCAGCTCATCATTTGCACTGCTATGATGGGAAATGTAAAAACTTACATGGGCACACTTATAAAGTTGTCTTTGGAATTAGTGGATATGTAAATGAAATTGGTATTGCCATTGACTTTGGAGATATAAAAGAAATTTGGAAAAATGAAATTGAAATTTATTTAGATCATCGCTACTTAAACGAAACATTACCAGCGATGAATACGACTGCGGAAAATATGGTCGTTTGGATTTATGAGAAAATGACAGAGGCATTAACAAAAGGAAACCGAGCAGAAGAGTATAAAGGAGTTCGAGTTGAATTTGTCCGTCTGTTTGAAACACCGACAAGTTATGCAGAAGTAAGACGGGAGTGGATGCTCGATGAGTAAAATCCCCGTTTTAGAAATATTCGGTCCAACCATTCAAGGAGAAGGAATGGTTGTGGGCCAAAAAACGATGTTTATTCGTACAGCAGGATGTGACTATAGTTGCGCATGGTGTGATTCTGCTTTTACTTGGGATGGATCGGCAAAAGATCAGATTCGACAAATGACTCCAGACGAAATTTGGAAGGAACTTATTGAGATTGGTGGAGAAAATTTTTCACATGTAACAATTTCAGGTGGGAATCCAGTGTTACTGAAACATATGAAAGAACTTTTAGAGATATTAAAAGAGAATAACATTCGGACCGCCATTGAAACGCAAGGGAGTAAATGGAAAGAATGGCTTTTGAATATAGATGAAATCACAATTTCACCGAAACCGCCAAGTTCAAAAATGAAAACAAATTTTACGATGTTAGACTCAGTAATAGAAAGATTAGTAGATAAAAATATGAGTTTAAAAGTAGTTGTCTTTGATGATGATGACTTTGAATACGCAAAGAAAGTTCATGAACGTTATCCGCATGTACCATTTTTCCTACAGGTTGGAAACGATGATACAAAAACAGCAGAGGACGCAGTGTTAATTCCTAAATTGTTACAGAAATATGAATGGTTAATTGAAAAGGCGGTTCATAGTAAAGAAATGAATGATGCAAAAGTATTACCTCAGCTTCATGCCTTAGTATGGGGAAATAAGCGAGGCGTATAAGTGAATAGAAGGGATGTTTAAAGATGGCAGGAAGATTAGATGAAGATTTAAAAGATGTAACGTTGCTTGGAAATCAAAATACAAAATATTTATTTGAATATAGCCCGGAAATTTTAGAGACTTTTGATAATAATCATCCAAATCGTGATTATTTTGTGAAATTCAATTGTCCTGAATTTACAAGTCTATGTCCAAAAACAGGACAACCAGATTTTGCAACAATTTATATTAGTTACATTCCTGAGAAAAAAATGGTGGAAAGTAAATCATTAAAGTTATACTTATTTAGTTTCCGTAACCATGGTGATTTTCATGAGGATTGTATGAATGTGATTATGAACGATTTAATAGAATTAATGGATCCGCGTTATATTGAAGTGTGGGGGAAATTTACGCCACGCGGTGGTATTTCAATCGATCCATATTGTAACTATGGGCGCCCAGGTACGAAGTATGAGAAAATGGCAGAGTATCGCATGATGAATCATGATTTATATCCGGAAACAGTTGATAACCGTTGATGAGAAAGGATCTGTACGTTGTGTACAGATCCTTTTTATCTAGGAAGTTATGCATATTGATTAATTACGGTATAATTTTTATGGTTTACAACTGTAAGAGGTTCCACATCTAATTCTCTAAAATTCTCCATAATTGTTATATCAACAATAACGGAATTTTTATTTACTTTTTGAACACGTCCTTGCATGCCGTCTTTAAATTCGATAATATCCCCAGTCTTTGCGATTTCCATGAACAACGCTCCTTATTACAGTTTTAGCAAAAAATAAATTTTTTTCTAGTTTCTTCTATTTTGAACTATATTTTTTCGTTTGTAAATGTTTCCAAAGAGGGAATTTGAAAAATGTTTATTTTTCATAAGAAATTTGTAAAGATATGTTGAAAGGAAGAAAGGAGATAAAATTGTGATGAAGTTACTATATAGGAGTATAATAAAAGAAAGAGTTTCATAAACAATGATTGATTCTGCTATTTTTAAGATGAAAATAGGGATGATGACCAGCTAATATACTAGAAGCTAGGAGCGACAGCGATGTTATTTGAAATTGTAGGAAGCTTTATTACGATTCTTTTATTTCTATTTTCATATAAGCAATTAAAAACAATTCGTCATCATGATACGAATACATATTTTGATGGATTGGATGGATTGCATGCTATTTCAACACATGAAAGCGGTTCAGATATGTAAGAGTATGTCTTTCTTCCTCTCCATGGTATGATGACAATAAGAAATCCGTGCATCATTATATGGTTGATGAGCGGTGAAAGAGGAGGGAAGAATATGCGAATTTCTTTTATTCGTCACGGTCGCTTGAATCGTTGTGTAAATCCAATGACAGTTACTGCGTTTCATGAATGGCTGAAATGCTATGATGAAGAGGATATGAGGGCAGAGGAAGGTATACCACGTGAAACGATTGAAGCGATTGAATCTTCCAAGTTAGTTGTGACAAGTAATCAAAAACGTGCTGTGCAATCAGCAGCAGAGTTAACCAACTCTTTATCTTTTATCCAAAATAAACTTTTTCGAGAAGTAGAGGTACCATCTCATTTTTTTGCTCCCAAGTGGATAAAATGTAAACCAAAAATATGGACAATAGTAGGGCGTACGTTATGGATCATAGGCTACTCTAAAGGGGTTGAATCGTATCGAGAGGCACGGGAGAGAGCGAAGCAAGCTGCTGATACACTTATTGATTATGCCCTTGTTCATGGCCATATTGCGCTTGTAGGCCACAGTTATTTTAATACGATGATTGGTACGGAATTACGTACGAGAGGTTGGGTTGGACCACCTATCTTTCATAGAAAGCCGTGGGGATGTACAGAATATACATTTCATGAAGCTTTAAACGGAACGAAACTAAAGACGAATTTAACATAACAGCACACGATTCAAACGGTGAATCGCGTGCTTTTTATTATGAAACGAAAGTCTTTTTTAAGAGCGGTTTTACTAAGTGAGCATACGGCTCACCTACAAGCATGACAGTCTTGTCTTCTTCATAGCCAAGTTTTTTATATAAAGAGAAAGCTCTTATGTTTTCTAAATTTACAAGCAATGCAATTTTTTCATATCCTTTGTCGAAGGCGTTATTTTCAACCGTTTTAATTAATTGGGAGCCAATTCCTCGTCCGCCATATTTGCTTGAAACAGATAATGTATCGATATAATACTCATCTAATTCTGCTTCTTTTTCTAACGTAATAGTTGAATCTTGGTGTAGTTTTTGCAGGTGTTTTACAATGGGAGCATCGAGCTGTTTTGCATGACTTCCGTGGTAAGCAACGATAATTCCAACTGCTTTCCCATCTAATTCTTCAACGAAACAGTTTTCATAGCTCAATCGATTCCCTGTTTTGGAAAACCAATCTTCAAGGCCTTTTAATACCTCTGTTTTCTCTTTTGCACCGGTGAGTTTTTCAGCAATTTCATGCAGAGCATTATACAATAGCGGAGCGATTGCGCTCGCATCTGTTTTTTTTGCTTTCCGAATCATAGTATCCCTCCTAATTGTTAATCTTATTGTAACATAAAATAAAGTTCGAAATGCTTCATAATAGAGAGAGCTTTTTAAAGAAGCTATTATAATAAGATTGATCATGTAAAATAAGGTGAATCATTTGTTTAGTTCGTAAGAAACATAGAGATTTCCTCACTTTAGGTTTATAAGTAGGTAGCCGTCGTTCGATGATTCGGTATGATACTTCTTTCCGAATTAAGATAAAATTACCGTTGTCGACTGGTAAAAGATAAGATAGAATATTGCAGAGAGGTGAAATACATGGATAAACAATTAGCAAATACAATTTTAGATCAATTGAAAAATGGTGAGATAAAAGAGTATGTTGTAACAAAAGATGTATTTTATACGTTTCGAGAAGTTTTAGTAGATCGAGAAGATTTTAAACATTTTATTGGAAATGCACAGCGCGGTGGGCAGGTTATTTATACATATACGGAAACCCCACGTTCATAATAAGAGGTAAAGGAGAGGCGATTTATGGGAGAGTTTAAACAAGGAGCTTTGCCGCATTGGGACTATATGTGGAAAGATGAAGCTGGGAGAAGGCTTGTTGGCATGGTTATGTTTCCTGAGAGACGAAAGCATATGAAAGAGGTCGTGGAAAGAATAAAAGTTGCTTATGAGCAAGGGAACAGAATTGAAACGACAGTAAAAGTGCAACATACATATCAACATGTTGAAGGAACTGTTGTATATTTTGATGAAGAGGCACCAGTATTTACGATTCAAGATAAAGAAGAAAATTTTCATCACATTTTTATAAAAGATGTTTCAAAGTTAAATATTATAAATGGATAAAAAGTTTCGTATAGTATGATGCACTTGTTTTACAATCCAGTCGCACGAATAAATATATGGATGTGCGTTCATAATTGTCTTTTATCATTGTAATGATATTTTTATTATGTAACAAAATGAGTATATGTATTTAGAGAATCGTATTTCTGATTTGTACAATATAGATAATGTGTAACCGGTTTCGAACAGATTACAACATACAGTCTGTTCTTTTTTGTGTGTGCTGGAGAAAAGGAATTCTCCAGCATTTCCCGTTTTTCACAAAAATGATTCTTAACATTTTTGCGAAAATGGTTAAATTCATTGACAACTTTTTTGAAAAGCACTTTATTGACATGAGTTTTAGAATGTTGTTTCATAGTCATTGTATTAAAAAAAACGACTGTTTATGTCGAAAAGTAAAAGTTAAAAAAAGAAAGAATTTATACATATATCTTGTGTCTTATTTTAAAACGTAATACAATATATAGGGAAATCAAGAATCGGCAGCGAGATATAAAAGGAAGAAAGGGAGGGTCGGAGATGTTAATTGCATATGATTCTATGACAGGGAACGTGAAGCGTTTCATCAACAAATTAAATATGCCGGCCGTTCAAATTAGTGAGGACCTAGTAATAGATGAAGAGTTTGTACTTATTACGTATACAACAGGTTTTGGAAATGTGCCAGAACGTGTTTTAGAATTTTTAGAACGCAATAATGCAAATTTAAAAGGCGTATCTGCAAGTGGCAATCGCAACTGGGGAGATATGTTTGGAGCGAGTGCAGATAAAATTTCAATCAAATACGAAGTACCTATTGTATCAAAATTTGAGTTATCTGGAACAAATAAAGATGTAGAATATTTTAAGGAAAGGGTGCGGGAGATTGCGACACATTGAACTGAATAATGAAATCACGCAAATGCAAGATGGTTTCTATCAGCTTCATAAAGATAAAGAAGCATTGGAAGTCTTTATGGAAGAAGCGAGAGCGAATACCATTCATTTTGATAGCGTGGCAGAACGAATAAAGTATATGATTGAACACGATTATTATTACAACGTTTTGGACGAGTATAAGTTGGAGGAAGTAGAAGCAGTATACGATATTGCGTACGGAGAAAACTTTAAGTTCCAATCTTATATGGCAGCATCTAAGTTTTATAAAGATTATGCGCTCAAAACAAATGATCAAAAGCAATACTTGGAAAGCTATGAAGATCGTGTAGCAATTGTATCCTTATATTTGGGACGCGGTGATGTGAAAAAGGCAAAACAATTTGCGAGCATGATCGTGAAACAAAACTATCAACCAGCGACACCAACCTTTTTAAATGCCGGCAGAAGCAGAAGAGGAGAAATGGTGTCTTGTTTCTTGTTAGAGATGGATGATAGCTTAAATTCGATTGGGTTTAATATTAATACGGCGATGCAGTTATCAAAAATCGGTGGCGGAGTAGCCTTGAACTTATCTAAGCTGCGCGCACGCGGTGAACAAATTAAAGGAATCGAGAACGCAGCAAGTGGTGTTGTACCAGTTATGAAATTGTTAGAAGATTCGTTTTCATATGCGAATCAGTTGGGTTAACTTATGGCTCAACTATAAAACCGGGTCAATTGCTGGAACGCCTGAGTATATCGAGGTAGGATACTACGAAGAAATTACGTAGCGCCCCCTAAAAAACCAAGATTGCAGGAAATCAGCAGCCGAGCTCCTAAGTCTATTAGATATGGAGAAGGTTCAACGACCAAGTAGTTATGTAGGTGACTATATAGCTCGAACCTGGCTTCTCAAACCAACCAAATTCAAAGGGTATATCTAGTTATGGGGAGAACAAAGAGCTTTATAACAAAAATATGTCCTATTTGTAAAAGTAAATATGAGGTTAATCAAAAGAACAAACAGGTACATCAAAAACATGATGAGTGGCTAAACAAAGAATTTGGTGAGAAGAAGATATGGTCTGAACTCTATAGCGATATAGAGAGGGTAGCAGAAATGACTATCCCCCATACGTTTTAAGGTATGGAGTAACAATATGCAAAGAAAAGGTGCCGGTGCAGTATATTTAAACATTTTCCATTGGGATATTATTGAATTTCTCGATACAAAAAAAATAAATGCCGACGAGAAGAGCCGTATTCAGTCTCTATCAATCGGTATTATCGTTCCAAGTAAGTTCTTTGAGCTTGCTGAGAAAAATGAACCATTCCATGTTTTCGCACCATATACAGTATATAAAGAGTACGGAAAACATTTAGATGATATTGATATTGATGAAATGTATGATGAGTTAATGAGCAATCCAAATGTGAAGAAAAAGCCACTAGATTTAAGTGCGCGTGATATGCTCATTAAGATCGCGATGATTCAGCTTGAGTCTGGTTATCCATACTTAATGTTTAAATCGAATGCGAATCAGCAACATCCATTAAAAAATATTGGAACTGTGAAGATGTCGAACCTTTGTACAGAAATCTTCCAATTGCAAGAAACATCCGAAATTAACGACTACGGTACAGATGACATGATCCGTCGTGATATTAACTGTAACTTAGGTTCATTAAACATTGTAAACGTAATGGAGAATAAAGAAATTCGTGAAGCGGTACATGCAGGAATGGAAGCTTTAACAGCTGTTTCTGATATGACTGTTATTCCAAATGCACCAACTGTGAAAAAAGCAAATGATGAGCTTCATTCGGTTGGACTTGGTGCTATGAACTTACATGGATATTTAGCGAAAAATAAAATCGCTTATGAAAGTGCAGAAGCGAAAGAATTTGTTCGTACATTCTTTATGATGTTAAACTACTACTCGATTGAAAAGAGTATGGGTATTGCGAAAGAAAAGGGCGAAACATTTAAAGACTTTGATAAGTCGGATTATGCAAATGGCACGTACTTTGAAAAGTATGAAACAGCAGATTACAGCCCTGTAACAGAGAAAGTACAACAGTTATTTGAAGGAATCTATATTCCAACAAAAGAAGATTGGACAAGTCTAAAAGAAGAGGTTCAGAAGTACGGTTTATACAACTCATATCGTTTAGCTATTGCGCCAACACAATCGATTAGTTATGTTCAAAATGCAACTTCAAGCGTAATGCCAATTGTAAGTCAAATTGAATCAAGAACATATGCAAATGCGACAACATATTATCCAATGCCGTACTTATCAAAAGATACGTTCTGGTATTATAAGTCTGCTTATGATATGAATCAGTTTAAACTGATTGATTTAATTGCAGAGATTCAAGAGCATATTGATCAAGGAATTAGTACGATTCTTTATGTAAATAGTGATATTTCTACACGAGAGTTAGCGCGTTACTACATTTATGCACATAAAAAAGGCTTAAAGAGTCTGTATTATACAAGAACGCGTAAGTTAAGTGTGGAAGAATGTGTAGCTTGTACGGTTTGATGTAATGATAGTTGATGAATGATATACAACTTAAAGGATAAGACATCATGAGCAGGGTTTTTTAACCCTGCTCATGCTTAGTTATAAATTTTAGGTTCTCTCATTTATGGATATGTTGTGAGTAGAAAGTCTGAGTTTAGAGAGGATTTTATTATAAAAAAGAAGGGGCGATTCAATGCGTGCGGTAAACTGGAATAAAAAAGAAGACGATTTTAGTTTAATGTTTTGGAAGCAAAACATCGCTCAGTTTTGGACAGAAGAAGAAATCGCAGTATCTTCTGACAAAAATACTTGGGCGCAATTATCAAAAGAAGAACAAACGACGTATAAGCGTGTATTAGGTGGCTTAACACTTTTAGATACAAAACAAGGTGGCGAAGGGATGCCACTTGTGCTTGTACATATTGAGAATTTACAAGCGAAAAGTGTATTAGCTTTCATGGGTGCTATGGAAGAAGTACATGCGAAGAGTTACAGTCATATCTTTACGACACTTGCAACAGAAGAAGAAATTGATGAGATTTTTGATTGGGTGGATCATCATCCATTACTTGAGAAAAAAGCTGGTATTATTACAGGATACTATCGCAAGTTATTAAAGCCACAAGTAACGAAAAAAGAGTTATACATGGCAATGGTAGCGAGTGTATTCTTAGAAAGTTATTTATTCTATAGCGGTTTCTTCTATCCTCTATATTTAGCAGGACAAGGAAAATTGACTGCAAGTGGTGAAATTATTAACTTAATTATTCGTGATGAAAGTATTCACGGCGTATTCGTTGGTCTTTTAGCACAACAAATCTTCGCTGAATTGTCTGCAGAGGAACAAGAAGAAGTGCAAAAGGAAACACAAGATTTATTAATGGAACTGTATGAAATTGAAACGGCATATACAGAAGAAATTTATACGTCTATTGGTCTTGTTGAAGAAGTAAATCGCTTTGTTCGTTACAATGCAAATAAAGGACTTATGAACTTAGGATTAGAACCACGCTTTGAAGAAGAAGAAATTAACCCAATTGTTTTAAACGGTTTACGTACGGATACGAAAAACCATGATTTCTTCTCTGTAAAAGGGAATGGCTATGTAAAGGCAACAAATGTTGAAAAATTATCAGATGATGATTTTGTATTTGATTTTTAATAGATGACAGAGGAAACAGGAGGCAAAAGCCTCCTGTTTTTTTCTATTTGCTGTATTACTACTAAATGATTAGTAACGAGTAGGATATCCATTTTTTCATGTATTTATTAAATAGTTTACATAATGTTATTATTTCGCAAAAGTGTTTCTATGTCTTATGATATGGAAAAATGAATAAAGGGAAACGGTATTTTACTATTTTAGGGCAGCAAATCATCTTGACGATGAATCTTATGATTCCGTCACGTTCTTTAGAATTGACATGATGTAAATAGCATTTGAAATGTGTACATGAGCAGGAGCAATCCATACTATATTTTGTAATCATTTTCATATGAGTATTTACAATCCTTTTGTATCGGTGTACTATGTAACTAGTACACTGATACAAAAGGAGGGGAGAAATGAAAATCGAGTTTTCTCCAAACATACCAATTTATATTCAAGTGATGGAATACATAAAAAAAGAGATTGCAACTGGTCACTTATCACTTGGTGATAAAATTCCCTCTGTTCGTGAACTAGCAAGCGAGTTACAGGTGAATCCAAACACAATTCAGCGAACCTTTCAGGAATTAGAGCGAGAGGGTATCGTCATAACTCGTAGGGGAATGGGACGATATGTAACGAGCGAAGGAGAGAAAATTATGGAATTGCGTAAAGAGATGGCCAAAGAACTGCTGGATTCTTTCATAAATGGAATGGATCAATTAGGGTTTTCTGGAGATGAAATCCTCTCTATCCTTCGTTCTTCATTAGAAGAAAAAAGGGAGGAGAAAGGATGATGAATTTACTTGCGATCAAAAACCTATGGAAGAGGTATGGTTTAAAGACCGTGATTCGGAATGTGAATTTGGAGATTACAGAAGGAAAAATCATTGGTCTTGTTGGGAATAATGGAAGCGGAAAAACGACGCTATTAAAAATGATGGCTGGTTTACAACATCCTTCAGAAGGAAATATTACAATTGCAGGAAAGAAAATAGGATTAGATACGAAAAAGGTTGTTTCATTTATGCCAGATTATCCTGTATTTGATGAGTGGATGACTGTAAAAGATGCAATATTTTTCTATCGTGATTTCTATCAAGATTTTGATATACAAAAATCGGTAGATACAATTGTTGCATTCAAAATACCGTTAGAAGAGAGAATTACAGCTTTATCAAAAGGAATGGTTGAAAAGCTACAGCTCATTTTAACATTTTCTAGAAAAGCAAAGCTTTACATATTAGATGAACCGCTTGGTGGGATAGATCCAATATCACGAGAGCATGTATTAGAGCTTATTTTACAGTTTTATCGAGAAGATTGTACAATTATCATTTCGACACATTTAATTGGTGAAATTGAAAATATTTTTGATGAAGTTCTCTTTTTAAAGGATGGAGAAATCGTGCTTCATGAAAATGTAGAAGAACTTCGTTTTCAAAAAGGGAAAGCGGTGACTGGGTTGTTTAAGGAGGTGTTTAGTAGGTGAGCGGATTACTACATTATATGTGGAATTGTAATAGAAAGAGGTTCATTATTTCATTTTTTATATTTATATTTGTCATGGCCATATTATGTGCACAAATGAATGTACAGTTAAGTGGTACATCTGATAAAAAGCAAATGGAACTCTTTTTTATTATAGTAATATTATATATATTTGGTATGTTGCTTTCCCTTATACAAACGGTAACTACCTTTTCAAAACTTTTAAAAAATCCACTGATTCGTTTAAGTGGGGTTTCCGGGGGGAAAATAGTATGGGGAATGGTTTTATTCTTATTTGCAGTGATGATAGCATGGGAAGTTGTGGCTGATTGTCTATTGTATATTTTGGGGATTTTGGCAATACCGGGTTCGCCATTGTTTCAACTATTGAATGAAGTAAAAGATATGACAAGAATGGAATGGTTTTTGAGTTCTTTTATAGAAATGCTGAAAATAGAAAGTATTATGGTTCAAATATTATTTTTAATCGTACTAATGAAATGGTTAATTAAAAAGAGAAAGCTGCAATTCTTCTTCATCATTGTTTCCTTTCTTATTTTAAATGCAATCTTTAAAGGAATGTATGCAGGTTTAGGGAAAGTAACGACAACATATGAATTCACAAAAAAAGTAATTAATTTAAGTGGTGAAGGATTAGAAATGGGTATGTATACAGGAACAGCTATTAATATATACAATATTAGTTTTGCTTGCATGATAAGTTTAGTATGTATATACGCAACAGCCTACATCATCAACAACAAACTAGAAGTCTAAAGGAGGAACAATCATTGGGAAATGTAGTAGTCAAATTAGAAAATGTTTATAAAAAGATTGGTGGAAATGAAATTATTCGCGGTCTTTCATTTGAAGTGGAAGCGGGAGAGGTATATGGATTTCTTGGGCCGAACGGAAGCGGAAAAACGACAACAATTCGCATGATGACAGGTCTTATTGCTATGACAGAAGGGGATATTATGATTTGCGGTCATAGTATTCGGACAGAACGTGAGAAGGCGTTAGAACACATTGGAGCGATTGTTGAAAACCCAGAATTATATGATTATATGACAGGTATGCAAAATTTAAAGCATTTTGCTAATATGGCTGTTACACCAATTGGTAAAGAGCGCATCGCTGAAATTGTGAAGCTAGTTGAACTAGAGCATGCGATTCATAAAAAGGTAAAAACATATTCACTTGGTATGAAGCAGCGACTAGGAATTGCTCAAGCACTTCTTCACAATCCGAAAGTTCTTATTTTAGATGAACCGACAAATGGATTAGACCCAGCTGGTATTCATGAAATTCGTGATTATTTACAAAAATTAGCGAAGGAAAAAAATATAGCTGTCATTGTATCGAGTCATTTATTAAGTGAGATCGAATTAATGTGTGATCGCGTTGTAATTATTAAGAATGGTCAATTTGTACAAGCATATAACTTACATGAGAAGGCGAAGAATGATGAAACTGTCGTCGTAACGTTTGAAGTGGATCAAATCGAACGTGCAAATGAAATCATTCACGGTAAGGTACAAGAAAATATTATTGTTGCTTCTGTAACAAAGACTGAAATTCCACAAATTGTGAAACAACTTGTTCATAATGATATTCTCGTATATGGCGTTACAGTACAAAACAAAACGTTAGAAGATAAGTTTTTATCAATTACAGGGGGAGTGAAGGCATAATGATAAAATTAATCCAAAATGAATGTTTAAAGTTACATGCAAAAAAAGGTATATATTTTTTAATGGGAATATTAATTGGATTAGAAATTATAATAGCGGTCGGTATGAAACAATGGGCACCAGCTGAGTTGCAAATTTCTGGATACGGTTCCTTTACAAATACAATGTTGAGTTTGATATTTCTTATTGTAACAATTTTTGGAATCACTTTAGCGACTCGTTCTATTACAGAAGAGTTTCAAAAAGGAACAATTAAACAGTTACTGATTCGTCCTAGAAAGCGAGTTACAGTTTTATTTTCAAAATATATAACAATCGCATTAGTTGTAACCGTTATATCGTTTATTGCTCTCATGGTTTCCATATTAGTTGGAATGGTTGTTTTTGGTGGAGAAAAAGAGGGACTAACAGTTGCTGTGTTAATGAAGATGTTTATGTATGAGATAGTATCATTGTTATTCTTTATAACATTATCTTTTTGTTTAGCAAATATTTTTAGAAAATCTGTATTACCATTAGTTATGACCCTATTTATCTTTTTCTTAAAAGAAACAATAAATACGGTATTAATGATTCTTGCGCAAGATGCAGCAAAGTTCTCTGTTTTTTCTCATTTAGATTTAAGTGTATACGATAGTAATGAATTAATTAACGCTGGAATGGAACCTCCATTTGCTGGATTTACTTTTACAACATCATTATTAGTCGTTATCGTATACTTTGCTATATTACTGATTGTGTCAAGTGTCTTATTCCAAAAACGCGATGTATTATAAATGAAAACTCCTCCGCGATGAGCGGGGGATTCATTCATGAACTTGTTCTTTTTTACTTTTTGTATATCGTCTTGTAGTGATGTTCTTAATGGCAATTAAGATGGACATAATCCTTATAAAGAGGTTATAACGATCTTGAAAATGGTTGTGATTATAGAAGTACGGTCCATCATTAGCATGAATGTACTTCTATAAATATGCGTTTCATAGTGTAATAGATTAAGGGATAGAGGTCATCATATTTTCAAAGAAATCTGTGTAAAAACTTTTTCTTATTTTCAACACGTTAAGATGTTTTATAAAATGAAAGTATAAAACGCGACATTTGGCATTATCTTGTAAAGAGGAATTTTTATCCCGCTATTTTAGGGCAGTAAGACTCCCACCTCAAGATGCAGAGAAAAGCAAGGAAGACAGGTGGGAGTAGGGCTGCCCGTAACAGCCCGATTGGTGAGGGCTCATAATCCGTGGGGGATGAAGAAAATCCCCACGGATTAAAGTTTCACTTTATTACATAGTTTCATTGAAATGTAGTAACAAATGAACTGAGCAAAATAGGAAGAATTTTATGGATATATCATCTTGGGGGTGTTTTTTATTCAGTACGCATTTTCACATATAAGACTTCGTAGTTTTTTTGCATGGATGATTTTAGGAATGATTGTTACAGTAGTACCATTAACGGTGATAGGAGTTTCAGAAACAATTGAAGATGTCTTCATGCAAACGACAGTGTTTTTTATATTTCCATTATTATGGCTCTATATAAAAACACAAAAAAATAATATTGTATTTACTAGTTTTTTTGATAAAACTTCAAAAATGAATTGGAAATTAATTTTGATTGCAACAGCAATGGGAATGATTTTTTCTTTTGGTGTATCATTTATTCAATTTTACATACTAGCACATCTTGTCCCGAATTTTATTGTAGATATATTGAATGATACGAGTGTAATTGATACGAACAATGTGTTCACAACGATATTTAGCTTTATTTCGGCATGTATATTTGCACCAATTATGGAAGAAGTGATTTTTCGAGGTTTTTTCTTACAACGTATGACAGTAAAGTGGGGGATTAAACGAGCTGTAATCATTTCATCTCTTATTTTTGGGCTAGGTCATTTTGATATTGTAGGCGCTTTCTTATTTGGAATCATCATGTGCCTTTTGTATATTAAGACACAAAATATATGGATGAACATTGCCGTGCATGCTTTAAATAATTGTATTGTAACGATTATGCAATTAATAGGGGGAGAAGGAACAGACGATACGATTTCTGCTAGTGCATTACAAGGAGCAGGAAACTTATGGGCTGGAGCGATTTTTATTTTGATTAGTTTATTGTGGTTTGTACCTTTTATTCGGAAGAATTGGCGAAATATAAAGGAGACAGGAGTGCCGCCTCTTCGTTTCATCAATGAGGAAAAGAGAACAGAACTAACGCCGCGAAATGAAATATATAGTCAAGTTATTATAACGGAGCGATTGATGGCTGTAGAATTACCGGATGAAGTTGTCAATCGGATCAAGTTAGAAGAAAATGATGAGGTAACAATAACGGTAGAGAATGATCAAATGATTATTAAAAAAGCTGAGCAAAGTAAAAAGTAGCCCTCCGATGAAAGGAAGGCTACTTTTTTAATGAATAACAATTTCTACATGAAAATTATTTCCTTTTTTTACGTATTTAATATCTGTAACGGTACGAATTGTTTTTAAAATCTCTACTTTTTCCCCAATGCGGGGAATGGTAGGAACATTATCCCAAATGCCAAGCAAGTCATCTTCCTGCGCTGTTTTTTCATAAAACCAAATTTTCAAAACGATACCCCTTTCTTGAACTTTATGTATTTTAATACATAATAAAACATTTTTATTCTTTTTGTAAGGGGTTTTTAAGGTCGTTTTGAATAAAAATTAATTTTTATTCTTCTGGGAAAACATGTTCCATATCAGGCGTTAGTGCAACTTCTGATAAGACAATATGAGAAACAGTTGTTGCATAGGAAGAGACATCATTAATAAATTCCTCAAGTTCAACTAAGGAAGGAACAGAAATTTTCACGATATAACAGAGGCTGCCTGTTACTCGATAACAAAAGCTTGCTGATGGATAAGACTGAATAAATTGTTGCATACGTGTTGTATCACCATTTTTTAAAGTAATTTCTAAAATACAATCTAAAACGAGGCCAGCTTTTTTATAGTCGATATCGATTGTATATTTTCGAATTACCCCCTCACTTTCTAATTTACGAACACGTTCTGTTGTCGAGGGTGCGGATAAATTCACACGTTTTGATAGCTCTCGCATTGAAAGGCGACTATCATTATATAATTCATTTAAAATTTTACGATCCACACGGTCTAATGGCATTTGTAAATATACCTCCAGTAAATTTATGTTTTTTGTAAAGAAAACATATAAATTAAGATTCATATGAAATGTAAAGAGCGTCTTATTTATTTTACAATAAAAGTGTGAAGAGGAGGAGAGAGTGATGGAGAGAATTGCATTATCAAATGTAGGAGATACGAAATTTCAAAAGTTATTAGGTCATAATCCAGATATATTACATTCATGGAATGCGTTAGAGAACACACTATATCATACAGGAAATCTTTCGCCAGAGTTGAAGGAGCAAGTAAGAAGAACATTAGCGTATGGGAATGAATGTCCGTACTGCATGGCAAAGGGAAGACCTGATGATATGCAAAAGGTGGAAGAAATTAGTGTAGCAGTTACTTTTGCACATACATTTGTTCATGATCGAAAGGCGATAGATGATACTATGTTTCATGTATTAAAACAATATTGGACGGAAAAAGAAATGGTAGAGCTTTGTGCGTATATTTGTTTTATTACTGCGTCGCAGCAACTTGGTTTTGTATTTCAATTACAACCAACCGAAGGGGAAAATGATGATGAATCAAATAGCGCTTATCATAATTGATGTACAAAAGGCGTTTCAATTACCATACTGGGGCGAGAGAAATCATCTTTTTGCTGAAGAAAATATAAAAAGTTTGTTGGAAGAATGGAGAAAAAGGAAACGACCAATTTTTCATATTCAACATGTAAATAAAGAAAATGTTCAGTCGATGTTTTATCCCGCTATTTTAGGGCAGTAAGTCTCCCACCTCAAGATGCAGAGAAAAGCAAGGAAGATAGGTGGGAGTAGGGCTGCCCGTAACAGCCCGATTGGTGAGGGCTCATAATCCGTGGGGGATGAAGAAAACCCCCACGGATTAAAGTTTCACTTTATCAATATGCAGAAACAGTAAGCTTCAAAGAAGAAGTGAAACCATTAACAGGTGAAGTGATGATTCAAAAAACGGTTAATAGCGCGTTCATTGGGACAAATTTAGAAGAACAATTAAGAGAGAAAAAATGTAATACGGTAGTGATTGTAGGATTAACGACAAATCATTGTGTGGAGACTACAACACGAATGGCAAGTAATTTAGGGTTTACAACGTATGTAGTGAGCGATGCAACGGCTACATTCAACCGGACAGGGCCAGGTGGTATAGAGTATAGTGCAGAGGCAATTCATAATATGACACTTGTAAATTTACATGAAGAATTTGCTACGATTGTGGTGACAAAAGAGGTATTAAAATTATTTTGAGAAAATAATTGCATAATTATATAGAAAAAAATAAGAATATTTCGTATAATTTAAGTATAATTATTTTGAGAAATAGGGGTGGCAGTATATGGAGCAAATTCCAGTGAAAAAAATAGAAACCGTACTCGTTTTAGCAGAGGATGATAAGCAAAAACAAAAAGAATTTTATGAACTGTTACTTACGACTCATTTTTATGTTGCTGGTACAATTGAAGCAGAGGATTCAGCAAAAGAAGGAACGTTGCGTTTACGCCATTTTCAAGGAGAGGACAGATGGATTGTTCCGTTCTTTACGCAATTGGAATTTGTAAAAGAAGTATTGCCAGAAGATACGCCTCTTATTACGATACGTGGTAAAGAATTGTTTGAAAGTGTGGATAAGGATGCAACGGCGGTATTAAATGTAGGCACGGAAATAAGCAAAACATTTATTCCTGAAGAAATCGCAGATATTGTGTCTGGTCGCATCTTTCAGTATTACAACTAAAAAAGAAAAGCCATTTCGGCTTTTCTTTTTTAGTTTGTAAATGGCACGATACCGGAAGGGATAGAAACTGTATTTCTGTTTGTATTCATTGTGACCGTAATCCCAAGGGGAATCCCAATATTAGGGCTAATGTGTCCAATTGGTAAGCCGAATAGAACTGGGATATGATGCGGTGCAAAGTATTCGTATAATATCGTTTGTAACGATTGAGATGGTTTTGAAGGAATGCAGTCATGACAGCTTGTAAAAATAACGCCTCGGCATGTATTAAATTTTCCAGATAAATGGAGTTGGTTCAACATGCGATCAATGCGATATGGTTCTTCTCCAATATCTTCAAGCAATACAATTTTATTTACTGTATCGATTTCAAATGGTGACCCAAGTGTACTTGTCAGCACAGTTAAATTCCCTCCAATGAGTGTTCCAGTAGTGAAGCAGGAAGGGGCTGGTACAATACATTCTGATGTCGTCAAGATAGATGAATAGGGATGGAAGAGCTGATTGAAAGAAGAAAGCGATAGAGAATCTATCCCTTTTCCTAATTCTTCAATCATCGGTCCATGGAACGTCACGAGGTTTGCATAGCGTGAAAAAGCAATATGTAAAGCTGTAATATCGCTATATCCCCAAAAGATTTTTCGATTTTGTTGAATGAGTTCATATTGAATGTGAGGGAGGAGACGAGCACTTCCGTAACCACCTCGTGCACAGAAAATTGCCTTTACTTCATTATTTGTAAAGGCCTCATGTATATCATCAAGACGAACTTGATCACTTCCAGCTAAATACCCATACTTCTCATAAACACTCTTTCCCATTATTACGGATAAGCCCATCTCTTGTAATACGTTCACACCTTTTAATACATTTTCAAGTGCTGGTGGGCCAGACGGTGCAATAATCATTACTGTATCACCTTGTTTTAACGCATTTGGATATATCATTGTTTTCAGCCTCCTTCTCTTTCAATATATTCGCTTCGTATGAAATTCAATCCTTGTAAGAGAAGGGGAAAGCTTGTCAAATAAAGAAGATATAAGGAGAATAGGAGGGAGAATGATGTTTACAAGTCGAGTTACAGACATATTACCAATTAAGTATCCGATCATTCAAGCAGGTATGGCAGGTGCGATTACGACGCCAGAACTTGTGGCAGCGGTCAGTAATAGCGGAGGATTAGGCACGCTTGGAGCCGGCTATATGAGCCCAGAAAAAATTCGTGAAGCGATTTATAAAATAAGGCAGTTAACTCATAAGCCTTTCGGTGTTAATTTACTTTTAACGAAAGAGATACAAGTAGAAAAAGAGAAGGTAAATGAGGCGAAAGTCTTACTTAATGGAGTGAATAGAGAGTTAGGTATAGAGGAAGAAGAGGTATTAAAGCTTCCAAAAAGTTATAAAGAACAATTACAAGTGCTAGTAGAAGAAAAGGTACCGGTCGTTAGCTTTGCGTTTCAAACGTTAGAACAAGAAGAGATAGATGCTTTAAAACGAGAAGGAATAAAAGTAATTGGAACAGCTACTCATGTAAGCGAAGCGAAGGTGCTTGCGGAATTAGGAGTAGATATTATTGTTGGACAAGGAAGTGAAGCGGGAGGGCATAGAGGAACGTTTATCGGTAAAGAACAAGATGCTATGATTGGTACGTTTGCGTTAATACCTCAGTTAGTAGCAGCAGTCTCGCATATCCCGATTGTCGCAGCAGGTGGTGTAATGAACGGGAAAGGGTTTGTTGCTGCGTTGGCATTAGGTGCAGAAGGTGTTCAAATGGGATCAGCCTTTTTAACGAGTGAAGAAAGCATTACACATGATGTATATAAAGAGGCCATATTGCAAAGTACAGATACGAGTACCACTGTTACGAGAGCATTTTCTGGAAAATATGCAAGAGGCATACGGAATATTTTTATAGAACAGCATGAAGGAAAAGAGGATAGACTCCCAATGTATCCAGTGCAAAACGTATTAACTTCTAAAATACGCCAAGAAGCAGCGAAACAAAATAAGAAAGAATATATGTCGCTTTGGGCAGGACAAGCATCATCATTAGCACGAATAGAATCAGCTAAGCACGTAGTAGAGCGAGTTATGACAGAAGCGGAGAACGCCATTGAACAATTAGAAAATGTATATAAAAAAAGACCACTTGAGTAATTCAAGCGGTCTTTTTCTTAGTTTGTTTTATAAAATTGTTGGATGGCCTCGTCGATGTAAACCCAGCCTTTCCAACCTAAGTGCATATGATCTTTTAGGAAAAACGTATCATATTCATGATTTGAGAAGTCGGCAATTGGATATCCAGCTTTCTTAATTTGCTCATGAACTTTTTTGTAGTACAATTCGCGGCGTTCTTTCGGGAATCCAGCGTAATCGTACCAAGTCCCTTTGACAGGAACAGAAATGAAGATTGGTTTTGCACCTGTTTGCTTTAATAAGTCAAGTACAGTTTGTAAATCTTCATACTCTGGAGATTGATCATAAGCATCATGTTTTAAGTATCCTTGACGTTGTTTCAATTTCTTTTTAATTTTTTTATTGAAATAATGATCTTCGATACCATATTCATTCGATTGTGATTCCATTTTACCAGTTTCATCTGCATATTTACGCGCTTCTTCCCAGTTCATTTGTTTCAATGATGGATCAAGCTTTTCTTTTGGTGTTTTAATATGAAACATTGCTGTAAATAAATCTTTACGATCTAAAATATTGCGATACAGATAAGCAAAAGGTTTTACAGCCATTGCTTTTATTTTATGCTCTGTATCATCATAAACAATACCTTCTAAAGAAGTTTTCAACAATGTTTCTTTCTTTACAATTTCAAAGTTTAGCAAACGCTTTGCAATTTGTTGTTTCATTTCCGGTTTTAAATCATTGTTGAAAATGAAATGATATCCTTGTTGCTTAGAAAAGTTAGGTGCAAAATGCGTTTCGTCAATACCGTGTGGGACAAACCATTGAGGTGAAAGAACAAAGACCATTTTTTTATCTTTTAATTGATCCATTGTAGATGCAAAGTTTAATACATGTACAAGGTTCTGTGTTCCACCTCGGCCAAGAAGGAATGGTGTGAATCCTTCTGGTTTTACTTTAAAGTAATTGGATGGATGAAAAGCATCCATTCGAGCGAACTCCGATGAACCATACATCGGAAGATATTTCGGGTCTTCTAACATTTTTTGCTGTAAAATCATACTTTGAATTTTTTCTTCTTGTAAAGAAGTAGCAGCTCGTTCTACTTTCTTATCACTGACAAGTGGAAGTAGAAAGCGTGTTGGAATAAGTAAGAATACAGCAAAAAGGGCCAATGCTAGAAGCATCGGTCCAAATTTTGCTTTGCTCATCGGATTTCTTCCAATTTCTTAATAACCATATTTGGTGTTGCCCACTCATCACGGTCGAAATCAGAAATAGAAACTTCAATACCTAAGCGCTCTTGGAATTCTACTAATAAAGATACAACAGCGAAAGAATCAAGAATACCTTCTTCAAATAATTGAACATCTAGATTTTCTTTCACAATATCGTTTTCACATACTTCTTCTAAAATATCTAATACTTGCTCTTTAAATTCTGCCATTTTAAAAATCTCCTTTATATCCGAAATGTATTATATATGCGAACTTCTTAATGAAATAAGAAGTGATGCATTAAAAGTATCTGTTTAGGTGACCAGAGAAGATTAGGAAACCGAAACAGACAAAGTGGAATGTAATTACAACTGCAAGAATATGCATCCATTTATTATTTGGCCAAAATTTATGCTTCTTGTTTTTTCGTTCGAAAATATCGAACAAGATAAATAAAGCAGCATGATAAAGACCGTAAATAATATATTGATATACATGCTCACCAGTAATATGCCAAATCCCCATAATGAAAAAGTTTAAAAATGCGCCGATATATGAAATCGTATATCTATTTTTCAATAACTTTTTCTTCGTTGCAAAAAAGACAAAGCGCATATAAATAAAGTCACGGAACCAGAACGATAAACTCATATGCCAGCGATTCCAGAAATCTTTAATGTTACGACTAAGGAACGGCTTATTAAAGTTTTCAGGCGTTTTAATTCCCATCATATAACTTACACCGATTACGAATGCACTATAGCCAGCAAAATCGAAGAATAAATAGAAGCTATAGCTATACATGTAAATTACATTTGAAAGAAAAGTATCTTGTTTAGCAAATGCCGCTTCCATAAGATGTTGATTTATTAAATAAGCAATAATAAATTTATACAGAAAACCTTGGAAAATACGGTTTATTCCTGTATAGAGTAGTTGTTGATATTCCTCACTACTAGGTGGCTTTTGAATATCTTTTTGGAATCTTCGATAACGATCGATAGGTCCCGTAGAGATAGCAGGGAAGAATAAAACGAATTCCCAGAAATTAAAGAAGGAAAGTTCTTTAATTAAATTATCACGAACTTCAAAGACCATTTGTACTGCTCTGAATGTTACGTAAGACATACCTAAGAAAACAACAAATTTTAGTTCCGGTACAAACGGTGCGATTTTGGCTAAAATAAGCGGCAAAATCGACAAAATAACAGCCATGCAAAACATGAACGTGTTATTATTTTGTTTTCTCAAATGTAAATAGCCTCGAATAAGGACATATTGCCAAATAATAAATACTGCTAACATAATGGCTTGCTTTGGTTTATCAGAGAAGATAATCGCAAGCATAACAAGTGTTAAAACAGCGTTATATTTTCGCAACATTTTACCTTTTAATCCGGCAATAATCGTAGGGATTAATAAAATGCCTACAATCACGAAAAAATAAAATGATCCATATGCGGTCATGCTGTAACCTCACTCAATAATTTTTTGCGATCTACCTTTCCATTTGGTGTCATTGGAATAGAAGATTGATACATGAATTTACGTGGAATCATATAGTTTGGTAATCGCTCATTGAGTTCTTTTTTAATTGCCGATGTTAATTTAAATTCCTTTTCAAACGAATGCTCTCCAGGAACAACAACCGCTAATAAATAATCGTATTTCTCACCTTTTTTAATTGGAACAATAACTGCTCCTTCTACGTAAGAACATGCACGAAGATGATGCTCAATTTCTTCTAATTCCATTCGATACCCATGAAGCTTAATTTGGAAATCAAGACGACCATTATAGAATAGAAGACCGTTTTCTACATAGCCAGCATCGCCTGTTTTATAGGCACGCTCGCCGTCAATCATAGTAAATGACTTTTCTGTTAATTCAGGGCTTCCTAAATAACCAACGCTTACGCTTGGGCCAACAATTACGATTTCACCTTTTTCTCCATCTGATGCAATCGTTCCATCTTCTTTCATAATAAGAAGACGGCAGTCGGATTTACAATAGCCAACTGGAAGGGATTGATACGTATCAATAACTTCTTGCGTAACAGGAATACTTGTTACAGCAACAGTAGCTTCTGTAGGACCATACGTATTCATAATTGTTGCTTTTGGAAAACGTTCCATTAATTTTTTCGCAACCTCATTTGGTAATACTTCCCCGCAGAATAAGAATGTTTTCATGTTTGGTAGCATACTTTCAGAGAAAGAAGCTTCCATTAAACACATTTCTGCAAAAGATGGTGTCGAAGTCCATACTTGAATGTTCGATTGTTTTAATGATGCAAATAAATCTTTTGGACGTGCAATCATATCTTTATCGATTGCCCATAGTGTACCACCTGTTACTAATGATGGGTAAATATCCATTACAGATAAGTCAAATGAGAAAGGTGCTTGGTTTAAGAATACTTGCCCTGTTTGTAAGTTGAAATCTTGGATCGCCCATTTTGTAAAACTAACAAGACAGTTATGCGTAATTTGTACACCTTTTGGATTACCTGTGCTTCCTGATGTGTAAATAATATAGAAGTTCTCATCATCTTTTACTGCATGTTCAGGGTTTGGAATTTTCCCTTTATGTGTAAAGAAAATGTCTTTTAAGTTGTTTTGAGATATAGTGCGAACTGGTAAGTCAGTTACAGTTAATTCTGCTGCTGATAAAAGAAGTTTCGCACCAGAACTTTCCGCAATACGTAGTACACGGTCAGCCGGAATAGATAAATCAACAGGAATATAAGCGTGTCCGGCTTTTACACAACCTAAGAAGCTGATAATCATTTCAGGTTGCATATGGCCATACACCATAATTGGTGAACGATCATCTGGATATTCAGATGAAATCCAATGTGCTAATGCATCAGAATCTTCTTTTAACTGTTTGTACGTAATCTTTGCATCTCGCCAAACGAAAGCGGTTTGATCAGGCGTTTCTGTCGCCCACTTTTCGATTTGTTCTAATAACTTCATAACGTTCTTCCCACCCTAAAATTCATTGTAAATAAATGTACTTGTGTTTGTATCATGAAAGCCATACAACCAAAGTAATGCAAATAAAATTGCAAGGTAATAAAAGGTTTTTGTAAACCATTGTGTGAGTGGTCGAGACCATATCTCTTTTAATCTTTCCATGTCTTTCCCTCTCTTATAAAATGATAACTCTATGTAGGTAGCATGTCCTACATAATTGTGAAAAAAACAAAATTCCACATTTTAGGTAAAAATAAGATAAAAGGCTCTTTTCTGATAGTAGCACTAAATACTAAAAAAGAAAATCCCTAACTTACTAATTATATTACAATCATCATAAATTTGTAATTGATTTGTCATGTAAAACGTAGAAATCCTGAAAGGCTGCCTTTAAAAACAAATATATTGAAATAGAGGACGAACGATTAGAAGGGGGTTATGAGGAATGAATGATAAAATGATAAAATGGCAAAAGCTTATCTCAGAGAAAAATATAATCAAGTGGCGTCGCCATCTTCATCAGTTTCCTGAACTTTCATTCCATGAAAAACAAACTTCTCAGTTTATCTATGATATATTGTGTTCCTTTTCCGCTTTTGAAGTAACAAGACCAACAAAATATAGTGTGATGGCAAAGAAAAAGGGTAAGAAACGCGGAAAAGTTGTCGCTATTCGAGCAGATATAGATGCGTTACCAATTCAAGAAGAGAATGAAAAATCGTATAGATCATTCGTTTCAGACGTTATGCATGCATGTGGTCACGATGCACATACAGCTATTTTATTAGGAGTAGCAGAGGCGATTGCAAAAGTGGAGGAAGAATGGGATGGTGAGATTCGGCTATTCTTTCAACATGCAGAAGAGGTTTATCCTGGTGGTGGTCGAGAGATGGTAAAGGCTGGGGTTATGGATGGAGTAGATTGTATTATAGGTCTGCATGTCATGTCTGGGTTAGAGAGTGGTAAAATTGGAATCGTATATGGACCAATGATGGCAGCGCCAGATGTATTTACAATTGAGGTGAAGGGAAGAGGCGGTCATGCGGCCAGACCTGAAGAAACAATTGATCCGATAGCAGTAGGAGCACAAATCATTACGAATTTACAACATATTGTTTCGAGAAATACAGGTGCTTTTGAACAAAGAGTTGTCTCTGTTACACAATTTCATGGTGGAACAGCGGATAATATTATTCCTAATACAGCATTTTTAATGGGAACGGTACGGTCTTTTCAGCAAAATGTTAGAAAAGAAGCAGAAGAAAAAATTAAACAAATTGTAAAAGGTGTTACAGAAGCACATGGCGCTACATATGAATATACATATCGCTATGGATATGATCCTGTTATTAACGATGTAGATATTACAAAAGTCGTCGAAGAAAGTGCTCGAGTGTTATTGGGAAGTGATAGCATTATACAACTAGCTCCTTCTATGGGAGGAGAAGATTTTTCTGCTTATTTAAGAAAAGCTCCGGGCTGTTTCTTTAAACTAGGGACTGGAAATGAAACAAAGAAGACCTGTTATCCACATCATCATCCGAACTTTGATGTAGATGAGTCGGCACTTATTTATGGTGCGATGCTATTTTTAGAAGCGACAATGAAACTATTAGAAGTCGAGTGTTGATATAAAGTGAAATTTTCATCAGTGGGGAGGTTTCTTAGCAATCGGATTGTTACTGCTTTCAAATAGCGGGATAAAAAAAGGCAACTGCGAGAATCGCAGTTGCTTTTATTTCTTTCCGTTAGAGAGGGCTGAGAAAGAACTATGCTCATTCATAGTATATGAATCTTTAGAGGACAAGCTTGTACCTTTTCATTATTTTTTTGAAAATAGTCATTGACTTTGATAATCGTTATCAATTAACCTAATGGTATAAATGAAATTGATAATGATTATCATTTTGGTGGATAAAGAAAAATATGTGGAATGGAAACGAATTACATAGAAAAAGTAGTATATGAACGAAGGAGAGATTCAATTGAGTAAGTTCGTAATGATTTTTGCAAGTATGAGTGGCAATACAGAAGAAATGGCAGATCACATTGCTGGAGCAATTCGTGAAACAGGAAATGAAATTGAAGTAATCGATATGATGACTACACCAGAAGCTTCTATATTAGAAGAATACGATGGTATTATTTTAGGTGCATATACTTGGGGAGATGGTGAGCTTCCAGATGATTTTTTAGATTTCTATGACGAAATGGATAAAATTCATTTAACGGGAAAAAAAGCGGCTGTATTTGGTTCTTGTGACTCCGCTTATCCGAAATATGGTGCAGCTGTCGATATTTTAATAGAAAAATTACAAGAACGCGGTGCTGAAGTTGTGTTAGAGGGATTAAAAGTAGAGTTAACGCCAGAAGATGAGGATGTAGAAAAGTGTCTTCAATTTGGTGTCGATTTTATAAAACACTTTTCTTAATGGCGAAAGGGAGATGAAGAGCAGTTGCAAAGGAAAATCTCAATTAAGATGATGACAGATTATCACTTATATGAATTTATGCGTTGTCCCCATAAATTTTATTTTCGTCATATAAAAAGGAGAGAACCTTCTTCACTTGAATGGCAACAAATCGTCCAAATGATTGTAAATCAAATTGTTCATGAATATTACTTGGCGTCAAAGGAGAAACAAACAGAAATCTTGTTACTGGAGCTATTGGAGAAACATTGGCATAAAGTAAAAACTTCTCTGTTTTCTTCTAAAATAGAATATTATATTGTGTTGGCAAAATTGACAGATCATTTGTTACAGTTTGTGAAAACAGATGAAAGTAAAACACCACCTTTATTTTTATATGAAAAAATTCAAATGTATATGGAAGAACTAGGAATCCATATTTCCTTAACCTTTGAAGTTGGTGAATGGTCTTCTCAATCTTTTGTCATAAAAAAGTATGTTGTGGATGGAAATGAAGAAATGCTTGCTCTTTGTCAGAAACTAATAACTGTATTTTGTTATAAGGGTTTCGGTATATTACCAGAGAAAATTGAAATTGTTAATTTATATAGAAGGAACTAGGTATGAATATGTTCCAAAAGATAAAGATATAATAGAAGGAATAGAGTATTTAAAGATAATGAGGGAAATGATAATAGACCCGAGGAACTATATGAAGGCTCCATTTTATTCAAAATGTGCAAACTGTGTATTTCAAAGAGAATGTGTTCGAGGAAGCCAGTCAGTAGAGACAACAATTCATTAAAATAATATCCATTTGGATTCTATTTCTTTATTTTATGTCTTGATAGGTATAAGGAATATGATATAATAAAAATTCATTATTATATATTAGGTAAGAGTAAGTGTGAAATATAGTTTTAAAAAAGAAACTGATATGATGACGAATAAAAAATCTAGTCAGTTGTTATATTGACTAGATTTTTTATTCGTTATAAATCGTATTTTTATATTCCTTAGAGACAGTACATAGTATGAAAGATGATTATTACTTATATCACTTTGATCGTAATTTCTTTAAAATATAGTCCATCAGCAGAGCTAATTGTTACCTTTGTTGTACCTCGATTCATGATTTTCATATTTAGATTACCCGCTTCAGCATAATCAGGATAGATGATAGGGTCTAGAACATCACGGTTTGAAACAGTAACTTGTGCCCCTTTTAAAGAATAATCAAAATCGAAGTCTATAAATGGAGCATGTTGAGTATTTTTATATAATTTAGTAACTGTAATTTTTTGTGAGTCAGTAACGTTTTTATTACCAAATGGTTTTGCATACCATGTAATGTTAGAGAAGTTACTAGGAACTCTACTTAATAATTTTGTACGTCCAGGGCTATCAGGAAGTTTCTTTAGATCCGTACGTACTTTATCAATATCTGTTTGTGTAATGCCTTGTTTGACAGGAGTTCCGATACCATTTGTAAATAGCGACTCTAGTAGTTCATGTGCTTTTTGTAATTCAGAAAAGAGCTGTTGTGCTTTTTTAATCTCATCTAATAGATTTGTTTTATCTTCCGTATCAGGAAGTTGATCAACTTTCGCTTTGGAGGCATCAATATCAGCTTGTGTAATATTAGCTTTTAACGTATTGTGATCATTGGCCGTGAACAAATCGTTAATTGCTTTTTGCGCATTTTGTAATTTTAGAGTTTGAGTAGCATTGAATAAATTTTGTGCTTTTTCAATTTCTTTTATTAAAGTTTGCTTATCATTGTTGCTAGAAAGTTGGTCAACTTTTATTTTAACATTATGAATATCAACTTGAGTGATTGTTTCTTTTAATGCTGTATGGAAACGATCGGTAAATAGAGAATCTACGTTTTTACGAGTCTCGTTTAATACATTTAATAGATGTTCAGCTCGTTCAATTGCTTTTTGTAATACTTCTTTTTCAGATAAATTTGATACGAGTTCTACTTTTTGCTTAGCTGCTTTGATTTCTTTTTCAGTAAGAGAGTCATTTAATATAGTGTGTTTATCATCGCTGAATAGAGCATCAACCGCTTGTTGCGCATTTTTTAATTGTGTTGCTTCCTGTTCCTTGAGCAATTGTTGCGCTTTTTTAATCTCGTTTAAGAGTTCTGTTTTATTGTTATTATCAGGAAGTTGTAACACTTTTTCTTTTGCTATATCAACCTCTTTCTGTGTTGTTTCGTTGTGAAGAACGGAATGAGATTCATCGCCAAAAAGTCCATGGACGATACTTGTTGCGTTATTGAAATGATTCAATAGATTTTGCGCTTTTTCCAATTCTTGTTGTAATTGTTGTTTATGCTTTGCTTCAGGTAAACTTAATACAAGTTTCGCTGCCGCATCAATGTCTCGTTGCGTAATATTTGCATGTAATGTGGAATGACCTTCATCAGTAAATAAACGATTCACTCCTTTGGTTGCTTTATTGATAAGTTCGTGGCTTACTGTAATACCAATTCGTGCATCTTGCTTCACCAAGGTATCTCCATAGTAGCCATAATAAGAGGCAACACTATAAATAATCTTCTGATCTTCCTCATCTTCTGGTACAGTAAATTCTTTTTGAACTGTAACTTCTTCCCCAGGTATTAAAATTTTATCAGGACCAATATCCGCATATTCTTGGTACATGCCAAGATGCCAGTCTGCTCCCCAAACGTTAGTCAAATTACGATTGCCAGTGTTTTTTATATGATAAGTGTATATGATAGTCTCGCCGGGGGTTACAACCTCTTTATTTGTTGAAACCTTTAGCGAAATTTCTGGTTTTACTACATCAACTGTAACAAATGTTTTTGCTTGAGTTGTTATTTTTTTTCCGTCAATCACACCATATACGGTAGCTAAACTACGAAGCGTTTGTCCCTCTGTAACATCTTTTGGTACAGTGAATTTTTTCGTCATAGTAATGGTTTCCCCTGGTCCGAAAGCGTTATCATTATCTAAATCGAAACGGCCTTGTAACATATTTACATTCCAATCTGCAATCCACACATCTTTAATGACTTTATTTGTGGCATTTGTAAGTTTATAGCGATATGTAATCGTTTCACCAGGCATCGGGGTTGGATTACTTGGCGTTACTTGTAAGATCATATGACCTATTTGTTCCTTACTAGTAATCTTAGAATTGTTAATTTGTTCCGTTGCAGCTTCTGAAACGATAGGTGTTGTTAATACAGATAAACATAATAGCGATGTAATAACTCTCCTACCATTTCTTTTTTTGTATGGTTCCCTCATAAGAAATCCTCCTTTAGTATGTTTGGTGTCAAAATTAACACGCAAATTACCTTATAACATTTTGGAAAAAAAATCAAACTTGTTTTTGAAAGATTTAGATTCTTTCATTTCTTTTTTAGCGTACGTCATAATGAATAAATGTTGATTTAAAGGGATTTTAAATGAGTATTTTAATAAAAATAAGGCTTGATAAATAAAATATTTATCAATATAAAATATTAATCTATTTCCAAATATGTAAAAAAAAGGGTTGAATTTTTTTAGGAAACAATATAACCTAATGGATGTGCATGAGGAAGATTTAATCACATAATTTTACATTTACAATTTTACAATAATTAACTAATTTGTTCAATTTTTTTATATTTAACACTATCTTGATAGTGTTAAATATAAAATTATTAGAGAATGGATAAGGGGGATTCGTTAAAAAATTTAACAATGAAATGATAACGCATACATACAGGTGTTATGTAATGAAGATATTTTGTTAAGGAGAGAGAAGGAATGAACAAATATCTAGTTGGAATAGGAATAGCTTGTTTATTACTTAGCACAGGATGTTCAAGTAGTAAGGAAAATATGGTTAAGCAGGAAATCAATAAACAAGAAGATAGAGAAGTGAAAGAAATAATTTTTCCTAAAGGAGTAAAAGAAACTGGGGAGGCTAGTATGCAATTAATTACGAATGGTGAACAACAAGGAGAAAATCAAATCCCAATTTTAAAAGTAGATCCTAAGCTCAATTTAGCTCAAATTCAATTGGAGTTAAAAGGGTTGAACGAAAATGAAACGGCTTATATATATGTGGATAAGAAATTTATTACAAAAGAAGAAGTAACGAAAGTATTTTCTACTTTTGTTAATTTAGAGGGAGAATTATTGAAGGTAGGGGAACATACTGTTTCTATTGTTCAATTTAAGGATGAAAAGTCTAAAAAAGAGATACGAAATTATAAAGAAGTAAAATTTAAAATTGAACAAGGTGCAGTAGAGAGTAGATAACGATTTATAAGACAATAGAATTTCCAATATGTAATTCGCAACTTACGAGTTTTTTAAAGTGATGTAAATAATTTGATAATTAAAATATTAAGTTATAAAGGTTTTGTAGAAAATATTTTTCTCAGTTTATAAAAGTTAGAGATGGGAGAAGGAATAAAAAATGAATATCAATAAAGCGAAGGGTCTTTGGATTCTATTCGTATTGTGTATGATTTGTGCAGTACTTACGAGTTTTAATGATATATCGTTTGTGACCTATATAGGCAGATTACTTTTATATGTGATGGTAGCTTTTTTGATTTTTTTGACACAGTTTCAAGGTGTGCTGTCATTATATCAAGTAGTAGTTAGTTTATTAGGCTTTGTTAAGAAAAAGAATTCATATCTGTCGGATCATAATACTGCACATATTAGATTCGCCATATTGGTATGTGCACATAATGAAGAAAAAGTAATTGAACAAATTGTGAAAAATTTGAAGAAGATTGATTATCCGAAAGAAAAGTATGATATCCATGTAATTTGTGACAATTGCACAGATGATACAGCTCGAATTGTGAGAGAGAATAAAGTGAAGGCTTGGGAAAGGCACGATAATCAGAAACGAGGAAAGGGGTATGGACTAGAATGGATGTTTCAAAATTTATTTCGATTAGAAAAAGAGCAGCAGGAAGTATATGATGCAGTTGTTATATTAGATGCAGATAACATAGTATCAAGAAACTTTTTACAAGTATTAAATGATAAGTTAATAAAAGAAAAATACGAAGTTGTTCAAGCCTATTTAGATTCAAAAAATCCAAAAGATAACTGGATTTCAAAATCGTATGCAGTGGCTTATTGGTCTACTAATCGTTTATATCAATTGAGTAGGGGGAAATTAGGGCTATCAGCACAACTTGGGGGAACAGGTATGTGCTTTACAATGAATATTTTAAAAGAGATTGGTTGGGGAACAGAAAGTTTAACAGAAGATCTTGAGTTTACAGCGAAGTATATATTGGCGAAAGGAAGAGCGGTAGGCTGGGCACATGATGCGAAAATTTATGATGAAAAACCAACGGATTTTAAGGTGTCTTTTCGTCAAAGGATTAGATGGATGCAAGGGCACATGGACTGCATGGTTAAATATTCTGGTCCACTTTTGAAGAATTTTACTCAAACATTTAATATGAATGCAATAGATATGTTCATTTATCTTATTCAGCCAACAAGAACAATGCTCTCAGTAAATTCTATTATTTTATTTTTTGTTACATACTATGGACTGCTTCCATCTTACATCATGCCATATGTATTACATCCATGGATTTGGTTTTTGATAGCGGTATCTTTTTATATACTACCTATTATAGCTTTGTTACAAGAGAAAAAGATGACGAATATAATATGGACACCTATTGTTTATATTTTTGGTTTTTCTTGGGTACCTATTATTTTTTTAGGATTTATAAAAAGAAAAGAAAAAGTATGGGTTCATACTCCGCATAATCGAGTAATGGATAAAGAACATATGATAAAAATGGAAGAGTCAGTGTAGAGAGTTAAAAAGTGGAGGAATAAAATTGAGTTTTTTAATGTTTTTTATAATAGTTTGTAAAGTGTTCATTGGATATACTGAGTTGTATGAACAATTTAATATTAATAGTTTTATAATGGACGGTTTATATATTATCTTTGTATTTTTTCTAATTAGATTTTTAGTATCGAAAAAAATAAGACCAACTTTATATAGTGTATTAAGTTTAATAGTCGGAGTGTTATTGATTACTTGTGTATTGTATAAGAGGTTTTATGGTGTGATACCGACGTATCATTCCTTAGCATTAGCAAATCAAACTGTAGAATTAAAGGAAAGTATATCTTCTCTTTGGAAATGGCAAGATTTATATTACATAGGAGATATGATTATCATACCTTTTTTGATTTATAGGGCAGGAAAAATGAACAAAAATCGAAAGGATATGAAATTTTCAAAAAAAACTATGGGCATGATTGCTTTAAGTTTTGTAGTTGTAATATTTACGTTCATCTATGTCCTAAATAAAGAAGATATATTAGATGAGAAAAAAAAATCAGAGAAAATGGGTTTTTTTTCGTATAATGTATCATTTCCAATGAGTAAGGTCTTCCCACAAAACAATTTATACGATATAGCGAATGGTAAAATAACAAATTCTGTTATAAGAGATGTAAAAGAAATACAACCTTTGCAACATCTTGAATATGAGGGCGTTGCAAAGGGGAAAAACTTAATTATGGTTCAACTCGAATCAGTACAAGAAAATGTAATCGGTTTAAAACTAAATGGGAAATCAATCACTCCGAATCTAGATCATTTACGTGATCAATCTCTGTCATTTCCAAGCTTTTTTCAACAAACAGGAAGAGGAAATACGATAGATGCTGAGTGGACTGTTAATACATCAACGTTTCCAGGAATTCATGAGCTAAATTCAAATCGATTTGCAAATCGTGAAGTTCCAAGCCTTCCTAAATTACTAAAGAAGAATGATTACGTGACGAATACGTTTCATACAAATCATGCGAAATTTTATAATCGAAAACGAGTATATAAAGCATTAGGATTTGATCAATTTTATGACCAACAATATTTTGGGAATAAAGAGGTAATCGGTATAGCAGCCAGTGATAGAGTATTGTATACAAAAACAGTACCTGTTTTAAAAAAATTAGATAAACAGAATAAAAAATTCTATGCACATATTATTGCATTAAGTAGTCATCATCCGTTCAAGATACCAAGCGATCATAAACCGCTAATATTACCAAAAGAATTAGAAGGGACACAATTTGGTAATTATATTCAGGCTATTCATTATGCAGATAAAGAAGTGGGCTTTTTAATAGAGGAATTAAAACGTGAAGGATTATGGGATAAATCTTTATTTGTCGTATATGGGGATCATCATATTATTGATACAAATGCTCTGCCAAATCATGTGAAAAAATATTTGCCTAAATCTAAATTGAAAAATGGGCAAATTGATCCATATCGCATTCCATTCATGATACATTATCCGGGGTTAGAAGAAGGAAAGCAAATTGAGACAATAGGGAGTGAGGTAGATATTTTACCTACCATTACAAATCTATTAGGTATTGATACAGGAGATCAAGTTATATTTGGGCAAGATTTGCTGAATTATAGAAAAAATATGATTCCGCAGAGATTCTTTTTTCCAGATGGAACATTTATTGGTCAAGAGTACAGTTATATTCCAAAAGAGACATTTGAAACGGGGCAAGCAATGAGTGTAGATGGAGGGCTAATTCCTTTAAGTCCAGAGATAAAGAAACAATTTGAGCAAACAAGAAAGTTACTATATTTATCAGATCAATATCTTGAGAATTTACCAAAAGCAAAAGGATAAGGTGGCTGAGTTATTATGAAAAAAATATTCACTATGATTTTATATAGTAGTTTTTTCTTTTTCACAGTTTATCGTTTCATAGATACACCGAATATACTACAGTTTTTGTTTCCTGGTATTGAATAGGGAAAATTATAGATCGTAAAAAGGGCAGGAGAGTTTTATTCCTGCCCTTACTATTTTTTAGAGGTAAATTTTTCGCATGAAAAAGTAATATATATAGTAAGGATTGACATGAAATGCTTTTCATCCTTTACGTTATACTCAAGTAAGCAACAAAAAATAAGGACATAAGTATATGGTGAGCAGGGGAAGGGAATAAGTAATAAAAAATGGAGGAACTGTAATTCATAAAAGTTTTACTCGATAATAGGAGGGGTACCAGTGGAAAATGAAAAAAAAGTATTTCAATGGTTAAAAGAACAAAATGCGCCGTTTTGGATTCGACTGCAAATTTTACAGGCATTTCAAATGCATAAAGTGATGGTTGAAATAGATAAAAAGTTAATGGCGTATGAGGAAAAAGAATATAGGGAAAGAATCTAATTCAATCCCTGCAGCATTGTTCGTAAATTTTTCAACCCATTATGTATTGCGTGTTCATCCTTTCGTTCCAAATTGTAAAGGAGCTGATGAAGTAAAGGACTATGCTGATAAAAAGAAATAATGCGTTTCATGAAGGATGAATCATGATGAGGGATAAGGGCACAGTATTTTTTATAAACATCTTCGGTAAATATACTCCCAAAGTCATGATATAAACCAGCAAAATCAAAGGCAGGATCTCCAATTTGTGTATCGCCAAAGTCAATAATTCCAGAAACTTTTTTATGCTTCTCATCGAATAAAATATGATGATGAGTAAAATCGGCATGAATCATTGTATGTTGTAAGTCGTATCGATGTAACAGTGTGAAAAATTGATGAAAAAACTTGTCAAAGGCCTCTTTCTCGAATCTTGTTAATAGATGAGAAAGATAACCATTTAATTTTATTTGCAGTTGTTTCCAGTAGGTGATTGTTTTTTCCATTTTAAATCCTAATTGTATAGCATGTTCCATTGAAATAGTATGTAAAGTCGCAAGAAATCGAGCAATCTGCATCATTACTTTTTCGCGCTCTTGTATTGTTAAGTTAGCAATCATTTGAGGTGTCAATGGTTTTCCATGAATAAACGTATAGTAACTACAAGCTGGAACAGCATCTGATTCATTTGAATACAATAGATGATAATTAGGAATTTCAATATCATGTAAAGACTTAGCTAGGAGAGAACAAAGTTCTTTTTCTAGCGGGATTCTTTTTGCAGCCGTGACTTTTCTAGGAAAGCGAAAAAGCAAAGCGTTATTTATAATAATCGCTATATTATCCCAGCCGCTTTCATTTTGTTGAAAAGAATCTATATGTAAATGCGGGAGTGCTTGTTGTATATATTGTTGAAAAGAATTCATATATCGTTCCCCGTTTCTGTTATAGTGAGAGTTCTTATTTTATAATATCAGAAATTTCTTTATTATCGAGATAGGAATGGTAATATGAACCCCATATTCATGTTTCAAAAAACAGTGATACTAATGTAGACGGTATCACTGTTTTTTATCTTCTTTTACAGGTTTTCATTTTGTTGTCCGATTTCTTTTTGTGCAATGTGGAGATTTCCTCGCTCAATTTGTTTCTGTTTATGAATAGAATTTCCGACGTACCCTTTTTTTGTTGGAACGACTCTTTTGGAAGTATGAGCATTTTGCTGTTTCATAAAGTGATCCACCTTTCATTAAAAATAAACGAAAATGATGAGTATAAGCAATATAGCAGCGAAGATGGTAATACCAACTAAAAAAGATGTATTTTTATATTTAGGGGGCTTATGAACATCTTGGCGATATCCAGGTGAAATTTCAGGGGCGAATTCTTCATCGAATGTTTTCTTTTTATTTTGTTCGTCCATATACTTTCACCTTCCTTTTTTATTTATGTTACACGTTGTAAAGAAGAACTATACATGAAAGAAAAAACTCTATCATTAGCAGTTTTTCTCAGAGTATGAGGAACATAATAAAAAGTAATATCGATACATCAAATAGCCCTTCATCTTCCTCTTTTTTTGTTGATTTTCACGATTTTTTGTTACGGTTGCTTCTCATTTTTTTATTGAAAACTATCTAATTAGAAGTTCTATCATTTCGCCATAGTAATTGAAAATAGAAGGAATCCAGATTATTATATTGTTATTGTAATTTTATTTTGTTGAAGGAGGATACATAGTATGATGAAAAAGTCGAAAGGTTCTATTGAATCAGAAATAAGTAAGGCAATTACTCAGTGGGAAAAAGATTATCTTGGGCGTGGGTCTATATCTGTTAAGACAGATATATTACGGGATATGATCATTGTGAATTTACAAGGTATTTTAACACCAGCTGAATATGCTGTTTGTGAAACAAAAGATGGTATGTTAACGATAAAGAAAACACGTTCAGAACTAGTGGAATCGGGAATAGATCATCTTAAGGATATTATAATAGACTTAACTGGAGAAAAAGTGAAAAGCTTCCATACTGATATAAGCTCTCGTACGGGTGAACGGGTAATGATTTTCAAGTTATTTCATAATCTTGAGAAAAAAATTTAATGTAAAAAATAGGTTTTTTGTGAATTTTAATGAAAAGAACTTTCAGAAATCTTACAAAGGGATTGACAAATTTTAAAATATAGTTTATCTTATAGATGTTTTAAAGACGTACAGATGTTTATTTTTAGAGCTTTAGCATTTTTTTAATCATTTATATTGACTAAATGAAAAAGCTTCTGAACATAAAAATTGAGTGTAACATAAATTTATACATCGCATAATCTAGAAGATTAGAAATATATTACTTTTTCTTTAGATAGAAGGAATAAACAAATAAATTACGACCCTTTATAAAATGGGAGCACTTCAAAAAACTTCGCTGAAGTTAGTTGAAGTGAAACCGACAATGTCCATAATTCAATGATTTTATATCATCATTGAATTATGGAAGTTGTCGGTTTTTTTATTGATAAAAAACATCTACTTGCTAAAAGAAGGAAATGAAAATTTGGAATTCTGAAAAAATCGCCTTGATGAAAAAGAGATTTTTATAAGTTATCGTCGTTTGGAGGGAGTATTTTAAATGTTAATTTCGCTAAGTTCATCAACACTATTAACATTATTATTTATTACGCTTAGTGCTTCTTGGCTAAGTGGATTATTGTTTTTAAATGCAAGGATACCCTTACATTTTGTTCGTATTCATATTGGTATCGCTGCTTTACCGTCATTCGTTTCCTTACTTGCACTTGTTCATACAAATGTAGATGAAGTTATTGGTCCTTGGCATCTAGATTCTTTAGCTTGGTTAATGGCTTTCTTTGTTCTTACAATTGGTTTCATCATTCAGCGTTTTTCTTTACGTTATTTAATGGGAGATCGCTCATATCGAAAATATTTTATACTTTTCACATTCACTACAAGTACCTCTTCCATTGCATGGTTAAGTGATGATCTTCGTTTAATGGTCATTTGTTGGGGAGCAACTCTTGTTGGATTGGTCCTACTCATAAGATTAAATAGCAGTTGGAAAGTGGTAAGGGAAGCAACGAAAATTTCTGGTCGTTTCTTTACAATAAGTTGGATTGCTTTATTATTAGCTGTAATTTGGCTTTCTCAAGCAACTGGACAGTGGCAGTTAACATCCATTTTAGCGGATGAAAGTTTCGCTCAACATGGAACATGGGAGAAAGTAGGGATTCATTTATTCATCATATTAGCTGTGATGATTCCGGCAGCCCAATGGCCTTTCCAACGATGGCTCATTGAATCTGCTGTTGCTCCAACTCCTGTTTCCGCTATTATGCATGCAGGTTTAGTAAATGCTGGCGGTATCATGCTGACTAGATTTTCACCTCTTTTTCATGATGAGATCGCACAAATCATTTTACTTATTTTCTCCAGTGTTTCTGTATTAATAGGAACTGGAATTAGTCTAGTCCAAGTTGACTACAAACGCCAGCTAGTGGGTTCAACGATTGCACAAATGGGATTTATGCTCATTCAATGCGCGTTAGGTGCTTATTTAGCTGCCATTATTCATTTGATTTTACATGGTTTGTTCAAAGCTACATTGTTTTTACAAGCTGGTTCTTCTGTACGCCATTTTGAGGTTGTGAAACACTCTCATGAAAGGGCATCGTATTTATGGATTATGGTTGGACGTATTTTAGGCTTACTTATTGCAATTGGTTTCTGGCTTATGACCCCTAAAGAGGGATATCAATTAGTGAGTGCACTAATTTTAGGATGGTCATTATACTTTTCATGGAAACAGCTTGTTGTTTTTGGCGAGGGGAAAATTGGTCGAATTACTGGCTTATCTTTTTTGATTGGATTTTCGCTCATTTACTTTACCGTTCATACCTTTTTTTATGAGTGGTTGCACACAGATGTGTATCAAAATGTTCAACCTCCAGTTCCAGCTGTTACCTTTGTCATATGTCTCTTACTATTTAGTAGCGCGATTGTTGCTTCGGTTGCTCGCAATCGATCCTCTACTATATTCGCCATACTGTATCTTTGGTTAGTTCGAGTAGGCGAGGCAAATCAAAAGTCAGTAGAAAGTCACCCGAACTACCTGAAACACCATGTATCACAGGGAGGTAATCAGTGATGAGCATATCATCTGTAGTAACGAAAGAAAGTTTTAAAAAGAAAGACGCAAATATTGATATTCAGGAAAGTGATATGAGTGATTTCGTTCAATCTGCTAGCCGAGTTATAGCACCACTTTGGCCTATCTCTACGTTTGCAGCACGTCATCCTTGGGTGGGGCTTGAAAAGCAATCCTTTGAACAAGTTGCAGATTGGCTAAAAGAAATTCGTGATGTGGATATATACCCTAGTGCTTCCATGATTCATTCGGCAAAGGGGAGAGGAGAAATCGATGAATCTTTTTTACATGCGGGATTGCATCGTTGGCTTGACTCACAATCTTTTCATATACCAAGAGAGAAAGCAGAACGTTTTTGCCAGGCAGCTTTAAAGTTAGATAAGTTACCTTCTCAGCTCTTATTATCAAAAGAGTTAAATAAATTAGCAGCGGAAATAAATGATATAAATACGGAAAGTACCGAGGATTTTTCAATGCAACCAATAAGTTCGCTTATCGAGAATCAAGATAGCGAAAGGTTGGCTAATATCCTTGATTATCATGTTATTAAATGGTGTAAATTATATCTGGATAACTTTCAGTCAAGTTGGGCAATGCCAAATCGTGAGAAAGGTTTCTATCATGCATGGCACCACCTTATTAAATATGATCCAGCACTCAGTAAAAATCAGCGTAAAGCTTTAAAAGATTGGCCACAAGATGCAAATGCGGCTTTAGTAAGAGCTTTGTCCGAACTAAAAATCCCTAAGTCAAAGATACAGACGTATCTTGAAGGCCATTTGCTTTCCTTACCTGGATGGGCAGGAATTATACTTTGGCGCTCTAAACAATCGATTCGGGAACATACACTCCTAACAGAATATTTAGCAGTTCGAATTTCAATGGAGTGGGCGATTGTAAAACCTTATTTATCTTTCGTAAATCGTCAGCTCAAGAAAAAAGTTCCGATTGTCCCACTTTTAGCTTCTTGGATCCATTGGGGGGATATTTCAATCGAGGAATGGTCTCAAATGTCTGCAGCGGAGCAAAATGAATTATTATTAATGGCGCATCATTTTGATGAGAAACTTCGTAGAAAGCTTTGGTGGGAAGCTTGGGAACAAACACATGCGGAGCGATTAAGTCAGAAGATTCTCTCTAAACAACGTGTAAACAACAAGAAAAAATTTGTATTAGCTCAATTGGCATTCTGTATTGATGTACGTTCAGAACCTTTTCGTCGACAACTTGAAAAAGCAGGTCCGTTCGAGACGATTGGAATTGCCGGTTTCTTTGGATTACCGATTGCAACGAGTGAACTAGGTAGTCATCACAGCCATCCTTCTTTACCGGTTATGCAAAAACCAAAGCATCAAATAAAAGAGCTTGCAAGTGAAGATGAACTGAAGTCTTACCAACAACGTAAAAAGGTAGACAACTCAGTAAGCTATACATTTAAAATGATGAAACAGAATGTACTTACGAGCTTGCTTCTACCCGAGTTAAGTGGACCTCTGCTTGGTCTACAAATGATAGCACGGAGCTTTGTACCAAGAAGAGTAGGTGGCTTCATTCGTAACCTTCGTAAAACTTGGTTACGAAAACCTGATACAAGATTTTCGCTTAATTATGCTCATGACACAGAGTCGGAAATACCTATTGGTTTTTCTAAAGAAGAAAAGGTGAACTATGTACGCCAAACATTAAAAATGATGGGGCTAACAGAGAATTTCGCTCCTTTAGTCGTAATATGTGGGCATAGTAGTCAAAGTACGAACAACCCTTATGCTGCAGCTCTTGAGTGTGGTGCTTGTGGTGGCGCGTCAGGAGGATTCAATGCAAGAATTTTCGCTACTTTATGCAACCTTCCAGAAGTAAGAGAAGGGCTTTCTGCTAAAGGAATTAAAATCCCTGAGGACACGGTTTTCGCAGCTGCTGAGCATAAAACAACTGTGGATGAATTAGAATGGATTTATATTCCTGAACTTTCGGAATCTGCACAAGAAGCGTTTCATCATATCAAAGCGATTATGCCAAAAGTCAGTCACAATGCAAATAGGGAGCGTTTAGCTCAATTACCTAATTTCAAAACGAAAATGAAAAATCCGAGGGCAGAGGCACACAGGTTTGCAGAAGATTGGAGTGAGGTACGTCCAGAATGGGGATTAGCTCGTAATTCATCTTTTATTGTCGGACAACGTGAATTAACTCAGGATTGTGACTTGGAAGGTAGCGCTTTCCTTCATAATTATGATTGGAAGCAGGATGAAAGTGGCGATATTTTAGCCAACATCATTGCAGGGCCAGGAACTGTGGCTCAATGGATCAATCTACAATATTATGCTTCAACTGTAGCTCCTCATTATTATGGTAGTGGAAATAAAGCAACACAAACTGTAACAGCAGGTCTTGGTGTTATGCAGGGAAATGCGAGCGACTTGTTATCAGGAGTACCATGGCAATCTGTCATGCAATCAGATTATGAGGTATATCATTCTCCACTTCGTTTATTAATTGTCATCCAAGCACCTAGCAAATATATAGAACGTTTGTTAAAGAATGATTTGATATTTCGAGAAAAAGTTAAAAATGGGTGGGTTAGACTTGCTAGTGTTGACCCGGAAGGGAGATGGAAAAACTGGTAATTGCTAAATTAAAAGTTTCATAAATAGAATGATTATAATGAAGAAGGAGTGCAACACATGCAGTTAAAGAATAAAAAAGTTTTATTGTTAACGGACATTGAAGACGGAATAGAGCGTATGATACAACAAGTAACGAATGTTCAACCAGAAAACATGTTAACGATACAAAGCTGTGGTTCCGTAATTGTACATCCTTATGGAGATATAATGAGATCTATTATTATTGCTATTTATCAAGAAAATGTTGAAGAGATTTTTGTTGTAGGAATAAAAGATAAAGAGACTGCCCTAGTTCATCTACAAAGCCAACTTGATTCCATACAAGATAACATACAACTGGACTATCTTTTTAAATATTGCATGCCTGAATTTTCAGGTGGTACCTTTGCCGATTGGCTAAATGGAAAAGAAAATGTTCGTGAAAATATCGAAAAGAGTATGGATATTATTCGTTATCATCCACTCATACCACCCCATATTAAAATTCATGGTTTCATGATCCATAAGATGGGAAAAAGAGACGCTGTTGTCAATGTTCTTACTAATAAAACAGTATAAAACGTTAATTTTTAGTACGGAAGCAATTTTTATGAATACTTTCAATAACTTGGAGAAAAATCGCTATAATTAGCGATTTTTCTCTGTAATATATTTGCGTTGTACTTGGAAAAGGCGTACAAGCAGGAAGCTAGCACCAAATGCAAGTCCAAGAATAAGACCAATCCAATACCCTTTTGCAGCCCAATCTGTGTGCGTTGCAAAGAGATAACCAAGTGGAAGTCCGATCACCCAGTAGGCGATTAAAGTCATAATGAGTGCGACATTTACATCTTTATAACCGCGAAGCGCTCCTTGCACTGGTGTTGCAATTGCGTCAGAAAATTGGAATAAAATCGCGAATATAAGAAATTCTTTTGCCAAATGATGAACAGCTGAATCTGTTGTATAAATAGAAGCGATCGCATCATCAAAGAAATAAAGAAGGATGGAATATAAAAGGGCAAAGGAAAGTGCAAAACCTATTCCAATCCATCCGTATTGTTTGGCGTTTCTATATCGTTTTGCTCCAACTTCAAATCCAACGGCAATTGTCATAGCCATAGATAGACTTAATGGTGTCATATATAATAATGAAGCAAAATTCATAGCTGCTTGATGTGCAGCTATCGTTGTCGTACTAAAGTTACTCATTAAAAGTGTTACAGCAGCGAAAATACTTGTTTCAAAAAAGATCGCAAAGCCAATTGGAACGCCTAGTTTTAGGAATTCTTTCCAACTTAAAAAAGAAACGCGGTATAGCTGCTTAAAGATACCGAAAGATGCAAACGGCTCCTTCGTACAAATGATTATAATTGTAATTAATAAAATGCACCAATATGTTGCAGTGGAAGCGATAGCTGCTCCGACACCACCGAGTTTTGGGAAGCCGAAATGTCCAAAAATAAGCACGTAATTTAAAACAACATTAATCGGTAAAGAAAGCAATGTAATAATCATCGTTGTTCGTGTTTTTCCTAATGCATCAATAAACCCTCGTAATACAGTATAAACAAATAAAGGAATAATTCCGATTGCAATAATGCTTAGAAATTGAGTTGCAATACGTTCTACAGGTTCTTCTAATTGCATGCCGTTTAAAATAGGAGAAACAGCGAAAAACCCAATTATAATAACAAGGATACTAACAAAAATTGCTAAGTATACGGCTTGCATAATAATATGAGGAACATCTTCTTTTTTATTCGATCCTACGAGTTGAGCAACAATTGGGGTAGTAGCCATTAAAATGCCAGTTAATCCAGTACTAACGGGAATCCAAATGCTAGTCCCAATTGCCACACCTGCCAAATCAGTCGGACTTGCATGTCCTGACATTGTCGTATCAAAAAAGCTCATTGCAAATAATGACATTTGCGTGACGAAAATCGGAAGAAATAGTAATAAAAATTGCTTTATTTTTTGTGAGAATGAGAGCGCTTCGTTCATAAAATCCCCCTTGCCATATAAAATAAACTCTTACTATCATACAATTTAATCTAAGAATAGAAAAGAAATATATGCATTGTAGTGGAGAAAAAATAAAAATAGATGCACTTTGAAAACGTATAGGGTATTATGATAAGGTGTGGAAAATTACAGATTTGAGAGTAAGGAGGCACGAGTCGTGGCTGATTGGTTAATTGGTTTAATCATGGGTGCTGTTGAAGGGTTGACAGAGTTTTTACCAGTATCATCAACGGGCCATATGATTTTAACAGGTCATTTACTTGGATTTGACGACGAGAGAGCAAAAGTTTTTGAAGTTGTTATCCAATTGGGATCGATTTTAGCAGTTGTTGTTATATTTTGGAAACGGTTATGGTCGTTAGTGGGAATTGGAAAAGTGACAGAAGGACCATCATTAAATTTATTACATATTATTATTGGAATGATCCCTGCTGGGGTGCTTGGCGTATTGTTTCATAGTACCATTAAAGAAGTTTTATTTGGGCCAGGCCCGGTTGTCATTAGCTTAATTGCAGGTGGTATTTTAATGATTGTGGCTGAGAAGTTTTCGAAGCCAAGTACAGCAAGAACATTGGATGAGATTACATACAAACAAGCATTTGCTATAGGGATGTTCCAATGTTTAGCGCTTTGGCCAGGATTCTCACGATCTGGATCAACAATAAGTGGTGGATTGATTGCTCGTGTGTCACATACAGCAGCAGCTGAATATACATTTATTTTAGCAGTACCGATGATGATAGCTGCTAGCGGACTAGATTTAATAAAAAGCTGGGATGTATTAAGTGTGGCGGATTTACCGTTATTTGCGAGTGGATTTATTACAGCATTCATTGTAGCGATGCTTGCAATTGTTTCGTTTTTAAAATTATTAGCACGTGTAAAATTAACACCGTTTGCTTATTATCGCTTTATTTTAGCAGCGGTATTCTATTTCTTTCTTATGTAAAAAAACTGCCGGAATGGCAGTTTTTTTATTTCACGATTTTTTCAATCATAGTTTCCATCACATGTTCCCAAAGGGACGTGTCATCAGCTAATGTTGCGCGGAAATTGGCATACATTTCTTTTTGTTTTTCTTCAAATGATGGATCTTCTTTTTCTGGCAATGTTTCTCGCATGGAAGTGATTAATTCTTGTATTTTTGGAGCACGTGGTCCCCATACGGCTTTTTCATTTCCTTCTTGATCAATGAAAATGAAAATTGGAATTGATCGCGCTGTACCGTTCGTTAAATATTGATCCATTAATTCTAAGTTTTCATCACGAATTAATAAGCGCATATCAATATTTGCCACTTCACAAATGCGTTTCATAACAGGTACACAAAGAAGGGCATCACCACACCAATCAGCCGTTAAAACGATAACGCGCCAGTTATCATTTTGACGTTCTTCTAAAACAGGGAGTAATTCGTTTGGAATTAAAAAGTTATTATAAATGTGTAATAACTTATCTTGATTTACTTTCATTTCATTGACATATGTATCAAAGGACATACCTTTATCAGCCCATTGTTGTAAATTCATGATTCACACCTCTTTTGTTTAAGATGCTTTTATTGTACCAATTTTCGTTTTGAAAAGCTTGTATTATTACTTCCTAAAATGGAATGGATAGAACTGAATTTTTATAAGAAAATAAGGTGACAAAAGGTAAGATTTAAGGTAGAATTATTAATAATGTTTTTATTTAACTATATGAAATAAAAGGGGATGTAAATGGTGTCTTACAATCGTGAACAATTAATGGAGGACCTGTCTACAAATGTCTTTGCTATGTTTCGTTCGTTGCGTAATGATATTGGCAAGATTTTTGGTGGTTACATACCATGGAATGAGTTTGTCGTGCTTCGCATATTAAATCGTGCTAACAAAGAGATGGTTTCACGGGTAGCGAATGAATTGAATGTTTCGAATAGTCATATTACAGCTGTAACAGAAAAATTAATTCATAAAGGTTTTGTAACACGTTCACGTTCTACATCAGATCGACGTGTTGTATATTTAGAAATTACGGAGCAAGGAAAAGAATTAGTTGCTAAAATGGAATCGGCGAAAAGACAATATTTAAAAGAAAGATTCTCCGCTTTATCTGAAGAAGAAATGGAATTTATGATATCTATTTCGAAAAAACTTATATAAGAACAAGTCCTTCTCAGTTCTGAGAAGGTTTTTTTTATTTAAAAGTGCGATAAATAATGAAAAGATTCGTAGTTACTATAGGTGGAAAATGAGTATGATCGGTTACGAAAAGCCATACTAAAAATGATGGAAGAAAGGAGAGAGAAAAATGACGAATCGTAACGGTAGTCACGGTAGTAAAAATCAAGGTTCACCAAAATTAGGACAGTTTCAACAGGAATTTGGTGCAGAGTTTGAAATTGGGAATGATAATAAAGGAAAAGAATACCGTTCTAAAAAAGGAAGTAAATCAAAAAAGGAGTGAATTGATTCACTCCTTTTTAATTAGGATGCAGCAGAGTCATTTTCAATATATTTCTCTTCAGATTTCGAAACAATCATGGCACAGATTGCATCACCTGAAATATTAACAGCTGTTCTAGACATATCAAGAATACGATCCACCCCAATAATTAAAGCGATGCCTTCTACCGGAAGATTTACTTGATTTAAAACCATCGTTAACATAACAAGACCGACACCAGGAACGCCGGCTGTTCCGATACTAGCTAGTACAGCGGTTAATACGACCATAGCTAATTGAGCAATTGTAAGTTCAACACCATATACTTGTGCAATAAATACGGTAGCTACCCCTTGCATAATAGCGGTACCATCCATATTGATTGTTGCTCCGAGTGGTTGAACGAATGAACTAACAGATTTTGAAACGCCAAGCTTTTCTTGAGCTGTTTTCATAGCAAATGGAAGAGAAGCATTGGAACTAGAGGTACTAAATCCAATTGCCATTACAGGTGAAAAATGTTTGATGAAGCGAACGATACTTTCTTTTGTAAATATTTTTAATAACCCGCCGTATATAAAAATGCCATGTATGACAAGTGCTAGCATAACAACAATCATATACTTGAACATTGCAGCGACGCCTGCCAGCCCCATCTGTCCAACAGAAGAAGCGAGCAATCCAAATGTTCCAATTGGAGCGAGTTTCATAATGAGGTTTACAAGATACATCATTAATTCGTTACCCTGTTCAAGTAATGAGTAGATTCCTTGAACTCTCTTTCCAAGAATGGCAAGTCCGAGTCCAATTAATACCGCAAAAGCAATAATTTGAAGCATATTTCCATCACTCATTGCTTTCGCTGGGTTATCTGGGACGATATTGAGGAGTGTATCAACAATAGATGTTTCCGTTTTGTCTCCTTTATAGGAAAGCCCTTCTGTTTTAAATGTACCGCCTTGTCCTGGTTGAATAAAGAGTGCGAGTGTAACAGCAAGTGAAATAGCAATAGCTGTTGTTGTTAAAAAGAAAGAAATGGATTTGATTCCGATTCTACCAAGTTGTTTAGGATCGCCAAGACCTGCGGCACCAAGAGCAATCGAAATAAATACAACTGGAACGACAAGCATTTTAATAAGCCGAATGAAAAGTTGTCCAATTGGATGAAAGACATATTGATTTAAAGGTGTAAAAATGGATGGGGCATATAAATTTAGGGCGAGACCGACGATAAGACCGACGAATAGAGCGATTAAGATTGCTTTTGTTTGTTTCAATGAAATCCCTCCTTATTTTTGAAAATATGTTCTCATTTAATTGTACCGAAAAATGATATTATTTGACAATATTTTCTGAAAATTTTCTAGTTGAAAAATGCATATTTTGTTCATTTTTCAGTGATGAAAGTGAAAATGTATGATTAGAGAGATCCGTAACAGCCTTTACTTTATGAGAAAGCAAAAAAAGACCACCCTGTCAAAATAAGGTGGTCATGGAAGGGGACAATTTATGTCAATTTTAATTAGGGATGGAAAGCTGTTTGAGACATTGGGGAATGTCTCGTTATTAGGGAGGAACAGCTTTGATAGTTATAATATAAAAGAGAGATGTGACTTCAATGTGAACTTGAAGTGAAAGGTGTGGGGATTTTAAAAAAATAAACAGAATCCATCGGTTAGTGCTTATGAAAATAAGAGTTGAAATCTATAAAAAAAAGGATTATGCTCAACTATATTATAAGAGTATAAGAATTTGTTTTCATAATGAAATTCTACCTTATAGCATGAAAGATAGAAGCATTTTATTGAGGAGTTCGTGATATGAAAGCAGAAAAAAAGCAAGGAGTTTATAATCGTTCTATCAGATTAAGTCCACCCCAAATTTTAGCAACAGGCTTTTTTTGTTTAATTGTCGTCGGAGGAATGTTATTAAAGTTACCATTTGCGACAAAGGAATCGATTAGTTGGGTCGATGCTTTTTTTACAGCAACTTCTGCAGCGACTGTAACTGGTTTAGGAGTTGTAGATACCGCAAGTACTTTTACGATGTTTGGTCAAATTGTCATCATGTTGTTAATTCAAACGGGTGGTCTTGGATTAATGACAATTGCGATTTTAATTGTATGGGTACTCGGTAAAAAAATTGGTTTACGTCATCGTTTACTCATTGGAGAAGCTTTTAATCAGACAAATATTGGTGGCCTTGTAAAATTAGTAAAACGAGTTTTTATTTTTTCTATTTGTATAGAAGGAATTGGAATTATTTTTTTATCTATTCGATTTATCCCGGAATTTGGGTTTAGTAAAGGAATGTATTACAGTATTTTTCATGTGATTGCAGCTTACAATAATGCAGGATTTGCACTATGGCCAGATAATTTAACGAGATATGTAGGAGATCCGATTGTTAATATTGGTATTTGCTCTTTAATTGTTATAGGTGGTTTAGGATTTACTGTATTAATTGATATGTGGTATAGTCGTAGTTTTCAGAAAATATCACTTCATTCGAAAATTATGATTCTAGGAACGATTGCTCTAAATGTAATTGCTATGGTTGTTATTTTTATATTGGAGTATAATAATGTGAAAACATTAGGCCCATTATCTGTAAATGAAAAATTATGGGCGTCCTTCTTCCAAGGAATTACACCGCGTACCGCAGGGTTTAATACAGTTGATTACGGCGGAATGGAAGAGTCATCCATATTATTTACGATGACTTTAATGTTTATTGGTGCGGGTAGCGTTTCGACAGGTGGAGGAATTAAGTTAACGACATTTGTTATTTTAATTACATCCGTTATTTCCTTTTTTAGAAAAAAGGAAGACTTTGTGTTATTTCATCGTACGATTAAAATGGCAACAGTAACGAGAGCTTTAGCGATTGTAGTTGCTAGTCAAATTCTCATTTTTGTGGCAGTATTTTTATTAATGCTTACAGAAAAATTTAGTTTTATTCAATTATTATTTGAAACGATTTCAGCATTTGGAACGGTCGGCTTAACAATGGGGATTACTGCGAAGTTATCTGCAGTTGGAAAATGCATCATTATGTTCGTTATGTTTTGCGGATTAATCGGACCGTTAACATTAGTATTTTCTTTAGCACGACCTGCGAAACAAAAAATTCGCTATCCATCAGAAGATGTTTTCACAGGATAAGGTATCTCGCTTGGCGAGATACCTTTTTTAGTTAAAAGAGTGAAAACAATAAACCGATAATTGCAGCGCGGAATAATAAAGAAACCAGTACAGCAATACCGCCGACAATAGCAGCGATACTACCGGTAACAGTAGCACCACGATTATAAGCATAAATACCGAGTAAAACGGAGACAAGCCCAAATAGTGTTGGGAATGTGAACAGTGATAAGACTGCAAGAGCAAGAGCAATGAAACCTGCCGTTGATCCTGCTGTTTTTGATTTTACATCATCTCTATCGTCTCGGTCATAAGTGACACGATTAGGGGCAACCTCTGCCGCATATTCTTCTTTATAATCATTTTCAGTTCTATGATGATCATCAAATTTATCAGCCAAGGTAATCGCTCCTTTCCTAGCAAGGTTCTTTAGTAGTATGTATAGCTTTTTCTTTTTTATCCTGCTATTTATCACTTTTTAAAATTTGTAGGTAGGGTTGTTATGCTGCGTGAAATTTCATTTTGATGAGAAACAAAAGAGGTATGTATAGCAATTTGATTTGATTGTAAAACTTGGTATGAGTTCCTTTATTTTGGAGAGTATAAAAAAGAATGATAAGGAAAGGTTGGTTGAAATGATGGAACATCCAATTGAAAGTTTAATGAAAACAGCAATGACAAATTTGAAAGAAATGGTAGATGTAAATACGATTGTAGGGAGTCCTGTTTCGACAGCAGATGGACATGTCGTGTTAACTGTTTCGAAAGTTGGTTTTGGTTTTGGAGCAGGGGGAAGTGATTTTAAAGGAGAAGTATCTCGCCGTGAAAAGCAACATACGCATGCAGGGCAGGGGTCACAAAAAGAAATGAAACAAGAGTATCCGTTTGGAGGAGGAAGTGGAGCTGGAGTCTCCATCAATCCTGTCGCTTTTTTAGTAGTAGGGTCGAATGGTGTGCAAGTATTGCATTTACAGAGTGGGACACATTTAATTGAGAAGGCGCTGAATACAGTTCCAAGCACCGTGGATAAGTTTGTAAATGGACGCTAGACAGTACTTTGCATTTTTTAGGAATTATGATATATTAGGAAAAGTGTGTTTGTAATGACAAATATAATTGAAATGTAAATATATATGATATATGAAATAAGGGAGAGGTAGTTATGATTAATATCAAGAATTTTGCTGTTGGCTTATGTATGCTAGTAAGCGGATTTGTTGTTTACGTTGTAAAAGAAAAAGCGCCATTTTAAAACAGGCAGATGATACTGTCTGTTTTTTGTTTCCTTAAAATTATTGACGAATTTGTTATTATATGTTATAATTTTAATTCGTGTCTCGGTTACAGCTAGTATAGCTTAACTATTACTTATACGTACAAGATGAAAAGTTTGTGAAAGATCGGGTAATTGTACCAACAACTTTTGTGAACAGACCCTAAACTTTGTATGTATAGGTGATACGCATACTAGTGTATCAAGGAGCGGTCAGAGGAACCGTATTGATGAGAGAGAGGTAGGGCTTTCATCCAGTATATGTTACTTTCCCGTTAGGTGAATATAAAAAAGAGAAGTCTCCTGCATGTAAGGAGACTTCTCTTTTTAATTCGGATACATATAGTAGATATGATATCTTCTATACTCTACTTTCAACTTGTTGACAAATTTCATCTGTCGTTAAACCGCTTGCCTTAATGACAGATCCTTTTGTCGATACATCACTGATTCCCATTACATTCGAATCTTGTCCAGTAATGACACAACAATCGCATTCTTTTGCATCACTTTCGGATTGTAGAGAAATGACTTCATGTCCTTTTTGTTGCAACGCTTGTTGAACATCTGTTAACGAACTTTCAACACCGATTTTTGCCATAACGATCACCTCCTACCATCTACTAATATGCTCAAATTCTCGCCAAATATTTATATATTTGAGAAAAAGATGGTAGGAAGTTATAAAGTGAAAGTTTTATCGATAGAGTTTTTTTATCCTTCGTTGATGAACAGCTTTCATCAATCGGGCTGCCCTACAATATCGGGATGCATATAAGGAAATATAGCGCTGGATTAGTCGTTATATACACCAGTTAACATTTGACTTACAAATTGATCATTTAAATGCTCTTGAATAGAATTGTTATTGGATTGAAAATCAATGGAAGCAGTAAAATGATTATGTTTCGTTTCATTCGGCTCTACTTCCACATAATCATTGAATTTACAAAATCCTTTTGTATCCATTAAATCAAATAATTGTAGCATCTTTACTACCTCTTCTCTTGTTCCTTTAATTTGTACGTAAGCCATCTTGATTTCCTCCTTCGTTTAATAAATTATTTTTTAAACATAGGATTATGATAACTACATAAAAAATATGATGGTTATTTTCACATCGAGATCTTTTGCTTGATTTCCCCCTTTTTCCTCAAAAATTGTACATAAGTGCCAAATATATAAAATCGATGTCCGTTTATTGAATACAATAGATTCGCATCATTTGCAAAAAATCCTTCTTGTAAAAAAATATTTTTAGCATAAAAAATGACGAAAAAATTTTTTGAATTTTTGTAAACGTTAACAATGTTGATAAATCAATACGCTTTAAGATGTCCGTACGTTTAAAGATTATAAATTTTCTAAAAATTATCTTGATTTATTTAAAAAGGAGAGTAAACTAGGAAGCAATAAAAAAATCAATAGAACATAGGAGGCGCATTTAAGTGGATGAACAATTGTTTCTGGGAAAACGGATTCGCATAAAAAGCGTTTGCTATAAGAGTTTCGTCAATAGTTGTAGCAGATGGAGAGAAAATTTACGAAGAGAATAAAGCGGTTTAATCATTCTCATGAGACGATAAAGCGTTGATGGGGAGGAGTAGTTGATGATGAAGCCTTACAGAGAGTCGGTGGTTGCTGGAAACCGATGGTTCATGTCGACGAACATCGCCCTTGAGTGCTAAGCTGAAGCATTTGTCTAGGCTTAGACGGTAGCTCCGTTACTAGCTAGACTCATTTTTAAAGAGTCACTGAGGCAAGAAAATTTCTTGCGAAGAAGGGTGGTACCACGAAATCTTTCGTCCCTTCAGCACATAGCTGAAGTGTGGACGTAGGATTTTTTTTTTTGATAAAAAAGGAGGGGAATACAATCGATGTCTTCAAAAACAGAAGAAAAAATGGTAACTGGTGCAGAGCTATTGTTAGAAGCGTTAGAGAAGGAAGCGGTTGAAGTTATTTTTGGGTATCCAGGGGGTGCCGTTTTACCACTATATGATACATTGTATGATTGTCAGATTCCTCATATTTTAACTAGACATGAACAAGGTGCGATACATGCAGCAGAAGGATATGCCCGAATTACCGGGAATCCGGGTGTTGTCATTGCAACAAGTGGCCCAGGGGCAACAAATGTAATCACTGGGCTCGCCGATGCAATGATTGATTCATTGCCGCTCGTTGTTTTTACAGGGCAAGTTGCTACGACTTTAATTGGAAGTGACGCCTTCCAAGAAGCGGATATTATGGGACTTACCATGCCGGTAACAAAGCATAATTATCAAGTCAGAAAAGCTTCGGATTTACCAAGGATTATTAAGGAAGCATTCCATATTGCAAAAACAGGGCGACCGGGACCAGTTGTGATTGATCTTCCTAAAAATATGATGGTGGAGGAAGGGGAGCGATGTAGTGATGTGCAAATGGATTTACCCGGATATCAGCCAAATTATGAACCGAACTTATTACAAATTACCAAATTATCACAAGCGATTGCTGTGGCTAAAAAACCGCTTATTTTAGCTGGTGCTGGTGTGTTACACGCAAAGGCTTCAAAAGAATTGACAAAATTTGCTCGCATGTACCGTCTACCAGTCGTTCATACGCTTCTTGGATTAGGAGGATTCCCGCCAAATGATGAATTGTTTTTAGGAATGGGAGGGATGCATGGGTCTTATACAGCGAACATAGCAATGTATGAATGTGATTTGCTTATCAATATTGGTGCAAGATTTGACGATCGGCTTACAGGAAATTTAGCATATTTTGCGAAAGAGGCAATTGTTGCACATATTGATATCGATCCTGCAGAGATTGGTAAAAATGTCCCAGCGGCTATTCCGATTGTTGCAAGCGCGAAACGAGCTTTAGAAGCACTGTTAGAACGTAACGAGCGAAAAGCGAATCATGAAGAGTGGCTTGCGCTTTTAAAAGAGAGAAAAGAACAATATCCATTTTTTTATAAACAAGATGCAGATAAAATGAAGCCGCAAGCAGCAATTGATATGTTGTATGAAATTACAGAGGGGACAGCGATTATTACGACGGATGTTGGTCAGCATCAAATGTGGGCTGCTCAATATTATCCACTTAAAGATCCGAATAAATGGGTCACATCAGGAGGACTTGGAACGATGGGATTTGGGCTTCCAGCAGCAATCGGTGCACAGATTGCTAAGCCGAATGAATTAGTGGTTGCGATTGTCGGTGATGCTGGTTTTCAAATGACATTGCAAGAATTAAGTGTTTTAAAAGAGCATTCTTTACCAGTTAAAGTGTTGATTTTAAATAATGAGGCATTAGGAATGGTAAGACAATGGCAAGATGAATTTTATCAGCAAAGGTATTCCCATTCGCTCCTTTCTTGTCAGCCGGATTTTGTAGCACTAGCACAAGCGTATGGCATAAAAGGTATAAGAATTCAAGAGCCACTGCGAGCGAAAGAAGAATTACAAGCGGCAATGGCATTAGATGAACCTGTCGTAATCGATTGCCGAGTGTTGCAGTCTGAAAAAGTAATGCCGATGGTTGCTCCAGGAAAAGGAGTCCATCAAATGGAGGGGGTGAAAAGGAAATGAAACGAATCGTGACTGCAACTGTACGAAATCAAAGTGGTGTATTAAACCGGATTACAGGAGTGATGACACGAAGGCATTTTAATATTGAGAGCATTTCCGTAGGACATACGGAATCATCAGATGTTTCACGGATGACATTTGTTGTCCATGTGGAAAATAGGCAACAAGTTGAACAGCTCATTAAACAGCTTCATAAACAAATTGATGTACTGAAAGTAACTGATATAACGGAAGAAGCAATTATTGCAAGGGAACTTGCTCTCATTAAAGTAGCGACAACAAGTGTATTAAGGTCTGAACTATATAGTTTAATTGAACCGTTCCGAGCTACTGTAATAGATGTTGGGAAGGATTCCATAGTCGTGCAAGTAACAGGGACACAGGAAAAGGTAGAAGCTTTAATTGAACTGCTTCGTCCGTATGGATTGAAGGAAATTGCAAGAACAGGTGTGACAGCTTTTACAAGAAGCATGAAAAAACAAGAGAAACAAGTAATGTTAATTCATTAATTATTTCCATATAGGGGGAGAAGAAAATGGCAAAAGTTTATTATGAAAAAGATGTAATGGTAAATGTATTAAAGGGAAAGAAAGTAGCAATTGTAGGATATGGATCGCAAGGGCACGCTCACGCACAAAACTTACGTGATAATAACTTTGATGTAGTAGTTGGACTTCGGAAAGGAAAGTCATGGGAAAAGGCAAAAGAGGATGGTTTTTCCGTTTACTCTGTAGCTGAAGCGGCAGCGATAGCCGATGTAGTGATGGTTCTTCTACCGGATGAATTACAGCCCGAAGTATATCAGGCGGAAATTAAATCAAACTTACAATCTGGAAATGCACTTGTATTTGCTCATGGTTTTAATGTTCATTTTAATCAAGTAACACCGCCGGAAGATGTAGATGTATTCTTAGTAGCACCGAAAGGACCGGGGCATTTAGTACGCCGCACCTTTACTGAGGGAGGAGCTGTACCAGCATTGTTTGCTGTATATCAAGATGCAACTGGAACAGCGACAGAAAAAGCATTATCCTATGCTGATGGAATTGGAGCTACAAGAGCTGGTGTGCTAGAAACGACCTTTAAAGAAGAAACAGAAACGGATCTATTTGGAGAACAAGCTGTTCTTTGTGGAGGGGTGACTGCACTTGTAAAAGCAGGATTTGAAACATTAGTAGATGCTGGTTATCAGCCTGAACTTGCCTATTTTGAATGTTTACATGAATTAAAGCTCATTGTTGATCTTATGTATGAAGGTGGACTTGAAAATATGAGATATTCTGTTTCTGATACAGCGCAGTGGGGAGACTTTGTATCTGGTCCGCGTGTTGTAACAGAACATACGAAAAAAGCAATGGGAGACGTGTTAAAGGAAATTCAAGATGGTACATTCGCAAAAGGATGGATTGCAGAGCATCAAGCAGGAAGACCACATTTTCATGCGATAAACGCAAAGGAAAATGAGCATCAAATTGAAGTAGTTGGACGGCAGTTACGTGAGATGATGCCGTTTGTACAACCGAAAGTAAAGACGGAGGTTAAATAATATGAAACAGATTTTGTTCATGGATACGACGCTTCGTGATGGTGAACAATCACCTGGAGTCAATTTAAATGAACAAGAAAAATTACAAATTGCTCGGCAACTAGAAAAGTTAGGAATCGATGTGATGGAAGCGGGATTTGCCGCGGCGTCTGAAGGAGACTTTCAATCTGTTAAACGTATTGCAGAAAGTATTCAAAATGCTTCGGTGATGAGTTTAGCAAGGGCAAAAGACAGCGATATTCGCAAAGCGTATGAAGCGGTAAAACGAGCTGTTTCTCCTAGACTGCATGTATTTTTAGCAACGAGTGATATTCATATGAAATATAAGCTCCGCATGTCAAAAGAAGACGTATTAGACAGTATTCACCGTTCTGTTATGTTAGGAAAATCTTTGTTTCCTACTGTGCAGTTTTCAGCGGAAGATGCAACGAGAACAGCGAAACCTTTTTTGGCTGAAGCTGTTGAAGTTGCTATTCGCGCAGGAGCAGATGTCATTAATATTCCAGATACAGTTGGGTATACACATCCAGCAGAATATTATTCTCTCTTTCAATATTTACAAGAATCAGTGTCTTCCTATGAAAAAGCAATTTTCTCTTGTCATTGTCATGATGACCTTGGCATGGCGGTAGCCAACTCGTTAGCGGCAATTGAGGGTGGGGCGTTACAGGTGGAAGGTACGATGAATGGGATTGGGGAGAGAGCGGGAAATGCAGCTTTAGAAGAAGTAGCTGTCGCTTTGCATATTCGAAAAGATCACTATAAAACGCAGTCTTCTATAATATTGAAAGAAATGAAAGCGACGAGTACATTAGTAAGTCGTTTAACTGGGATGGTTATACCAAAAAATAAAGCAATAGTGGGAGCAAATGCGTTTGCACATGAGTCGGGTATTCATCAAGATGGTGTTTTAAAAGAAGTGACAACATATGAAATTATTGCACCAGAGTTAATTGGTGAATCACAGAATCTATTTGTTCTTGGAAAACATTCTGGACGCCATGCCTTTACGGAAAAAATGAAAGAACTCGGGTATGAGTTTACGCAAAAAGAACGAGATGTTGCTTTTGAAGCCTTCAAAACATTAGCAGATCGTAAAAAGGAGATTACGGATGAAGATTTACGGGCACTTATGCTTGGAGAAGCTGCACTTTTAACACAGCAGTACAATATTAAGCAGTTGCAAGTACATTTTGTGTCCAATCATATTCAATGTGCAACGGTTGTTTTACAAGATGAGAAAGGCAATAAATATGAGGATGCTGCAACTGGGGCAGGTAGTATCGAAGCTATTTATCATGCAATTCAAAGAATTTTAGAGATGGAATGTAAATTAGTTGATTATCGTATTCAATCGATTACGCAAGGTCAGGATGCACTGGCTCACGTTCATGTGGAATTAAAAGAAGGACCCCATCAAGTTTCAGGGTTTGGTGTTGCACAAGACGTATTAGAAGCATCAGCTAGAGCATACGTTCATGCTGCTGGAAAATTAAAAGCACTGTTAACGCTCGTTAAGTAACAACCAAATAAGTAAGGGAACCCCCTTGTTTATTTGTTCAGAAAAATCAGATAAAAGGAGTGCTTATCATTTGGAAAAACGTATTGTTTGTTTAGCTGGAGACGGTGTTGGACCAGAGATTATGGAAAGTGCGAAAGACATATTGCATATGGTTGAACGATTATATGGCCATCAGTTTTATTTACAAGAAGAGGAATTTGGGGGAGCTGCAATCGATTTCTTTGGGCAACCATTACCCCAAAGAACATTGGCTGCATGTTTAGCAAGCGATGCGGTCTTGCTTGGATCAGTTGGTGGACAAAGATGGGACAATGCGAAAGAAAGGCCGGAAAAGGGATTACTTGCTCTTCGAAAAGGGCTTGGGGTATTTGCGAATGTTCGTCCAGTAACAGTAGAGGCGGAGATTGCACATTTGTCTCCATTAAAGACGGCGACTGAGATTGATTTTGTTGTTGTTCGTGAATTAACAGGCGGGATTTATTTTTCATTTCCAAAAGAAAGGACCGAGGAAGTAGCAACTGATACATTGACATATCATCGCCGTGAGATTGAACGCATTGTATCCTATGCTTTTCAGCTCGCAAGTAAACGGCGCCAAAAAGTTACTTCTATTGATAAAGCGAATGTACTCGAATCTAGTAAATTGTGGAGAACAATTACCGAAGAAGTTTCTTTTCGGTATCCAGAGGTAGAGTTGGAACATATGTTGGTTGATGCAGCAGCAATGGAACTTATTCGGAATCCAGCAAGGTTTGATGTTATTGTCACTGAGAATTTATTCGGTGATATTTTAAGCGATGAAGCGTCTGTTCTAGCAGGCTCACTCGGAATGCTTCCATCAGCAAGTCATGCGGAGAATGGTCCATCGCTTTATGAACCAATTCATGGCTCAGCACCAGATATTGCAGGGAAAAATAAAGCGAATCCAATTGCGATGATGCGTTCCGTTAAGATGATGCTTGAGCAGTCATTTGGGCTCATAAAGGAAGGAATGGCAATTGAAGAGGCGATTACAGCAGTACTTCGATCAAAGAAATATACAGCTGATCTTGGCGGAGAAGAAACGACAACTTCATTTACACAAGCTGTCCTTCAAGAAATGGAAGAACAAGCGCTAGTTGGGAGAGGGCGATAATGGGAAAGAGACTACTAGATAAACTATGGGAAAAGCATGTTGTAGCAACAAATGAAAATGGACTGGATCTATTATATATTGATCTTCATCTTGTGCATGAAGTCACTTCACCGCAAGCCTTTGAAGGCTTGCGGCTTGCAAATCGTACAGTACGGAGACCGGATTTAACATTTGCGACGATGGATCATAATATTCCAACAAAAGATGTTTGGAATATTACAGATCATATTGCTAAGCAGCAACTAGATACATTGCGTGCAAATTGTAAACAATTTCATATATCGTTAGCCGATATTGGAGATGAAACACAAGGAATTGTTCATGTTATTGGGCCAGAACTTGGTCTTACAGTGCCAGGAAAAACAATTGTATGCGGTGATAGCCATACAGCAACGCATGGAGCGTTTAGTGCACTAGCTTTTGGGATCGGTACAAGTGAAGTCGAACATGTATTAGCAACGCAAACGCTATGGCAACAGAAACCGAAGGCAATGGGAATTGAACTAAAAGGTACATTGCCAAAAGGGGTATATGCAAAAGATATCATGTTACATATTCTTGCCACATATGGAGTAGCAGTTGGCACTGGATATGTGATGGAGTTTTATGGAGAAACAATTCGGAGTATGGAAATGGAAGAACGGATGACACTCTGTAATATGGCGATTGAAGGCGGAGCAAAAGCAGGGATAATCGCTCCAGATGAAAAAACATTTGCTTACGTAAAGGGGCGGAAATACGCACCGAAAGACTTTGATCGTGCCGTAGAAAAGTGGAGTGAACTGTATACAGATTCAGATGCGGTGTATGATATGTATATTTCAATTGATGTATCAAAGTTAGCGCCTTATGTAACGTGGGGGACAAATCCGAGTATGGGAATTCGCATCGATGAACAGTTACCAGCAATAAGCAATCAAAATGAAGAACGAGCGTTTGCTTATATGGGACTGAGACCGAGGCAAAGTGCATATGACATCCCGATTCAACATGTCTTTATTGGCTCTTGTACAAATTCAAGGCTGTCGGATTTAGAGATTGCAGCCGCGATTGTAAAAGGGAAGAAAGTAAAAGACGGCGTAAGAGCACTTGTTGTACCAGGATCACAAAAGGTAAGACAATTAGCGATGGAAAAGGGATTACATCATATATTTAAAGAAGCTGGATTTGAATGGCGGGAGCCAGGCTGTTCCATGTGTCTCGGGATGAATCCAGATCAAGTACCTGCGGGAGAACATTGTGCTTCTACTTCAAACCGTAATTTTGAAGGAAGACAAGGAAAAGGTGCAAGAACACACCTTGTAAGTCCTGCAATGGCTGCGGCGGCAGCATTATATGGTCATTTCGTTGATGTGAGAAAGGAGAGTTATGATGGAGCCGTTTCATACTCATAAAGGTACTGTCGCTGTACTTATGAACGATAATATTGATACCGATCAAATTATTCCGAAACAATATTTAAAGAGGATTGAACGAACTGGGTTTGGAAAATTTTTATTTGATGAATGGCGGTATGAAGAGGATAGAAAAGAAAATCCACATTTTCCGCTCAATGCCCCTGAACGAAAAGGAGCAAGTATTCTCATTACAGGAGAAAATTTTGGTTGTGGATCATCGAGAGAACATGCACCATGGGCCCTTGCTGATTATGGCTTTCGCGTTATTATTGCTGGAGGATTTGCAGATATTTTTTACATGAATTGTATGAAAAATGGGATATTACCGATTGTAATGGACAAAGAGACGCGAGAAAAATTGGTAGCGATTGAGCCGAGGACTATAGTAGAAGTAGATTTGGAAAATGAGGTAATCATGACACCGCAGCATCGATATCATTTTTCTATTGAAAAAATGTGGAAAGAAAAATTGTTAAAAGGTTTAGATGAGATTGGGATTACGATGCAATATGAAGAATATATTCAAGAATATGAGCAAAAGGTAGTACATGAAACGATGTCAAAAAATATAAAATTATAATTGTGTTTACTTTCTGAATTGTTTATTATATACTATGTGAAAATAAGCGGAGGAAAGGAGTAAGGATTATGTTTACAATGAAGTATATAAATATGCTTGCAAAACTACATCATCATACATAAAACCCTTGCTCCTAGCGTGAAAAACGTGTAGGTACAAGGGTTATTCCTGTTGTACCTACACTCTATAAAAAGAGCCTTGTAGGTATTTTTTCTACAAAGGCTCTTTTTATTTTGTTTGTGATTGTTATGGTGAGCATATATATAAGGAAAAGGGGGAGTTTGCATGATGAAGTGGAGACGTACAAATCCAAATGGAACGAGAGATTATTTATTTGAAGAATGCACATTAATTGAAGAAACCGAACAAAAGTTAAGACGAATGTTTTTAGAAAGAGGATATGACGAAGTTCGCACACCTACAATTGAATTTTATGATGTATTTTCTGTTCAAAATCGTCCGATTGATGAGGAAAAAATGTATAAGTTTTTTGATGAGCAGGGGCGTATTATTGTGTTGCGGCCAGATATGACCATTCCATTAGCAAGGGTAATTGGAATGCAAGGCGGAGATTCTCCAATGAAAGTCACATATAGTGGAAATATATTTCGAGCGCATGAATCACTCTCTGGTAAATATAATGAAATGATTCAAACCGGAATTGAAATTATTGGGATTGATAATGTGCGAGCTGAAATTGAATGTGTTGCTAGTGCTATTCAGGCGCTGAAAGCGGTGGGGGTACATTCTTTTACAATTGAACTTGGGCAGGTTCAGCTCTATAAATGTATCGTGAAAAAGCTGTCATTTCACGAAGAAGATGAAAGAATACTGCGCACATATATCGAAAGCAAAAATTATGCAGCACTTTCGCGTTTTGTAAAAGAGAAAAACTTAGATCGCAGCGATGAAACCGTGCAGTTACTTGAGAGATTACCAAGGTTATTTGGCAAGCTTGAAGTACTTGAGGAAGCAGAAAAACTTGCTTCTAATAAGGAAATGAAAGATGCAATTGCACGTGTAAAAGAAATTTATGAAATGATTACAAAATTAGGATATGGATCCTATATATCAATCGATTTAGGAATGATTCAACATTTACACTATTATACAGGTGTTATTTTTAAAGGATATATATGTGAAGTGGGAGAAGAAATTGTTAGTGGCGGAAGGTATGATGATTTAATGGAACATTTTGGTGAATCGATGTCAGCGGTTGGCCTCGCTGTGCAAGTGAATCAAATTGTGAAAGTTTTGCAGGAACAACAAGAATCTGTAAAACGAAAACAATTAGATATAATGATCCATTATACTTTAGGGCAATTAGCAGAAGCAGAAAAACTATGGTATTTACTAAAAAAGGATGGTTGGAAGGTGGAATTTTCTTTATTTGAAAGTTTACAAGATACTTTTCACTTTGCTAGAAAGAAGAACATTCAAACAGTTATTGAAGTGACAGAAACATCACTAGTGGAATATGTTTGGAAAGAAAAATGGCTTAGGAAGAAGGAGGGAGAAACTACATGCGTAACATTCAAATTGCGTTAACAAAAGGAAGACTTGAAAAGCATGTCATACCACTATTTGAACAAATCGGCATGGATTGTTCAGAGATGATGGATAAGGGAAGGAAGCTTACTTTCAAAAGTAACAATTCAAATGTTTCATTTATTTTAGTGAAAGCGGTTGATGTTGCAACCTATGTAGAACATGGAGTTGCAGATATAGGAATTGTAGGAAAAGATATTTTAATGGAGTATGAGAAAGATGTATATGAAATGATAGATTTACAGGTCGGATGTTGTAAATTGTGTATTGCATCCATTCCTGCATATCATCCGAAAAGGTATAGAAAAAAGAGAATTGCGACGAAATACCCATCTATTACTTCAAGTTATTTTCGTGATAAAGGGGAAGATGTAGAAATCATTAAAATTGAAGGTTCTGTAGAAATTGCTCCGCTTCTTGGTTTAGCAGATGCAATTGTAGATATTGTGGAAACGGGGAAAACGTTGCAAGAAAATGGCTTAATTGTATTGGAAGAGATGTATCCAATATCAGCGCGAATGATTGTAAATAAGGCTGCTTTAAAAATGAAAAAAGACGAAATATTCAATATTATAAATAGAATGGAGTGCATCATTTCTGAAAAAATAAAGGAGGGATAATATGATTTGTGAGAACTTTATAGAAGGGTTGTCGAAAATAAAGTTGTTAAGAGAGCACACCTATATAATGGAAGAAACGATTCAAATACGTGTGAAGGAAATCGTTCAAACAGTAAGAGAGAAAAGAGATACAGCGCTATTTTCATATACAAAATTATTTGATGATATCCAATTAACACAGTTTCGTGTATCAAAAGAAGAAATAGAGAATGCACAGAAATCTGTTTCATCTGAATTTATAGAGGCCTTACAAGAAGCAAAGAAAAATATCATATCATACCATGAAAAACAAAAAAGGCAATCGATATGTGATTATGAAACAAAGGGAATTATTCGCGGTCAACTCATCAGGCCATTGGAAATAGTCGGTGTATATGTACCAGGCGGAACGGCTTCATATCCTTCCTCGGTACTTATGAATACATTGCCGGCTAAAATTGCAGGTGTTCAAAAGATTGTTATGGTAACACCACCAGGGAGAAAGGGAGTAGACCCCTACATTTTAGTTGCCGCAAAAATTGCAGGTGTAGATGAAATCTATACGGTGGGCGGTGCGCAAGCAATTGCTGCTTTAGCATATGGAACGGAATCGATTCCAAAAGTTGATAAAATAGTCGGACCAGGAAATATATATGTTGCTTTAGCAAAGAAAGAGGTATACGGAGTAGTCAATATTGATATGATTGCCGGTCCTTCAGAAATTGTAGTAATTGCTGATGAAACAGGAAAAGCCTCGTTTATTGCAGCGGATTTATTATCTCAAGCAGAGCATGATACGAGAGCAACTGCAATTTGTATTACAACAAGCGCGATATTAGCGTCAGAAATAGAAAGGGAAGTAAAGGTGCAACTGCAAATGTTGCCAAGAAGTGAAATTGCTCGTGAAGCGATAGAGAGAAATGGAGCGATCTTTGTTGTTTCTTCGCTGACAGAAGCTTTTCAACTGTCAAATGAAATCGCCCCAGAACATTTAGAGTTACATATAAAAGAACCGATGAATGCTTTATCATATGTTCGGCATGCGGGTTCTATTTTCCTTGGTCCCTATGCTCCAGAGCCGCTTGGAGATTATTTTGCAGGACCGAATCATGTGTTGCCAACGAGTGGAACAGCACGCTTTTTTTCACCGTTATCAGTGGATGACTTTATGAAAAAATCTAGTTTTATTTCTTATACGAAAGCGGCATTAAAAGGTGTACAGCATCATATTGTCAGTCTTGCTAATAAAGAAGGATTGCATGCACATGCAAGAGCTATTCAAATTCGATTTGAGGAGGAGAAATGATGCGCCGGGCAAGTCAAGAGAGACGAACGACAGAAACGAAAATTAAACTGCATTTACAGTTGGATGAAAGTACAAATATTTCCATTCGAACTGGTGTTGGTTTTTTTGATCATATGTTAACGCTGTTTGCAAAACATGGAAGATTTGGACTGCAAATTGAAGCAGTAGGCGATGTGTTTGTTGATGCACATCACACTGTGGAAGATGTGGGTATTGTACTTGGAAACTGCTTGAGAGAAGCTTTGCAAAACAAAGAGGGAATGAACCGTTATGGTGCAGCATATGTACCGATGGATGAGGCATTAGGATTTGTTGCAATTGATATAAGCGGTAGGTCTTATCTTGTATTTCAAGGGGAACTAGTCAATCCAAAGTTAGGAGATTTTGATACAGAACTCACAGAGGAATTTTTTCGAGCAGTTGCTCACGCAGCTCATCTAACATTACATGCACGCATTTTATATGGAAACAATACACATCACAAAATAGAAGCTTTATTTAAAGCGTTTGGACGTGCGCTTCGAGAAGCTGTAGATAAAAATGAAAAGATTGTCGGAGTAAATTCCACGAAAGGAATGTTGTGATTGATTGCAGTTATAGACTATGGCATGGGAAATATTCGGAGTATAGAACAAGCATTAACATCTATTGGAGTGGAATATCTTGTGACGGATCGTCAACGAGAAATTGTAAAAAGCGATGGCGTTATTTTACCGGGTGTAGGTGCGTTTCCGAAAGCAATGGAAGCTTTAGAGGCGAAAAAACTAGTGAATCTATTACAAGAATGCGGAAAGACAGGGAAGCCGCTTCTTGGTATCTGTTTAGGAATGCAGTTGCTGTTTGAAAAGAGTGAAGAAATGAGACATTCAAATGGTCTAGGTTTGTTGCCAGGAGTAGTTCGTAAACTACAAGTTTCGTATAAAATCCCGCATATGGGATGGAATCGGTTGACAAAAACGAAAGAAATACCAATTTGGAATAGCGTAGCAGATGGTTCGTTTGTGTATTATGTTCATTCTTATTATGCTGAATGTCCAAATGATATGATTTGTGGCACGAGTGAATATGGAATTTTCATTCCAGGGCTTGTTGCAAAAGGAAATATATTTGGAGCGCAATTTCATCCTGAAAAAAGTGGGGAAATCGGAATACAAATGCTTAAAAATTTCAAAGGAGTGGTGAAACAATGGAAATCTTCCCGGCTATCGACTTAAAAGAAGGGCGATGTGTTCGGCTTTATCAAGGAGAGTTCAACAAAGAAACAGTTGTGAATGAAAACCCGGTCGCACAAGCGATAATATTTGAAAAAATGGGAGCGAACAGGCTACATATTGTTGATTTAGATGGTGCAGTCTTGGGAAAATCAGCAAACTTATCTGTCATTGAAGATATATGTAAAGCCGTTCGGATTTCGGTGCAAGTTGGCGGAGGGATTCGATCGCTTTCAGCTGTTGAAATGCTGTTATCAATAGGAGTAGAAAAAGTAATTTTAGGAACAGCTGCTTTACATAATCGTTCATTTTTAGAAGAAGCAATTCGTCTATATGGCGAGAAGATTATTGTTGGAATTGATGCGAAAAATGGCTATGTGGCGACAAGAGGGTGGCTTGATATATCAGAAATTTCTTATATTGAACTTGCGAAACAAATGGAAGCAGTAGGCGTACAAACAATTATTTTTACTGATATTGCGAAAGATGGAACGCTTATGGGGCCAAATTTTGTGCAACTACAGTTATTACAAGAAGAAGTATCGCTTCGTATTATCGCTTCAGGCGGCATCTCTTCGTTGCAAGATGTAGAACAATTAAAGGCACTGAATATGTACGGGGTGATTATTGGAAAAGCGCTGTACGAAAAAACAATGGATCTACAAAAAGTATTGCAGGTAGCAAAGTCATGTTAGCAAAGCGAATTATTCCCTGTTTAGATGTGAAAGCGGGCCGCGTTGTGAAGGGAGTCAATTTTATCGGATTACAAGATATAGGAGACCCTGTTGAAATAGCTGCTTTATATAATCAAGCGGGTGCAGATGAAATTGTTTTTTTAGATATTACAGCCACATATGAAGAGAGAAAAACAATTGTGGATGTTGTCGAAAAAACAGCTTCAAAAGTGTTTATTCCATTAACGGTTGGAGGTGGTATTTCTACAGTTAAAGATATGTATACATTGTTAAGAGCAGGTGCTGATAAAGTTTCACTGAATTCAGCAGCTGTGAAAAATCCATTATTCATTCAAGAAGGAGCAGAGCACTTTGGTTCCCAATGTATTGTCGTCGCAATTGATGCAAGGAAAGTAGAAGAAGACAAATGGCATGTATATGTGAACGGTGGAAGAACGGATACAGGAATTGATGCGATTCATTGGGCGAAACAAGTGGCCAAACTCGGAGCAGGGGAAATTTTATTAACAAGCATGGATGCCGATGGAACGAAAGATGGGTATAATCTTCGTTTAACAGACATCATTTCTACAAACGTCTCCATACCTGTTATTGCTTCAGGTGGATGTGGAAGCGCTGATCATATTGTTGAAGTATTTGCGCATACATCTGTAAATGCAGCGCTAGCAGCATCCATTTTTCATTATGGAGAATGCACAGTACAGGAAGTGAAACAAAAATTACAACATGCAGGTATTGAGGTGAGAATGTGAGACCTAATTTTTCTAAAGGGTTATTACCCGCTATTGTCGTAGATGCGGAGACAAAAGAAGTTTTAATGCTAGCTTATATGAATGAAGAGGCATATGAAAAGACGTTAGAAACAAAAAAAACATGGTTTTATTCCCGTTCGCGGCAAACACTTTGGAATAAAGGAGCAACATCGGGCCATGTACAACATGTGAAATCACTTTATTTAGATTGTGATCAAGATGCTATTGTGATAACAGTGAATCAAGTAGGAGTGGCCTGTCATACAGGCGAAAAAACATGTTTTCATCATAAAATGATCTAGGGGGATTTGAACATGGAGGAAGTACTAAAATTATTATTTGAAACGATTGAAAATCGGAAACAAAGCCCGCTGCAAGGTTCATATACAAATTATTTATTAGCAAAAGGTGAAGATAAAATTTTAAAGAAAATTGGGGAGGAATGTACGGAAATTGTTATTGCTGCGAAAAATGATAATAAAGAAGAGGTTATTAAGGAGATGGTGGATGTATTGTATCACTGTTTCGTTTTGTTAGTAGCAAAAAATATTTCATTAGAAGAGATCGGAAAAGAAGTGAGAGAAAGAAAAGGGAAGGTATCAAAGACAGAAGAGCGAAAAGAGATTGATACATTGTAGGGAGGAAGATAAAAAAATGATTTTGTGATGAAAACTCTTCTTTTTGCTCACACTATAAATGAATGAAAAGGAGGGTTTTTTTATGCCAAAACAACAACCAAATCAAAAGACAAAAGGAATGAATCAAAGCTATACTTCTCAAACAAATGAAGAAGTTGATTCTGTTATTCAAGAGCAAATTAGCGATACGGTAGCTGAAGGAACAATTGATGCGAAACTTCAGAAACAATCAAATGAAGCGCAGTAAATAAAGAGGAGAACGATTCGTCTCCTCTTTATTTTTTGAAAAAGTGTCGATTTCCTAAACGATAATCAAATTTCTTGGCTTTTTTCATATATATTTTTTACAATAAATGAGGAAGGGTTCATTTTTGAAATAGAAGAGGTGCTTATTTTGGCAAAAATATTAGTAGCAGGTAAAATTCCAGAAATCGGATTACAATTATTAAAAGAACATGATGTAGAAATGTATGATGGAGAAGAATTAATTTCTGTCGAGGAATTAACAAAGTGTGTCCAAGATAAAGATGCTTTATTAAGTTTGCTGTCTACGAAAGTGACAAAAGAGGTCATTGATGCAGCACCGCATTTGAAAATTGTAGCAAACTACGGCGCTGGATACGACAATATTGCTTATGAATATGCAGCGGAAAAGGGAATTCTTGTTACGAACACGCCGAAAGTGTCTACAGAAGCGACAGCAGAATTAACATTTGCGCTTCTATTAGCAGTGGCAAGAAGAATTCCAGAAGGTGATACGTTATGCCGTACAACAGGGTTTAATGGCTGGGCTCCACTATTCTTTCTTGGAAGAGAAGTATATGGGAAAACAATTGGAATCATCGGTCTTGGAGAAATTGGAAAAGCGGTTGCGAAACGCGCAAAAGCATTTGGCATGAATGTGCTTTATACAGGACCAAATCGAAAACAAGAAGCAGAGCGAGAATTAGATGCTACATATGTATCGCTAGAACAACTATTACAAACAGCTGACTTTATTACAATTAACTGTTCGTATAACAAAAGTTTGCACCATATGATAGATGAAGAACAATTTAAAATGATGAAAAAATCGGCGTATCTTGTTAATGCAGCGCGAGGCCCAATTATAAATGAGTTAGCGCTTGCCCATGCATTAGAAACAAATGAGATTGAAGGAGCGGCTCTAGATGTATTTGAATTTGAACCGAAAATTACAGAACAATTAAAAGGACTAAAAAACGTTGTTCTTACTCCTCATGTTGGAAATGCAACATTTGAAACAAGAGACGCTATGGCGGAAGTGGCAGTGCGAAATATTTTAGCTGTATTAAAAGGGGAACAAGCACTAACACCTGTAAATTCAAAAATAGTAGTAACAAAATAAGAGAAGGGGATGGGGAAATAAGTAAACTGCATGAATATTTATAGCCTTTCTAATATCCCTGAGTATGTTATAAATGATAGTACTGCTTGGGTGCAAGGAAGATCGCAATTCAATTAGCAACTATATGTTTAAACATTGATTTTCTGTACTCAAGATAGAAACGTTTTTTAAAAGCACTCTTTGAAAAGGAGTGCTTTTTTATTGTCTTTTGATTTAATAGATGGAAGAAGTATCTTGTTCCCTTTTTTAACTTTTTCTAAATAGAGGCTTTCTATATGACATATGACCTTGCCTTCTAAACAAATCATTATCTGAAACACTTATATTAAAGCAAAGTTCTTGTGAAATCGCTTTAATATTCAAAAGCATTCATAATTTATCCCGCTATTTTAGGGCAGTAAGACTCCCACCTCAAGATGCAGAGAAAAGCAAGGAAGATAGGTGGGAGTAGGGCTGCCCGTAACAGCCCGATTGGTGAGGGCTAATAATCCGTGGGGATGAAGAAAACCCCCACGGATTAAAGTTTCACTTTATTACATCAACTTTTTGAAAATTCAGGTTTAAAATCTCTCATATAGGTGTATTACATATTATATAACAAGTAAATAAAAAAAATGAAGGAGGAAGGATACGATGCATAAGAATGAAAGAAAACCAGTGGTCCATGAATGTCAAAATGAAGAGGAAGTATTTATGAAAGTAGAGGAGCTAGAATTACAAGGGATTCACCAAGATGATATTTATGTCTTAACACATGAAAATCATCGAACAGAAAGGGTTGCAGATGATGCAAACACAAATACGATTGGAGTAAAAGAACAAGGATTGGGCATAAGTATTATCAACTTTTTCTCCCAAAAAGGGGACGAACTCCGAAATAAGATGGAAGAAATGGGGCTGTCAAAGGAGGAAGCTACCTTATATGAAGAAAAACTAGATCGAGGGAAAATTTTACTCCTAGTAACAGCTGAAACGCCACTTGTAAATGGTAGACAGCCACAAAATTATAATTCTCTTTAATAGATTGCAAATCTGCTAAATAGATAAGGAAATAAATATAACAACGAGACGCCGATTTTCTATTTTCACAAAAGAGGAAAAAGGTAAATGAGAGCAAACAAAAGGATAAAAATAAATAAAAAATTCATTTCCTTCCTTCATCAAGGGAGGAAATGTACCCCTATACACATTGAATGAACAAAGGAGGAGCAAAAATATGGGGCTAATTATTACATGTATTGTAGGCGGACTAATTGGTGCATTAGCTGGGGTAATTACAGGAAAAGATTTCCCAGCAGGCATTTTAGGAAATATTATTGCTGGATTAATTGGTTCATGGGTAGGTACAAAATTATTTGGGAGTTGGGGAATAGAATGGGGTGGTATTTTCATCTTCCCAGCTTTATTAGGTGCAATTGTATTTATTATTTGTATGACACTACTTTTACGAACAGTAAGGAGTGCGTAGGCACAGCTTATAAAAATAAAATGTAAATAGGCTACTTTTTAGAGTGTAACAGGGAAGAAAATAAAAGTAGAAAAGGATGAGGAAAATGAAACATTCAATATTTAAATATGCTGCGATTGGGATTACGGCAGGAGTTATGGTCTCCCTATTAAAAAAAGAAAATCGGAAGGCAATTCAAACAAAAGGAAAAAGCGTAAAAGACAAACTACAAGAAGGAAATATGAAGGAAACGTTGGAGAAAGTAACTGAGACAAGTAAACAATTCTCTGTAACTGCAGCTAACGTTGCAAAACAAACATTACCTCAACTGATTACAGTCACACCAGTTGTCATTTCTACCATTAAAGATTTAACAGAAAAAGAAAATAATAAAAAAGAAAAAGGTGGGAATGGTTACGAAAGAAATCAAAATAATAAGGATTTAGACGAGGAAAAAACGAAAGGTGAAAAGATATATACCAAAGAAGGAAAAGAAGAGAGCGCCTAGATTTAATTCTAAAAATAGAAAGTGAGGAAAAAAAGAATGAAATCTTTGTATGCAATTGATGCAGGAATTGGCTTTACGAAGCGGGCGTATCGACGAGATGACAATTCTGAGATGACGATTAAGACTGAGGCTTCTACGTTAGCTCCTGTATCTAACCGTGCCGAAAGTACAGATTTAACAAAAGTAAGTTTTATAGACTTAGACTTCGCTTACTACATGGGAAAGGAAGCTCACCAATCTGATGCTTCCTTTCTTCCACCATTTGAGGAAGAAATAGAAAATTATTATGAAAGTGAAAGGTTCAAACAACAAATATTTGGCTGTATTGCAAAAGATTATAAGGAAAATGTCGTATTACCTTTAGTAGTTACAGGACTTCCGCTTACTTGTTTTGGCAGCCAACATGAACAATTACAAAACCTATTTAAAAAGGAAACTTCCGTGCAAATTGATGGGAAATTTATTAGTATTGCCGTGGAAAATACTTTAATTCTTCAGCAACCGGTCGCTTTACAGGCCTATTTCTTAAACGAGGGAATCATTCATGAACGAGATCGTATTTTAATTATTGATGGTGGATTTCGTACGTTAGAAATGACAGATATGAAACAGCATCTTATTTTAAACCATTATGAGGCAGAATTAGGATGTAGCAAACCTTTGCAAAATATTAAGAACATGCTGCAGGATAATAGAAGCGAAAGTAATCACCTTCATATTAATGATATGCCAGACATATTAGAAAAAGAAATTGAATATGGAGAAGAATCCCCTTATGATCAGACAAGCCCGATTTCTTCTTCGATTCAAAAAGAATTGGATGAGCACTTCCAAGACGTCATGCGTGTGCTACAAGAAAAATTTAAGCTAGACCAGTATGATGCTATTATTTGGACAGGAGGAATCGTAGATATCCATCAAAAACGAATTAAAAAAATGCAAGGTGAAATTTCTTCTGTCCGTATGGTAGAAGCTTCAAAAGAAGCTGCACTTCATGGATATTATATAATCGGATGCCAAGCATTTGAGGATATAACGAAACAATCTGTATATGAACCCACACTATGAAAATGACTAAAATGGAGTTCTCTGTATTGAACTTCCAAATTATAAATTTACATTGAATAAAGACAATTCCTTGGTTATATGCTAGGAATCGTTATTAGTACAGCTTTCCACATACAATAAATTATTTATAACAAAAGCTAGAAGTACTCGTGAAAAAAGATAGAATTTTCTGGATATACGAGGTTGTAGAATTGTATGAACTTACTATAAACAACGAATGGAAGGCCTTTTCTGTAAACAGAACAAGACCTTCCATTCTATCTATCGTTTTATTCACTCTTTACTTTGATTTAGATAATGTAAAAACTTTTCCTCCAGGATATGTTTTTCACCATATAACAATAGTTCATCTCCTTCTTGTAAGATGAGTTCACCTAGACATGATCGAATGTTTCGATCCCCTCTTTTTACAAAAAGGACATGAATATCTTCCTGAGGATGAAATATAGAAGTAATCGTCTGATTCCGGTAAATCGAATGTTCATCTATTTCCCATTTCATGAGATGATCTGTGGGTTCTCTTAAAAAAACTTGATGAATTGGCAAATCCTTTATTTCTATACTCTGTTTTGTTTCATGTTGTAATTTCTTCTTTAAATGTCTTTGAATAACTGGTATTTGTAAGAGAACATAGAGGATTAAAATTATACCAGCTATATAAAATGTCTGAACTGTTACCACGTATTTAGTAAGAATTGTACTAAGAGAAGTAATAATAACAGCAAATGAAAAAATACCAAATACAATTAAAAACATGCTGAGTTTTCTTCTAACTGGATGTCCCAGTATTAATTCAGATTCCTCAGTAGTGAAACCAGTCCCCGTCATCATTGAGAGGACTTGGAAACGAGAAATGGTCTTTTTTACTCCAGTTAAGGTAAATATAATCGCATGTATTTCTATAATGAGGATTACAATACTCATGTAAATACAAATAAAAAAGAACTCTATAGTTATACTCCTTTTCTTTTACCATATGTGTTAATTAGCGTGCAAAATAATAAAACCAAGTTCACATACAAATTTCTATGTCACACATATTATTCTATCAAACATACAAATTGAATGAAACCTTCAGAAAGGAGGACAAATATGAAATGTATAAAAATGTCGAAATGGACTTGGTATCATGTAAAAATTAATGAACTCGATCAACTTCCTTTTACAATCTTTGGTGATGTGTTATCTTATTTTACTCAATTTGTAAAGAAAACAAGCTTTCCTTGTGAAAATGGATTATATGTTTACACATTATCACCAAGTCAAACTTGTGTATATGGTTCATTTTTATATAATCAGGATCAAAATGACGCCAAAGCTCAAAAATTCTTCCATTACTTTGTAGCACAGGAAGTACTTATCACTGTCCAGGAAAAAGATGAAGAGGATTTACAAGATTTAATAAATGAGTACGCTTTGAACATAAAAAATTGTAATATTCCCGCTGAAGCGTTATGTATCCTCTTATCAACCTTTATATCTCGTTATTTGCAAGAGGTTGCTCATTTTGAAAATCATTTTAGAAATGTATTATGGGATTTTCATCATCATAATAACATAGCAGTTTTAGAAAAAATCTATCGTATTCGTCATGGGTTATTTATAATCACACATGTGTTTCGCTTAGTACAAGAAGTGTTACAAGGAATGGAGGAGGCTTGGTTAGAACACCTAACAAAAACCTTTCATTATAAACAAACACACTTGAAATTAGAACGTGGTTTACAGCTCGTTAAACAATACCAGAAAGAATTAGATACCATGATTCATTTACAAGAAGTGGTTTCTTCACATCGTGGGAATGAAATTATGAAATCCCTTACTGTATTAACTGCTGTGAGTACACCTTTGACTTCCTTGGGAGCATTGTGGGGTATGAATTTTAAAAATATGCCTGAATTAGAATGGGAATATGGTTATTTAATTGCTCTCGTATTTATTATTTTCACAACAGTGGGTATGTATATATATATGAGAATCAGAGGATGGACAGGTGATTTATTGCGAGTAAGGAAAAAGAAAACCTTTTTTAAATCAAAATAATTCTTTTTATAGAAAAATATGTTAAATATTAATATAGATATAGGGGGTGCATCTTCTATTTTATACTAAAAATAGAAGGAAAGTATGAATAGTTTTTCACTTGTCTTAATTTTTGTTCTTATTCTTATTTCTGGTTTTTTTGTTGCAACAGAGTTTGCGATTGTGAAAGTCAGAAAGAGCCGCATTGATGAATTAACCCATAAGGGCCACAAACAAGCTCCAGCTGCCCAAGCTGTTTTGTCGCATTTAGATGTCTATTTATCTACTTGTCAGTTTGGTATTACTCTTACATCTTTAGGAATTGGCTGGCTAGGAGAACCTACTTTAGAGCAGATTTTGTACCCTGTTTTTCAGCTATTCTCCTTTTCGGAAAAAATATCTCATTCTATTTCCTTTGTTATCGCATTTATTCTGATTACTTTTTTTCATGTTGTACTTGGGGAACTTGTACCGAAATCATTTGCAATTCAAAGAGCAGAGAACATTACTCTTCTATTTGCCAAACCATTAATTATATTTCATCGATTAATACAGCCTTTTATTTGGATCTTAAACAAAAGCGCATCTTTTTTGGTAAAGGGATTAGGGATGAACGTTACAAAAGAGCATGATGGAGCACATTCAGAAGAAGAGCTACGTTTGATTGTCAACCAGAGTTATGAAAGTGGTGAAATTAATGATACAGAATATACATATGTAAATAATGTTTTTAAATTTGATAATCAGCTCGTACAACAAATTATGATTCCACGTAATGAAATGGTTTGTTTATCTCTAGAAAATACAGAAGAAGAAAACAGAAAAATTATTCGTGATTCACAGCATACACGTTATCCTATTATCCAAAACAATAAAGATCATATTCTTGGCATCGTTCATCTAAAAGAAATATTCAAACAGGAGTATAATGGAGATAAAAAACCGATACAAACGTATATACAGCCTCCGATTCCCGTTTTTGAAAGAATGCCTATTCAACAAGCCTTATTCCGTTTACAACAAGAGAAAACACAAATGGCTATTGTTATTGATGAATATGGAGGAACCGCAGGGCTTATCACTATGGAAGACATCCTAGAAGAACTTGTTGGGGAGATTCATGATGAATTTGATCAAAAAGAAACACCAATGATTTTAGAATGTGCAGATGGCCTTACCTCTTTCGATGGTAAAGTACTCATTTCGGAAGTAAATAATAAGCTAGGAACCTCTATTTCATACTATGGAGTAGATACCATTGGTGGATGGATTCTTTCTCAAACCGTAGAATTACCTATTCAACCTGGATATACAATTGAAGAAGAAGGTTTTTACTTTAAAGTACTTAAAATGGACGAAAATCAAATTAAAAGAGTAGTAGCTATACAAGCTCACATACCCGTAGAACTATAGTCGCTCGCTGTATGATGAGGAAGGAATTATTTTTTTATGAGTATCCATTCAAATACTTTCATTCCTTATAATGTTGGTCAAGGGTATTCACCACGTACCGATTCCTATAGTTATACAAAAGTCTTTAAAATATATGAGTGTGAAGATTGTTCAAGTTGTCCATTCAAAAAGAAATGTATAATAGTGAAGCGAAAAGAAAGGAAGGGGAATTGGTCGATCCGTTGATTCTCATTATAAGGATTCTCAAAAGTACCGATTCAATTTGGGCTGATTGCTATAGTCCACAACTTCCTCAAACAGATGAAATAAAACCGCTTGTTTGAGGAAGGAAATCAAAAAAATAACAAAATCCACGGAGAAAATACATTTTCTCCGTGGATTTTGTTATGTAAAGGAGCTTTTGGGACAGCTCCTTCTCTTATTTTGTTTTGTTAGCTCTTTTTTTATGAGACGGTCTTTGTCGAATAAATTGGGATAACATATACAAAATGTAAAGAGGAATGGCAATAAATAGAAAAACAGAAATATTACCAAAGCTTGTTTTATACATTGTATAAATAATACCAATTAAAAATAATGTAATAATGATACTATAGCGTGGAATTGGTACATCTTTAAGACTTGGGATACGAATGCGGCTTACCATTAAAAATGCAAACGTTACAAATACTGTAATAAGAACAATTTTAGGAATGGTATGTGAGAACAATGTTAAGAAAGCAACAAGTCCTCCTGCAGCAGTAATTGGAACACCAGTGAAATACTTCATAGAGGTAGATGATGGTGTCACGTTAAATCGAGCTAAACGATATGCCCCGAAAAGAGGAAATAGCCCAGCTATGTATAGTCCGATAATCCCATAATTTGAAAAAGATGTATAGTACATTAAAACAGCAGGTGCAGCCCCAAATGTCACCACATCTGCTAATGAATCAAGTTCTTTTCCGAGTTGTGAATCGACACGTAATAAACGAGCAACTCGACCATCAAGACTATCTAGCATCATCCCGATGAGTACTAAAATAGCAGCTGATTTATAATAACCTAAAGATGCATAGCCGATTGACAAAAATCCACTATATAAATTTCCGAGCGTAAATAAGTTTGGAATTGCTGCCCTATACAAAATATGATCCCTTGCTTTCTGTTATAAATTCTTAATTAGTGTATGAAAGTTTACTTATTTTATCATACCATAAATTTCTTTATCATACGAAAAAAATTCTCAAATTGTGAAAGGTTTTACAACAAAATATACGAAACATTATATTATAAAATAATGTTGTTAAAAAGGGAGAAGTCTCTCTATATATGACTGCTTCACCAGTTCTAGCAATGAAACAAAAAAGCCCATGCCGTTTTTGTTTTAGCATGGGCAAACATAAGCACTTTCCTAAGTTATTCAAATTGCGTCGTCATGGTTCCTGTTTCATATTGATTATGAGAATCAAAGCGTAGTAAATCACCATAAATAATCTTATCTGAGTAATTTAATTCTGTTTTTGCTTTTTCAAGATACGGCTGACAGAATGAGATATCAGTTGGTTCGCCAGTACTTTTTTTGTAGCATATATTTTTTGTATAAATGTAGTCATTTGTCACAAAACTACCGTCCCGCATAATCATAAGCGGATTTGTGTTGTTCAGAAATAAATCAGTACCAAATTCGATTGATTTATTTGTTTTTATGCCAAGTAAATGTAGTAAAGTTGGTTTTAAATCAATCTGGCCTGAAACTTTAGAAATTACTTTTCCTTCTTGTCCTGGTATATGAATAATGAGTGGGACACGTTGCAATTGCATAGAATCAAAAGGTGTAATAGTATCTTTTCCAAGAAACTGAGCCATTGCTGCATTATGGTTTTCTGAAATGCCATAATGATCTCCGTAAATGACAATAATAGAATTATCATATAGTCTTTCTTCTTTTAAACGATTAATAAATAGTTTAATAGCTTCATCTGTATAACGAACAGTTGGAAAATAACGATTGAGAACGCCGCTTTCCGAATTATATTCACTAATATATTGGTCTTCTGGATTTAAAAGAAACGGAAAATGATTTGTAAGAGTAATAAATTTTGTATAAAAAGGCTGCGGTAAAGATTTTAATTTTGAAATAGATTGTTCAAAGAATTCCTTATCTTTTAATCCCCAACCGACAGACATTTGTTCCGTTCCTACATAATCATTTAAATGAAAATAACGATCGTATCCAAGCGCTGGATACATAATGTCACGATTCCAAAATGTTTTATCATTTGAATGGAAGACAGCAGAATAATAACCATATTTTTTAAGTTGTTCTGGGGTTGCTGTATACTCATTTGTTGCATGAGTAAAGAAGACAGAACCGCGATCTAATGGATAAAGTGAATTCTCAACGATAAATTCTGCATCCGATGTTTTACCTTGTCCAGTTTGATGATAAAAGTTGTCGAAATAGTAACTATCTTTAATGAAACGATTTAAAAATGGAGTAATTTCTTTGCCGTTCATTTTTTTGTTAATAACAAAATTTTGTGTAGACTCCATTGAAATTAAAATGACATTTTTTCCTTTTGCAATACCGAACAACTCTTTATCAAATCCTGCATCTTTTGTGTCTACATAGTTTTTAATTTCAGAAAAGCCATCTCCGCTCGCAAAGACACGCTCGGCAGAACTTTTCGATTGAAGTGTAATATCAAATACATGATATGTATATAACCCTAAATTTTTAACGACTGTTTGTCGATCAAAAGATCTTGAGAACAACTGTGGTTTATAAATGATCGATACAATGAGCTGTAATGCTAATAAAGCTGTAATACCACCGAAAAAGGTTCTCTTTTCTATTTTTGATAACGGTGTTGTATCGCAGAACTTCGGAAACTTACGTGAAAGAAACATTAAGATGATTGCATCTGTAAATAAAAGTAATGTTTTATACGTAAAGAGTTCTTTAATACTTGTTCCTAAATCAGCCATATTATTCGTTTGGAATAAAACAGGAAATGTAACAAAATCATTATAAAATCCGTAAAACATTGCATTCCCAAATAAAATGAAGGAAAAAATAAAGCTAATTCCGATAATAAGTCGATTTCGATACTTCGATGCAAGCAGTGCGAACCCAAAGAATAATAGTAAAGAAGCTAGTGGGTTGAACAAGAGCATGATTTCTTCAAAGAAATTATCAATTTTAATATCGAAGGCTAGCTTGTACACAATATATGTTTTCATCCATAATAAAACGACTGCGACAAGCGCAAATCGTAATTTTGGAAACAAGTGTTGTAGCATAGTATACTCCTTTCTTATATTTATGACAGTTCTCGTGATTGTACTTTGTTAAGTAGAAGCTTCACTTTATATATACGAACAGCCTTATATGATTATGATTATTGTACTATGTGTACCATTATACGAGAAGAGAAACGAATTGTGGATGCTTTTTGTGAGAATCGATTAGAAAAAGAGAAGTGGGAGACAATAAAATGAAATGATACTCATGCAAAGAACGGAATAAAATATTGCATGAGAATAGGAGGGTATAATGAAAAAAATAATGTATTTCGTACTATGTAGTATCTGCATTGTATGTTCTGTTCCTGGGTCAGCTACCGCTCAATACGATGTTCCTTTACTGGAAGATGCTCTTTACTCGGTATTGTTCCCGCAAATAAACGCTGCAATGGAAAAGCATTATGGAAAATTAAAGCCGTATGATTGTCCGAAAATCGTTAGTTTAAAAAAACTTTATAGCGGTACATATGTATTTCAAGCGGTCATTGAAGTAACGAAATATGAACCAGGCATAGGGGGAGAAAAAGTTCCTCCTTTTGAGAAAGTCAACGTCACTTTTAATAATGAAGAGGGGGAGTGGAACGTAACAAAGGTGGAGGTAAAGCGTTTGCCAAATCATACAAAGATAAATTGTAAGAAATAGTTTGACAAATAAATTATTTCTTTGGTATTGTTAATAGCAACATAAGATGTTTGACAAATGAATAGACTTACCTCATCTACTCTCAAAGGTAGAGGCCGCGATAGGAAAGAGTAAACTATAGGAGATTGAGTGGAATCGCTGATTATAGTCTGAAAGGGACTGTCGCCGAAATATAAGAATAACCACATTATTCGTATATTGGGACTATATTGAATAAATGTAGTACTGTCATAAGATTTATTTTATTTTTATGGAGAGCTATTTGGAGATGTTGATGCGGTTTCTTATTTGAGAAGATAACAACTTGTTTATTTTTTCAATATGTATAATTTCTAATAAGAAACGCGTGTGAACATTGTTCCGCGCGTTTTTTATTTATCCCGTATTAACAAGTAGTAAATCTCCTGCCTGAAGATTCAAGAAAGAACAAGGAAGATAGGTGGGAGATGAACTGCCTGTAACAGCCTGATTGGTGAGAGCTCATAATCAGTAGGGAATGAAGCTCCCCATTGATGAAAGGTTCACTTTATCTAAAAGCGTGCTGCAATGAATAGAGGATTGGGGTTATGAGTTTTAGAGAAAATAAGGGAGGAATTTACATGTATTTACACGGCACGAGCCGGATTAATGAACAAGGACACTTAGAAATTGGAGGATGCGATACAACGCAGTTGGCGAAACGATATGGGACACCGCTTTATGTATATGATGAAACTGCAATTAGGGAAAATTGTCGTGCGTTTCACTATGCTTTTCAAAAAAGTGGGTTCTCTTATCAAGTAGCATATGCAAGTAAGGCGTTCTTGTGCATGGAGATGTGCCGAGTAGCATTAGAGGAAAATATGTCTTTAGATGTTGTTTCGGGCGGAGAGTTATATACCGCTTTACAAGCAGGGTTTCCAGCATCACGCATTCATTTTCATGGGAATAATAAAACAGAAGAAGAAATGAGAATGGCGCTAGAAGCAAATATTGGATGTTTTGTAGTAGATAACTTTTTTGAATTAGAAGTATTACATGATTTAGCAGAGCAGTATAAAAAAATTGTGAATATATTGATTCGTGTCACACCTGGTGTAGAGGCGCATACACATGAATATATCACAACAGGTCAAGATGATTCGAAATTTGGTTTTGGCGTTTCAAATGGGCAAGCAATGCAAGCGATTGAACGTACATTAGAAAAATCAAATTATAATGTGTTAGGTATACATTCACATATTGGTTCGCAAATTTTTGAAACAGCAGGTTTTATTCGTGCGATTGAAGTATTACATCATTTTTTAGAAGAAGTAAAAACAAAAACGAGCTATACAATTTCGGTGCTGAATGTAGGGGGCGGATTTGGTATTCGTTATACGGAATCGGATACACCACTTACTCATGCTGCGTATGTGCAAGCTGTAACAGATGCGGTAAGAGAGCGATTTACAGCGTGTGAGTATCCACTTCCTGAAATATGGATTGAACCTGGTCGCAGTATTGTTGGTGATGCAGGAACAACACTTTATACAGTGGGGGCAATAAAAAATATTCCTGGTATTCGTAAATATGTTTCAGTCGATGGGGGAATGACAGATAATTTAAGGCCTGCATTATATGGTGCACGCTATGAAGCGATGCTTGCAAACCGTGCAAACGCAGCAAACGAAGAAGTTGTCTCAATTGCAGGGAAATGTTGTGAGAGCGGAGATATGTTAATATGGGATGTGTACCTTCCTCAAGTAGTATCTTCAGATCTATTAGCGGTATCTTGTACAGGTGCATACGGGTATTCTATGGCAAATAATTATAATCGGATTCGTAGACCAGCCGTTGTATTTACAAAAGATGGAACATCTCAAGTGGTAGTGGAACGCGAATCGTATGAAAATATAATTGGGAACGATCGCATACGTATAAAAGAGCTTATTTAAAATAAAAAAAGGAGTTGTTCAAAAGTGAACAATTCCTTTTTCGAACAAAAAATATAAAATATATCGGAAAACTAGGATTGAAAAAAATCAGAATTATGATACAATACGAATTACAAAGCTTATCAAGAGAAGCGGAGGGAACTGGCCCTATGAAGCTCAGCAACCTGCTCATAGCAGTAGCAAGGTGCTAAGTCCAGCAAAATGGCATCCATTTTGAAAGATAAGGTAACATATATTACCGAACAGTCTTTTCGAAATGGAAAAGATTTTTTTTATGAATAAAAAGGGGGGCTGTTCGTGGGAGTGCGTGGACATTTTGATGAAGTAGCTGAAAAGATTCAAACGATGCTTGCTGATATGAAATATGGTTCTATTACAATTGTTGTGCAAGATGGGAAAGTTATTCAATTAGAAAAAAGTGAAAAGGTACGCTTGAAATAAAAGCGCTGACTAGAAAAACTAGAGGCGGTTTTAATCTATTTTATTGGATTAAAACCGTCTTTTTGCTTTTTATAGGGGGAAAAACATGTTGACATATGAAACGTGGGAAGAAGACAGTATGTCTTTTTCTGAGAGAGATGAAACGAAAGGGGCGTTAGCTGTATTAGAGTGGGCGTATAAACAATATAAAGATGAAATTATATATGCGTGCAGTTTTGGGGTAGAAGGGATGGTTCTTTTACATCTTATTAATGAAGTAAATCCATTTGCTCAAGTTGTCTTTTTAGATACCAATGTTCATTTTCACGAAACGTATGCGTTAATTGAGCGAGTGCGTCAACGATTTCCAAAGTTAAATATGATTGAGAAACAATCTAGACTGACGCTCGAAGAACAAGCGGAGAAATATGGGAAAGATTTATGGAAACATAATCCTAATCTTTGTTGTAAGCTTCGAAAAATTTTACCTCTTGAAGAATCTTTAACAAATAAAAAAGCGTGGATCTCAGGATTAAGAAGGGAACAATCTGAAACGAGGAAGCATACAAAGTTTATCAATCAAGATCATCGCTTTCAATCGATTAAAATTTGTCCGCTTATTCATTGGACATGGAAAGAAGTATGGCGCTATGTATATAAACATAATTTGCCATACAATCCATTACATGACGTTGGTTATCCAAGTATAGGTTGTGAGAAATGTACATTACCTGTAGGGAAATATGGCGATTCAAGGGATGGCCGGTGGGCTGGATCCGTGAAAACGGAATGTGGACTTCATGACCAATGAAGTTTTTAGTGATCTGAAATAGAGAAAAGAAGGAGTATAGAAAAATGATTGCAACAAATTTTTTAGTAAATCGTATTGATGAAACATATGATACAGCAAATATTGTACAAGAAATTGAGCTAGATAGCATCGCTTTAAGTGACTTGGAACTACTTGCAACAGGAGGGTATAGTCCGCTTATCGGTTTTCTAGGAGAAGAAGAATATCAATCTGTTGTGGAAATAATGCGATTAACAGATGGAAGTATATGGAGTATTCCGATTACACTTCCAGTAACAGAAGAAGAAGCAAAACAATTACAGGTAGGAGAAGAAGCTTTGCTCGTAAAAGATGGCGTCACATATGGGGTCATTCAAGTAGAAGATATTTTTACACCAAATAAGGAAAAAGAGGCATTATTTGTGTATAAAACGACTGAGGATGCTCATCCAGGGGTGAAAAAATTATATGAACGTGCAAATGTGTATGTAGGCGGCGCAATCACACTTGTGAAGCGGATTGAGCATAAGAAGTTTGCTTCTTATTATCTAGGTCCAAGTGAAACGCGTGAAATCTTTGAAAAGCGAGGTTGGAAAACAATCGTCGGTTTTCAAACAAGAAATCCAGTTCACCGAGCGCATGAATATATTCAAAAATCAGCACTTGAAATTGTAGATGGTTTGTTTTTGAATCCGCTTGTTGGAGAAACAAAATCAGATGATATTCCAGCAGATGTAAGAATGGAAAGTTATGAAGTACTTTTGAAACATTATTACCCAAACAATCGTGTTTTCTTAGGAGTGTTTCCTGCTGCAATGCGTTACGCAGGGCCGCGAGAGGCAATATTTCATGCATTAGTTAGGAGAAATTTTGGTTGTACGCATTTCATTGTAGGACGCGATCATGCTGGAGTAGGGAACTATTATGGTACGTACGAAGCGCAGGAGATTTTTAAACTTTTCACAGTAGAAGAGCTAGGAATTACACCACTCTTTTTTGAACATAGCTTTTACTGCAAGAAATGCGAGGCGATGGCTTCAACAAAAACATGTCCGCATGGAAAAGAAGATCATGTCATTTTATCAGGGACGAAAGTCAGAGAAATGCTAAGGGATGGTGACGTTCCGCCGAGTACATTTAGCCGGAAGGAAGTCATTGAAGTATTAATTCACGGTTTACAAAAAGCGCGGTAACAAAATAAGGAGGAATGTAGACTACCATAGAAAAAAATAGTCAAATGTATGGAAGGTGTAGGGCGTGAATGTTCCCAGTGCTTGCGAAAGTGACACATCATAGGATAGAACCTTGCGGGTCGTCTACACTGTCTGAAATGCGATAACCAAGCAAAAGCTAAAAAACGAAAGAAAGGAGAGTCTACTGAGCAGAGAAATATACAATACGAACTGAAATAGATTGTATATATGTACGGTGGGCTACATCGGAATTTACGCCTGTGGAGAGCTTGCACAAACCAAAGTAGCGAGAAAGTGGCAAAATGGGGTTCAAAGAAGCAGGAACACTCTGGATGTGTACATTTGTATACATTTTCAGTAGCAGAGAATAGCATGGACATAAATATTACGTGGCATACAGCTTCTGTTTCGAAAGAGGAGAGAAGAAAGAAGAATGAGCACCATAGTTTTGTCATTTGGTTTACGGGGTTATCAGCTTCAGGAAAGTCAACAGTAGCAAATGCAGTTGCTAGAAAATTATTTGATAGAAACATAGGGAATTATGTATTGGATGGGGATAATATTCGGCACGGTTTGAATAAGGATTTAAGTTTTTCCGAAAGGGATCGTGCAGAAAATATTCGTCGCATTGGTGAGGTTTCAAAATTATTTGTTGATCAAGGAACGATTGTACTTACAGCTTTTATTTCACCTTTTCGAGAAGATCGCCAGCAAGTGCGAGATATTTTTGAGAAAGATGAATTTATCGAAGTGTTTGTAAAGTGTCCAATCGAAGAGTGTGAGAAACGAGATCCGAAAGGGTTATATGAGAAAGCGAGACAAGGGGAGATTAAGCAGTTTACAGGTATTGATTCTCCATACGAAGAACCGGAAAAAGTGGAATTAACTGTGGAAACAAACCGTTATTCCATTGAAGAGTGTGCGGAACAAATCATTCGTTATTTACAAGAACGTAGTTTCATATAGGGGGATAGATTATGAGTTATGAAAAAGTATGGGCAAGCAATGAGAAATTAAATAGGGCAGAGAAAAAGAAATTAAAGAAAGATGGTTTGGAGATTTTTAAAGACATTTCATATTATGCTGAAAACGGCTTTGCATCCATTCCGAAAGAAGAATGGGATTCCTTTAAATGGGCGGGGTTATACTTGCAACGTCCAAAAGAGGCAGGGTACTTTATGATGCGTGTTAATATCCCCTCTGGTATTTTAACGAATGAACAGGTGGAAGTATTGGCTTCTATTGCAGAAGACTATGGCCGCGATGTTCTTGATATTACGACAAGACAGGCAATTCAATTTCATTGGCTACAAATTGAACAAATACCGGATATTTTCAAGCGTTTAGAAAGCGTAGGATTATCAACAGCAGGAGCGTGCGGAGATATTACAAGAAATATTATCGGAAATCCGCTTGCTGGTATTGATCGTGATGAGCTCTTTGATACGGCGCCAATTGTAAAAGACATATACGAGTTCTTTCAACATAATGAGGATTTTTCGAATTTACCACGGAAATTTAAAATGTCTATTAGTGCTAATGTATATAATGCAGCAAATGCTGAAATTAATTGTGCAGCGTTTGTGCCAGCGAGGAAAGAAATAGACGGAAATATAGTAGAAGGGTTTCATGTGCGAGTTGGTGGCGGATTATCAGCGCGTCCTTATTTAGCACAAGAACTCGATCTCTTTGTCCGCCCGCAGCAGGTGAAGGACGTAGCGATTGCTATTGCGACCATCTTTCGGGATTTTGGATATCGTGAAAAACGACATTTAGCTCGTTTGAAATTTTTAGTAGCAGATTGGGGACCGGAAAAATTTAAAGAAACATTACTAGAATATACAGGCCCTTTACATGGAAAGGGAAAGAGTGCTCTAAAAGGATGGAATGCTGGTTATTTTTATGGTGTGCATAAACAAAAGCAGGGAAATCTATCATATGTAGGCTTTAATGTACCTGTCGGGCGATTACATTCGGAGGAGTTCTTTGAAATTGCGAGAATTGCTAAGCAGTATGGAAATGGAGAAATTCGCACATGTAATTCACAAAACTTCATTATTCCAAATGTGCCAGAAGAAAATGTAGAAAGTCTATTAAAAGAACCATTGTTTGAATCCATATCAGCAAGTCCAAAATCTTTCATCGGTTACGCTGTATCATGTACGGGAATTGAATATTGTAATTTAGCATTAGTGGAAACGAAAGAAAGATTACGGCAAATTGCAGATGATTTAGATACGCAACTTGCATTAGATGTCCCTGTTCGAATTCATATGGTAGGCTGTCCAAATTCATGCGGGCAACGGCAAATTGCAGATATTGGATTGCAAGGAGTAAAGCTTAAAACGAAAGAAAAAGGAATTGTTGAAGCCTTTGAAATATATGTAGGTGGAACGTTGCTTGATGGCGGTGCCTATAATCAAAAATTAAAAGGGAAAATTGATGGAGAAGATCTTTCAAATGTACTGCTGTCCTTTTTAACTTATTTTAAAGAGCATAAATTGCCGGCTGAAACATTCTATGAGTTTGTAGGTCGTGTAGGAATTGAAAATTTACAAGTGGCATTCAACACCATTATAGAAGAAGGAATTGCATCATAGGGGGCTAACGTATGGATTTATATCGTTTTGAAGCTGTTTTAGCAAATGGTGTTGTGCCTGTAGTTGTCGTTGCACAAAGTGAAGAACAGGCATTTCAACTTGTTGAAGTCGAATTAGAAAAATATTTCTTACCTTTGCCAGAAGTGAAAGAAATTTCTCTATATGAAAAAAAGAAGATTCGAAAAGGTGCAGCGTTTGTGATTTATGAACAAGAGACTTTGTAATGCGAAATAAACAATAATGGAAACTTCCGTTCATAAAGGAATGGAAGTTTCACGTTAACTAGGAGAAATGAGGAGAGAGGATGGGAAAAGTATATATTGTGGGTGCGGGGCCAGGAGATCCAGAATTAATTTCAGTTAAGGGAGTAAAGTGCATTGAACAAGCGGATGTCATTTTGTATGACCGGCTTGTGAATAAAGAATTACTTTCTTATGCAAAACCAGATGCAGACCTAATTTACTGTGGAAAATTACCAAACTATCATACGATGAAGCAAGAAACAATCCATGCGTTTTTAGTGAAATATGCGAAAAAAGGAAAGGTTGTAACAAGGTTAAAAGGAGGGGATCCGTTTGTATTTGGCCGAGGGGGTGAAGAAGCAGAAGCGTTAGCAAAACATAGTATTCCTTTTGAAATTGTTCCTGGTATTACAGCAGGAATAGCAGCTTCTGCGTATGCAGGGATTCCTGTTACACATAGAGAAGTAAGCGCTAGTTTTGCAGTTGTAACCGGTCATCGAAAAGAAGGGGCAGCGGAAGAAATAAAGTGGGAAAATTTAGCGGAAGGTGTCGATACACTAGCGGTATATATGGGAGTTAGTAATCTTCCGTATATATGTGAGCAACTTTTGAAATATGGGAAAGAAGCAGAGACACCAGCTGCTATTATTGAGTGGGGGACTACTTCGTCACAGCGTACAGTTGTAGGAACATTAGGGACAATCGTTTCTATTGCAGAAAGTGAAAATATTCAAAATCCGAGTATGATTGTCATTGGAGAAGTCGTTCGTTTTAGGGAGAAAATTCATTGGTTTGAACAGCAAACAGAAGTAGCATATCCAGTAAGCGGAGTGTTGTAAAATGAAAGCGGTACTGTATGTATGTCATGGAAGTAGATTAAAAGCTGCGAAAGAAGAGGCGATACAGTTCGTTACGTCTTGTATGAGTCACATTCATGCGTCTATTCAAGAAGTTTGTTTTTTAGAGTTAGCGAGTCCATCCATTGAAGAGGGAGTTGCTGCTTGTATAAAAAGAGGAGCCACAAAAATGATTGTCATACCAGTTTTTCTATTAGCAGCAGGACATGTAAAAAAAGATATTCCATATGAATTACAAAAAATAAAAAATAAATATGAGAACCTTGAAATTGTATATGGTGATGCATTTGGAGTATCTGATTTGCTTATCACAGCTGCTTATAAAGAAAGTGGTTTGGAAGAAAATAAGGAAGAAGCAACACTTTTACTAGTAGCACGGGGAAGTAGTCATCCAGAAATAGTAGAGAATATGAGAGAGATTGCGTTTTTATTTCAGCAGCAGAAAAATGTGAAAACGGTGGAAGTGTGTTATTTAGCTGCGGCAGAGCCGAGATTTGAAGATAAATTACAAGAAATAATAGAAAGAAAGGAAAAGCATATCATCGTTTTACCTTATTTATTATTTACAGGACTGTTAATGAAACATATTGAAAAAGAAGTAAGTAAATATCAAAATGCGGATATACATATAAGTCCGTATTTAGGAAAGAATCCTACAGTTCAAAATATGTTAATTCAAAAGACAGAACAGCTATTAAGGAGCGATAAATATGTATCCACTTACAGTTCGAATTGAAAATAAGTGTGTTGTTGTTATTGGAGGCGGGAAGGTTGCTGGATTTAAAATTATACCGCTATTACACCAAGGAGCAAATATTATTGTTGTAAGTCCTAAATTAGATGCAAGCTTAGTGAAACTTGTCGAATCTAAAAAAATCCGCTGGTATCAAAAAGAGTATGAAAAAAGTGATTTAGAAGGAGCGTTTTTAGTGGTGGCAGCCACTAGCGATCCGTCCTTAAATGAAAGAATTGAAAAGGATGGTGGGACAAATCAATTGGTAAATGTGATTACAAATCCAGAAAAGGGAAACGTTCATTTTCCAGCTACTATTCATCGGGGAAAGCTTAATATAGCTGTTTCTACAGGAGGAGCAAGTCCGAAGCTTGCGAAGAAAATTCGCGATGAAATTGCACATAAATACGATGAGATATATGAAACATATCTCGATTTTTTATATGAAGTAAGAAGAAAAGTGAAAGAATTACAATTGAAAAAACGGGAGCAAAATATAGTGCTACAAGAAGTGTTAAAGCCTATATACCTTCAAAAAGAAGCGGAACGAGAATTATTTTTACAAACATTAGAGAAAAAAAGTCAAGTAGGATAGAACATGAATCGTACTTTACAAACAGGATTATATGATTTATAATCACAAGTATCTTTAAAATATGAAATCGATGAGCAAGAAGAGTATGTATATTTGAGGCGTTCAGAGAGCTGGGGATAGGTGTGAGCCCAGTGCGATAAAATATACAGAATGGGCTTGCGAGAGGTATGCTGAACAATTGAGTAGGCAGCCCGGGTGCCGCCGTTAAAAGGATAGGGTATCGGATATTTCCTGTACCTGAAAGAAGTGGGGTTTTTTTAAATCCAATTGAGGTGGTACCACGGTATTCTATTACATATATCGTCCTCTACATGCATAACAGCGTGTAGGGGACTTTTTTATTTTAAAAAGGAGGTGCGCGAGTATGAAATGAAAGGGTATAATTTACAGAAGTAAGAAAATTCAGAAAAGGGGAATATATGATGAAAGACAAACAACAATGGACGTCGAAAATTGGTTTTGTACTCGCAGCTGCTGGGGCCGCAGTAGGACTTGGAGCAATCTGGAAGTTTCCATATGTGGCAGGTAATGGAGGAGGCGGAGCGTTTTTCTTAGTCTTTTTGCTTTTAACAGTATTTATTGGTATGCCTCTTTTATTAGCGGAATTTGTCATTGGGCGTAGTACACAAAAAGAAGCTGTTACAGCTTATAAAGTATTAGTACCAAATAGTAAGTTATATCCATGGATCGGTCGTATGGGAGTTGTCACTTGTTTTAGTGTTCTATCTTTTTATAGTGTTGTAGGCGGTTGGATTTTACTATATTTATATTTTAGTGTGACGGGTGCTTTTTGGGGAGAAGGAGTAAACTATGGCGAAGTGTTTGGAGCAACCATTTCGAATCCTATAAGTACAGTTGGAGCGCAACTTCTCTTTATGCTTTGCACTATTTTCGTTGTGAGTAAAGGTGTGGAGAAAGGGATCGAAAAGGCAAGTAAATATATGATGCCGCTTTTATTTATTTTATTTATTACGATTATTATTCGTGCGCTTACGCTGGATGGTGCTTTTGCTGGGGTCGAGTTTTTCTTAAAACCAGATTTTTCAAAGCTAACGGCAGATACGATTCTATATGCAATGGGACAATCTTTCTTTTCGCTAACAGTGGGCGCATCTGTCATGGTTACGTATAGTTCGTATTTAAAGAAAGAAGAACATTTGGCGAAATCAGCAACATCGATTGTAAGTTTAACAGTATTTATTACAGTGCTTGCCGGCTTAGCTATTTTTCCAGCTATTTTTGCATTAGGGGTTAAACCGACAGAAGGACCAGGATTATTATTTATTATTCTTCCAGCTGTATTTGCCAAAATACCATTTGGACAATTTTTCTTTATTATGTTTTTGATCTTATTTTTCTTTGCAACATTAACTTCAGCTATTTCAATGCTTGAGATCGTTGTTGCTTCTGCAGCGAAAGATAATGTGAAAAAACGTCCTTCTGTATCTTTCATCATTGGTTTACTTATTTTTGTTGTTGGAATTCCATCTGCATTATCATTTGGGATTATGAGTGACGTTAAGATATTTGGAAAGACATTTTTTGATTTAGTTGACTTTGTAGTTAGCAATATTTTGCTTCCGTTAGGTGTATTAGCTATTTCGCTATTTGTGCCAAATAAAATGCGTAAAGATTTACTGATGAAGGAATTGGAAGTTACGGAAACAAGAGGGAAAACATTATTTCACATTTGGTTTTTCTTACTTCGTTACATGATCCCAGTAACAGTTATCATTGTATTTTTAAATGCAATCGGTATATTTAAAATGTTATAAAATAAAGTAAAACTTTAATCAGTAGGGGCTTCTTCATTCCCTACTGATTATGCCTCCTCACCAAGCGGGCTATTACTGTCCTAAAATAGCGGGATAAACGAAATCAATTTCTTCTTATGAGTTCGCTGCTTGTTTATCTAATAAGCGGTTATAGGCTTTGTAAGCAACGGCAGCGGCTATAAATGATTCGATAAAAAAAGTATCGAACCTCCGAGAGTGAAGAGACGTCCTATATAAGTTTCTTGTGCTTCTTGTAGCTCGTTTTGTAATTTTTCTTTATTCATAATCAAATCCTCCCAGATGAATTGGACTATTATTTTAGTCTATGTAAAAAGCCTACAAAATGTTAAAGAAATGAAAAAACTCGGTATGTACCGAGTTTTTTTATAGTCCGATATAAGGAGAAGGGTCTACTGCGTTTGTTTTTCCTACATTCCATTCGCCGATATGAAGTTCGAAATGCAAATGTTGTCCAAAAGATTGTCCTGTATTTCCCATAAATCCTAATTGTTGCCCTTGTTTAACAGTTTGTCCGTTTGAGACAGAACGGCTGCTCATATGCGCATATACAGTTGTATATGTTTTCCCATTTATTCGATGAGATAAGTATACAACATTTCCGTAACTAGAAGACATCTCAGAGCGAATCACAACACCATCGGCAGCGGCAATAATTGGAACTGTACCAGAGGCTGCAATGTCGATACCGAAGTGATTCCCTAAAGAACGAGAACCAAATCCAGAAGTTTTTGAGCCAGCAGCTGGTTTAATAAATCCACCTACATTTGTATCATGTGGTACTGAAGTAGCTTGAGTTGAAGCTGCTGCTTGTTTTTTTGCTTCTTCTGCCTTACGCGCTTCTTCTGCACGTTTCTCTTCTTCCATTGCTTTTTGAACAGCTTGACGCTGATTTTCTAAAATATTTTTCGATTCTTCTAAACTCTCAATCTCTGAATCTACTTGTGATACTTTTATATGTAAATCATTAATGAGATTTTGTTGTTGTTGCTGGTTTGCTTGTAATTCTTGTTGTTTTTGCTGTAATTTTTGTTCAGCTTCTTTCAGTTGTTGTTCTTTTTTTTCAACAGTTTCTTTTTCTGTTTTTACAGTTTCCTGATCTTGCGTTTGTTTTTTTACGATATCAGTATCGTTATTTAAAATTAAACTAACGGAATACATATTATCAACGAGATCTGCGAGGTTATTTGAACTTGTTAAAACTTCAGTTATGATATTTGTTCGCGGTTTTTCTTGCATAGATTGTAAACGTTGTTTAATCACTTCTTGACGTGTATCAATATTTTTTTGTAGTTGCTCAATATGTTTCTTTTTCTCATTAATAAGTTGCTGTGTTTTAGTAATTTCTTTTTTTGTATCATTTAAATCAGCTTCATTTTTATTAATGGAAGTTGTTAATTCATCAATCTTCTTCTGTAATTCTTGTATTTCTTTCTCCATTTGTTCTTTTTCAGCTGATTTATTTTGGAGTTCTTGTTGTTTCCCTTCTAATTCTGATTGAATATTGGACAATTTATCTTGACTTGTTTCTGCGTGTACTGGTGAAAGTAACGGAGAAACAAAAAGAGTTCCTGCTGCTAAAACGCTAAAAGCTGCAAATTTCTTATTCATGAGTTGTCTAGCTCCTTTCCCACCTATGATTGTATATAAGAAGAAGAATGCTGTCTATTGTTGTAATCATAATGTAAAGAAAATTTTATAAAATTGCTGAATATTGTCGAATTTGGTTATTTGTATGTATTGTAATCCCTTTCTTGCCTATTTCAATAAGGATAAAAAAAATGGTGAAAATTCATTTTTATGTTATATGCATAAAAAGAAGGTGCAACAGAAAAACGTTAATAAATCAAAGAAGGAATCATTCTCATGTTAGGTTTTCTTACATGGGTTTTGTTTTTGTCAAGAAAAATATTTGTATTCAGGAAAACTTATTTTGTTGTCAGATTTCATTTTATGATTTATCATTTTAAAGGGAGACAAATGTAGTGAATTGTCGAATTATATGTAATACTCTTAATTTCTTCACTTCATAGAAAAATAGAGTTATAGCATCTAAGAAGGGGGTTGGCAGCAAGTATGAAGAGAATTGGACTTGCGTGGCAAATATTAATAGGGCTTGCACTTGGTATTGCAGTTGGGGCGATTTTTTATGGCAATCCAGAGGTAGCAAAGTTTTTACAACCAATTGGTGATATTTTTATTCGATTAATTAAAATGATTGTTGTACCAATCGTTGTAGCGAGCATCGTTGTTGGGGTTGCAGGTGTTGGAGATGTGAAAAAGCTAGGTCGATTAGGCGGAAAAACAATTATTTATTTTGAGATTATTACAACAATTGCGATTGTTGTCGGCTTATTAGTAGCGAATATTTTCCAACCAGGAAAAGGCATTAATATGAATGAATTAACAAAAACAGATATTTCAAAATATACAGCTACAACTGAGCAAGTACAGAGTCATTCATTTGCGGATACATTTGTAAACATTGTTCCGACAAATATTATGGAATCACTGGCAAAAGGTGATATGCTTGCTATTATTTTCTTCTCTGTATTATTTGGTTTAGGTGTTGCAGCGATTGGTGAAAGAGGAAAACCGGTTCTGCAATTTTTCCAAGGGGTAGCAGATGCGATGTTTTATGTTACAAACCAAGTGATGAAGTTTGCGCCATTTGGGGTATTTGCTTTAATTGGGGTAACCGTTTCTAAATTTGGGCTAGCATCATTAATCCCGCTAGGGAAGTTAGTAATTGTTGTGTATGGATCGATGATTTTCTTTGTTGTTGTTGTATTAGGACTTACAGCGAAAATCTTCGGAATTAACATATTCCAGTTCTTTAAAATTTTAAAAGATGAGCTTATTTTAGCGTACTCTACAGCGAGCTCAGAAACAGTTTTACCAAAAATTATGGAGAAGATGGAGAAATTTGGTTGTCCAAAGGCGATTTCATCTTTCGTTATTCCAACTGGTTATTCATTTAACCTAGATGGATCAACGTTATACCAAGCGATTGCTGCAATTTTCTTAGCGCAAATGTATGGTATTGATTTATCGATTACACAGCAAATTACATTGTTACTTGTATTAATGTTAACATCAAAAGGGATTGCAGGGGTACCAGGAGTATCATTCGTTGTATTATTAGCAACGTTAGGTACAGTTGGAATTCCGGCAGAAGGTTTAGCGTTTATCGCAGGTATTGACCGTATTTTAGATATGGCACGTACAGCAGTTAACGTTGTTGGAAACTCTTTAGCAGCTGTTGTTATGTCTAAATGGGAAGGCCAATATGATGATATAAAAGGACAAGCTTATTTGAAAGAGATATCTCGAAAACAAGCAGCGTAATAACGATTGAAAAAGCTCTCGCATAAATATGTGGGAGCTTTTCTACATTGGGAAGGAGAGAGGTATAATGAAGCGGAAATATGGAAATGGTGCCTCGTGGAAAAGATTGTTAGAGAAAACATATGAAGTGCGGGCATGTGAGCAAGGTATGTTAGGTATTTTGCGCGTAATAAAAGTAAAGGAACCTAGTTATAAGCAGTATGATCATAGTGAAGTTTGTATTGTAAATGATGGCTATACATGGGTGCAGTATTTTATAAAGGGTAAAAAATTTGTTATTACAGCTATGTTAGATGAACAAAAAAATATAGTGCAGTATTATATTGATATTGCTAAAGAGTTTGAAGTAGATGAGAATGGTTTGCCATATTTTGATGATTTATATTTGGATGTCGTGTTATTTCCTGATGGGAAAATATATTTATTAGATGAAGATGAGTTGGAAGAGGCTTATGCGGAAGGAGATATTTCCAGAGAAGAATATAATGAAGCGTGGGATATGGCAAGGTGGGTGATTGAAAGAATCGAAAAAAAAGAATTTCCATGGCTTGTTATTTTAAAACATGAAATGGAAACATTGAAATGATTATTTTTTATATATAATGATTGGTATATTCGTCGTATTGTGTTAATAGGAAGAATATACCGATTATTTCTGTAAAAATAATAATTGACTTTTGATTTATAAGCGAGTAAAGTTAGGAAAGATATTATTACAAATAAAAATATGAAACCTTCTTATAAAGAGAGGCGGAGGGACTGGCCCTATGATGCCTCGGCAGCGGACTCGATTTTGGAGTGCTGTGCCAAATCCAGCAAGCATGTGCTTGAAAGATGAGAAGAGTGTTTCTTATAGATGTATAAGACCTCTTCTTCTCGGAAGAGGTCTTTTGTTATTCAGTAGAAAAGGTTTAAAACTAGGGAGAGATGATATGGTGAAGGAAACGAGAGGAAATATTTTTGCTTTATTGCCACTTGGAATATTTTTAGTACTATTTATTGGTTCTGGAATCATTACAGGTGATTTTTATAAATTGCCGATCTTAGTAGCGATACTAATTGCGGTAGGAGTTGCTTTAGCGATGAATCGGAAAGAGAGTTTTACAACGAAAGTAGAACGCTTCGCTAAAGGAGCTGGGAATCCAGACATTATGATTATGGTATTAATATTTGTACTTGCTGGTGCTTTTTCAGAAACAGCAAAGGGAATGGGTGGAGTGAACTCTACAGTTAATTTAGCTTTAGCTGTTTTGCCACAAGGATTTATTATAGCTGGCATTTTTGTGATTGGTGCATTTATTTCATTAGCAATGGGGACTTCAATGGGAACAATTGCAGCATTAGCACCGATTGCTGTAGGAATCAGTCAACAAACAGATATTTCAATTGCGTTAGCGATGGCAACAGTTGTAGGTGGGGCCATGTTTGGAGACAATTTATCATTTATTTCTGATACAACAATCGCAGCTGTTCGTTCACAAGGGACAGAAATGAAAGATAAGTTTAAAACAAACTTTTTAATTGTTTTACCCGCTGCTATGATTACCATTGTATTATTAGTTGTTCTTACTTTAGGAAATCATACAGAAATAAAGACACATGCATTTGATTGGGTGAAAATATTGCCGTATGCAGGGGTGCTTATTACAGCGCTACTTGGATGGAATGTACTCGTTGTATTAACAGGTGGAACCATTTTATCTGGTATCATTGGTTTTTTAGATGGTAGTTATACGTTAGCTAGCTTCTTTAAAAGTGTTGCAACAGGGGTAAGTGGAATGATGGAACTTGTTCTACTGGCAATTTTAATTGGTGGAATGGTTGAAATCATTCAATATAATGGTGGTATTCAATATTTAATGAATACATTAACACGTAATATCCGTTCGAAAAAAGGTGCGGAATTTGGAATTGCTGGATTAGTAAGCATGACGAATATATGTACAGCGAATAACACCATTTCGATTATATTCACTGGCCCTCTTGCAAAAAATATTGCAGATCAATATAAAATTGATCCACGAAAATCGGCGAGTGTACTAGATGTGTTCTCGTGTTGTGTTCAAGGGCTCGTTCCGTACGGAGCGCAGATGTTAACAGCAGCAGGATTTGCAGCTTTATCACCAGTTGAACTATTGCCGTATGCATTTTATCCGATTTTAGTTGGGATATGTGGTGTAGTTTCAATTTTAATTGGTTTTCCGAGATTTTCAAAAGTAGAAGAAAAAGGACAATTCCATAAAACAGCTTAATTTCTTATTAGAATAAGGCAAAAAAGACGCTCATAAAAGTTATTTTGAGCGTCTTTTTATCGTTTATAAGTCTTTTTTTAGTAGTAGTGCTAATCATGCTTTCTGACGTTATCGAGAGTACTGAGTATTTGATAGCCGTATTTTTGATAAAAATCTAATGCTTGGAAGCTGAATATATCAACCTTTATGAAATTGCATTTTTTTAAGCTTCTAATAGTAACTTAGAGATCTATTCTAGTTTGTGAATCTGAGAAAGTATGAATCGCTAACCAGTTCCAGCAAATTTCACCTAACAATCCTCCGGGAATTCGACCTGTATCATCTTTAAGAAATTATTGAATTCCTGAGTATGTACTATGTAAATTCAGATGGAAAATGTTTTAAATTGTATTGATAAATTTGATTGTTTATATCCTTTTTATCGGTTGTATTTCTCTCTTTTATGATCTGTAAAATCATCCTTTATTATTCCCTCTCCCTCTCTTATCCTGCATGAACGGGCAATAAGGCTCCTGTTTCAAAACTTAGTGAGAGCAAGGAAGTTAGGTGGAAATATGCTCATGAAAGCTCGATTCGTGAAGGGTAAGTTGGCAAAAGGCCGATTGTGTCTCAGTCTTAAGTCTGAGATGAAAACGGTTCTTAAGCTCGTTATGAAAAATCAAAAAAATAGTTAAGATAAGAGTATCAAATCGAAGGGAGGCGAGCACAAGATGAAACAATTTCTAGCGTTTATCGCAGCCGGTATTTTGGCTTTAATTGCTCTTGGTAGCCTTGGAGGTATGATAGGATTTGCCATTGGAGCGGGAATTGTGTACTGGAGCTATAAATCATTTGTGCGAGCACAATCATTTTTTGGAAAGCTAGCTTGGGGGATTGTTGGTTTAATCGGTCTATCAATCGCTCTTTCACATTCTCCTGCATTGATTGGTATCGTAGCCTTGGTCGTTTTATATTACGGATACCATGAATGGAAAAAGGAAAAAGATGTAGTAATGGATTCTACTTCAGGAAGCTCTACAAAATATAGCAACTTTGAAGATGAGTGGAATAAGTTAATGAAAAACTAGTATAAACGAATCTAATTGATAAAATAGAAGAGAGGAAGATTAGAATGAAACAATCTTTATTTGACCGTGTACGCGATGCGATTTTAGCAGATCTTCATAATGTATTAGATGAAAAAGAAAGAAAAAACCCAATTGCTATGTTAAACCAATATTTACGTGATAGTGAACGTGAAATAACGAAAATTGAAAAGTTAATTGAGCGTCATAAAACGTTAAAAACGAACTTTGCTCGTGAGCTTGAAGAGGCGCGTTATTTCGTAAATAAGAGATCAAAGCAAGCCATTGTTGCACAAGAAGCAGGAGAACTGCAACTACATGAGCGTGCTTTAGAAGAAGTCGCATATTATGAAGGGCAAGTGGCTCGTTTAGAAGAAATGTATGCAGGTGTGATCGAACAAATTGATGAATTAGAACGTCGCCTTTCTGAAATGAAAAATAAATTAAAAGAAATGAATGCAAAGCGTATGCAACTGATGGCGCGTGAAAATATGGCGCATGCGAATCGTCGTATGAATACAGCGCTTCATAAAATGGATGAAAACAATCCGTTTTTACGATTTGAAGAAATAGAAGATCATATTCGTGATTTAGAACTTCGCATAAATGAAGGGTATGAACGTGATACTTTTGATATGAAAATTGCTAAACTAGAGCGCGAAATGAAAGAGAAAAATGAAGTATCTTTAAACAAAGAAGGAATAAAATAATTGTAGTATATTATAAAACGAGCATATGATATAGTGATAGGGGAAAAGGTGTTGGTAAGCAATACCTTTTTCTTCTATTTATCTCGCAGTAACGGGTAGCCTGATTGGTGAGGGCTCTAATCAGTGAGGGATGAAGAAAACTCCCACTGATTCAAATTTTACTTTATATGTAATGAGAAGGGGGGAGCTGAAATGAAGCAACAATTTTCAAAAACACAATTTGTGGGGATGCTCCTCATTATATTTGGATTTGGTCTTTTTATCGATATGATTTCTGGACGCTTTGAACCAGGAGGTCTTATTTTTGCCTTTATTATGATTATGTTTGGAAGACATTATCGAAAGAAGAATCGTTATGTGAGAGGCAACGTGTTTTTGTTTATTGGGGGACTTGTATTTTTATTCTTTCTATTTTCATCAGCGGCCTTCGTACTTGTTGTATTCGCTTGTCTAGCATTTATCGGTTATCGACTGATTCAAGGGCAGCAGAAACAGCAAGCAGTTCAAGTTCAGATTAAGGAGAAAGGATATATTGATGAGGATAAACCAATCTATCGTTCTGAACCATATTTAAAAAACATGATGGTAGGAAACGTACGAATGATGGATCATATTTATGAACTGGAAGATATTAATGTTCAATATGGAGTCTGTGATGTTGAAATGGACTTAACAACGGCGATGATTCCAGAAGGAGAAACCGTCATTGTTATTCGTGGGGTAATCGGAAATATTAGATTGTACGTTCCATATGACATTGAATTATCTTTAAATCATTCTGTTATTGTTGGGAGAGTATTACTGCCAGGGCATGAAGAAACAGGTTTGAACCGAAATGTTACATTTAAAACAGAGCAGTATAGAGAAGCTCCTCGTCGTATTAAAATTATTTCTTCGCTTGTCGTAGGAGATACGGAAGTGAGGAAAGTATGATGAAAAAACAAGGAAATATTTCATGGATGTACATTCGTTATTCCATGCTATCTTCTATTAGTATTGCACTCATTTGTACAATTATCTATGTGTGGAAAAGTAAGCGAGATGTATATGATTTCTTATGGAAAGAATCAATTGCTTCTGTTCCTGTTGGCTTGTTAATAATGAGTACAAGTCTTCTTATTGGAGGCATTGTAGGATATGCGATTGGCTATTATGTAAAGCAGCGTATTCAAGGCTTGAATACTTTCTTATTTGAAGTAGAGCGCGGGAACTTTCCAAAAGATGTTTCGTTTACAGCAGAAGACGAATTTCATGAAATAGAGCGAAAAGTTATGACGCTTACTCGAAGATTAGAAGAACAAGCTGGGTTATTTCAAAAGGTAACAAATGAACGAGCTCATTGGAATGAAGAAATGAAGCAAGAAGCTATTTCTCAAGAAAGACATCGCTTGGCAAGGGAACTGCATGATTCTGTAAGTCAGCAGCTTTTTGCGATGTCTATGATGATGTCAGCAATTAATGAGCAAGTAGATCAATTTCCAGAAACAGCAAAAAAACAATTGAAGCTTGTAGAGAACATGGTCGTGAATGCGCAATCCGAAATGAGAGCGTTGCTTCTTCATTTACGTCCTGTACAATTAGAAGGAAAAAAACTAACAGAAGGTATAGAGGAACTATTAACAGAGCTTTCTAGAAAACAACATATGAAAATCGAATGGTTCGTTGAATCTATTCAATTAAAAAAAGGTGTCGAAGATCATCTATTTCGTATTTTACAAGAAGCATTATCTAACACACTGCGACATGCAAAGGCAAAGAAAATAGAAGTACGCCTTCGTCAAATTGATCAATATGCCATTTTGAAAATAATTGATGATGGTGTTGGATTTGAAGTGGGGGTAAATAAAGCAGGATCATATGGATTACAATCTATGCAGGAACGCGTTCATGAAATTGGAGGGACGTTAAAAGTACTTAGTTTCCCAAATAAAGGAACACAAATTGAAGTGAAAGTGCTAATTAGGATAGAGAGAGGGGGAGAATTATGATTAAAGTGTTACTAGTTGATGATCATGAAATGGTTCGCATGGGGGTATCTGCTTACTTATCAACACAGCCAGATATTGAAGTAGTTGGAGAGGCGGAAAATGGCAGAAAAGGTTCAGAGCTAGCACTACAATTAAAACCAGATATCATCTTAATGGATCTTGTTATGGATGACATGGATGGAGTGGAGGCAACGCGTGCGATTATTAAGGAATGGCCTGAAGCAAAAATTGTGGTCGTAACGAGCTTTTTAGATGATGAAAAGTTATATCCTGTTATCGAGGCGGGAGCAACGAGTTATTTATTAAAAACGTCAAGAGCAAGTGATATCGCAGATGCGGTGCGAGCAACTTATGACGGGGAAACGGTGTTGGAACCAAAAGTGACCGGTAAAATGATGTCTCGGATGCGCCAAAAGAAGGAACAACCATTACATGACGATTTAACAGAAAGAGAGTTTGAAATTTTATTATTAATTGCAGAAGGGAAAAGTAATCAAGAAATTGCAGATGAGCTGTTTATAGCGCTGAAAACTGTGAAAACACATGTAAGTAACATTTTAAATAAATTGAATGTCAGCGATCGAACACAAGCAGTTATTTACGCATTTAGACATCAACTTATAAAATAGAAAGGAGCTTCAACGAAGTATGTGTGTATTTTGTTGAAGCTCCTTTTTTAAACATAATCATCTAAAGTAACAAATTCTTAAATCCCCTATAGAAAAGTATTTTAGTTATACTTTCAAAATACAAATGTACAAAGAAAAGGTATCCCTGCTGCAAGGTACCTTTTCCAAGGGGCATAACTCATTATCTTACCAATCGATGGTCATAGAAATAGTGAAGCCTTACCAATGAGTTATATACTTATTATAGATTGATTCCACTCAAATTATTAGGATTGGATTTATTTTTGTTTGAAAGGATATATCCCCTTACCTTGATGGTTTAGGATACTTTCGATCCAGAAGTATTTTCTACCGATGGAACTGGTTTTTCGTTTTTTTGTTTTGCGACAATAAGACCAATCATTGCCCCTAAACATGATGGTAACAGCCAACCGATGCCTTCTGTATATAATGGAATCCATTCAAAGTAAGAAGTAATAAATGAAACGGAAACATTTCCTTGTTTTAAACCATCAAACACACTTATTACTCCTGCGCCGACTAAAGCGCCAACATAAACTGAGCGATAACCGCCAAAAAATTTATGAAGTAGTGAAAGGAGTACAAGGACAATTGCGATTGGATATACAACAAGTAAAATTGGTATAGAGATTGCGATAATTTTTGTTAATCCTAAGTTAGCTACGAGAAGTCCAACTACACAAATGATTCTAGCGAAATTTTTGTATGAAAATTTTGTCAATAATGTTGAGAAATATTGGCTACATGCTGAGACGAGTCCTACGCATGTTGTCAAACAAGCAAGTGTTACAATGATAGCTAATAAAGAAAGACCATATGGACCGAATAGTTGTTGAACAATCACTGTAAGTAATTGACCACCATTTTTCGCATATCCAAGTGAAACGCTCGTTACACCTAACCAACCGAGTGCAACGTATACAAGGATGAGTCCGATAGCGGCAATAAGGCCTGCTTTTGTTGTTGCGATTGCAACCGTTTTTCGATCTTCTACACCTTTTGAGCGAATGGCGTTTACAACAATAATTCCAAATGCAAGTGCAGAAATCGTATCCATTGTTAAATATCCTTCCATAAACCCTTTAAAAATAGGGGAAGTTACATAGTCTTGCATAGCTGGCCCTGATTGGCCAAGTGGCGTAAACACACTTTTTACAAATAATAAGAAAATAGAAAATAATAAAATAGGTGTTAATATATTTCCAATACGATCTACTAGCTTAGAAGGATTTAAGCTTAGCCAATATACAAGAGAAAAGAAAACGACTGTGTACACAAATAGTGTAAGTGAACTAGTACGGACGTCTTCGGGTAAAAATGAACTAATTCCCATTTCATAAGCAACATTTGCAACACGTGGAATTCCCATAGATGGTCCAATTGAAATATAAACGATAACCGCAAAGAAAATTCCGAATATTGGGTGAACGTGACTCGCAAGTTGCTGCATTCCACTTCCAGAAAGAGAGATTGCAATAACGGTTAATAAAGGTAAGCCGACACCTGTTAATAAGAACCCAACCATAGCTGGCCAGAAATGATCACCTGCATTTTGTCCAAGCATTGGAGGGAAAATTAAATTACCTGCTCCAAAAAATAAAGAGAATAGCATAAGTCCTGTGAAAAACACATGCTTTTTTGATACAGTGTTCATTGTTTTTTCCTCCTTTTATAAAAGTTCATTCGTAAGAACATAAAAAACTCGCCCCTTCATAAAGGGACGAGTTAGATTACCCGCGATACCACCCTAATTTATACATGTAGAAAAATATCTATCTGTATACGGCTTTGCAACGTACAACATGATACGTGTTCCTTGTAACGGAGGACAGCCGGTGAGAACTTACTATTTCTTTCAGTTCTACTTCTCGGAGATGATTTTCGGTTATGCACTGAACATTGGCTTGCAGCAAAATGCCAACTCTCTGGGGAACAGCTCTATAACGTACTCGTTCTCGTCAATGAATTTTCTTTAAGTATTTTGACAGTATTTTTGCATGTTTTTTCAAAAAAGTCAATAGCTTTTTTGTATGAAACTTTGTGGAAGCGTATTGATATAGGAAATGGAGCGTATGTAATTTGCCAGAGCTTCTTGATCTGTTGGGCCTTCGATTTGATTTCGCCCTGCTTTAAACACACTAAATTTATCTCCGCCATTTGCTAAAAATGAATTGATTACAACTGAATATACTTCATTATCTCGCAAGGGTATTCCATTTTCTAGTGAAATATTTTGTAAAGTATAATCCTTCAAACTGTACCGTAGTCCTGAAACTTGTAAAATACGAGTTTCATCTTTCCATTGTTCTTGCAAGGCTCTTCTAATTTCTTTTCCGGATAGCTCCATTTTAATAAGTTTGTTTCCAAATGGCTGTATGAGAAAAGTATCTTCCCATGTAATGCTTCCTTTCTGTAAGTCGTATCGAATGCTTCCAGGATTTACAAAGGCAATATCAGCATTCATCGTTTGGCGTTGTGCTGTAGCGATCAGTATTCCTAAATCGGATTCTCCATGTTTATTCTGGTTTCGAGTAAGCTTGTAATTCGTTACGCCTAATGGCTCTTCTACCTTAGAACGAATTTTTGAAGAATAAGTCTGTAACCATGATGTGATGTGTGGATTCGGTAGAAGTTTCTCTTGATAAACAGGGATAATCTCGGCCTGTTTTTTCATAATGTCTTTCGTTGTTCGATTTAAGGTAAGAGTAACGTTTGAAAAAGCTTTTCCATAAGAATAAGCTTGAACAAGTAATTTTCCGTTCACATTTCCGTTTATATAAGAATGAGTGTGTCCCCCAAAGATAATATCAACATCAGCGTCTACTTTATTTGCTAGATGAGCTAGTTCTCCATTTGTAATACCTTCTTTTGTGCGACCACCAAGGTGCGCAAGAATGATAAATGCATGAATACCTTGTTGTTGTAGGTGACGCACATAATCATTAACTGTAGAAGCTTCATCTAAAAAGCGAACAGAGGACATATCGCTATACATTGTGACAAAAGGAGTATCTTTTGTGGTGATCCCAATAAATGCAATGGGAATTCCTTCAATCCATTTAATCGTATAAGGTGGAAAGAGGGGCTGATTGCTACGATTATCTACTGCATTTGCACATATGTAAGGAAATGCACTACCAGAAAAAGTAGTTTTTTTATAAAAAAGTTCACCATTAATGAGTTGGTGTAGCGTAATAGGACCTTTATCAAACTCATGATTTCCAACTGTACCTACATCAAATTGTAGTTTGTTGAGAAATTCCATAGTTGGTTCGTCATGAAATAATGCTGAAATAGGAGGGCTCCCACCGATCATATCCCCAGTATGTACAAGCAAAGTATTCGGATTTTTCATGCGATACATTTGAATATAGCTAGCGAGGTAATCTGCACGTCCGACAGCTTTCCCATGTAGCATAGATGTTGTATTTAATTGTCCATGAAAATCGTTGAGACTAATAATCTGCATGGATATGTTCGGGGAAGGAATGAAAATAGAGATAACCAATTTCATCAAGAAAGTAAACAATAAGAAGGGATACATGATGATACTCCTCTCTGCAACACATTTTTTTGAAAAGGTCTCTTCTAAAAGTCTGGGGGATCGTAAGACTATCACCTCAAAAAATGCAGATTCGTAAAACATTAGTTATGAAGAATACAAGTATAGATGGAGAGACTTCTCTGTTTGAAGGTTCACTTTAGTGTATGAGAGCGAAAAAATATTTTTTGTAAAATTTGTGTAAAACAATATAAAGGATTGTTAAATTTACAGACAAATAAGATAATTATGGGGATAGAGCAGGAATTTTGAAATTTTATAGAGAATAATACAACAATCCACTTGCTGGAAAGAACAAACCTAAAAAGAGGTGACGGAAATGCTTGCAATGGGAGCTTTATTGGGGATTCTCGCTATTTGTGGTTTTATATGGTTATATTATTCACGTTCGTTTAAACAAGCAGAAGTGTTACTCTTTCCAAAAGGTAGTTTGTTGACAAACCAGTCTAGATATTTAGTATGTCCAAAGTGTGGAAGTGCACAGGCTAGAAGTGGAGGCTATCAAGAGTGTTGCAAAATGAGATTATGAAATAAGGAAGCCTCACAGATAGATGTGAGGCTTCCTTACGCTTTTATCGCGCTCCAAATCGTCCAACAATCACGTTCAATAATGGGTGAAATACGATTGAGCTCAGTATGAATATGTTGTAGAAGGTGAGAGAGTTCGGTGTCTGTTCATTCATATAAGTGAGTACAAATGATAATTATTTCTTATATTAGCGAGATAGAGGGGATCGAGTGAAGAGAAAATATGTATTATGTCTATGCATAGTCTTACTTGTATCATGTAGCAAAATAGGACAGCCGAAAGAGCGAGAACGAAACGAAGAGATGGTGAGTATTGTGCAAGAAAACATAGAAGTTACCATTTTACAAAAAGGAAAGATAGAAAAGGTTTTGAAAGAGGAAGAGGCAAAAAGGGTAGTAGATATTATTCATAAAGCTAAAAAACAAGAGATAATAGGAAGCTTCGGAGAACCTGAGTATGAAATACAAATTGAGAAGGAAGGGAAAAAGGAAATATATCGTGCATGGCTCAGAGGAGAATCTCGCGAAGGGTGGCTTCAAAATGAGAAAGGGATATATAAGATTCCTAAAAAGGAGACAGAGCAGCTTCTAGCTCTCCTTCCAATGATTCATCATAATCATACGGAGGGGGCAAGCTTAGCAGAAGTAACAAAAAATGATATGCAAATTACAGCTTTTCATATTAAAGTAGACAATAACAATGTACATTATACTATATTTTATACAATCTCAAATTCTTTATATAAAGCGTTGGAAACCGAAAAGGAATATTATTTTCAAATTGTGTTTCCAGAAAAGATTCAACAAATAATTGGCCGGAAAACGAGTGAAATGATTGGAGGCGAGCAAGTAAGAGAAGGATATAAACAATATGAAGCTCATTTTATCGTGCCGCTTAATAATGTATCAGTTTCACAGCAAAAGGCAATAGAATTATATTATGATTATTATGATTTATACATGTTAAATCATAGTAAAGAAAGAATGGGTACATTTCGAAATATTATTCAAATTGTAAAAGATTATGGTGAAAACATGAATTTTCAAAGATGAATGTAATCTTTCCTAGGAAATGATAATGGAGCTAGCCAAGAGGTTCGCTCCATTACTTTGTTTTTGCAGAAGGCTCATTCATTGATTTTCTTGTAATAAGATAAGAGATCATAAGAGCAGAAAGAATAATTAGAGAAATAACGAAATGATTCGGTAACAAATCTAATAATAAGACGTAGCTAACTGTATAGAAAATGAGTGTAGAAGCTAAAAAAGAAAGAGTCCCTATTATGAAAACTTGTAATGTCATGTTATAACCTCCTTTCATTTATATTTTTGGCTAAAATTAGATGTTATAAACATATTTTTCAATAAAAGAGAAAATTATGGCATAATAGAAAGAAAAAAGGAGAAAGTGATGCAAAAGAAAAATACAAAGGGATTATGGGGAGTTTTGGCTGCAGTTGGAATCTTTTTATTTTCTAAACTGAAATGGGTATTAGCAATTTTTAAATTTGCTAAATTTTCAACAGTATTTAGTATGTTACTATCACTTGGAGCATATGCAGCTATATATGGTTGGAAATTTGGAGTCGCGCTCATTTATTTACTTTTCGTACATGAAATGGGGCATTTATGGGCGGCGAAGCGAAAAGGTATACCTACGTCACCGGCAATTTTCATTCCATTTATGGGTGCTTTAATTGGAATGAAGGAGATGCCGAAAAATGCAAAGGATGAGGCATATCTTGCTTATATGGGACCTTTGTTTGGGTTGCTATCATTTTTACCAGCTATTCCGCTCTACATGCTAACGAATGAGCCATTTTGGGCGCTCGTGATTTTACTAGGAAGCATGTTGAATTTTTTTAATTTAATTCCGGTTTCGCCTTTAGATGGTGGCAGAATTATTTCGGTTGTTAGCACAAAAATTTGGATTGGCGGTCTTGTTCTATTGCTTGGATATTCCATTTTCTTTACAAGTATTATTGGATTTTTCATTTTTATCATAGGGTGCATGGAACTGTATCGAGTAATGAAGCGTGATAAGCCGATTAAAGAATTAGGTTACAAAGTAGAGATATTAAAAACATATCTTTCTAAATTTCAGGAAGAGTTTTTGGAAACAGGAGCGGTGCATCGCGCGCTTTATGTAGCTCACCATGAAATGGGAAAATTAAGACAAAAAGCGAAAGAAAAGAAGCTTGAAACAGGAGAAAGCCAAAAAATTGAAGTATTAGAGTATATCTTGCCTAAATTTGAACCGCTTGATTATGTGCCATATGAAGAGGAAAAAGAAGAACATACCAATCGTATGAAAGAAGCGATCGCGTTAGTAGAAAGAAAAGGGGAGCAATGGGAAAAGGAAAAGCAACAACAAGAGGAGTATTATAACGTCGATGCGAAAACAAGATGGATCGTATTTGGTTGTTACATTGGTCTACTTGTAATATTAGGCTATGCTGCTTACGAAGGGCATGTTATTTTACAGCAATATTTACCAGAGCGAAATGTGTAGAAAAACAGTGTCGAAATGATAAGAAGTATTTATACAGGAATTCTTTTTCAATTAGAGAATGTTACAAATATAATAATTTATAGAAATAAATGTAATATTCATAGTGGAAAAGGAGTCGGAATATGAAGAGGATATTGGGTATACTGGGAATGATTATAGTAATGGGGCTTGCAAGCTATGGATGTATGAAAGTATTGTTACATTATGCAAGTAAACCTGCTAGTGTATCGACAATACCTAAAGTAGATGATGTGAAGGAAAAAAAGCATGTATTACAATTTATCCGTACAACCCATGAAGACTATAATGATTTTTTAAATTATGGTAAAGCGGATCAATATACAGAGGGAGATTGGAATCATCTTGTGACGTGGTTTCAAGAACAAGAGCAGTCTTTAAAAGATATACATAAACAAGTGAAAAATGAGAAGATAAAGCGCGATGTAAGACGGAGTTATGACGTTATGAAAATGGGTATAGAAGCAAGGAATATTGAATATGTTGTGTATGCGCATCGGATTTATCATGATTTAGATATCATTGTAAATAAATATACGGGTGAGACAAATATATGGGGATATACGGAATTTGGAGACGGAAAAGAGGTACAAGTGATTGAACAAGTTCTTCAAAACAAACATAGCTAACCGACATTTCGGTTAGCTATGTTTATTTTGGAGAATAATGATGTATGGTATAGAACTCGTCTTGTGATCAATCGCCTTTACGAATCGATAAATCTACTTTTGCCTTATTTCTATCATATGAGAACTTTATTGCGGGATAGATTGAAATTGTTCATATATTTTTCACAAAAACACCATGTTTATAGTGATTAAAATCACAACGTTCTATCAAAAATTCTTTTACACTAACAGTAGTCAAGGAAACAGAGGAGTGAGATGCAATGTTAAGTCAAAAAACAATTGAAATTGTAAAATCAACAGTACCATTATTACAAGAAAAAGGTGTTGACATCACGACACGCTTTTATCAAATTATGTTTGCGGAACATCCGGAGTTATTAAATATTTTTAATCATACAAACCAGAAAATAGGAAGACAACAACAAGCGCTAGCGAGTGCAGTGTATGCGGCAGCCATGTATATTGATAACTTGGAAGCAATTATTCCTGTTGTCAAACAGATTGGTCATAAACATAGAAGCTTAGGAATTAAAGCTGAACATTATCCGATTGTAGGAAAATGTTTATTACAAGCAATTAAAGAAGTAGCAGACGCGCCGCAAGAAGTGCTGGATGCTTGGGGCGAAGCGTATGGTGTAATTGCTGATGCATTTATTAGTATCGAGGCGGAAATGTATGAGGAAGCAGCAAAAAAAGAAGGTGGTTGGAAAGAGTTCCGTAACTTTATTGTTGTGAAAAAAGAGAAAGAGAGCGACGTCATTACATCGTTTTACTTAAAACCAGAAGATGGTGGCGAACTATCAACGTTTTTACCTGGTCAGTATGTAACGGTTCAAATTCGTATAGAAGGTGAAACGTATATACATAATCGCCAGTATAGTTTATCAGATGCTCCTGGAAAAGAGTATTATCGCATGAGTGTAAAACGTGAAACAAGTGCAGAAGCACCGGATGGGAAAGTTTCTAATTACTTACACGACCATGTTCAAGAAGGAGATATTTTACCACTAAGTGCACCAGCTGGAGACTTTGTATTAAATATAGATTCAAACTTACCGGTTGTATTAATAAGCGGTGGTGTAGGAATTACACCTATGATGAGTATGTTTAATATGTTAACTGAGAAAGAAATGGACCGTGATGTATACTTCATTCATGCAGCGTTAAATAGTAAAGTCCATGCAATGAAAGAGCATGTCCAAAAGGTAGCAGAAAGTAAGGAAAGAGTGAAAGCATATACTTGTTATTCAGCACCAACAAAGCAAGATGTACAAGCGAAAGATTTTGAGAAAGAAGGATTTATTGATTTAGCTTGGTTACAATCTATTCTTCCTTCAAATGAAGCAGAATTTTATTTCTGTGGTCCAGTACCATTTATGAAACATATCAGTGCAGCGTTACTAGAGTGGCGAGTGCCAGCTGATCGCATTCACTATGAGTTCTTTGGACCAGCAGCTAGCTTACAATAAAGAGAATTTACCAAATAAAAAACGAGGTTATTTTACCTCGTTTTTTATTTGGTCTCGTAATAAACGATTTACAGTTTCACGTCTCACACCAATGAGTTGACCAATTTCAGTTTGCGTTAATATTTCATAAATCGGAATTTCATCTAAATATAATGAAAACCATTGTTGTAAACGATGGAGACGCTCTCTTGGTGAGACCGTTGTTAATTGATCAATGCGCTGTTGCATCATTCGTAATTTAGTTTGTAACTGCAGCGCAACGTTAGCATATAATTCTGGATTTTTTTGCAGCTTATCATACCATTCTTGACTCATAATAGGTTCAATTTCAGTTTTCATTAAAGCGATGGCTGTTCCGTGGTATTCTTTAGGTGAAATTAAAGAATGGTGAGGAATCGTTTCACCTGGAACAATAATATTAAATAAAAATGGTGTTCCATCTTCTTGTAATCGAACCACTTTTAATAGACCTGTTTTCACAAAGTATAAGGGTCCTTCTTCACCTTGGCGGAATAATATCTCTCCTTTATGTAAAATCAATGTTAGCACCTCATTTAAGTATTCCTATGTATTTTATTTTAATCGATATAGTTTCATTTGTGTTCATAATATGCATGTATATGTGGATCCGTTTTTCAATACTTATTTTTTTGCAGCATGGAGCGAAAGCACAAGACATGATTGACTGTGTTTTTTCTATTTTGTATCCATGTTGTAATTGTATTGACGAAATGTATGCTATTACAGTAGTATACTATTTAGTGTGTAATAGTACGAACTATGAATATGCTGTAGGGGGTTTAGTATATTGTTAGATCCGAAAATGACTGATATGAAAATACCAGCTAATGCGATCATACATGTGGAAGAGATGACAGGCGGAGTCGTTCTATCCGTTTTAATAGATGGTCAAATCATTTATACAATGGCTTATGATGAGGAAACAGATAGTTATGCCGAACTATATGATCGAAATGACAAACGCGCGTGTCAAGTACATGAAGATTTTATGGGATGGTCACTCCTTCATTAAAAAGATGTCGATATGACATCTTTTTTATATAATAGGTAGATTATACAAAGGAATGCAATAAAGAGATTAAATCTGTAATAATTGATTTTGCATTGTTAGTGCTTTGTAACAGTAAGATAGCTGTTTTTTCGCTATGATAGGGGAGGAAGCAGTTATAAGGAGTGGTTAACTTGAGAAAAATGCATATATCAAATTTCATGCTGTTATGTATGTGCATTGTCCTATGTATTGTGTTAGGGGCCTTTTTGTATTCGTGTGTATAAAAAAACGCATTCTAAGGAGAACGCGTTATAGGAATGAAGTAATAATCAACCTCGTCCCAAGGATAATTAATGTAATGCGCAATAAGTTAATGATTGCATTTCCACTTAACTTTGTATTAATATACGCTCCGATTTTCCCTCCAATCCAAGCACCTGGAATTAGAATCAGCGCATAAATCCAACTCACATTACCAAGAGAGATATGAGTGAAAGAACTTACAATTGCTGATAATAAAACGATAAACATGGAAGTTGCCACAGCGATTTGAGCTGGAAAAGCAAACAGCAGCATCATAGCAGGAACGAGTAAAGCTCCTCCGCCAATACCGAATAGTCCAGATATGAAACCGACTATAAATGCGATAAGAATAGAAAGAAAGGGTGGGAACTGATAATAAACAGTATTTCCCTCAGTATCAGTGAAAGAACGCTTAATAACCGTTGCATTTGATAAGGAAAGAGGTTTCAGTTTATCGCGTAACATAAGAAGAATCGATACGAAAATAAGAAAGATTCCAAAGTATAAAGAGAAAGTATCTTGATTTAAAAATTTGTTTGCCCACGACCCAATGATGCCACCAGGACCACTACCAATAAATAAAATAAGTCCACTTTTGTAATCCACTCGTTTATGCTTCACATAAGCAAGAGTAGAAGAAAGACCTGTGAAAACAACAGTTACAATGGAAGTCCCTACTGCGATTTGGGGCGATAAGCTATGCAGTCCAATCAGTAAAGGAACAATGATAATTCCTCCCCCTAGCCCTACAAGACTTCCAATTGTCCCTGCAATTAATCCAATAAAAAGTAACATGATATACTCCAAAATTGCCAACTCCTCTACATAACAAATCCAACATTCATTATACACACTTTTTGAAAAGAAATAAGACTGTTCACAAAAAAGTCGCCTTCCTGAAAAAATAAGAAAGGCGACTTTTGATTAAAAAATGAAATGTAATACATAATAGAATAATGCTGCTAAAGAAGCAGAAATTGGGAGTGTAATAACCCAAGTAATTAACATTCGTTGAGCAGTACCCCATTTTACACCCTTTACACGATGTGATGCTCCTACCCCTAAAATAGAGGAAGAGATGACATGTGTTGTACTAACTGGCAAGTGAATAAATGTTGCACCGAAAATAACAAGAGATGATGATAAATCGGCAGCTACCCCATTTACAGGGCGGATTTTCATAATTTGTCCCCCGACAGTTTTGATGATTTTCCACCCGCCAATAGAAGTACCAAGTCCCATTGCGAGAGCACATGAGAATTGAACCCAAAGTGGAATATCTCCAGAACTATGGAGGTTATTTGTCATCAGTGCCATTGTAATAATACCCATTGCTTTTTGTGCATCATTTGTACCATGTGTATAAGCTTGTAAAGCTGCGGTTCCAACTTGGAATAAACGGAAATTTTGGTTTGTTTTCGTTAAGTTGAAATTTTTAAAAGCGACTTTAAAAATACTGTATACGATAAATCCAATTACAAATGCAACAATTGGTGAAATAATTAATGATTCGATAATTTTAATAAATCCTTTAAAGTTAATGGATGCTACACCAGCAGCAGCAATTGCAGCACCTGCGATTGCACCAATAATTGCATGCGAAGAACTACTTGGGATTCCATAGTACCAAGTAATTAAGTTCCACGCGATCGCAGCAAGTAAAGCGGCTAAAATAACTTCTGAACCGTTTTCTAATGCAAACGGATCAACGATATCTTTTGTAATTGTTTTTGCTACACCAGTAAATGTCATTGCACCTAAAAAATTCATAATAGCTGCCATAATAATCGCTTGTCGTGGCTTCAAAGCTTTTGTAGAAACCGCTGTTGCAATGGCGTTCGCTGTATCATGGAATCCGTTAATAAAGTCGAAAGCTAAAGCACAAATGACTATTAAAACAGTTAAAATCAAGACTGTATCCATGATCAAACTCCTTATGCGTTCTTCATAATAATTGTTTCTAACACGTTTGCTACGCTTTGGCAGCTATCAGCTACTTCTTCTAATTCTTCATAAATTTCTTTGTACTGAATGATCTTGATCGGATCTTTTTCACGAGAAAATAGATGCTTAATAGCATGACGACGAATATCATCACATTGTGATTCGTAATCTTTGATCTTAATTGCGTTTGTGCGAATGTCAAGCAGTTTCTTATTAGACATTAATTCTACAGAAGCAGCAATCTCAATTGCACATTGATTAATTGCTTCAACGAATTTAATCATGTATTCATCAGCTTCTGTGATAGAGTACATTTCGAATAAACCAGCACTGTGATCTAATCCGTCTAATACATCGTCCATGCTCATTGCCAGTTGCAAAATGTCTTCACGTTCAATTGGAGTGATAAACGCTTTGTTTAGCTCCATAATGATTTCGTGAATAAATGAGTCACCCTTTGACTCATATTCTTTCATGCGCATAGAAAATTCCTTGAGATCACTAGCGTTCTTAATTTTATATTCCACAAAGAACTTAGCGCCTTCTTTTAAATTTTCAGAAACATTCATTAACATTTCAGAAAATTTATCTTTCTTAGATTTAAAAACCATTATTGTTACCCCCACCGAAAAGTAATATATGTAAAATATATTGGCTAGTCAATTCTAACAAAAAACTGTCGTTTTTTAAAACATTTTATCGAAAAGTTTACAAAAACTTAACATAAGTTATATTGATGCATTAATAATATTAATAATCAGCTGTGAATATCTTACTTGTAGAATGTCCTTTTCTTGTAAAAAGTATGAATGTAAAAGAAATACTTTACACCTAAGAATGAATTACGATATTATAATAAATTTAAAAGGAGGGAGTTTCTTCCTTTTAACAAAAGAGTGTAAAGAAATGAAGGAAGTGGATAAATGAAATTGGACAACACTCATTTTAAGAACACGCTTGAGTGGTTCAACAAGAGAAAGAAACTGCGCAATACATTATTGATTTTAGGTGGTTTATTCATGACTCTCTTTGTTGCAATGAACATAATGATATCCATTCAAGACATATCAGCATTAAAACAAGCTGTTCCGCAACCAACACTCATTTATGATGCAAACAATGAAGTGGCAGCTAAGTTATCGTCTTCTAAAACAGAAGGAATTAAAAGAAAAGACATACCTGATATTATGGTTCAAGCTATAATATCAGTAGAAGACAAAGGTTTTTATAACCATCATGGAATTTATTATAGTGGAATTTTGAATGCTATATTAAAGAATGTTACTGCGGGTGAAGTCATTGCAGGGGGGAGTACCATTACGCAACAGCTTGCGAAAAATGTATTTTTAACACAAGAACGAACATTTTCAAGAAAATTTAAAGAATATTTTTTAACGAAAAAAATAGAGCGCACATATACGAAAGATGAAATTATTGAGATGTATATGAATCAAATTTATTTTGGCGAAGGTGCTTGGGGTATAAGGAAAGCTGCTAAATCGTATTTTGATAAAGAAGTAAAAGACTTAACGATAGTAGAGGCTGCTACAATAGCTGGTCTTATTAAGGCTCCGTCTACTTACTCACCTTATAAAAATTTCAATAAATCCATTGAAAGACGGAATGTTGTGTTAGCTTTAATGAAGAAGCAAGGGTATATTTCGGAGGAACAATATAGCAAAGAAAAAGAAAAAGGTCTTGTACTACGCCGAGGTGTAGATGATAAATATAAAGGAAAATACTCGCAATATGTGGATTATATTGTAAGAGAAGCGATGGAGAAATATGATTTAACCCAAAATGAAATTTTAGCTGGTGGTTATCGCATTTATACCGAACTTGATCCTAAAAAACAGCAAGCAGTAGAAGATGTTGTGAATAATAATCGTTATTTTAAAGGTAGTAGCTCAGATCAATCACTTCAAACGGGCATTGTACTAATGAACCCGAAAACTGGTGGTGTTCCGGCACTAGTTGGTAGCAGGGGGCCATATCAATTTTTACAATTTAATCATGCGACGCAATTAAAGCGTCAACCAGGATCAACGTTAAAGCCGTTTGCAGTGTACGTACCTGCTTTAGAAGAAGGGTATGAAGTATATGATATATTGAAAGATGAACCACTGCATATAAAAGAATATGCACCTCAAAACAGCGATCATATTTTTCATGGGGATGTGACGATGTACGAAGCGATAGCAAAGTCTTATAACGTATCAGCTGTTTGGTTATTGGAACAAATCGGTTTAGAAAAAGGGCTGAAAGCGTTAGAGCGTTTTGGTATTCCGTTGCAAGAAGAAGATCGTACGTATCCGATTGCACTCGGTGGAATGCATACGGGGACTTCCCCATTTGTCATGGCTCAAGCGTATGCGACATTTGCTAATAATGGTGTGCAGGTAGAGGGACATGCAATTAGAGAAATAAAAAATACTGAAGGCGAAACAGTAGGAAAATGGTATAAAAAAGAAACACGTATAACAACTGAAAAAGTTGCCCAAAAGATGACATATTTATTAAAGGGTGTTGTTGAAAAAGGAACAGGTGAAAAAGCAAAGCTGAAAAATATTGATACAGCAGGAAAAACAGGAACAACTCAAATTGTAGGCGGTCCAAGCAGTGGGGCAAAAGATTCATGGTTTGTAGGGTACACCCCAGATTTAGTAGGAGCGATTTGGGTTGGATATGATAAGACGGACCATGAGCATTATGTACCAAGTGGCAGTCACATTACAACAACGATGTTTCGGGATATTATGAACAAAGCAGGAGAAAAACCATCTCAAAAAGCATTCCAGTTATCCTTAATACCGGAAGCTGAATATACAAAACAGTTACAAACAATTGAAGAAGAAAAAAGAAGGAAAGAAGAGGAGAAAAGAAGAAAAGAGGAAGAACAGCAAAGAAAGGAACAACAGAAAGAATGGATTGACAAGGTAAAAGAGTGGATTCCATTTTTTTGAAAAGAGGCGATGAAAAGATTCGCCTCTTTTTTTATGGCATGTGGATGTTTATATTTGCTGCAGTTGGTGATGTATACATAATTGAAATGGTTCCTTTACGAATCGGTTCGTAAGGTAGGTCTTCTTCATATTGTCCGTTATTTTTATTGTGGATAGATAGGGTAATTTCATTTAGTCCTTGATTTTGATAGCGCTGTTGGAGTTCACTTGCAATTTGAGCGAAGTCTCGATAAGTGGAAGCCTCTGTAATGAGCATTCCCTTTATCACTCTTTTTTCTTTATGAGGGGAAGACGAAAGAGGTATCGTAGTTTGTTTTGCATATACGAGCTCATATGGAGCGGTAGCGCGGTTTTCAGCTGCGTTTGATGTTATGGTATAGATCAAAGTAAAAAAGAGTCCTGAACATAAAAAAATACAAAATATAAGGACGATTCCAAAGCGTTTTGACAATAAAACTTTCATTTTCATCCCTCTTTCATGTCATTTGTCTTCATTACTTATCATACAAAATTAGCATTAAGATAGCGTAAATTTGAAGTAAAGAAACGTAAAAGAGGGATGCATAAAAGAAAGAACCATGTTATCACGAAGGAAAGAACATCTTGTGACAACATGGTTCTTATCATTTTTTATATTTCGTGTTTTTTGGGGATAACGGAATAGAAATAAAAAAGGTTGTACCATTGGAATCACTAGAAACCTTTAAGGTACCAGCATGATTTTGAATAATTTTTTTCGTAACAGATAATCCAAGACCAGTCCCATCATCTTTCGTAGAAAAGAATGGATCGAATATATAGTCTTGAATTGCTGGAGGAATACCAATTCCATTGTCTTTAAATGTAATGCGTACAAAATTTTCTAGACGATGACTTGTAATTTGAATAGATAGAGGCTTATCGCTCTTTGCATCAACAGCATTTTGAAATAAGTTTAGAAAAACTTGAACAAGTTCATGTCGATCAATAGGAACAAGTACATCTTCCAATTCAGAAGATAGATTATATTCGATAGAGATATTATGTAAAAATGCTTCGCTAGCAAGCAATTGCTGAATATATTCACGTAAAAAATTGTTGATAGGAAATGGTTCCCGTTTAAATTCGTGAGCTTTTGAAATCGATAAAAATTTTGTGATAATACTATTTGCACGATCTAATTCAGGAATTAGTAAATTTTTAAAAAGCTCTTTATGAGCAGGTGAAACATTTGCTTGTAAAAATTGTAAGTATCCTCGTACTGTTGTAAGTGGGTTGCGAACTTCATGTGCAATTCCAGCAGCAATTCGCCCAGATAAGGCAAGTTTTTCTGCATCACGTTCTGTATTCAAATAATGAAAAACACTAATCACGCGGAAAATTTCACCATTGTGATCACGAATAATACGATTGTTACAAATACCATAATTTTTATCTAATACTTCTTCATTATAGCTCTCTTTACCCGTTTTTAATGTTTCTAGTGCTTTTATTTTTTCTGCTGGCAATTGTAATAAGTCTTGAATGGGCTTTCCAATTATAGCGCTTCTTACTACGCCGAAATCATCAGCAGCTGCTTGATTACATAATGTAATGATTCCGTTTCTATCAACAAAAGTCACATGATGAGAAAAGGCGTCGAAAATATGAATGAAGTGCTTTTCTAGTTGTTCAAATAGAAATAAAGAATCACAAGTAAGTTCAAAAATTGGTTCTTTGTCTTCTTTTGGAATATGCTCGATAGAATGCGTATTCCCTTTTTTCTGAATCTGGAAGCCAAGCTGAGAATTTTTATATGCAAAATGATGTGGTAAGTGATTCAATAGTTGCTCATAAAAATGAACTTTATTTTCTAGCTCTTTTATTTGATTTTCCTGAGATAAAATAGTATCCTCTTGAAGCATAAGTAAATAACCCCTCAATTTAAAAATTCTTCCATATAGTATATCATATTTTTACAGAGAAACTAGTTTCATTTGATGAAAGACAAGGAAAGGAGGAGCATAAATGATTTCTATTGGATTAACAGGATGGGGAGATCATGACTCTTTATATACAGATTCCTACGAAAATAGAAATAAATTACGAACATATAGTGAGTATTTTCCTATTGTGGAAGTCGATAGTTCATTTTATGCGATGCAACCCGCTCGTAATTATACAAAATGGGCAGGAGAAACGCCGAAAGATTTTTCATTTGTTGTCAAAGCATATCAAGGAATGACTGGGCATATGCAGGGAGAAATCCCATTTGCAACGATTGAAGAGATGTTTGAAGTGTTTAAGCAATCCATTCTACCTCTTCAAGAAGTAAATAAATTACAGGCGATATTATTCCAATATCCACCATGGTTCGATTGTCAGAAGAAAAATGTAGAATTGCTGCGTTATACAAAGGAGAAAATGGAAGGGTTTCCATGTGCTATCGAGTTTAGAAATCAAACGTGGTTCCGTCCTCATATGTATGATAAAACATTACAATTTCTAGAACAAGAGAATTGGATTCATACAATTTGTGATGAGCCACAAGCGGGTATTGGTTCCGTTCCACTTGTATTAGAAGCAACTCATTCTGACATGGCATTGATCCGTTTTCATGGACGAAATGTTCATGGTTGGCTTGATAAGAGCGAAAATTGGAGGGCGGTTCGCTGTTTATATCGCTATAATAGGCAAGAGTTGGCGGAATGGGTAGACCGATTAAAACAGTTGCAGAAGAAAACAAAAAATATATATGTACTATTTAATAATAATTCAGGCGGGGATGCAGCTGATAATGCAAAACAATTGATGGAAATGATGAATATTACATACGGGGAGCCAAAGCCAGAACAGCTGAATTTATTTGAATAAGTAGAAGCTGTTTGCTCGTGATGAGAAGATAGAAGTTGTAGAAAAGAAAAGCACTGTACAAACAGGGGGAATGTACAGTGCTTTTCTTTATGAAAAAGAGGGGTAACAATGTTACTGAGCGTTTGGTTGATTCATCAATTGTTGGCTTCGTAACAAATGATAATGGTTATCATTATCATTGTCAATGGTTTTTCAAAAATAAAATAAAAAAATTTATATATATTTGAGATGAAACGACCTCCATCTACTTTTACATTTGTTCAGTAAAAAGAGGAGCTATAAAATTTTCGTAATGCCCTTAGGAAGATGACTTCGCTTCAGTTTTTTTGGAAGAAAAGAATGCTCTTACTTAAAATAATAAAAGAACAGCATTAACGCTGTTCTTTTTCTACAATATATTGTTGTAAATCAAAAGGAGTTATTTTTTGAACAAACTCCTTGGCGATAAGTGTTTGGACAAGTGTACTGTCTGAAATAGTAGCACCTGTTTTCTTTTGATACGCTTGTTTTAATAAATCAAGTTTTTCTACAATATCTTTTGGCAATTCAATTGTTAATGTGTCCATAATTTTTCCCCCTTATTGTTAGAGTACCACTATCATACTAGGAGAAACAAGAAAAGAGACTGTGAAACATAAAAAAGGTTACCAACAATTAATTTGGTAACCTTTTTTATGTATAAGAACAATATCTATTTTATGCGATACCGATATATTTTAAAGTTTTTGATGGGGTACTATGATCAAAGAAGTGTTGTAGAAATGCGATATCAACACCAGATTTATATGCACAATATCCCCAAGTTTTTCGAAGTGTATGTGAGCTAATCCCTTCTAAACCAACTTCTTTTGCTGCTTTATTTAAAATATACCATGCATGCTGTCTTGTAATAGATTTTGTTCCTTTTTGAGACTTTAATAATGGTTCATTTCGTTTCCACGATTTACGTTCTTTCATATACTCTTCAATTGCGTGCTGTAAGTCTTCATTTACAGCGAACCATTTATGTTTTTTCACTTTTTCATTGTAAAATAAAATGGAATGACGAACCGTGTCATTTTCATCGATGACATCTCCAACTTTTAATTGTAAGATTTCACTTACTTTTAGGCCAGAGTTAACTGCTAATACGAATAATAGGCCATCGCGTTTTGAAGATTGTAAAAGTATATTTTTGATTTTTTCTAATTGTTTCTCGTTTTGAATAGGTTGTCCTGCTTGTTTCATTTTATGCACTCTCCTCTTTTATATGTGTAAAGGAAAGGATTAACTTGGTTACTACTATAAAGGGAGAGTGTGAATTCCATGTGAACTCCTCGTGAAATTAAGACAAATTATTTGACTTCTTTTACTTTTTGTAAATCAAAATAAAAAACAACACCATTGTCGATATTATATACACCGTAATTAGCGTGGTGCAGTTCTAAAATATTTTTGACAATGGATAGACCAAGTCCAGTTCCACCAGTATGACGGCTTCGTGAAGCATCTAAACGATAGAAGCGATCCCATATTTTTTGTAAGCTTTCATCTGGAATTGGGTTACCGTTATTTTCAATTTCAACTTTTACTTTCTCTTCTCCATCTATCACACGAATACAAATACGCTTTGTATCAGGTGTATAACGGATGGCATTACTTAGCAAATTCACAACAACTTGTTCCATACGATTTCGATTTGCCTTGACGTATATAGAACAATCTACATCCATTTCTACCTGTAAATGTTTTTCTTCCATACTAAATAATAACTTTGTATATACTTGCTGAATAAGATCACCAATTGAAAAAGTCGACATTTCTAATTTATAGGTACCAGATTCTAGTTTGGCTAGTTCTAACATTTCGACAATCAATCGATTCATATTTTCTGTTTCCTCTAAAATGACGTCCGTATAGTACGTTGTATCTTTACTAACACCGTCTTTAATTCCTTCTGCAAAACTTCTAATCACACTGAGTGGTGTTTTTAGTTCATGAGATACGCCAGAAATAAATTCTTTTCTTGTTCGTTCTAATTGTCGTTCTCTTTCAATATCTTGTTGTAATTTTGTATTTGCGATATTTAGCCGGTCAATACGGTCTTTTAAATTCACAGATAACGTATTGATACTACTAGATAGACTACCAATTTCATCGTCTGCTGAAATTGGTAATTTTTCAGTGAAATCAAAGTTAGCCATTTTTTTTGTGACCCGATTGATTTTAATAAGTGGTTTTACAATGATTTTTGAATAATAAAAGGATAATAAAATAATAACAAAAAATACGATGATAAGTGCATAAACGTAGTAATCTTTTAAAACAAGCATCGCTTCATTAACAGGTTGCAACGAAGTCATGGCGAAAACAAATTCTTTAATATGTCCACTTTCTACAATAGGTTTTACAAAAATTTGACTTTTACCGTCATCATCATCACCTACTGGATAAGTAGTAAGTTCATTTGAGTTCGCATGATCAGGATTTAACGCAAAGTTCCATTGTTGAATGGCATACAATGTTTCTATATTATTTGCAAGGCGAATTTCATTTTTAGACGGAAGGTAAATTTGAGAAATAACACCTTCAAATGTACGAATCGTATATTTTGACTGTCCTTCCGTGTACTTATTTTTTGGAGTAATCAATGGCCCAATGTCAGCTAAGAGATTATCATTTCTCCATACATTATAATTTGTTCTAATTTTAGTAGGGAATATTGAATTTTGTCTTACAATCCCCTGAACTTGGATAGGATCGTTTACCTTCAACTGTAAATTTATAAATTTATTATATTCATCAATCGTTAAAATATTGTTAAGAGGAATCATAAGCTGCTTATTAGATAAACTATCAATGATTTCAATATAGTAATTATTTTCACTTTTTATACTTCCATCTGAACCTAATAATACAATATCGGAATTGGTTTTATCATGAAACTCCTGTTTTAGTTTTCTAACTTCTTCAAATGTACCATCACTTTTTTCGTAATTTGTCACAAATTTTTCAAAGGCCGTTTGAACTGTTTTTATTTTTTTATCGATATAAAACTTTTCTAAATATAAAGATTGTCCAATGAAAAAGAGGAGAAAAGTAATCGTAAATAGTGCCGCTGTTAATAAAAAAAGTTTAAAGACAATGCTTCTTTTTTTCACTTCTTCACCTCAGTATACGCATATAAATATTTTCTTTATTATAACAAACGATAGTAGCAAGTAGAAATTGAAAATCTGTCTCTGTTTAGAAGAGTTTTTTGTAAAAAGTCATATACTCGTATGGGTGGTTTTCTAAATATATTTGTATCATAGCGTGTTTCAGTATATTCTTTGTAAGTAGTAACTTTCTTATTTTCAAATGTAACAAAGAAATTGTCCTGAAATATGAAAAAAGAACTCACCAGACGTATGACGAGTTCTTTTATACTATTATTGTTGGATTGCTGCCTCTAAAGCAATTTCAATCATTTCGTTAAATGTAGTTTGGCGTTCTTCTGCTGTTGTTTCTTCTCCCGTAAAAATATGGTCACTTACTGTTAATACAGATAGGGCATTTACACCATATTTTGCTGCCAATGTATAAAGTGCAGTTGTTTCCATTTCTACTGCTAATACACCGTAATCACCAAGTTTCTTCACCATATCCATACTTTCACGGTAGAACACATCTGCTGTTAATACATTACCAACACGAATATGAAGTCCTTTTTCTGTTCCTGCATCATATGCTTTCTTTAAAAGATCAAAGTTTGCAGCTGGTGCAAAATCGAAACCAGGGAATGTTAAACGATTAATATTAGAATCTGTACATGCTGTCATTGCAATGATCACATCGCGCACTTTAACATCTTTTTGAATGGCCCCACAAGTTCCTACACGAATTAAATTTTTTACTCCATAGCTTTGGATTAATTCGTTAACGTAAATGGAAATAGAAGGTACCCCCATGCCTGTGCCTTGAACAGAAACACGTTTCCCTTTATATGTTCCAGTGAACCCTAGCATACCACGCACGTTATTATAGCAAGTTACATCTTCTAAAAATGTTTCTGCGATATATTTTGCGCGTAATGGATCGCCAGGTAATAAAATAGACTCAGCAATTTCTCCTTGTTTCGCTTCAATATGAACGCTCATAAAATAGCCTCCTTCATTATGTATGAATATAAATCAATATCATCTGCATTATACACTAGTAATACTACCAATTTAAATCTTTTTCTTACTTGTAGTAAAATAGAAGGATTTCATAAATGGTTATATAGAATACATAAAAAGAGAGATGGAGTAAAGAAATAAGAGCCCTAATCGGTAAAAAGTGTGGTGGGTGATTCGATGAAAAATCTTGGTATTGCATTTGTAGCTTTATTATTGATTGTTGCTGGAGGTTTTTACATAAAGAAATATCAAGGAATAGCAGAAACAACTGCTATGATTCAAGAAGTGAAATGGGATATAAAGAAAGGAAAAGAAAATAAAAAAGTAGATCTTGAATTTCAATTGTTTAACAAAAAGAGTAATGCGATTCGAGGGGTAAATGATCAACTTCGAGCAGTTGTTGTAGATGGGAATTTAGGAGGGATACAGGAGGTAAAACCTACCTTTATCGGTAGTGGGTCATATAAAATCACGCAAAAGATAGAGAAAAGTAAGGAATATACTGTGTTTTTATATGAAGACCATAATAAAACGGAATCATCATTTTCTAAGAAAAACTTTGGAGAAAAAAATAAGAAAAAGCAAAAAGGTTTGGTAGAAGATACCATTTTAACAAAGAAGATTGGTGACCACCACGTTTCGCTTTTATTTGGTGCTCTACATCCAAATGAAGCGGCTACATTAACATTTCAGTTTCAATCTAAAAAAGGTGAGACGCTGAAAATAGGCTCTCAGAGAGGAGTAAAAAGTACACTTTCCATTGTTGATGCAGCGAGAGAACATTTTATATATGGGGTACCTTTTCATGAGGAAGAACAATTGCAGTATCGCATAACATTTCCACAAGAAGGAACATATAAAATATGGGGGACGTTTTACTTAAATGATAAAAAATATAAACAGGAGTTTATTATACAAGTACAAAAACGAAAAAACAGCTAATCATTAGCTGTTTTTTCGCTTTCCTATTAACTTTGTTACAGCAAGCATTGTAATGGGTAATGAATGGTTTTTCCTAAATGCTAAATATTTTCCGCTCCAAGCTGGTTTATATTTTTCTTTAAAATGTCGTAACCCGCTAAAACTATACGTATAACGTACATTGTTAAAAATAGCAGCAGCAACTCGTTCAGACCAAAATGATTGAGCAGACAATCCAACATTGGAAAGAGGTGCCATACCAATATTAAAGGAATGATAATCGTTTTCTTTCGCCCACTGGAATAGATGAATAAAGATGGCATCCATAATTCCGCTCGGTGCGTCAGGATAATAGCGCATTAAATCTACAGAAAGGATACCGCTTTGGTAAACAGGCATAAATGTTGTAAAGGCGATTATTTTTCCCTCTGCATCTGATAAAGTAGCGATTGGAGCACGATTGATATACTCTCTATCAAAATATCCAAGCGAAAAGCTTTTCTCTTTTTTTCCGCCAAGCCATGCGTCAGACACTTTTTTAAGCTCTTCATATAACGCATCTGAAAATGGAGGTTGGTGAATCGAGAACGTGTAACCTTCTCGTTCAAAACGGTTAAAAGTAGCGCGTAATCCAGCGCGTTTCTTTCCTGAAATCGTAAATGTATTTAAGTCGACAACAGCTTCCTCGCCAAGTTTAAAGAAGTTATAGCCAAAGTCATGATATAAACTCATCCATTTACTTTCAATTTGATAAAAAACGCAAATATAGCCAAATCGATCAGCCTCTATTAGAAATTCTTGAAGTACTGTCCGAAAGGAAGTAGGATCACCAATTGGATCGCCGAGTACGACTAACCGTTTTCCTGTTATGGAAAATAAAAGAAGTGCTTTTCCATCACTGCTGAAGAAGAATTGTTTATCTCCTAAAAAACCTAGATGGCTTAATACGTTTCCACCATATTGGTCTAAAAAATTCTGCAAACGTTTATCGTTTGCTGGTTGCCCAGGAAATATACTCCGGTAACGGTTGGCAATGAGCGAACCAATAAGTAAAAAAGTTGGCACAAAGAACGCAGCGGCAAGCGCACTTCGTTTTACTTGTGTAATATTACGAACGACAAAATCAGGTTTAAATGCATCTTTTGCTTCTGCAAATATAACTCCTAAGTTTTTGTACAAATATAAAATAATGAATAAAAATATAAATAGTTTTATGACGTCTGAGAAAGATACTTCCATTTTCTCACGCACAAACCTTTTTCGGAGCATGTATAGAACAGCAAGTACAATGAGTAAAATGAAAGTTTCCTCAATATCAATCCCTTTTAACGTATTAAAAATAGCAGCACCAATTAATGAGACGATGGTCATATAGTAAGACCGTTTTGTTCCATAGAAAATCCCTCTTGATAAAATAAAAAGAAGAATACCAAATGTGAGTGATAAGCTAAAAGAAAATTGAATTAAATGTTTTGGAGCTAAAATATGTAATGCGTGTGCACGTTCTATACTTGTTGGTAAAATCGTTGACAAAATAACCATTAAACCAGCAAAAGCTGTTAGCGCTGCAGAAGCCCAAGATCCTAATTTCCCGATGAAATCGCGCTGTAATGTCCAAAGAACCCCTGTTGTTTCTAAGGCAGGTGCGATAAATGGTTTGTCTTCTATTTTCTTTAGAGCAGCTCCTGTCATTTCAAAAGCAGCAAATATAAGGCCGAGGCAAAACGGTAAAATATAGTATACAAGTCTGTATAGTAACATTGCAGGTAATAAGACACCTGTATCAATCCCGTATTGTCCTAAACCACTCAAAAATACAAGGTCAAATGAACCAAGACCACCTGGGACAAGACTGATAACCCCGGCTAAAGCAGCAATTACATATACTCCTAAAAATTTATGGAAATCGATATGAATTCCAAATAGTATCAAAATCACATACATAACAATTCCAGCAGAAAGCCATTCCACTAAAGAAACAAGTGAATAGAGAACGGTTGGATTTTTCTCTTCTTCTTGTCCATCTACATTTTGTTTTTTTCTATTTTTTAGTTTTGAAAAACCAATATATAGAGGTACAAAAAGGGCGAAGAAGATGAGAACGGGCCATAGCCAAGGTTTTTCATGCAAAATAAACTGTGTATCTAATATTCCAATGAGACCAAGAAATGAGAGAAGTGCTAATCCATTAATAAAAGCAGTTGTCATCCAAGCAATGCTTTTAATCAGCTTTCCATTTTCATTTATGTAAGGACGATATAATATCGTACGTACACCAGCTCCAACTAGACCACCAAAGCCAAGAAATCCATTTAAAGTGTTAGCAGTCCAAGAAACACGAAAGATTTTTTTGACAGGTATATCTGCTTTCAAGTGCCGGAGCATAACGAAGTCATAAAAGAACATTGTTGATACAGCTAATGCACCAAGTGTAATCGCTAAAAAGACCCCTCCTGTTGGGATGTTTTTAATTGTTTCGATTGCGTCACGAAATGAAATCCCTGCTAGTTCTTTCCGTGCTTGAAAGAAAACAATTGTCAGTACAACAAATGGGAAAATAAATTTTCCGATTTGTAATAAACGTTTCCATGAAAACGACATAAATACAACTCTCCTTGTTTAAGAAAACTGAGACAACAATATACTTTATTATGACAAACTTCAAAGAAAATAAAAAGGTGAATTCCAAAATGAAGCTGTTTTTTTCTATTTTTCATTCGATATATATTTAGAATGTTTTGTTTATTTTGAAAATAAGTTAAACTAAAGTAAAAATAAGGAAGGGAGTCCAGGGATGATTATAACAGGTTATGCGGGATGGGAGTTAGAAAAAGCACAACCGAATACATCTGAGGATTTTTTCAATAGATCTGAGTTTACATATATATGTAACGGGAAGGAAAAAACATTTTCTATATTATATGTCCGATACTTTGAAGAAATTTTGCATGAAATTACCCCCTTTGAAGGAAATCCAGTTTTTAAAATAGAAGGAAAAGACATATATTTACGCGATATCGCTGCTCTTGCATATTTGCTCAAAAATCCAGATATATATAGACAAAAACGCGTGTATATCAATAGAATAGAGGATTTTCAAGACATTTTTGCTGAAAGTGCAGTGGGAAAAGTACAAAGGATCTTGGTTGAACTACATGAGAATAAACAAGTAGAGATTGTGTAAAATGGCAAAGGGGAGAAAAGGATATGTCTAATTCAATGGTTGAGAATCAAACAGAACAGGTCTCGGCATTTTTAGAGGAAGTAATCGTTGTGATGACAAACTATGTGAACTATCATTCGCTACCTTCTTTATTAAAAGAGACACCAACAGGTGATAAAAATTACTATGAAGAGTTACTAGCAGCTGTAAGAAGACTACTTGTTTTTTGTGAAGAAGGATTAGATGCATGTCTCATTTTGCTAAATAGTCAACCATTTCGAAAAACAGCGGCTGAAAAAACGTTGTACAAAATTTATCATCAAGTTATTGCTGAATTTTTTTCACCAAAAAGTGATCAGTGGTATGAAAATAGTCGATCAGCATATACTGGGAAAAATTCGATTGTATTTCAACGAACACCGCCATCTTCTATGGTAAAGGTGATGAAAGAATTAGAAGGAAAATTCCAGACAATGCGCGAAGAATTAGAATATTATGAAACGGATTATCAGACCAAAATGCTGCACAAATATTAATATGGATATAAAAGGATATAAACAAGGAAAAGAAGCTAGAAAAAACCTAGCTTCTTTTCCTTGTTTAGACGGTATATAAGAGAATGACAGTGAATATAGTTAAAGTGGATAGCATCGAGGAGGTGTGACATGAGCCAACAAGGTGTATTTACCGATTACTTTCATGAAGTAGAAAGCTGGTGTGAAAGTGTTCTAGATGTATTAGATAGCCGTGCAATGGAAGTATACGATGTTCATATGCTTGCTTATAAAATTCAAATGTTGTTAGAACGTATGAAAGAAAATGAATACGAGACAGATGCAGAATTTCTATATGAAATTAGCGAGGATGTCGAACATATACAACATCATTTACAAGAAGTATTTATGCAAGAAGAGGAGCAATGCGAATTATATGAACGAACGTATTTAGATAGATCGGTTCCAATTGGAGGACATACATTGCCTCCATTACCGTATCCATATCATGCTTTGGAACCTTATATTTCCAGAGAGATTATGATGTTGCATCATGATAAACATCATCGTAGTTATGTAGAAGGATTAAATAAAGCGGAGAAAATGATGGAGGAAGCACGGAAAACAAATAAATTTGATTTAATTAAACATTGGGAAAGAGAAGCTGCCTTTCATGGATCGGGGCATTATTTACACACAATATTTTGGAATAATATGAAAAAAGATGGAGGCGGGAGTCCAAGGGGGGATTTGTCAGAAGAAATCGAAAAAAATTTCGGGAGTTTTTTGCGCTTTCAAAAGCATTTTACAGAAGCTGCATCAAAAGTAGAAGGGGCTGGTTGGGCGATTCTTGTTTGGGTCCCGCGTTCAGGAAGGTTAGAGATTCTACAGAGCACATTGCATCAATTATTTACTCAGTGGGATACAGTACCATTACTGGTGCTTGATGTATGGGAACATGCTTATTATTTACAATACAAAAACAAAAAAGAAGAATATATTAAAAATTGGTGGAATGTTGTAAATTGGCCAGATGTACAAAAGCGATTTGAGCAAGCAAAACAATTGGAATGGATTCCGTATTAGACGCATGTTTATGCGTCTTTTCTTGTGGAGGAAGAAAGAATATTTTATTCATATTTTAAAAGGCCAAGCATACACTTGTACAAAAAAGTGCCAAAAGGACGTGGGGGAAGTATGAAACGAGCTTGGGTGATAGTTGCACTTCTTATCATGTGTATGCATGCGATGCCTATTTCTACATATGCACAAATGAACAATGTGAGTGCCCATAATGCTGTATTAATGGAAGAACATTCAGGGCGTGTTTTATATGGGAAACGTGAACATGAACCGCAAAAAATTGCTAGTATTACAAAAATCATGACGGCGTTACTAGCTGCTGAATCGGGAAAAATGAAGGAAATGGTCTCTATTAGTAACAAGGCAGTCCGTGTAGAAGGATCAGCTATTTATTTAAAACCTGGACAAAAAGTGAAATTAGAGGACTTAGTTTATGGGTTAATGCTTCGATCTGGTAATGATGCAGCACAAGCGATTGCTGAAAAAGTTGGTGGAAGTATAGAAGGGTTTGTGTATTTAATGAATGAAAAAGCAAAAGAAATTGGAATGAAAGATACTCACTTTTCGAACCCACATGGTTTAGATGGCGATGGCACGCATTATTCATCAGCTTATGACATGGCACTTTTAACAAAGTATGCAATGGGAAATGAAACATTTCGAAAGATTTTTGGAACAAAAACATACCAATCGGAGTCGTGGGACTATCCATGGAAAAATAAACATAAACTTGTCACGTCATATTATGAATTTGCAACTGGAGGGAAAACAGGATTTACAAAAAAAGCAGGGCGCACCCTTGTAACGACAGCATCAAAAAATGGTTTAGATTTAATTGTAGTGACGCTCAAAGCTTCGAGTGATTGGGATGATCATATGTATTTATTTGATCAAGGATTTAAACGATACAAGCTAACAAAAGTGTTAGCACAAGGGGCATTTCCGGAATTGAAAGAAAGAAAGTATGCCCATCATGTTTATACAAAGAATGGTTTTTCAGTGCCGTTAGCAAAGGATGAAAAAAATCAAGTTTTATTAAGAGTCGAATTTGATAAACATGCAAATTTAAAAGATGGAAACAAAGTAGGGAAAACAATTGTTTATGTAGGAAATGAAAAAGTAGGGGAACGAAATTTATTTTATAGTAAGAGGAAATTAGTAGCTACAACAGGGGCGTACTGGAATAATGTGAAAGAAATTTTTTCTCATATGATAGGTGTGGACAGCGATGGTTAATCTCGTATGGGTAGCAATGGCGATTATTGGAATTGTATATGCGATGGTAAATGGAACAATGGAAGCAGTAAATAAAGCTGTTTTTGAAGGGGCAAAAGATGCTGTAACAATTTGTATTGGGTTAATCAGTGTTTTAGTATTTTGGTTAGGTTTGATGAAGATTGCAGAAGAAGCAGGTTTGTTAAAAAAGTTAGTTTCGTTATTTATGCCAATTGCAAAAAGACTATTTCCAGAAATACCAAAAGATCATCCATCAATGGGGTTCATCTTATCCAATATGATGGCAAACTTTTTTGGATTAGGAAATGCAGCGACACCGCTTGGGATTAAAGCAATGGAGCAGTTAAAAGAATTGAACGGCGGGAAAGATTCTGCAAGTCGCTCTATGGTAACATTTTTAGCGCTAAATACTTCTGCCATTACACTAATTCCGACAACTGTCATTTCAATTCGAATGACATATGAATCGGCGAACCCAACTGAAATTGTAGGGGTAACATTTATCGCACAAGTCATTTCTATGATTGGAGCAATTTGGATTGACCGCTATTTTTACCGAAGAAGGAGTAGGAAGGGGCGGAAAAAGTGAGCATTGTTAACACTATATCACTATGGATTATTCCATGTGTGATTGGATTTATATTATTATACGGGACAATCAAAAAGGTTCCGACCTATGAATCATTTGTAGAAGGTGGAAAAGAAGGAATTCAAATTGCTATTTCCATTTTGCCATTTATGGTAGGGATGCTTGTATCTATTTCTATTTTTAGAGCATCAGGTGCGCTAGATGCGATGATATCGGTTATGAAGCCTGCATTAGATATGATTCATGTGCCAGCAGAGATTGTTCCGCTTGCGCTTATACGCCCGATTTCTGGATCGGCAGGTTTGAGCATTACGACCGATTTAATTGCTACATATGGACCGGATTCTTTTATTGGAAGATTAGCGTCTACGATGCAAGGAAGTACAGATACGACATTTTATATTTTAACAGTGTACTTTGGTGCTGTCGGAATTCGGAAAATGGGGGATGCACTAAAGGTTGGTTTGTTTGCTGATTTAATTGGGATTATTTGTTCGATTGTATTTGTTTCATTATTATTTCATTAAAGTTATTCATTTTTTTCTTCTATTCACTTATAATACGTATACGGCCGCTATTAAGGTGTAGCTTAATAGCGGTTTTTTTATGCGGTAAATTTGACAAAATAATGAACTTTTGTTGTAAACAACTAGTAGAACATCAATAATAATAAAGGGTTGAATTTGCTGTTGACCCTTTGAAGTTTACACTATACCTATGTTGTTTGGAGAAAGCTAGAGTAAATCGCTACAAGACTTGGGCGGTTGCCAAGTGTTTCTAATGAAGGTAAGATAAATTTGAGGTGAAAAAAGGAAATGGAACGACTACAAAAAGTGATTGCACAAGCAGGTATTGCATCAAGAAGGAAGGCTGAGGAGCTTATTCAACAAGGAAAAGTGAAAGTTAACGGGAAAATTGTGACCGAGTTAGGTACAAAGGTAACTCCTCAAGATAAAGTAGAAGTAAATAATATTCCTCTTGAGAAAGAAGAGCCTGTTTATTTCTTATTATATAAACCAACAGGAGTTATTTCGAGTGTATCAGATGATAAAGGACGAAAGGTTGTTACAGACTTTTTCCAAGATATCCCGCAGCGTCTATTTCCAATTGGACGTTTAGACTATGATACGTCCGGTGTGTTATTGATGACAAATGATGGTGACTTTGCAAATATATTAATGCATCCAAAGTACAAGGTGGAAAAAACATATGTTGCAAAGGTAAAAGGTCCGCTGACAGGCGAGAAGATTCGCATGTTGGAAAAAGGCGTTATATTAGAAGATGGAAAAACATCACCGGCACGTGTGAAAATTATTTCTTGGGATAAGCGTAAAGAAATGGCAATTGTACAATTGACAATTCATGAAGGACGCAATCGTCAAGTACGCCGTATGTTTGAGGCAATTGGCTGTAAAGTAATGAAGTTAAAGCGTGAACGATACGCTTTCTTAGAAGCAGGCAGTTTGCGCCCTGGTGATGCACGAGAATTGACGCCGCATGAAGTGAAACAATTGCGTGCATTGGCATCTACAAAGCCAAGATAACGAATCACCAGTGGATTGTTCCACTGGTGATTCGTTACATGAGACCATTTTGTGAGCAATTATATGACATAAGCGTAACAGTCAAACAGATGTATGGTCGCTAAGATTTCCATCTAAACATTTTGTGAAAATAGGTGGGAGCCTTACTGTCCGTAACAACCCGATTCGTGAGGGATGAAAGAAATCCCCACTGATTAACGGTTCACTTTATGCGATTTTGTACCTATATAGACACGAACTAGAGAGAGGAGTGGGGAGATGAAAAAGAACCGTTTACTATTTCGCGTTCTGATCTTATTGATTTTAAGCGCAGCAGTTGGTTTTACATTATATCAAAGCTTTTTTGCAGATAAAGAAAAAATGCAAGTTGGAAAGGTTGCACCTAATTTCGTTGTGACAACTTTAGACGGAAAGAAAATAGAACGAAAAGACTTAAAAGGAAAAGGAATATTTTTAAACTTTTGGGGAACATGGTGTAAGCCTTGTGAAAAAGAGATGCCATATATGAATGAGCTATATCCGAAGTATAAAGAAAAAGGTGTAGAAATCATTGCGTTAGATGCGGATGAAACAGAAATCGCGGTGAAAAATTTTGTGAATCAATATGGATTAAAGTTCCCTGTTGCAATTGATAAAGGATCAGAAATTATTAATACATATGGAGTCGGTCCACTACCAACTACGTTTTTAATTGATAAAGAAGGAAAGGTCATCCAAATGATTACGGGGACACAAACAAAAGAACAAATGGAAGAATATTTAAAGAAGATTACTCCATAATTGGGCAAGCCTTTACATATTTAGAGAGGTACTATAAGTATAGTACCTGAGCTAAAAATTCTGAGTATTGCGTGAAATTCACTTCAGATTATACAATGGTGATAGAAACAAGAGGCGGTGAAAGTGTTGGAACAGATAAAATGTGAATGTGGACATGTGAATCCGATCGGAACTATTTTTTGTGAATCTTGTGGCAAGCCTTTTGAAAACAATGAAAGTGCCAAGTTATTAGATATGCGTTACGAGGGAAGTGCAAGGCGCTCTCTTACACAAACGAAAACGATTGTTGATAAAATTTGGAGTTTCTTTTCTTCTGTTAAAGTCGGAGTATGGCTTATTGTGATTACGCTATTAGCATCTGCTATAGGAACAATATTTCCGCAAGAAATGTATATTCCTCCAGGTGTAACACCGAGTGAATATTATGAACAAGAGTATGGTTTTTTAGGGGAATTATATTATCAATTAGGTTTTAATCATTTATATAGTTCATGGTGGTACATCATTTTAATTGCATCAATTGGAGTTTCACTTGTGATATGTAGTTTAGACCGAGTGATTCCACTTTATAAAGCTTTAAAGAAACAAGGGATAAAAAGGCATCCGAGCTTTTTAAAAAGACAGCGATTATATGGAACGGGTTCGCCGAAAGAAGGGGAATTGGACACGATTCAAACGAATTTAAAAAAAAGAAATTATAATGTAAGGGTCGACGGTGAAAACATTTTAGCAGAAAAAGGGCGTTTTTCCCGTTGGGGGCCATATGTGAATCATGTTGGTCTTATCATTTTTTTATTCGGAGCAATGCTTCGTGTCCTTCCTAGTATGTATGTAGATGAATCCGTTTGGATAAGGGATGGAGAAACGAAGGAAATCCCAGGAACAAACGGGGAGTATTACTTAAAAAATGAGAAATTTATAAAAGAAGTTTATGATAAAGAAAATGATGAAGATAAGAAATTTGATACCGCTATTGATCGAATCGGAGATAAAATGATTGCGAAAAACTATCAAACGAATGCTGTTTTATATAAAGCGGTCGGAAAAAAAGTGGCAGGGCAAAAACCAAAATTAGAAAAAGTAAAAGAAGCGAAAATCCGCGTAAATGAACCGCTTAAATTTAATCATTTCGCCTTGTATCAATATTCGTATAAAGAAAGTGAATTTCGGAGTATGTCCTTCCATTTGCAGAATAAAGAAACAAAGCAAAAATGGGGACCGGTTAAAGTCGATTTAAACCATCCTAAGGAATCATATGACTTAGGAAATGGATATTCTCTTACACTACTAAGCTATTTCCCAGATTTTTATTTTGATGAGAGTGGTAAGCCGAATACAAAAACGAAGCTTCCAAATAATCCGGCGTTTGTGTTTAAAATGTTTACACCTAAAACACCCCAAGGAGAAATTAGTTTCGTTGGAATTCAACAAAATATAGAACCAGAAGGAAATAATAAATATAAACTGGCATTTGCAGGAGTAGAAATGCAAAACGCAACAGCACTCGTTGTTCGAAAAGATTTAACGTTATGGATACTTGGAGTTGGAGGATTTATATTTATGGTTGGTGTTATTCAAGGTATGTATTGGAACCATCGTCGTATTTGGATCCAACGCGTAAAAGATGAATGGTGGATTGCTGGTCATACGAATAAAAATTGGTTTGGTTTACGTAAAGATATTGAAAGAGTACTAGAAGGGACATCTATTCCGCAACCATACGATAAAGTAAATGATAAAAAAATTAGCTAAGGTGGGGAGAATATATGGTGCAAATAAGCAGTAATTTCTTATTTATCGCTTTTATTTTATATTTAATCGCAACGCTTTTTTTCGGAGGAGCAATTAAAGAAAAAGGCCGAAAGTGGGCAAATATAGGGATAGCGATAACAATTTTAGGGTTTGCCTCACAAACAGTATATTTTGTAACGAGGTGGATTGCTTCTGGCCATGCGCCAGTGAGTAACTTCTTTGAATTCGGTACATTTTTTGGCATGATGCTTGTTGGTGCGTTTATTATTATGTACTTTATGTATCGCATAAGTATAGTGGGGTTATTTGCTTTACCAGTAGCGCTATTATTAATTGCCTATGCCAGTATGTTTCCGAGGGAAATTTCACCGCTTATCCCATCTTTGAAAAGTAATTGGTTACATATTCATGTGACAACAGCGGCAGCTGGACAAGCTATTTTAGCGATTAGCTTTATTACAGGTGTTATGTATTTACTGAAAAATGTAGATCAATCTAGGAGTACAAAGCGAACATTTTGGCTAGAAATCGTTGTATTTACACTTGTTTGTGCTGTTGGATTTATAGCGGTAACAACCACTTATTCTGCAATGAAATATGAAGCGAAGTTTCAGTGGGTGGATAAGAACGAACAAAAGGCTGAAATGGAGTATCATTTACCTGCTTTAGTTGGGCCGAATGAAGGGAAATTAATAACAGATGGAAAGTTTGAGCCAGTCGTAGACATGCCAGCGCTAATAAATGCAAAAAAATTAAATACGGTGATTTGGTCATTTCTTATTGGAACAGGATTGTATGTTATAGTAAGGCTTGTATTACGAAAAAGAATATCAGCAGCCCTTCAACCGATCTTAAAAAATGTTAACAGCGATTTACTTGATGAAATTGGGTATCGTTCGATTGCGATAGGTTTTCCGGTTTTTACGCTAGGTGCGTTAATTTTTGCAATGATTTGGGCGCAAATTGCGTGGACGCGTTTTTGGGGATGGGATCCAAAAGAGGTTTGGGCACTTATTACATGGCTGTTTTATGCAGCAGTTCTACATTTACGTTTATCGAAAGGATGGCATGGTGAGAAGTCTGCATGGCTCGCAGTAATCGGTTTCGCAATTATTATGTTTAATTTTATTGCCGTAAATTTAATTATTGCCGGCTTGCATTCTTACGCATAACGTGTCTTTTCATTAAGGAAAAGAGAAACTTTCGTATAAGAAAATTTTTAAATAGGAGATAGTAGGAAAGTGAGCGTCACTTTCCTACTATATTTTTATCAAATGTTTTTCTTTTTTGAGAAAAACATGACAAAGTATAGGTCAATTTTGTAAAATAATGTCGAGGCCGAAATGCTTGTTCAAGAAAAATACATAGTTTTAGAAAAATAATGAACAAACTTTATTATTCTTGTGAAGTATAATATCTAAAGTGAAGAATGTATCATTTTAGCATGATCCCTTATGAAATGAGAATAAGCATAGTATTATATTGGAGAAAGGTAGGTGTGAACCGCCGCGGTAATTTTGAAATATAACCCGCAGCGGGTAGCAATGGAGAACGAACCAAGAATTTTAGTTGTAGATGATGAGGATCGAATTCGTCGTTTATTAAAAATGTATTTAGAAAGAGAGAACTACGTAATTGATGAAGCTGATAATGGTGACACAGCTTTAGAAAAGGCACTGCAAAATGACTATGATTTAATTTTATTAGATATTATGATGCCTGGAAAAGATGGAATAGAAGTTTGTAAAGGGATTCGTGAGAAAAAAGCAACACCAGTTATTATGCTGACAGCTAAAGGTGAGGAAGTAAATAGAGTACAAGGATTTGAAGTTGGATCTGATGATTATATTGTAAAGCCATTTAGTCCGCGCGAAGTTGTTCTTCGTGTGAAAGCAGTATTGCGCCGTTCTGTATCGACAACATTCTTTACACAAGATACAACAACGAAAGATGTCATTGTATTCCCGCATCTAACAATTGATAATGATGCTCATCGCATTACAGCAGATGGACAGGAAGTAAATTTAACACCGAAAGAGTATGAATTGTTACTGTTTTTAGCGAAGTCTCCAGATAAAGTATTTGATCGTGAACAGTTATTAAAAGAAGTGTGGCAATATGAATTCTTTGGGGACTTACGTACAGTAGATACACATGTGAAGCGTTTACGCGAGAAACTCAGTAAAAAATCACCGAATGCAGCGAAGATGATTGTAACTGTATGGGGTGTAGGTTATAAGTTTGAGGTTGTGAACGACTGATGCTTTGGCGGAGTGTAGTAGGTAAGTTATGGATGACCATATTACTTCTTGTTTCGTTTGTTCTTGGCTTTGTAGCAATCTTACTTTCCCAGTTTTTTAGAACGTATTATGTCGATTTGAGTGAGACTAGACTGACGAAAGTAGCTCAAAGTGTCACAGAGCTTGTTGAAGAAGGTGCGGATGTAAAAACGATTGAGAATATCGCATATAAGTTTAGTGACCCACTTTCCCGCATTATTATTGTGAAAGATGGTAAGGAATTCTCTGCTTCTCCGAAACAAGAAGGGTTGGTAACACTTACGATAGACGATTTAAAAGCAGATAAAGAATTAGCAGCTGTTTTTATAAACCAAAAAGAAAATAAAAATAAAATTAGACAATTTCCTGATGGGAAAACGAAACAAAGTTCTGAAAATGATATTATGATTGTCGGTAAGCCGTTGAAAGGAACAAAGGATAGTGCTGTATTTGTATATGAATCATTACAAGTTCCAATAAAAGGTATGGAAAAGGCAACGGATTTTATTTTTCTATCAGCCGGAATTGCGATTATTTTAACGACATTCTTTGCTTTCTTCTTATCAACACGAATTACAGCGCCGCTCCGTAAGATGCGTGAAGTAGCATTTGAAGTAGCGCGCGGTAAATTTGATGCGAAAGTACCGATGGTTTCGCAAGATGAAATTGGAGAGTTAGCTACAGCGTTAAACCAAATGGGAAAGCAATTGAAGTTTAATATGAATGCGCTGCAACAAGAAAAAGAACAGCTATCGAGCATTTTAAGTAGTATGGCTGATGGTGTAATTACGCTAAATCAAGAAGGTGAAGTTGTTGTCATTAATCCGCCAGCGGAACATTTCTTACAAGTATGGCAAGAAGAGAAAGAACTGGAGTTAAGCAGAAGCTTGCCGCCTGAGCTTGTGGAACAGTTCCATTTTGTTGCGGAGAGTGAACAACAGCAAGTGATTGAAATGAACCTTCAAAAGGGAAATTATGTTGTTTTAATGACGCCTCTTTATAATCAAACGAAAATTCGCGGGGCAGTAGCTGTACTTCGAGATATGACAGAAGAGCGCCGCTTAGAAAAAATGCGAAAGGATTTTATCGCGAATGTATCACATGAACTACGCACGCCGATGGTGATGCTCCAAGGGTATAGTGAGGCAATCTTAGATGATGTTGTTCAAACAAAAGAAGAAATAAACGAATTTGTACAAATTATCTACGATGAATCTGTTCGTTTAGGGCGTCTTGTAAATGAACTTTTAGATTTGGCTCGAATGGAAAGTGGACATGTGGAATTACATATGTCTGAAGTGGATATTCACCCGTTTGTTGAGAAAATCGGCCGTAAATTCCAAGGGATTGCACAGGATAAAGGGGTCAAGTTAACCGTTGATTTTCGCACGGAGGTTACAGAACATACTTTTGATCCGGATCGCCTGGAGCAAGTGTTGACGAATTTGATTGATAATGCAATTAGACATACAAGTACTGATGGGCATGTGAAACTTGTTATTGACAGGAAAGATGCTGGAATTGTATTTGAAGTGCAAGATACGGGTGCAGGTATTCCTGAGGAAGATATTCCGTTTTTATTTGATCGATTCTATAAAGCAGATAAAGCAAGGACGAGAGGAAAAACAGGTGGTACTGGTTTAGGTCTTGCGATTGCGAAAAATATTGTTCAAAGTCATGATGGGAAAATCTCGATATCAAGTGTTGTTGGAGAAGGAACAACCTTCTCTGTATACTTACCAAATCATGCGTTGTAATATATAACGTGGGTATTATATATAAGGAATAAGGATAAAAGTTCTACTACTTTATTTATTCATTTAGAAGATTGTTTCTCGATTGAATAAAGGATAGTAGAACTTTTTATTGTAGAGAGAGGATGAGCTGAACTGAGACTGTATACGAAAACGGGAGATAAAGGGCAAACAAGTGTTGTTGGCGGCCGAGTGGATAAAGATCATCAGCGTGTGGAAGCATACGGTACGATTGATGAAGTGAACTCTCATATTGGATATGCTATGACTTTCTTACAAGATGGGAAATTTCAAGACATTTATCAGGAATGTGAAAATATTCAACATGAATTATTTGATTGTGGAGGAGATTTGGCCATTGTCGGGCAGAAAGTACCTTATAAAGTGACAGATGAGATGGTGGAATATTTAGAAGAACGTATTGATCAATATATAAAGGAAGCTCCTCCGTTAGAACGTTTTATTTTGCCTGGAGGAAGCAAAGCGGCTGCTGCGATTCATATTGCTCGAACAGTAACGCGAAGAGCGGAAAGAGCGATTGTATCATTAAGAAAGCAGGAAGAGATAAATGAAGTTGTTCTACGTTATATGAACAGGTTATCTGATTATTTATTTGCGGTTGCACGAGTAGTGAATGCGCGTTTGCAAATTGCTGATGTGGAATATAATCGAAGTGCAATTGTGTTTCGTAATAAAGGGGAAAAGGAAGTGGACTGAATCACTTTCTTTTTTTGTATACTTTTTTCCGTATTATACCACAATAGAGAAAGGATAACGGTTAATAGAAAGCGGAGGATACATATGAAAGTTTTTAAAATTGGTATCATGATAATTGGGTTATTCTTTTGCTCCCAATTATATGTTTATGCTGATGAAAATCAGTGGACATGGCCTGTCGATGGTAAAATTAGTGACTACTTTGGGACTAGACATGGAAAACATTATGGGATTGATATTGCCGCTCAAGTTGGAACTCCTGTTGTAGCGATTCGAAATGGCATCGTAACAAAATCGTATTTTTCCAATAGCTATGGACATGTTATATTTGTAAAACATGGGAAATATGAAGCTGTTTATGCTCATTTAAATAAACGATATGTTATGCAAGGGGATCGCGTTCGAAACGGTGAAGTCATCGGTGAGGTTGGAAATACAGGTGAATCGAGAGGAGCACACTTGCACCTAGAGGTTCATCAAGGAAATTGGACAATTGAAAAAAGAAATGCAATGAATCCATTACTTGTTTTAGATGAAAAATGGGATCAAGTCGTTTCATCGTCTTTATATGTTGTTCAAAAGGGGGATACGCTCGTTAAAATTGCGCATAAGTTCGGGACTACGGTAGACAAAATAAAAGAGAAAAATGCACTGCGGCAAGATCAAATTTATCCAAATCAAAGATTATATATTAATTAAAACAAGAGCTAGCTTCAGCCAGCTCTTGTTTTACCAAAAAATAAAGACACATATAAATCCGGAAATAGCTAAATAGCTATAATAATAAAAGACTTTTGCTCTTGTTTTTTCTTTCGTTCGAAATAAAACAATTGTCGGTTCAATTAAACCGATTGTAAGGCATAACAAACCGAGAAGCATACAACCAATTGAAAAAGAATACAGGGCAATTTGTACTTGAAATGGGATAAGCCATTTTAATAAAAATGCAATAAGTGCGGTATAACAAATGCTGCCGATGTATTGATTTAATGTTACATTCGAACGAAAGCCTGGTAGTTTTTTTAAAAAAGAACGAGAAACAACCTCTGTTTGTAGAGAGGTGTGTTCTTCTATTATTTTTTGAGCATCTTTTCCTTTATGGAACAGAGAAAGAATCCAATTTCGTTTCCCTTGGAAAATGAATTGTGAAGTAGTTAAGTAATGATCGATTTTCACTTTTCTCCAATTGCTCCATGCATGGCGCTCGCATAGCTTTAGTTTACTTTCCGCACTTTTATCATATTGATAAATACTGATCCCTTCTTTATCAAAGGTAGCGTAGTATGTTTCTGTCGAAAATGTGCCTAGATCAATTGGACAATAGAAAAGCAATTCTTTTTTTAAATAAAAGTATTCTTTTCTTAAGTTTTTTTTCATCGTTTCGCGAATTGAGTGTCTTTTCTCTTTTTTCTTCATGACATTTCCTCCATATTAAGAAAATGCTCTTATCTTAACACTTCAACATCTTATCACTTTTCTGTATGGATGGCTAGAGAATTGAGCCGGAAAAAGGAGAAGAATGAAATAATTGGTTTAAATTGTAAAGTAACAGGCGGTAGGAAGAGATGGGTAAAAAATAAATAACTTATTTTTAATAAGTTACAATCTTTTTATTCACAACAGCAGCATGTTGTTGTATAATGAAGGAGAAAATAGAATATCGGTCTATCTTCGGGGCAGGGTGAAAATCCCGACCGGCGGTAATGAATGAGTATATGAGTTCTAAGCCCGCGAGCCGTTAAGGCAGGATTTGGTGCGATTCCAAAGCCGACAGTACAGTCTGGATGGGAGAAGATGGAGGTTCAAGCGTTCAAAAAAGATTAGTATTTGGACGTCTGTTTGATGTGCCTAAAATTTCTCCCTTTGTGTAAAACACAAAGGGTTTTTTATGATCGGAAAAGCAGGCATAGCAGAACCTTTCCACTTTCCATGAGATGATCGATGGAAAAGGAGAGAGCAGGATGAAACAAAAAAACAGTGTAGTACAAATGGTGAGTGTGGCAATGCTTAGTAGTATTGCGTATCTACTTATGATGTTGGATTTTCCATTCCCAGGATTTCCACCTTTTTTAAAAATTGACTTTAGCGACGTACCGGCATTAATTGCAGCGATTATTTTTAGTCCGATTGCAGGTGTAGTTGTAGAAGGAATCAAAAACGTTCTGTATTATGGAGTTCAAGGGAGTTTAACTGGGGTTCCGATTGGAGAAATCGCAAACTTTATTGCGGGATGTTTATTTATTGTACCAGCGGCGTTCCTATTCCGAAAACACCGTACAATCAAAAGTTTAACAACGGGTTTGATGCTAGGAACAATTATGATGGCGATTATCATGAGTGTGTTAAATTACTTCATCATTTTACCGGCGTACACGTGGTTTTTAAATTCACCAGCTATGTCGAGCGGTGCTATGCGACAAATGATTGTAACGGCGATATTGCCATTTAATTTAGTAAAAGGAATCGCTGTAACAGTTGTATTTGTAGCATTGTTCTCACGTTTGAAAGTATGGGTATTTGCGAAAATGAAAAATGCATAAAAATTGTTCAGTCATGAGCGGTGAAGATACCGCTCATGACTTTTTAGTATCCACCTATTGATGAGAAGCTAGATGGGAGAACTTAGTGGATCAAGTAAAACTTTCATCAGCGAGGATGTTTTTTTCCCATGCTGAATTGAGCTGCATTACAAAAAATCCCCCTCATTTCCATTGAGGGGGATTTTTTGAAGTTAATAAACGGACTATTCGAATTTAAGAGCGTCGCCATCAAATGTTTCATCAGCAACTTTAATGGAATCAGTAGGACAACCTTCAAATGCATCCATCATATCTTCGATTAACACATCTGGCACTTCAACGATTCCTTGGTTATCATCTAATGTTACAAAGGCAATACCTTCATCATCATAGTCATAAATGTCTGGTGCAGCAGCTCCGCAAGCTCCGCATGCGATACAAGTGTCTTTATCAACGATTGTATATTTTGCCATCTTTTTTCCCTCCTGATAATATGTATGTGAAACATTCGCTATAAAAATTATAATCCTATTGTAAAACGGTTCTTCAAACTTTTCAACATAAAATTATAATGATAATGCTTATCAATTAGGGTGTCAACTTATTTTTTAGTTATTTCATAAGATTTTCAAAATGCCTAAATGCTAAGCGGTTTGATACAATAGGAAATAGAAGATAAAAGTTTAGCGGTAGACAAATGTTATTGATAATTTATTCAATCTTTTTCTATTGTTTCCTTCTGAAAAAATTTGAGCATAGGAAGTTTCATCCATAACGCTTTTGATTCATGTCTGGAGTCAAGTATCTAGGAAGGAAAATATATCGAGAGGTGGAAGCGGTAATGCAATTTCAATACACTATATTATATTGTTTAAAACAATTGAATGGTGAACGAACCGTTTCTTCCATTTATTATTTGTTGAAGGGAAAACGTTCCTCCCAAACGTTACAGGATGGAAATATATTCCGTATTTCATTTCTTTTTGGTGTATATAAATCGTTGACAAGGTCCAATTATGAGCAAGAAATCGAACGTATTTTAGCTTCGGAATGGATTGAGGTTAAGCATGAAAATACATATGTCCTAACGGATCGTGGTGAAAAACAATTAGAGACTTTGGAAAAGACAATGGCTTTCCCAAAGCACTTAGATGGATTGAATTACGGGGATCTTGGTGAAGCTTTTTGGAAAAGGTTATCATTAACGATTCAAACAGTATCGAACTTACAACAGAAAAATACAAAGTTTATCCCTATTCAACAAGATCCAGAAGTAACTCGGTGGGTAAAAGAATTTCTGATTGGGTTACCATATGTAAGAAGTGAATTAGCAACAAGACTATGGGAAGAAATGTACAATATTTTAAAGAATATGGATGAAATAGAAGCGACGATTTTGACATATCGTTTAACAGGGTATGAACGAATTGGTTATACGCTGCAACAACTTGCTGAAATAATAAATGAAGATGTATTTCGAGTTTATTTGTTATTTTGGAGCACGATTCATTATATGATTCAAGTTGTTTGTAAAAGAGAGAAAGAGTTTCCTTTATTAACGAAAATTATATCTTATCCGAATGAAAGGGAAGATTTGTTTAGTTTATCAACAAAAAAAACATATAGATTATGGAAACAAGGACGCTCATTAGAAGAAATTGCAGTGATTAGAAATTTAAAACTTGCCACAATAGAAGATCATTTTGTCGAAATTGCATTAAGAGAAAAAGCTTTTTCAATTGAAATGTTTATTGAAAAAAATAAGATAAAACGTGTGAAACAAGTGGTTGAAACGTTACAGACAAGGAAGCTACGTGTATTAAAACAAGCGGTAGGAGAGGAGATTTCTTATTTTGAAATTCGCCTAGTATTAGCACAACTGGAGGGAACAAATGAAACTTGAAGAGCATTTAAATAAATGGTTTGGATACAAGGAGTTTCGCCAAGGACAGAAAGAGGTTATTACAGACTTACTGCAAGGAAAAGATGTCGTAGCAATGCTTCCAACAGGACAAGGAAAGTCTATGTGTTATCAACTTCCGGGTTTGATGCAAGAAGGAACGGTACTGATCGTATCGCCGCTTCTATCTTTAATGGAAGATCAAGTTACACAACTGAAATATGTTGTGAAAAATCGTGTCATTGCATTTAATAGTTTTCGTACATTAAGTGAGAAAAGAAAAGCGATTAAGCAGTTAGCGTGGTATAAATTTGTCTTCGTTTCACCTGAAATGTTGCAATCTGAATTATTAATGAAAGAATTAAAAAAAATTCCTATTTCTTTGTTTGTTGTAGATGAAGCTCATTGCATTTCGCAATGGGGATATGATTTTCGAACAGATTATAAGAAATTGGATCAAGTCATTATGCGCATTGGCCGTCCCTCAGTATTAGCATTAACGGCGACGGCTACAAAGGAAGTATTGCAAGATATTATAGCAAGTTTAGGCTTGAAGAATGTCTCTCAACACGTGTATTCAATTGATCGCCCCAATATTGCTATAGAAGTACAGTTTTTAGAAACGATAGAAGAAAAAAAAGAAGCGCTTCTTTCGCATGTTTCTTACTTGCAAGGGCCAGGAATTATTTATTGCTCCAGCAGAGCTTGGACAGAGCGGTTAACGGAATATTTAAGGAGTAAAGGAATAATAGATGTCGCTTTTTATCATGGTGGAATGGATCATGAAGAAAGAATGTTAATTCAGCAGCAATTTATGAACGACCAACTGCAGCTTGTTATTTGCACAAGTGCTTTTGGAATGGGAGTGAACAAACCGAACACAAGGTATATTATTCATTTTCATTATCCTACGAATATAGCTTCCTATTTGCAAGAAATAGGAAGAGCAGGTCGTGATGGAGAGGCAAGTATTGCGATTTTATTATGCAGTCCACTCGATCATGATTTACCTATTTCTATTATTGAAGATGAATTGCCTAATAAAAAGCAAATTCAATTTTTATTTGCTTTATTACAAGAGAAGTTGCTTCAAACAAAAATATTACCGATAGAAGATGTAACAGACATTTGTTATCATGCTGCAGGATTCCATGAACAACATTGGCGTTTTCTTAAGTATCATTTAGAAAAAATGGAAATCGTACAACAAAATATGCTTATATTAGAAGGCTTGTCAGATGAAACGATACAAAAATTAGTATTAGAGGTGGAGAAACGCCTTTATAATAAATATAATCAGTTAGAAAAGATGAAATCATGGTTACAATTTCATGGTTGTAAACGAGAACAATTATTACAGCAGTTCGGGTATGAAAAGGAAGGTAAGATAAAAAATTGTTGTGATTACTGCGGTATTACGAAAGAAGATTATAAAAAAAGACGAGCAAGACAGTCAGTTTTCGACTATAATTGGGGAACAGAGTTACAATTGCTCTTTGGTATGAGGGAACGGAGGAATGATGAATATTCAAAGGCGTAGCGTTGAAGACATGAGTCCGAAAGAGATACGACTTAACCTCTATATCACACAACTGATTATAATAAGTATTGGATGTTTGCTAGCATATATATTATTTCCAGGCAAAGAAGAATTTTATAATTTGTGGAAATGGGAACCGTTCTCTATTCTTTTAATAGGCGGCGGAATTGCCTGTGGGATTGTGCTAGTAGATTATCTTGCAATGCAAATCTTGCCGGAGTCATGGTTTGATGATGGTGGTATTAATGATCGCATGTTCCGAGGAATGTCAGTGGTGCAGTTACTAGTTGTGACTTTTTTTATCGGATTTGCTGAAGAACTTTTATTCCGCGGTGTTTTGCAAACGCATTTTGGACTTATAATTGCGAGCTTTATCTTTGCAATTTTACATATCCGGTATATTACGAAGCCATTTTTATTCTTTTTTGTTTGTATTATAAGTTTTATTTTCGGATATGTATTTCAATGGACGGGGAATTTGCTTATAACAATTTTTGCCCACTTTCTTGTTGATTTTATAATGGGGCTTCAATTGAGGAAATAAATGAAAGGTGGTGGTGACCAACGTGAGAAGGAAAATTCCTGATTTTGAGGAAGAATTACAAGAAGAACAGGAACAAGAGCAGGTAGAGGAAGGTTTACCGCCGCGTAGCGAGGTTCATAGAGACAAAAAGAAGAAATTTAAAATTAATCATTTCTTTGTTAGAGTATTAACATTCTTATTTATTTTGTTACCGATATGTATTTTATGGTATACAGATAAATACATTGAAGTGCAAAGTTCAAAAGGAGAGAATGAGACCAATAGAGGTGCATTTGAAGTTATCTTTTTTGACTCGAATAAATCAGTGGAGCAGAAAAAAGTAGAGAAACCTGAAATTCACATTGTAAAAGAAGGGGAGACTCTAGAGAGCATTGGTGAGAAATACTTTCCTGGAGAAAATGGAGCTGAAAAGATAAAAGAATATAATCATTTGCAAAATCGTGAGTTAGAAGTAGGACAAGAATTGAAAATACCTATTACGAATCATGAGAAGAAGAATGAATAAGAGAAATGTACATCATGTATTTTGCTTAGACAAAATGAAGTGAATAGAAGAATTATATTCTATTAAGGGAGAAGTTGAGACGAATATATGCTATGGATCATGTTAGGTAGTGTCTCTATATGTCTCGGGTTTATTTTTTTCTTTATCATGTATAGGGAAGCGATGCGTGATACAGTATTAGAACATACTTTAACCTTCAAAGACTTTCCGAAAAGCTTTCAAAAGGTAAGAATTTTCTTCATTTCTGATATTCATAGGAGGGGTGTGTCCCGCACATTAATCGAAAGGGTGAAGGGACAAGTAGATCTTGTAATTATTGGTGGCGATTTGGCAGAAAAGGGTGTATCTTTAGCGCAAATCGCTTTCAATATTAAGCAGTTAAGGGAAGTAGGCCCTGTATATTTTGTTTGGGGAAATAATGATTATGAAATTGAATACCATGAACTAGATGCTCTATTGTTAGAACATGGTGTGAAAGTTTTAGATAATACAAGAGTTATATTTGAATCAAATGCTGGAGAGAAGCTTTGTTTGCTCGGTGTAGATGATGTAGGGCTAGAGCGCGATCGTTTAGATTTAGCATTAGCTGATTGTCAAGAAGACGGTTTTCGAATTTTGATTAGTCACAATCCTGCTATTATACACAAAATGTCTGGGGAAGAAGGAATTTCTCTTATACTAAGTGGACATACTCATGGAGGACAAATTCGTTTATTTCATTTTAAAAAATATTTAAAGGGTGGCGTATATCATTATTCGAATATGACACTTTTTGTTAGTAATGGGTATGGAACGACGCTTGTCCCGCTTCGTTTCCGGGCACCTGCTCAAACACATATCATTACTTTAAAACAAAAAGAATAGGAGATTTTTAAGGTGGGGAAATGATGCCGACTTTAAAAGGAAAATATAATATAAAAGCAGTTTCAAAGATGCTTGGGATTCAACCGAGTACACTTAGAGCGTGGGAAAGACGCTACCATATTGTTGCCCCAAAACGAAATGATGCGGGGCATCGATTATATACAGAGGAACATATACAAATCTTAAAATGGTTAATAGACAAGGTAAATAAAGGGATTACAATTGGACAAGCTGTGCAAATATTAGAGAGAAATCGGTTGCAAAATCACAATGAAATAGAAGTGGCATATAATAAAGAAATGCTTTTAGTAGACGATATCCTACATTCTTTGCTAAAATTTGATGAAGTAAAAGCTTCTTCATTTGTAAATGAGGCATTTAGTATATACCCAACTGAAAAAGTGATTACACACATATTTCTCGAAATTACAAAACAGTTGGAGAAATTAGAAGGAACAAATCAAGTTACAATGGTACAAATGCAATATGTAGAATCGTTTTTAGGCTCGCGTATCGGCATGATTTATCATAACGCGCATGTGCCGAAGTCCTCAGCTTTACAAAGTGTTTTTGCGTTTTGTGGACCGGGAGAAGTCCAGACATTACAGCTGTTTATTTTAACAATTTATTTACGATTGAAAGGTTACCAAACTATATATATTGGGACAGGCTTGAGAGAAGATGAAATCAATGAAACGATTGCACAACTGGAACCGGATTATGTAGTGATATCTTGTTTACAAATGAAAAATGTGCAAGATACAATGCATGTAGCTCATAGCTTGCAAAATCAGCATGAAAAGCTTAATGTGGGTCTTATTGGATCAGCCATCTCACATATTTCAACAGACCAATCGTTTGAGAGCGAGTATGTATTGATAGGAAATACAAAAGAAGAGTGGGATGAATGGTTAAAAATGTCAGAATAGTTGTTCGAAAAGAACCATCCATTTCCCATTTCATATAATAAAAATTAGAATCGATGGTTTTACGTAAGGAGGTTGTAAGATGAGGTTGGAACGCTTGAATTATAATAAAATAAAAATTTTCCTAACGTTTGATGATTTATCAGAACGCGGATTGACCAAGGAAGATTTATGGAGAAACGCACCGAAAGTACAGCAACTATTCCGTGATATGATGCAAGAAGCGAATAAAGAACTTGGCTTTGAAGCAAATGGCCCAGTTGCTGTGGAAGTATTTTCTTTACAAGCGCAAGGGATGGTTGTAATTGTAACAAAAGAAAATCATGATACGGAGATAGAAGATGATTTTCGTGATGAGTTTATTGAGATGCAAGTAACTCTAGATGAGAGTGAACATATATTATATGAATTTGCTACATTAGAGGATGTGATCAATTTATCAGAACGCTTATATAACCTAGGGGTTACCGGCGGAAAGTTATACACATGGGATGGACGCTTTTATCTCTGGATGGAGGAAGAAACACAGCTTTTAAAAGCGGATTTTATCGCGATTTTAGCGGAGTATGGTAATCCTGCAACAGTAACGATTTACCGGATTATGGAGTATGGTAAATCATTAATGGATTCTCAGGCGATTCAACAAATACATCATTATTTTATTTTAAAAGGAAACCTCAGCTAATTAGCAATAGCTTGAGGTTTTTGTTATGACTATATTTTGATTATTGAATAGGGAGATATAAAAAACATTTAAATATTTAAGTATTTTACTTTTCTAAAAGCAATAAAAGGACTATAATAATAGTGAAAACGCTTGCAATAAAAAATTGTTTGCATATATTTGTTAGCGTTTTCTATTGCATTCAAAATTTAACGGTGTATACTAGGCAATGAAGGTTTACTAAACAAGTGAAATTACAGGGGGTTTACTTACTATGGTAGCCGAAAAGGGAACTCAAACACAAACACAACAAAGGGAACAACATTTTGAATTGTTGAATTCAACACAAATTGTTATTAATGAAGCATTAGAAAAATTGGGTTATCCAAACGAAGTATATGAATTACTGAAAGAACCGATTCGTATGATGACAGTAAAAATTCCAGTTCGTATGGATGATGGGACTGTTAAAATATTTACAGGGTATCGTGCGCAGCACAATGACGCTGTTGGTCCAACGAAAGGTGGAATCCGCTTCCATCCAAATGTAACAGAAAATGAAGTGAAAGCACTTTCAATCTGGATGAGTTTAAAATGTGGTATCGTTGATTTACCATATGGTGGAGGGAAAGGCGGAATCATTTGTGATCCGCGTGAGATGTCTTTCCGTGAATTAGAAAGATTAAGTCGTGGATATGTACGAGCAATTAGCCAAATTGTTGGCCCAACAAAAGACATTCCTGCTCCAGACGTATTTACAAACTCACAAATTATGGCATGGATGATGGATGAATATAGCCGTATTGATGAATTTAATTCACCAGGATTCATTACTGGTAAACCGATTGTGTTAGGTGGTTCCCACGGACGTGAAACAGCGACTGCAAAAGGTGTAACGATTTGTATTCGTGAAGCTGCGAAAAAACGCGGTATTGATATTAAGGGAGCACGTGTTGTTGTTCAAGGATTTGGTAACGCTGGTAGTTTCTTAGCTAAGTTTATGCATGATGCTGGTGCGAAAGTAATTGCCATTTCAGATGCTTATGGTGCGCTGCACGATCCAAATGGATTGGACATTGATTATTTATTAGATCGTCGTGATAGCTTTGGTACCGTAACAAAATTATTTAACAATACAATTACAAATAAAGAATTGTTAGAACTGGAATGTGATATTTTAGTTCCAGCTGCAATTGAAAATCAAATAACAGAAAAAAATGCAGCTGATATTAAAGCGAAAATTGTAGTAGAAGCAGCAAATGGCCCAACTACATTAGAGGCAACAAAAATTTTAACAGACCGCGGCATTCTTCTTGTTCCAGACGTACTCGCAAGCGCTGGTGGAGTCACAGTATCTTACTTTGAGTGGGTACAAAATAACCAAGGTTATTATTGGTCAGAAGAAGAAGTTGAACAGCGTTTAGAAAAAGTAATGGTAAAATCATTTGAGTCTATTTATGAAACATCTCAAGTTCGTAAAGTGAATATGCGTTTAGCAGCTTATATGGTTGGTGTGCGTAAAATGGCAGAAGCTAGTCGCTTTAGAGGTTGGGTATAATAGAATAGAGTATTTGGAAAGCGTGGTTTCCTTTCGAGGAAACCACGCTTTTTTAGGTGCATAATGAAGTGAATATGGCTGATTCAGAAGTGAGAAAGGGCTACTATCCTTTACTTTTGGAGCAATCTATCATCATTGTATGTTAGATGATGATAGGGTCTTTTGAAAGAAAAAGATAAAAAGAACGCTTGTTCTATACGAACGCTTGTGCTATACTTTTTGTAGATAAACAAAGCGGATATAAAATAAGGAGAGATGAGAGAAATGAAAATGACAGCAGAACAAAGATTTATGATGCCAGCGGACGTTATGGAGCGAGTGGAAGTTTTACGAAATAAACATAGTAAGCGTGGATCGTTATTAAAATCAGTACATACATTTTTTGGTTTACATACGAAAGAAGATCGTATTTGGTTTTACGGCTTTTATGGAATCGCTGTAAGTATTATATTATTTATGGCAGTTACTTCTAACATTTTTGATTTATTCTTTAAATAAGAAAGATGCCATATGGACATAGCGTTTGAATACATATATAAAAGAGTGGTAATTTTTTAGAGCGGAGTTGATTAAAATGGCTATGTTCCCTATAGAGCGAAATTATATTGGCTATGGAAGTTCGAGACCAGGAATCCGGCTTTCAAAAGTAAGATTTATTGTGAGTCATGATACAGGGAATCCTGGTAGTAATGCGATAGGTAATAGAGATTATTTTCATGAAATACAGCCGAAAGCTTCGGCACATACATTTATAGATGATAAAACGATATTAGAAATTATTCCAATTGATGAAGTAGCTTATCATGTAAGATACAATGTTCCTGCAGATAATGAACGATATGGTTATGATGCAAATAAAGCAGCGATCGGAGTTGAACTTTGCTATGGAGGAAATGTGAATTTTTGGGATGCGTATACACGTTTTACTTGGTACCATGCATATTTATGCCACTATTTTGGCTTGAATCCGAAAACAGATATTGTATCTCATAAGATGCTGGATCCAACTCGGAAAATTGATCCTGAAAATGTACTGGGACAACAAGGGATTCGATTTCAACAATTTTTAGCAGATGTCTATCGAATGTATGTCTCGTTTAGATGACAAATATATGAAAAAAGAATACAATAAAGATAGGTACCTACTGCTGAAAGTAGGTTTTTTCTTGTTTTATAAATAGAGTTTGAGGTAGAAGACTAGGAGTGAACCGAGTATGCAAAAAGAAGCAGCGATTATTATCGGGGGCGGACCATGTGGGTTGGCAGCGGCAATTTCTTTGCAAGAAGCTGGAATCAACGCGTTAGTAATTGAAAAAGGGAATATCGTAAATGCAATTTATCATTATCCAACTCATCAAACATTCTTTTCATCTAGTGAAAAATTAGAAATTGGTGATGTAGCTTTTATTACAGAAAATCGGAAACCAGTGCGTAATCAGGCGCTTGCCTATTATCGTGAAGTAGTAAAACGAAAAGATGTGCGTGTACATGCATTTGAGCGTGTAGAACAAGTACAAAAAGATGGAGAGTTCTTTGTTGTTCATACGAAAAAACGAGATGGAAATAAAGAAACATATAAAGCAAAGTATGTGATTGTTGCCACAGGTTATTATGATAATCCAAATTATATGAACGTTCCAGGTGAAGAACTTGACAAAGTATCTCATTATTTTAAAGAGGCGCATCCTTATTTTGATCGAGATGTAGTTGTAATAGGTGGAAAGAATTCCAGCGTAGACGCTGCGCTAGAACTTGTAAAAGCTGGAGCGCGTGTAACAGTATTGTATCGTGGTGGGGAATATTCACCGAGCGTTAAACCGTGGATTTTGCCAGAATTTGAAGCGCTCGTACGCAATGGTACGATTCAAATGCATTTTCATGCTCATGTGGAGAGAATTACTGAGCATACGTTGACGTATACAATTGATGGGAAATCCTTTACAATTCAAAATGATTTTGTATTCGCAATGACAGGATACCATCCAGATCATAGCTTCTTGACGAAAATGGGAGTGGAGATTGATAGTGAAACGGGACGCCCACTTTACAATGAAGAAACGATGGAAACAAATGTGGATAACATCTTTATTGCGGGTGTGATTGCAGCTGGTAATAATGCAAATGAAATCTTTATTGAAAATGGACGATTTCATGGTGGAGCGATTGCACAAGCAATTGTATCAAGAGAGTCAAAATAAGCTGTCGAATTTCGACAGCTTATTTTTTAGTCATGCATAAACATTTTTTGGATTTTTTCGTGCGAATGAGCACATTCTAAAGCAACAAGCAATTTAATACGAGCTTTTTGTGCATTTAAACCGTATGTGAATACAACACCCATATCTTTTAATTGTTTTCCGCCACCTTCATAAGAATACACATCTTGAACGATGCCGTTGAAGCAACGGGAAACGAGAATAATCGGGATTCCTTTATGAATTAAACGTTGTAAGCTAGGCAATGTTCTTGGAGGTAAGTTACCTTGTCCGAGCGCTTCAATTACGATTCCATCTACTGGTAAAGTTTCGATTGCAGCTAATAATGTATCATCCATTCCAGCATATGCTTTTAATACAACAACATTTTTTGAAATTTGTCTAACTGTATAGGTCTCGTGATGGACTAAAGCATGATGGAATACGACGCCGCGTTTTGTTACCATACCGATTGGTCCGTACTGAGGGCTTTGGAATGTAGCAACATTACTCGTATGCGTTTTCGTTACATTTGTAGCACAGTGAATTTCGTCATTTAATACAACTAAAACACCTTTTCCAATCGCTTCGTCACTACTTGCGACTTTGACTGCGGATAAGAAGTTATATAAGCCATCAGCACCTAATTCATTACTAGAACGCATTGCGCCTGTTACAACGATTGGGGCATTTGCTTGTACTGTTAAATCAAGAAAATAGGCCGTTTCTTCTAAGGTATCTGTACCATGTGTAATGACTACACCATGAATATTTTCATGCTTGACTCTTTCATCAATGATGACTTGCAATTGTAACATCTCACTCGGTGTCATATGAGGAGAGGGAAGATGGAATACATCTTCAACAATTAAATCAATATCATCTTCTAAATCAGGTATAAATTTCAAAAGAGGGTTTTGTTTTCCTGGTTGCACAACCCCAGTTTCTTTATCTTCCTCCATTGCAATTGTTCCACCTGTGTGTAAAACTAGGATCTTCTTCAATGCCTATACCCCTTTCGGTTGAAAATACATTTAGAACATATCATGATTTTAGCAATTTCGACAATGAAAATGTATAAAAGTTTAGAGGGAAAATGAGAATAAAATGAGATTGGTTCGTAATTTTCTATGTAGTAAAGATAGAGAGATAAGGAAGTACGGAAAAATAAAATGATAAAGAGGAGCGAATTTGTTGAAAAAAGTGGAGAAGTTTATCATACATATATTGATTGTCCAGTTCATTTGTATATGTCTGATACAGTTGCTACTTATGCAGGGATCTTCCATTACATATTTATCGAAAATCGTTTATTATGAAGGAGTCATGCTTAAAACGAAGACAGACATTTTAGAAGTGAATAAGTAGTTTTCATTTTCTTCTTATGAGGATTATGCTACAATAATTAAGGATGAAAAGGATCGAAACTGGCAGAGGGAAGCAGGGGGGGACATACCTGCTTTTCATTTTGTTTTATAAGTGAAAAATGAGGTGTTACAAATGGATAAACGAATTTCAATTGCGATAGATGGTCCAGCAGCAGCTGGGAAAAGTACAGTTGCAAAAGTTGTAGCAAAACAACTTTCTTATGTTTATATTGATACAGGTGCAATGTATCGTACACTTACATATGCTGCTCTTGAGAAAAATATTGATATTGAAAATGAAGAAAAATTAATGGAAGTTTTGCAAAGCATACGTATTGAATTTCAACAAGGAAAAGATACACAACAAGTCTTTTTAAATGGACAAGATGTCTCTGAAGTGATTCGTACACCAGATGTAACAAATCGTGTATCAATTGTAGCAAAGCATCGTCTTGTTAGAGAAGAGATGGTACGCCGTCAACAGGAGTTAGCTGCACAAGGTGGCGTTGTAATGGATGGACGTGACATTGGGACGCATGTACTTCCTGATGCTGAGGTGAAAATCTTTATGCTCGCTTCTGTTGAAGAAAGAGCGGAACGAAGACATTTAGAGAATGTGAAGAAAGGTTTTGCCTCTAATTTAGAACAATTGAAAAAAGAAATTGCTCAGCGTGATAAACTAGACTCAGAACGTGAAGTATCTCCGCTGAAAAAAGCTGAAGATGCGTTTGAATTAGATACAACTTCTTTATCCATTGAAGAAGTTGTTCGAAACATTATGGACATCGTCTCTGAAGCATTGCAAAAATAAAGAAAGGGGAATCGTCCTCTTTCTTTTTTTATAGAAGAAATGATACGGCAGAGTACACTTTTCTTGACAAATATGTAAATTTATAAGAAGTTAGTTAAAGAGGGATTGAACTGTCAGAATATATTCGCTATTATATTTCAAAACATACTTTATTCAAAACGATTTTGCTGTATACTATTTATAGAGAGGTAAAATCGCTTTCTACAAAATGTATTGTAATGGAATATATGTTACACTTTCTTATTAACATGCAAATGAAAGCATTTGTTTTCATTTCGTATATACATAAAAGCTTTGTCAATTCTGTAGGGAGGTATTTCCATGGTAGAGAAAATGAATGAAGAAGTTGTGGATTCAAAAGTATTACAAGTAGGTGATATTGTTACAGGTTCTGTAATAAAAGTAGAAGAAAAACAAGTGCTTGTAAATGTTGGATACAAAACAGATGGTGTAATTCCAATTAGTGAATTAGCTAACGTTCATATTGAAAAAGCAAGCGATGTTGTAGAGGTAGACCAAACTCTTGAATTAAAAGTAATTAAATTAGAAGAGGATGATCTTGTATTATCAAAACGTGCTGTTGATGCAGAAAAAGCATGGGTAGAATTACAAGAGAAATTCACTTCTGGTGAAGTGTTTGATGTTACTGTAAAGGATATTGTGAATGGTGGTTTAGTGGTAGATTTAGGTGTTCGTGGATTTATTCCAGCTTCACTTGTCGAAGTACATTATGTAGAAGATTTTACTGAATATAAAGCGAAAACATTAGCTGTAAAAATTGTAGAACTAGATCGCGAAAAAAATCGTGTGATTCTTTCTCATAAAGCAGTTGTAGAACAAGAGTTAGATTCTAAGAAAAAAGAAGCGATTTCCTCTTTAAAAGAAGGCGAAATTGTGGAAGGCACAGTGCAACGTTTAACAGATTTTGGTGCCTTTGTAAATGTTGGTGGGGTAGATGGATTAGTTCATATTTCGCAAATTTCTCATGAACGCGTGGGACAACCGTCTGATGTGTTAGAACAAGGACAAAAGGTGAAAGTGAAAGTATTAGCTGTTGATGCGGATACACAACGCATTTCGCTATCAATTAAAGCAGCAGCACCAGGACCTTGGGAAAATGTCGCTGATGAAATAAAAGTAGGCGATGTTCGTGAAGGTACAGTAAACCGCATTGTTACATTTGGTGCTTTTGTTGAGATTTTACCAGGTGTCGAAGGACTTGTGCATGTGTCACAAATTGCAAATCGTCACGTGAAAAATCCAAATGAAGTATTAGAAGTTGGACAAGAAGTGAAAGTAAAAGTGCTTGAAGTAAATGCAGCAGAAAAGCGTATTTCTTTAAGTATAAAAGAAGCTCTTGAAGAAAATAATGTAACAGAAGATTATAGTCAATATGAGCCAACTTCTGAGTCTGCAACTTTCCAATTTAGTGATATTATTGGAGAACAATTGAAAAAATTAAAGAAATAAAGAGGGATATAAGTGGCAAGAGAGAAACGTAAATTAGAACATATTGAATATGCTCTTTCCACTGGACAGTCTCGTACACATGGCTTTTGTGATATTGAATTTGTCCATAAAAGCTTACCAAATTCAAGTTTTGAAAGTGTTACATGTGAAACTAAAATCGGCGAACTTTCACTAAGTTCGCCGATTTTTATCAATGCGATGACTGGTGGTGGAGGAGAGCGTACATTACACATCAATGAACAGCTGGCATATGTAGCAAAGTATCATCATCTTGCGATGGCCGTCGGTTCCCAAATGGCAGCGTTAAAAGAGAAACGAGAAGTAGACTCGTATCGAATTGTAAGAAGAGTAAACCCAAATGGTATTGTGTTTGCAAACTTAGGAAGCGAAGCGACAGTTGAACAGGCAAAATGTGCTGTTGATATGATTGAAGCGAATGCTTTGCAGATTCATTTAAATGTGATTCAAGAATTAACGATGCCAGAAGGAGATCGAGATTTTACAGATGTATTAAAACGAATTGAAAACATTGTCCTTACTTCTGAAGTTCCTGTTATTGTGAAGGAAGTGGGGTTTGGGATGAGTAAAGAAACGGTTCAGCAGTTAGCTAACATAGGTGTAACAGCTATAGATATTGGTGGTCAAGGCGGTACAAACTTTGCTGCTGTAGAAAATGAAAGAAGAAACCGTATGCTCTCTTACTTTAATAATTGGGGCATTCAGACAGCTCCTTCCATAATAGAAGCGTCCTCTACAAATAATACCCTCTCGCTCATTGCATCAGGTGGAATCCAAACGGCACTTGATGTAGCAAAAGCGATTGCTTTAGGAGCACAGGCAACGGCTTTTGCTGGCTATTTTTTGCGGATATTGATGAATGAAGGCATGGATACATTAATTGAAGAAGTAGAATTGTTACATACCGATTTACGATTTATCATGACAGCTCTTGGGGCGAAGAACATTTTAGAACTCCAGCAAGTCCCTCTTGTTGTGAAAGGTGATACATATCATTGGTTAACGCAGCGTGGCATTGATACGATGTATTATAGTCAGAGGTAACAGAGAATCTTTTTAATCTTCTGTTACGATATGAAGAAAAATAAGAAATTAACCAAAAAATCAACCGAATGGTTGGTTTTTTTATATATTCGTTTTATGCAATGAAGTGGTGAGGGCTAGTACGGTCCTAAAATAGCGAGATAAAAGATAATAAGATTTTCAGCTAGAGAGAAGTAGAAGTGTTGGCGAGTGTAGCTAGGGGTTTACAAATAAGAAAATTGGAAAAGAACTTTGTATTTCTATTTCCACAGTAAAAACACATAGTATTAATATATATACGAAGTTTCAAGTTTCTAATCGTGTAGAAGTAGTAAAGAAAGCATTAGAACTTGGAGTTATCACGAAGAAGAACTGAAAAAACAGCTAGTATGAGCTGCTTTTTCAGTTCTTTTTTTAATGCTGATTTTGCTTGCGAGCTTGCTCTGGTGTATCAAGCCCTGTGGCACCTGGATATTGAAGCGACTGATCACGATCAGATTCAACGCGGCGCGATTGTTTTAGTTTCTTTTCTTGACGATCTTTTCCCATTGTTTCCTACACCTCCTTATTACAAAGTGTTGCTGATATACGAAAAACTATACTGAAAGAAGAAAGAGATTAATTTTTATAAAAAGTTCCCATAATGGAAATGATAGGAGGGAAAAATATGGATGGAGGTTATTTTTATTTTTTGGCATGGATGGGCTGGAGTATTACTACGTTTTTTATGAAAAAAGAATCCATTAGGTGGAGAATGAGTGCTTTCATTTTACTTTTTATTGTTTGCTCGCAATTTACATTTTCTATCGCGTCTTTCTCAATCTCGGTGAACGCTCTTTTTATTAGCATCATTGCTTTCGGAATCGTTGGAATATATTCGGTATGGCAAAAGTTATACACGCTGTTTTCAGCTCTTATTGTTGCGATGCTATATACAAGTTTTCATTTATTAGAAGTGTATGACCCAATTTGGATTATAATCAACCGAACCTTAATGTTAAGCGCAGCTCTTGTATATGCATCTGTGTTATTGCATCGAGATCGCTTATTACGTCTTTGTGCTTTATATATAGGGATGATACAGGGAGAAATCTTAGTAGCGTTTATCTTTCATAAGTTGCATTTTCCGTATGAACTTGGCAGTTTGCTGTTTTTTGATAGTATCGCTGTTTCTACGTTATTTGTAGCTATTTTATTTTGGGTTACGAAAGTCTCTGCCTTTACCGGGCAATTTAGAAAAAAACATGTAAAAGAAAGGCAAGGATAATACATGACTGAATATACACCAGCCATTTTGTGTGGCGTTATTGCGGGAACAATAACAAGAATCTTTATGCTTCGTACGGATACGAGGCAATATCCTACTCGTCTGCATGGGAAAATTATTCACATTGCGATGGGGTTAATTGCAGCTGCTCTTGGGGCGATTGCGATTCCATCTATTTTGAAGAAAGATTTTTCAGCAATTACATTTTTAACACTAGCAGCATCACAATTTCGAGACGTGCGAAATATGGAACGAAATACATTGCAACAATTAGATGGATATGAGCTTGTACCGCGCGGGCATACGTATATTGAAGGAATCGCGTTAGTATTTGAAAGCCGCAATTACTTGGCGATGTTAACATCGTTTGTAACAACCCTCACCTATATCGGATTCCGTTCATGGATAGCTGGCATCATCGCTGGTATCGTGTGTTTCTTTATTGCTAAAATATTAATGTCAGGCAAAAGGTTGCGCGATCTTGTCGAGATTGAGCATGTGCCACTTCGATTTGAGGGGGCGGGACTTTATATCGATAACATTTATATGATGAATATTGGGTTGCCAGCGAGGCAAGAAGAGATTATGAAGTATGGAATGGGGTTTATTTTAAAGCCAAAATCGATTGATGCAAGAGTTACAATTTCTAATCTTGGACAAAGGCAAGCGATATTACATGACGTTTCGGTAGCGCTAGGTATATTTAGAGATTCCGGAACGCCTGCTTTAGTACCATTGGCAAAACGTGATTTAGAAGATGGAAGAGTAGGTATATTTGTGCTTCCGCAAGATCAAGATGTGGAAAAAGCCATCGCCGTCATAGGGAATGTCCCAACATTAGAAAGCGCGGTTCATATGTCATCTGAAGCTCCAAAAAGAAGGGGAGATGTGAGATGATTTTGGAAAGTTATATTCTTGCTGTTATTACGACAGCGCCAGAAAAATTTGCTGGAGGAGCACCGCTATTTGTTTGTGAATCGAAAGAGGAAATGGAGTTTGTCGCAAACAATTTAGAGGCCATTTTAGATGGAATTGCTCATCGCTTACAAGAGAATGTATATATTATTGTGAAACATTAGTAACGTATGATATAATATGAGATGTTTTGATATAATGAGAAATATTCTGGAATGCAAATCCCTTCTTGCACAAAGAAGGGTTTTTTACATAATAAACAGAAGCAAGTTGAAAGGATGAGAGCATATGCCAAAACCAGTAGTGGCAATAGTGGGACGCCCGAACGTAGGGAAATCCACTATTTTTAATAGAATTGTTGGAGAAAGAGTTTCTATTGTTGAGGATATTCCGGGAGTAACACGAGATCGTATTTATAGTGCAGGAGAATGGTTAAATCATGAATTTAACATTATTGATACAGGTGGAATTGATATTGGAGACGAACCATTTTTGACACAAATTCGTCAACAAGCAGAAGTAGCGATTGATGAAGCGGATGTTATCATTTTTATGACAAATGGTCGCGACGGTGTAACGGCAGCTGATGAGGAAGTAGCAAAAATTTTATATCGTTCTAAGAAACCTGTTGTACTTGCGGTAAACAAAGTAGATAATCCAGAGATGCGCAATGAAATTTATGACTTTTATGCATTAGGATTTGGCGAGCCGTTCCCAATTTCAGGTACACATGGATTAGGGCTAGGGGATTTACTTGATGAAGTAGCACAGCATTTTCCTAAAGTGGAGGAAGAAGAATATGATGATGAGACAATCCGTTTCTGTCTCATTGGTCGTCCAAATGTAGGGAAATCATCACTTGTCAATGCGCTTCTTGGTCAAGAACGTGTTATTGTAAGTAATGTGGCAGGGACAACGCGTGATGCTGTCGATACACCATATACGAAAGATGATCAAGATTATGTTATTATTGATACAGCTGGAATGCGTAAAAAAGGGAAAGTGTATGAGAGTACCGAAAAGTATAGTGTACTTCGTGCATTAAGAGCAATTGAACGCTCTGATGTTGTCTTAGTCGTATTAGACGGTGAAGAAGGAATTATTGAACAAGATAAAAAGATTGCTGGATATGCGCACGATTCAGGACGAGCTGTTGTGATCGTTGTGAATAAGTGGGATGCAGTGAAAAAAGATGAGAAGACAATGAAGGCGTTTGAAGAGAATATTCGTGCTCATTTCCAATTTTTGGATTACGCACCGATTGTATTTTTATCTGCAAAAACGAAAAAGCGTACGCAAACATTGCTGCCAGTTATTAATCAGGTGAGCGAGAGCCATAGCATCCGTGTACAAACGAATGTATTAAATGATGTAATTATGGATGCGGTAGCGATGAACCCAACGCCAACACATAACGGTAGCCGTTTGAAAATTTTCTATGCAACACAAGTAGCGGTGAAACCACCAACATTTGTTGTGTTTGTAAATGATCCAGAATTAATGCACTTTTCATATGAGCGTTTCTTGAAGAATCGTCTTCGCGAATCGTTCGGATTTGTAGGAACGCCAATTCGAATTATTGCTAGAGCAAGAGACTAATGGGAGAGGATGTGATTTTATGACAAAAATCACAGTAATAGGAGCAGGTAGCTGGGGGACAGCGTTAGCGATGGTATTAGCTGACAATGGTCATGACGTACGAATTTGGGGAAATCGTCCTGAGCTTATGGATGAAATAAATACGAAGCACGAGAATAAACGATATCTTCCGGGGATTACATTGCCAAGCACAATCGTAGCCTACTCTTCTTTAGAAGAAGCGTTAGTGGATGTAAGTACGGTACTTTTAGTTGTACCAACGAAAGCGTACAGAGAAGTATTGCAAGATATGAAAAAAATAATTTCAGGACCAATGACTTGGATTCATGCAAGTAAAGGAATTGAACCTGGAACATCAAAACGAATTTCAGAGATGATTGAAGAAGAAATTCCAGAACAGCTTATTCGAGATGTTGTTGTGTTATCAGGACCGAGCCATGCGGAAGAAGTTGCTCTTCGCCAAGCGACAACAGTTACTTCGGCTGCGAAGCGTATGGAAGCGGCTGAAGAAGTACAAGATTTATTTATGAACCATTATTTTCGAGTATATACGAACCCGGATATTATCGGAGTAGAACTTGGTGGAGCGTTAAAGAATATTATTGCGCTAGCTGCTGGGATTACAGATGGACTTGGGTTAGGTGATAATGCGAAGGCTGCTTTAATGACACGCGGATTAACGGAAATTGCCCGTTTAGGAAGAAAGATGGGCGGGAATCCATTAACATTTGCAGGCTTAACAGGAATGGGTGACTTAATTGTGACTTGTACAAGTGTGCATAGCCGCAACTGGCGAGCTGGAAATATGCTTGGTAAAGGACATTCTTTAGAAGAAGTACTCGATAGTATGGGAATGGTCGTTGAAGGTGTTAGAACAACAAAAGCCGCTCATGAATTAGCAGAAAAAATGGAAGTTGAAATACCAATTACAGCAGCTTTATATGATGTATTATTTAATGGGAAAAATGTGAAAGATGCAGTCGGTTCATTGATGGGCCGTGTTCGTAAACATGAAGTTGAAGCGATACCTGATTTATCTCGCATTAATAGGCAGTAAGGATCTCGCTTCAAGAACGAGGAACAGTTTGATTGGTGAAGGCGGGGACGCTGATTCAAGTGTCACTCTCTTTTAAGAAAGAGCGACAAAAGTGCAAATGCACTTTTGTCGCTTTTTTTATAGGTCTTTTCACCATTTTTTCTTTTTTGCATAGGATAAAGAGTAACTTGAGGAGAGGGTGAAGGAAAATGGATCATAACATTTTCAATAACATTGAGAAGGAAGCGAAAGTGAACAAAGAAGATATTTTTAAATTGGCATCGTCTGTGCAAAATGCCAATTTACGAGATGAGAAAGTGCTGCGCCAATTAATTCATCAAGTGGGAGCCATAGCAGGGCGCGAAGTACCAAAAGAGCAGGAAGATCAAATTGTAAAAGCGATTATTAATAATAATATGCCAACAGACTTTAACTCGCTAAGTAAAATGTTTAAAAAATAAAGAATAGGAAACACAGTGTTTACAGATTGCATATAATAACTTTGAAAAAATGGGAATAGAGGGCTGTTTGGGGCGTATTTGGTCAACCGGAGTGAATCTGTTCACTTCGGTTTTATTTTGTTGTTCTTGTGCAGAGTATGATATAGAAATGAAAATAAAAGGTTAGGAAGAGTGATTGTTGATAAAAATATATTTGTTTAAATTTTTTAATTTGTTAAAATAATATAAAAACCATTAATGAATAAAGAGGTGTGTATATGTCTGAGGGGCTTATGAAAATGTGGTTTTCTTTGGGGGCAATGGGGTTTATGTTCATTGCAGTTATCTTTATTTTGCTGAGTCGGCATAAAATCAAGAATAAATTCTTGAAAGGGATTACAGCTAGTATTGCGTATACACTTATGATTGTATCTGGCATTGTTATTTTTCTTGTTGTGTTTAGCGGACCGGTGGAGCAATAAAGTGAACATGATTTTTTTAATAGGTGTTCACCAATTTTACGTAATCATGTAGCGACTTTCGAAATGATAATGATGAAGAAAAGAAGGTTAGCAAGGGCATAAAGGGTGAATGTTCGATGAAAAAAATTTATATTATTTTAATATTTTGCTGTACAAGCATGTTAGTTGGATGTATGTACCCGCGAGAAAATATGAAGCAAAACGCAGTTCCTTATGAAGATCAATTACAAATGGTTCAAAAGGCAGTTGATACATATAAGGAACAAAATAATGGGCTACTTCCTATTAAGACGCGTGACATGAATACACCATTATATCAAAAATATCCTATTGATTTTCAAAAAATAGCACCACGTTATATACCGGAGGCACCGGGGAATGCTTATGAAAGCGGTGGTGTATATCAATATGTGTTGGTAGATGTTGAAACAAATCCAATGGTAAAATTAATTGATGTAAGAATGGCAGAACAGATTCGCGATATTACGCTAAAATTGCGGATGTATCGGGATGAACATCAGTATCCTCCTTATAAAAAAGTGATTGCTGATGGAGTGTATGAACTTGACTTTAAGAAGATGGGGTATAAAGATGTACCACAGGTAACGAGTCCTTACTCTGGAAAAGGGTTGCCGCTTGTCATCAATGAAAAGGGAGAAATATTTGTCGATTATCGAATGGATTTATATGAAATGCTGCAAAGAAACAAAGAGACTGCTAAGGAGGGAGACGATATTCGAAATATGCTATTTAAAGATTCGCCGTTTGTACCTGCTTACTCTTTACCTTATACAGTAAAAGATGGAGAACCAATTTTTTTTAAATGATAAGTCATGAACCTTTCTTTTAGCGAATAAGTTCTAAAAGAAAGGTTTTTTCATGCAATCCAACTTATGATATAAACAAAAAGTTCTTTTTAAATAGTCATATGAAATTAGGACAAAATCATATGATATATTGTCCGAATCTCTATAATATCTAAGATATTCATAGAGAAAAGCATATGTATGATTCGTTCATGGAAAATGAATTATTCCCAAAAATCTTGAGGGAGGGAATCACTTGGAAAAGGTAGATATTTTTAAAGACATTGCTGAGCGCACAGGCGGTGATATTTACTTTGGGGTGGTAGGAGCTGTTCGAACTGGAAAATCAACATTTATTAAGAAATTTATGGAATTAGTTGTTATTCCAAACATTGAAAATGAATCTGATCGTCAACGTGCACAAGATGAATTACCCCAAAGTGCTGCTGGACGTACCATTATGACAACTGAACCAAAATTTGTTCCAAACCAAGCGGTTTCCATACAAGTTGATGACGGTCTTGAGGTAAATGTTCGATTAGTAGATTGTGTGGGTTATACAGTTCCTGGAGCGAAAGGCTATGAGGATGAGAATGGTCCGCGTATGATTCATACACCTTGGTATGAAGAACCGATTCCATTTCATGAAGCTGCAGAAATTGGAACGCGTAAAGTAATTCAGGAACATTCTACTATTGGGGTTGTCATTACAACTGATGGAACGATTGGTGAAATTCCAAGGCGCGACTATATAGAAGCAGAAGAACGAGTTGTAAATGAGTTAAAGGAAGTTGGAAAACCATTTATCATGATTATTAATACAGTACAGCCATATCATCCAGATACAGAACAGTTACGACAAAGTTTATCTGAAGAATATGATATTCCCGTTATTGCAATGAGTGTGGAGAGTTTAAGAGAAACAGATGTATATAATGTACTTCGTGAAGCGCTATTTGAATTTCCTGTCTTAGAGGTGAATGTTAATCTTCCGAGCTGGGTGATGGTATTACATGAGGGGCATTGGTTACGACAAAGTTATCAAGAGGCTGTTCAAGAAACGGTAAAAGATATAAAACGACTTCGTGATGTAGATCGTGTCGTTTGGCAGTTTAGTCAATACGAATTTATTGATCGAGCAAGTTTAGCGGGAATTGATATGGGGCAAGGGGTAGCGGAAATTGATTTATATGCACCAGATGAATTATATGATCAAATTCTAAAGGAAGTTGTAGGAGTAGAAATTAGAGGAAAAGATCATTTATTAAAGCTCATGCTAGACTTCTCTCATGCAAAAACAGAATATGACCAGGTATCAGATGCTTTACGAATGGTAAAGCAAACGGGTTATGGGGTGGCGGCTCCAGCTTTAACAGATATGAGCTTAGATGAACCGGAAATCATTCGCCACGGTTCACGATTCGGTGTTAAGTTAAAGGCTGTTGCACCATCTATCCATATGATTAAAGTGGATGTTGAATCTACATTTGAGCCCATTATCGGTACAGAAAAACAAAGTGAGGAACTTGTGCGTTACTTAATGCAAGATTTTGAGGATGATCCGCTATCAATATGGAATTCTGATATTTTTGGACGTTCACTTAGTTCGATTGTTCGTGAAGGAATTCAAGCAAAATTATCGTTAATGCCAGAAAATGCCCGCTATAAATTGAAAGAAACATTAGAGAGAATTATTAACGAAGGCTCTGGCGGATTAATTGCGATTATATTATAATGAAAATCCCTCTGCGTGCAGAGGGATTTTACACTTTTGTAGAGTATATACTTGAAAAACAAATAGTCATTATCTAATACTTTATTGCATATTGTCAAGTTTCAACAGATTTTCACATTTTCAGAGCAACAAATTCCTTAAAAATATTGAATTATAAAGAAGAATCGTATAATATAGGCGTTGATAATGATTTATCTACGTCTTTGTAGTATAGAATTTGTAAAAATTGCCTACAAATGAAAGTAAGACTCATTTTATGATCATTATACAGTCTTATCTTTGGGAGGAGGTGAATGGCATGAACAAGACAGATTTAATCAATGCTGTTGCAGAAGCAAGTTCCCTTTCTAAAAAGGACGCAACAAAAGCAGTTGACGCTGTTTTTGATTCTATCTTAGAAGCTTTAAAACAAGGTGATAAAGTACAATTGATCGGATTTGGTAATTTCGAAGTTCGTGAGCGTGCGGCTCGTAAAGGTCGTAACCCACAAACTGGTGAGGAAATTGAAATCGCGGCAAGTAAAGTACCTGCATTTAAACCTGGTAAAGCGTTAAAAGATGCGGTTAAATAATCCTTACATATTACAGGGAAGAAGAGTTTCCTTTTAGGAGGCTCTTCTTTTTGCTTTTAAAAACATAAATATGCTAGAATGTGTTCGTATCATTTTTAGGTTTCTTGGGAGGGCTAGCGGATGGCAAAAGTTAACTTAGAGCAAATTGAACATGCAGTGCGCCTTATTTTAGAGGCGATTGGTGATGATCCAACTCGTGAGGGAGTACTTGATACACCAAAACGAGTTGCAAAGATGTATGCAGAAGTATTTTCAGGAATGCATGAGGACCCAAAAGAACATTTACATAAAGTGTTTGGGGAAGATCATGAAGAACTTGTATTAGTAAAAGATATTCCATTTTACTCCATGTGTGAGCATCATCTTGTTCCGTTTTATGGAGTTGCTCATGTTGCATATATCCCACGTGGCGGAAAAGTAACGGGCTTAAGTAAGTTAGCTCGTACTGTAGACACGATTGCGCGCCGTCCACAGCTGCAAGAGCGTATTACATCAACAGTAGCAGACTCTATCATGGAAGTGTTAGAACCGCATGGTGTTATGGTCGTGGTGGAAGCAGAACATATGTGTATGACAATGCGCGGTGTGAAAAAGCCAGGTGCTAAAACAGTAACTACAGCTGTACGTGGTGTATTAGAAAACGATGCAGCAGCACGCAGTGAAATTTTGTCTTTTATTAAGTCTAAGTAAAGAAAAGCGGGAAACTGCTTTTCTTTTTTATTTATGAGTAGTTGAGATCAGTACGGAATGAAGAACGATGTACATGGATGAAAGCTTCACTTTATTTGAGACAACCAAGTTTTCATTATAGAAAATCAAATGTATGTGTTATAATAGGTTTTATGAATTAGAAAACAAGGGTGATTTTTTGTGTGTGACATCTACAGAGGATATGCGGATATAAAGGAGCAGTTGTTAGAAAAACTGCGCCATCCTTATTTTATAAATTATATTGAGGAACCATTTGTTGATGAAGAAAAGGTAGTACTTTTATACACCGCTTTAAAGAATGCAAATTTACATAAAGAACAAATTGAACATTATGTAGTAACAATTATGCTTGTACAAATTGCGCTTGATACACATGAAAAAGTATCGAATAAGGCAGATCAAGAAGCAAGTGAATCACATAAGTGTCGTCAACTCACAGTTCTTGCAGGAGATTATTATAGTGGTTTGTACTACTATTTATTATCAATGAATTGTGATATTGTTTTAATTCGTGCGCTTGCAGAAGGGATTAAAGAAATTAATGAGCATAAAATCATGCTGTATCAAAAGGCATATCACACAGTAGATGAAATCATTGAAAGTGTTATGACAATCGAATCGGCGCTTTTACAAAAAACATGTAATCATTTTCAAATATCACATTGGAAACCATTTATAGCACATGTATTAGGGAAAAATCGTCTTCAAAAAGAGTACCGATTGCATGCTGAAAAACAAAGTGCACCTGTTTTTGAAGCGGTTCAAGCCATTTTATTAAATGATGATGAAAAAAATGTGAAAACCGTCTTTGAGGATTGGTTAGAAAAATTGAACAAGCAGAAACAAATATTTTTGCAAAATCATAAAGAATTTGGAGATATCGTTTCTACTTTAAAAGACAATTTGAACACTTAAGCAATTTTATATTGGAGGAAGGGTAAGAGCATGCAGCAATCAAAAGAAGAAAGAGTACATGACGTCTTTGAGAAGATCTCTGATAAATATGATGTAATGAATTCAGTAATTAGTTTTCAAAGACATAAAACGTGGCGTAAAGAAACGATGCGCATTATGGATGTTCAACCTGGTAGCAAAGCATTAGATGTATGCTGTGGAACCGCAGATTGGACGATTGCACTTGCAAATGCAGTAGGGCCAAACGGTGAGGTGAAAGGTTTAGACTTCAGCGAAAATATGCTAGCTGTTGGGAAAGAAAAGGTGAAGGCTCTAGGATTAGAGCAAGTAGAACTTATGCATGGGAATGCGATGGAACTTCCGTTTGAGGATCATACATTTGATTACGTAACCATTGGGTTTGGTTTGCGGAATGTTCCAGATTATATGCATGTATTGAAAGAAATGACACGAGTAGTAAAACCTGGCGGGAAAGTCATTTGCTTGGAGACGTCACAACCAACGATGATCGGTTTTCGTCAAATGTACATCTTATATTTTAAATATATAATGCCGTTATTTGGAAAAATGTTTGCAAAAAGTTATAAGGAATACTCCTGGCTTCAAGAGTCGGCAAGTACATTCCCAGGAATGAAGGAATTAGCTAGAATGTTTGAAGATGCTGGACTTGAGCGGATACAAGTAAAACCATTTACCTTTGGAGTAGCAGCTATGCATTTAGGGGTTAAGCCAGAATCAGAATAGAAAAAAGATGTTTTAGGTTAAGGTGAACAATATGAAGTTACAACTTATGTACTCTTTTTTACGATCAGATATTAATGTGATAGAAAAAGAATTGAAAAAGACGGTTGCTTCTGAGCAACCGTTAGTGGAAGAAGCAGCACTGCAACTGATTGAAGCTGGTGGGAAACGAATTCGTCCTGTATTTGTACTTCTTGCAGGGAAATTTGGGGAATATAAATTAGATGCGATTAAGCATGTAGCGGTTGCATTAGAACTTATTCATATGGCATCCCTTGTTCATGATGATGTGATTGACGCTGCTCTATTGCGACGTGGTAGCGCAACAGTGAATGCAAAATGGGGAGATCGTATTGCGATGTATACGGGAGATTATTTATTTGCGAAATCTCTTGAATGCATTACGAACCTAGAGGTTCCAGAAGCTCATCAAGCCTTGTCTTATACAATTTTAGAAGTATGTAAAGGTGAGATTGAACAAATTAAAGACAAGTATAACTATGATCAAAACTTACGAACATATTTGCGTAGAATAAAGAGAAAAACGGCGCTACTCATTGCTGCAAGTTGTCAGTTAGGTGCAATTGCTTCTGGGGCAAGTCGCGATACGGTAAATCGCTTGTTTTGGTATGGGTATTTTGTCGGCATGTCGTATCAAATTATCGATGATATTTTAGATTTTGTTTCGACAGAAGAGAAACTTGGCAAACCTGCTGGTGGAGATTTATTGCAGGGGAATGTTACACTTCCAGCTTTGTATGCGATGGAAGATCCGAAGCTTCGAGAGAAAATTGTATCTGTTCATGAAAATACAACAGCAAGCGAAATGAAGGAAATCATCTATGCTATTAAAATGAGCCCGGCAATTGATCGAGCATTTGCATTTAGTGAACGTTATTTACATAAAGCTTTAGAAGTGATTAAACCATTGCCGAGAGGACAGGCGAAATATGCTTTGCAAAATGTAGCAAAGTATATTGGAAAAAGAAAATTTTAATATTTTTCTAAAAAACAAAAAAATCTCTCTATTTCAAAACTATTGCACAATTGTGATAAGGGTGTTAATATGTGTGTGGGGATATACAATTACATACATAATTCAGAAGTGGAGAGATTTTTTTATGGAAAAAACATTTCTAATGGTAAAACCAGACGGCGTACAACGTGCCTTCATTGGGGAAATTGTAGCTCGTTTTGAGAAAAAGGGCTTTCAATTGGTTGGTGCGAAATTAATGCAAGTTACTCCGGAAATTGCAAAGCAACATTATGCTGAGCATGTAGAAAAGCCTTTCTTTGGTGAATTGGTAGATTTTATTACATCTGGACCTGTATTTGCAATGGTATGGCAAGGAGAAGGTGTAGTAAATACTGCTCGTAACATGATGGGAAAAACAAAACCACATGAAGCAGCACCAGGTACAATTCGTGGCGATTTCGGTTTAACAGTTGAGAAAAATGTAATCCACGGTTCTGATTCTTTAGAAAGTGCTGAACGTGAGATTGGTATTTTCTTCAAAGAAGAAGAGTTAGTAGATTATTCAAAATTAATGAATCAATGGATTTACTAATTATTTTAAAATAATTTGTAAACGCTTTAATAACTATGATAATGGTGAAAAGTGCAAGAGGATGATGATTTTCCTCTTGCACTTTTTTCATTTCTAATAGTTACGAAGCTAAGTTTAGTGTGATATATTGATACATAAAGTAAAAGTTCGATTCATAAAGAGCTTTCCTTTTGACAATTAACGGAAAAGAAAATTATAGTTAAACAAATAGCGTGTTCTATCATGCGATTTCAGTTTTTTTAGCATGGTGCATAGAACATTGCTAGAACACGAAATACATATAAGAAAAGAGGAATAACCGATGAGATATATAACAGCTGGTGAGTCGCATGGTCCGCAACTGACAACGATTTTGGAAGGGATTCCGGCAGGTTTACCTCTAGTCGCGGATGATATAAATGCCGAGTTAGCGAGACGACAAAAAGGGTACGGCCGAGGGAGACGCATGCAAATTGAAAAGGATCAAGTTCAAATTGTAAGTGGTGTAAGACATGGTCACACAATTGGTGCACCCATTGCACTTGTTGTAGAAAACAAGGATTTTACCCATTGGACGAAAATTATGGGAGCAGCCCCTTTAACTGAGCAAGAAAAAAAAGAAATGAAACGACAAATTACAAGACCAAGACCAGGGCATGCTGATTTAAATGGTGCCATTAAATATGGTCATCGAGATATGAGAAACGTACTTGAGCGTTCTTCAGCGCGTGAAACTACAGTTCGAGTAGCGGCAGGCGCTGTGGCAAAGAAAGTGTTAGCAGAGCTTGGTATTAAAGTTGCAGGACATGTAATCGAAATTGGTGGTGTACGAGCTGAACAAACGACTTACGAAACGATTGAACAATTGCAAGAAATTACCGAAGCATCTCCTGTTCGTTGTTTAGATGAAGAAGCTGGGAAAAAGATGATGCAAGCGATCGATGATGCGAAAGCAAGTGGTGATTCTATTGGTGGTATTGTAGAAGTTGTTGTGGAAGGAATGCCAATTGGAGTTGGCAGCTATGTGCATTATGATAGAAAGCTTGATGCGAAATTAGCAGCAGCAGTTATGAGCATTAATGCCTTTAAAGGTGTGGAAATTGGCATTGGATTTGAAGCGGCTCATCGCCCAGGAAGTCAAGTTCATGATGAGATTCTTTGGAACGAAGAAGAAGGGTACACGAGAAAAACGAATCATGCTGGCGGTCTAGAAGGTGGTATGACAACGGGCATGCCAGTTGTTGTTCGCGGGGTTATGAAACCTATTCCAACATTATATAAGCCTCTCCAAAGTGTTGATATTGAAACGAAAGAGACTTTCTCAGCAAGTATTGAGCGCTCTGATAGTTGTGCTGTACCAGCGGCAAGTGTTGTAGCGGAAGCAGTTGTTGCATGGGAGCTAGCTACAGCTTTAGTGGAACAATTTGGAGCAGATCGAATGGATTGTATTTGTGAAAATATTGAGAGACATAATGAATATGCGAGGGAATTTTAATGGAAAGTATACACATTCAAACAATATCCAAAAAATATGATGTATATGTTGGCCAGCATGTACTATCCTCTTTAAAAGAGTTTGTTCAACATATGAAACCAGTTGTTTCAAATATTATGATTATTTCTGATGAATCTGTTGCAACCTTGCATTTACAAAAAGTAAAAGAGGCTTTACAAATAAAGCAGGATGTGTTTTCATTTGTTATTCCAAGTGGAGAAAAAGAAAAGTCATTTGAAAATTTCTATGCAGTCCATACAGCGGGGCTTGAGAACAAGCTCGATCGTAATTCTTTAATCATTGCACTAGGTGGCGGAATGATTGGCGATTTAGCAGGATTTGTAGCAGCTACATTTATGCGAGGGATTCGCTTTGTTCAAGTACCGACAACACTGTTGGCACATGATAGTGCAGTGGGCGGGAAGGTGGCTATTAACCATCCTTTAGGGAAAAACATGATCGGGGCGTTTCATCAGCCAGAAGCGGTGCTATACCATACGCCATTTCTAGATTCATTGCCTGAAAAAGAATGGCGCTCTGGATTTGCTGAAGTAATCAAGCACGCTTTAATCGGAGATGTAGAATTATATCATTGGTTAAAAAATAATGTGACAACATTAGCGGATTTACGAGATGATAAATTAGTTTATGTATTAAAACGTGCAATCCCTGTTAAAGCGAAGATTGTAGCGCAAGATGAGACAGAAAAAGGAGTGCGTGCGCATTTAAACTTTGGGCATACGTTAGGACATGCTTTAGAAAAAGAATTAGGGTATGGCAATATTACGCATGGTGACGGTGTTGCAATCGGCATGTTATTTGCCATATTTTTAAGTGAACAAATGTATAAGATTGACCTCGGGTATAAAGAATTAAAACAGTGGCTTTCGCAGTACGGTTACCCAAGCATGCCAAGGCATTTGAATGTGGAGCGTCTTGTAAATGTGATGAAACAAGATAAAAAAGCAAATGCTGGAACAATTCGTATGGTACTTATGCAGGAATATGGGGGCGTGCATGTCGTATCTATTTCAGATAAGACCGTTCACACTTCATTAGAAGCATTTCAAAAAGATATGGTACTAGGTGAAGAAGTGAACTTTTAATGATGGTGACGGCTGTAAGAGAGTATGTAGTATAAGAAAAGGTTTCTTGTATTGCCACTGAATTAAACAAAATGACTGGGGGAAGAAAAATGAAAGTGAAAGAGCAGTTGTTAAGTTTAAATGCGTATGTACCTGGCAAAAACATTGAAGAAGTAAAGAGAGAGTATGGACTATCGAAAATTGTTAAGCTAGCATCGAATGAAAATCCATTCGGTTGTTCGAAACGTGTAAAAGAAGCACTCGCTTCATTAACTGAGCGATATGCATTATATCCAGATGGCGCTGCCTTTGAACTTCGTCAAAAAGTAGCGAATCATTTGAAAGTGCAGCCAGAGCAACTCCTATTTGGCAGTGGATTGGATGAGGTTATTCAGATGATTAGTCGTGCTTTATTACATAAAGGCACAAATGTTGTGATGGCGAGGCCGACTTTTTCTCAATATCGTCATCATGCTATGATCGAAGGGGCTGAAGTTCGTGAAGTACCGTTAAAAGATGGGGTTCATGACTTAGATGTTATGCTTGAGCAAGTAGATTACAATACGCGCATTGTCTGGATTTGTAATCCGAATAATCCGACTGGTACATATGTAGAAAAGCAGAAATTACTTTCATTTTTAGAGAATGTTCCAAAGTCATCGCTTGTTATTATGGATGAAGCATACTATGAGTACGCAGGTGCTGAAGATTATCCGCAAACATTACCACTTCTTGAAAAATATGAAAACCTTATGGTGTTGCGTACATTTTCGAAAGCTTACGGATTAGCTGCTTTTCGGATTGGGTATGCTGTAGGACACGCAGAGTTAATAAAGAAGTTGGAAGTAGCAAGATTGCCATTTAATACATCGACTGTTGCACAAGTCGTGGCATCAGTGGCAATAGACGATCAATCCTTTCTACAAGAATGTGTGAAAAAGAATGCGGAAGGTTTAGAACAATATTATCAATTTTGCAAAGAATATGATGTGTTTTATTATCCATCTCAAACGAATTTTATTTTCTTAAAGATTGGTCTTCCAGGTAACGAAGTGTTTGAGAGATTAATGAAAAAAGGATATGTTGTTCGATCGGGTGCACCGTTTGGTTTATTGGATGGTATTCGTATCACCGTTGGTTTAAAAGAAGAGAATGCTGAGGTTATTGCGTTGCTTGCAAATCTCGTGAAAGAACATGTGAAGAAAGAAGAGACATACTCTTAATTGATAATAGCGGCCTCCTATAAGGGGAGCCGCTTATTTTATTCCGCTATTTTAGGGCAGTAAGACTCTCACCGCGAGATTCAAGGAGAGTGGTGAAAGTGAATATCGATGCTTGTAGTCTGATCTGTAATTTGTGAAATGACATTATGAAAAGTTTCGTTTTATGTGTTTGCACGGCAGAGAAAGAAAGCTGTACAATAGAGATAGATCATACATATATAAGTAAACATATAGGAGGGAAAAGGATGGCAAATATAAGGCGAGAAAAAGGATTAAATGGAACGATTACGATACCTGGAGATAAATCGATTTCACACCGCGCTGTTATGTTTGGAGCGATAGCGGAAGGTACAACAAAAGTTTCAAATTTTTTATTAGGAGAAGATTGTTTAAGTACCATTGCATGTTTTCGAAAACTCGGTGTGAAAATTGAACAAAGTGGAAACGATGTCACGATATATGGAAAAGGATTAGGTGGATTAAAAGAGCCAAAAGAGGTATTAGATGTGGGGAATTCCGGAACGACCATTCGACTGATGCTTGGTATTTTAGCAAATGTACCTTTCCATTGTACAATAATAGGAGATGATTCTATTGGAAAACGTCCTATGAAACGTGTTACAGGTCCTCTTCGTCAAATGAATGCACAAATAGATGGTCGAGAAGATGGACAATATACGCCATTATCGATTCGAGGCGGGAATGTAAAAGGGATACATTATCATTCTCCTGTTGCAAGCGCACAAGTAAAATCAGCAATTTTACTTGCTGGATTAAAAGGAGAGGGTATTACAACGGTAACGGAACCATTACAATCACGCGATCATACTGAGCGTATGCTACGTGCATTTGGCTGTACAGTAGAAGTAACGGACCAAACAGTTTCACTGCGAGGAGGACAATCTCTCATAGGAACGGAGATTGAGGTGCCTGGTGACATTTCTTCAGCAGCCTTTTTCCTAGTTGCAGGTGCGATTGTTCCGAATAGTAAAATCGTCTTAAAAAATGTTGGCTTAAATCCAACGAGAACAGGGATAATAGATGTTTTGCAAAAAATGGGGGCAATTCTTTCGATTGATCATGTACGAAATGAAGAATTTGAGCCATGTGGAGATATTATAATTGAAACTTCAAAATTACAAGGAATAGAAATTGGAGGCTCGTTAATTCCAAGATTAATTGATGAAATTCCTATTATTGCTTTACTAGCGACACAAGCAACTGGCACAACGATTATTAAAGATGCTGAAGAACTAAAAGTAAAAGAAACAAATCGTATTGATACAGTTGTAGAAGAATTGCAAAAGCTAGGCGTAAAAATTGAAGCGACATCAGATGGTATGATTATATATGGAAATCAGAAGCTACAAGGAAGTATTGTTGATAGTCATGGGGATCATCGCATTGGAATGATGCTTGCGATTGCTTCTTGTATCGCTGATGGCAAGGTTGAAATACAAAGAAGTGAAGCGGTTTCCGTATCTTACCCAAACTTTTTTGATCAGTTGGCATCTTTGTAAATAAAAGGAATGCACTTTATTTGAGAAAATTCTTTTCCACTCCTTTTAGTTGCTTAGTAGTCAACTGTTGTTTATGATTAAGTGAATAGATGAGAATATTTTTAGATTAAAGGAGATATATATGCAAAAGTTTGAACAAGCTGTTTCCTATATTGAAAATGGAGAGGTAGAAAAAGGTTTACAGCAATTAAAAGAACAGGTGAAGCAAGGGACGGACGAGGAGAAATACGATATTGCTCGCTATTATCATACACTTGGGTTTGTGGAGGAAGCGCTCGCGATTGTAGAAGATTTACACCTTCTATATCCTGAAGAAAGTGAATTTACAATATTTTTAGCAGAGCTATATATTGATTTGGATAAAGAAGATGAAGCAATTGAGGTACTTCATGATATTCCTGAAGATGACGATTTTTATGTACAATCTTTATTACTTGTTGCAGATTTATTCCAAATGCAAGGTTTTGATGATGTTGCCGAACAAAAACTATTAAAGGCGAAAGAAATCATGCCAGAAGAGCCTGTCATTATATTTGGTCTTGCTGAATTGTATAGCAGTAAAGGAGAAGAGAAAAAGGCGATTCAGTATTACCAATCATTACTTGCTGAACATAAAGTAATGGGAGGCGTTGTTATTGCTCTTCGCCTTGCAGAAACGTTAAGTGCGATTGGAAATTGGGAAGAAGCAATCCCTTATTATGAAGAAGGATTGGAAGAACAGAAAGATATTCATTCTTTATTCGGATATGCATTTACTCTTTATCAAGGAGAAGAATATCAACGAGCAATTAATGTTTGGCAAGAATTGAAGGAATTAGATCCAGAATACGCATCATTATATATGTATTTGGCGAAATGCTATGAAAAAGAAGGGATGCTTCAAGAAAGCTATGAAACACTTCACGACGGTATTAAAGTCGATGAGTTATCCGTGCCGCTTTATGTAGAACTGGCAAATATTGCAGCGAAGCTAGGAAAGATGGTGGAAGCAGAAGAAGTTCTTCAAAAGGCTCTGCAATTAGATCCAGGACATTTAGGAGCAACATTAAAATATGCCTATATCTTAAAAGAGCAAGAGAAATACGAAGAATTAATTCGTGTTGTAGAATATGCAAGAGAAAGTGGAGAACAAGATACGCAATTACTTTGGGATCTTGCGTTTGCTAAAAAACAATTAGAAATGTATTCGGATGCATTAAAACACTATGAAAGTGCATATACTTCTTTTAAGAATCATCCGGATTTCTTGGAAGAGTACGGTTACTTCTTATTAGAAGAAGGTATGCGAAAAGAGGCGAAAGAAGTATTTACGCGCTTAATACAACTAGATCCGACACAAATTCATATTGAGGAATTGTTATATAATTTAGAGGATTTTTCATAAGTTGGAAGGAAACTGAATGCTACTTCTTGAATCTAAATAAAAAAAAGAAAGACAGAGGAGGGACTTAGGCGCTATGAATACCCCTGTTTCTGTAAACGAGAAGAAGGATTTTGTGAAATGGTTTTTAAATAATTACCAACTGAAACAGCGTGAATGTGTATGGATTTTAAATTATTTAATGAGTCACGATCAATTAATGCATAAAGTTCACTTTGTAGAACATGCAAAATATTGTCCGCGTGGCTTGATTATGTCAGCTAATTGCGTGAAAGAAACTCCGTTTCATTTTTTTAAACAAAATGTAATGACAACGGATGCGGAAAAATCTTTTCATGATATTCGTCTCAATCGGGATGAAGATATTTATATTCAACTTAATTTTAAATCATCGTTCCAAAACCCAAATTATGTGGCAGTATTGGAGGAAAATCCATATTTACCAAAGCATATTGAAGTAAATGAGAAGGATCGTTTACTTGCAGAGCGCTTTTTAGAAGAAAGTGTTTTTTCTTTCCGAAGAAATCGTCTTTTAAAGCAAATTGACGAGGCGTTAGACAATCATGATCAAGAAGCTTTTCGTAGACTAACAGCTGAATTGAAAACTTTATAAATATTTTTGTTGTTTATTTCGCTATTTTATGAGAAGCGAGACTCCGCCTTAAGATGTGGAGCAACAAGAAAGATAGTAAGAAGTAGGCCTTTTCATCAGTAGAGATGAAGAAAACTCCTGCTGCTTAAATCTTCATTTTATTTTTGACAACTTTCTGACTTTTTAAGAAAAACTACCTATATTGGGTGGTTTTTCTTTTTTTACCTGTTTTAGTATGGTTTAATATATATAAAGTGAAAGTTCTGTCATTTGTGTAGAGATTTATGAGAAGGAGGGATGAAAGTTGAGATGGGCTGTAAAAGATGCAGAACAGTTTGTACAAGCAAGGGAATATGTAGATACGTGTATTATACCTCTTCTCTCAATTTCAGTAGCGAAAGAGATGAAGGCGCTTGTAGAACAAGGAGAATTTATTGAGGTTTTGAGCATGGCGTTAGAGAGAGAATATAAAGGGAGAGTTCTGCTATTACCAGCTTTTACTTACTTAGCAGAAAATCAAGAAAAAGAGAAAGAGAGACTGGAAGGATGGACGAATCATTTACAAGAGCAAGGCGTGCAGCATATTGTGTATGTGACAAGTGACGTTGCTTGGAAACAAGCTAATGTATCACAAGGACAATTATTTTGGTTGCCGGCTATATCATTAGATCAACTTAGCGATCAAGCAAAAAGAGAAGTCATTCATGCTCATATGAAAAATATAATGGACTTATTAACTGAAAAATGGGAAAATATAAAATAAATATATATTTCTCATTATTGGGAGAAGTGTGATATTGACCTGCGAATGTGGGTATTATATCATGATAGTGTCCTAGTGTTTATTTTTATACGGTTTTGTCACGAGGGGACAATTTCTGATAGAGGGGGGAAATTTTCGTGAGTGAGAAAGAGCATCGTGTATCAAGAAGACAGTTTTTGAACTACACACTTACAGGTGTGGGAGGATTTATGGCAGCTGGAGTTTTAATGCCGATGACACGCTTTGCACTTGATCCAGTATTAAGAAAAGAAGATGGGGGAGAGCTGGTTGCTGTTGCACAAGTAAAAGAGGTTACGACAGAGCCAAAACGTTTTGATTTTAAGGTAAAACAAGTTGATGGATGGTACAAGTCTGAGGAGCCTAAATCTGCATGGGTGTATAAAGATGAAAGCGGAGACATTGTTGCGCTTTCTCCGGTTTGTAAGCATTTAGGTTGTACAGTAAACTGGAATTCTGACAAGGCGCATCCAAATCAATTTTATTGTCCGTGTCACGCTGGACGGTACACAAAAGATGGCGTCAATATTAAAGGTACACCGCCTCTTGCTCCATTAGATGTGTACGAATCGAAAGTAAAAGGTGGAACACTTTATTTAGGAAAAGCTAAGCCACGAGGGGGTGCGAAATAGATGTTAAATAAAATTTATGATTGGGTAGACGAGCGGCTAGATATTACACCGATTTGGCGTGATATTGCTGATCACGAAGTACCCGAACATGTCAATCCAGCACATCATTTCTCAGCATTCGTTTACTGCTTCGGAGGACTTACATTTTTTGTAACAGTTATTCAAATTTTATCAGGAATGTTTTTAACGATGTACTATGTACCAGATATAAAAAATGCTTGGGAGTCAGTTTACTATTTACAAAATGAAGTTGCATATGGACAAATTGTTCGCGGTATGCATCATTGGGGCGCTAGTCTTGTAATTGTAATGATGTTTTTACATACACTTAGAGTTTTCTTTCAAGGCGCTTATAAAAAGCCTCGTGAACTCAATTGGATTGTAGGCGTTCTTATTTTCTTTGTTATGCTAGGTCTTGGTTTTACCGGATATTTATTACCGTGGGATATGAAAGCGTTATTTGCAACAAAAGTAGGGATTCAAATTGCTGAGCAAACACCGCTCATTGGTCCTTATATTAAAACTTTACTTGCTGGCCATTCCGAAATTGTCGGTGCTCAAACATTAACTCGCTTCTTCGCTATTCACGTCTTCTTCTTACCAGCAGCACTTCTAGGCTTAATGGCCTTCCACTTCATCATGATTCGCAAACAAGGTATTTCCGGTCCGCTATAAGAATTACAAAATTAAAGGGGAAAAGAAATAAAGGAGGGAGATTATGCATCGCGGCAAAGGGATGAAGTTTGTAGGAGATTCGCGGGTACCTGTAGTTAGAAAACAAAATATTCCGAAAGATTATTCCGAATATCCGGGCAAAACGGAAGCGTTTTGGCCAAACTTCTTGTTAAAAGAATGGATGGTTGGTGCCGTTTTTTTAATCGGCTATTTATGTTTAACAGTGGCTCATCCATCACCACTTGAGAGAATGGCAGATCCCACAGATGCAGGATATATACCATTGCCAGACTGGTATTTCTTATTTTTGTATCAGCTCTTAAAATATTCATACGCTTCAGGGTCATTTACAGTAATTGGAGCATTTATTATGCCAGGTATCGCTTTTGGGGCATTAATGTTAGCGCCGTTTCTTGATCGTGGCCCTGAAAGACGCCCGTTGAAGCGTCCGGTAGCAACTGGATTTATGCTGTTAGCAATCGCGTCTATTGTTTACTTAACTTGGGAGTCTGTAGCACATCATGATTGGGAAGCTGCTAAAAAACAAGGTGAAATTGTTAAGACGGTACAAGTTGATAAAAACGATGAAGGTTATAAATTATTGGAAAAGAATACATGTTTAACATGTCACGGCGATAATTTACAAGGTGGAGCAGCAGCGCCAGCACTGCAAAACTTAACGTTAAAGCCAGAAGAAATTGCTAAGATTGCAAAAGATGGAAAAGGGGCAATGCCGAAAGGGGTATTTAAAGGAACGGATGAAGAATTGAAGAAACTTTCGGAATTTATAGCGAAATATAATGAAAAATAAGAAGGAAGCCGACTGCAAATTTGTAGTCGGCTTTGTTAATGAAAAGAAAAACTTTGCTATAATAGAGTAGAATTTTTCTTTATTATTTATGCGTAACAAGATTTTATGTTGTGTGAAAGGTGTTGTACAGAGAGAGTGATATATTTATATGCAATTTTAAGGCAACGTTTTGTTTTATGGTTGTTGCTGATTGTTAATATATTGGGAACAATTTATGGATTTATTTGGTATGAAGAGCAGTTGAGAGAGACTTCGTATTTATTTTGGCCTTTTGTTCCAGATAGTCCGATGGCAAGTCTCTTTTTTGTATTTGTTTTGATCGCGTTTTTGCAAAAGAAAAATTGGGGATTGATAGAGGCATTAGCAATTGTTACTTTAATGAAATATGGCATTTGGGCTGTTGTGGTGAATGGGATTCTATTTGTGATAAAGGAGCCGCTTGGAATGATGAGTTATATGCTCGTTTTGTCGCATCTTGCAATGGCTATGCAAGGGCTATTATATGCGCCATATACCCGCATGAAAAAATGGCATCTTATTGTTTCAGGTCTATGGATTTTACATAATGATGCGATTGATTACTTATTTTGGCAAATGCCACGGTATGGCATTATGCATTTGTTCGTAGATAAAATTGGTTATTTTACATTTTGGCTCAGTATAGCTGTATTAGGAATTACGTATTATTATTGTTTCAGTAGCAGGCGAAAACAATTTTCATTATGAAATGAATAAAGGATTGGGGAAAGAAAATGAATAAAAATCAGATAGGGATAAGGTTTCTAAATCGCTTCATAAATTTAATCGTCTCGTATTGCATCGCATTTTCTATTTTTGCGATTGCAACGGTAATCGTTGTCTATGGAAAATGGTTATATTATGCGGATATACATCTTTTGAATATACCAGATTTAGCAAATATGAGTGAGTCAGAAATTAAGAAGAATTATGATGTACTGATTACATATCTTTCACCTTTTTATGAAGGATCATTACAGTTTCCGACATTACATATGTCCGCAGAGGGAAGAATTCATTTTGTGGATGTGAAAAATATTTTAGTATATATTCAATACGGAATGTGTGTAACGATCATAGTTGCCTTGCTAGGTGGATGGTATATGTTACGTAAGCGACAAATTAAGTTTTTATTAAATGGTGCTATTTTAACGATTGCTATTCCGGTTATACTGATATTACCGATTGCTATAGATTTTGAAAAGAGTTTTATACTATTTCATAAACTTTTATTTCGCAATGATTATTGGCAATTTGATAGTGAAAAGGATCCGGTTATTAATATGTTACCAGAGGTATTCTTTATGCACGCAGCATGTGGGATATTATTGCTCATTTTAGGTGGAAGTCTACTATCTTATTGTTTATATAGATATGTAAAAAGAAACTTTGCCTAGCTGGAGAAATAATTTTCAGCTTCATTCTGTTCTATTCTTGTCCAACTCAACATATTTTGTACTAGTAGTTATAGGGGGGACAGGAATGAAGCGAGCATTGTTTGGAATGATAGCATTTCTGCTTATCATGTTTCCAGTACGTATATATGCTGAAGAATGGAATGAATTAGCAGGACTGTTAGATGACTCTTTGCAACTTGTCAAACAAAAAGAGGATGAAAAAGCAATTCAAGTGTTACAACATTTCTCTAAGCAATTTGTACAAAGTGAATATACAAAGCAAAAAAAAGTGACACCTGCTCATTTTCGGATTATTTCATTAGCATATGAGAAAGCGCAGCAATCTCTTGAAGGAAAACATGTAGATAGACAAATTAAGATAAATGATACGTTAGCGCTCCAATTGGCAGTAGATGCTGAGGTGTCTAAATATCAACCGCTATGGATGGAGCGAGAAGAGTCGGTGATGGGAGCCTTTGCAAAGATGGAAAAAGCCATGCAACAAGAAGATGAGGCTGATTTTCAACAATCATTAAATACCTTTTTGTATGAATTTGATATTATTTATCCAAGCCTTATGATTGCGTTGCCAGAAAATCAAACGCAGCGTGTGAATGCTCATTTATCCTATTTGGATGAATTTCGGAATATGATGTTGAAACATAAAAGTGGTCAAACGCAATTAGGCATTATTAAAGGAGATTTGCAAAAAATATTTCAAACAGTAAAGAAAGATGGGATAGATACATCTCTTATTTGGTTTATGACTATTACAGGCGGGATTATTTTATTCACATTAACATATGTTGGATGGAGAAAATATAAAGGAGAGAAGGCGAAGCGTAAAAGTAACCTTACATCTAAAAATCGTTAATATTACGAATAAAGGGGAGGATTGTAAGGTTTCTTTATTGACAATGTTTCAAGAAAAAAATAGAATGAAAAGTACTAATAATTAAGACTTAGGTGGAGGTTCATGATGTTTTACTTAATTTACTTCGCAATCATTATGATCATACCGTTATATGCACAGTCTAAAGTACGCAGTGCTTATAGTAAGTATTCACAAGTATATTCTACATCAGGTATGACAGGAGCGGAAGTAGCTCGAAAAATATTAGATGAAAACGGCTTGTACAACGTTGCAGTAGAAGAAACACCAGGGCATTTATCAGATCACTATGATCCAACAACAAAGACAGTTCGATTATCGACAGATAACTATTATGGACACTCTGTTGCAGGAACAGCTGTAGCAGCCCATGAAGTAGGGCATGCGATTCAGGACGCAAAAGATTATAACTTTATGCGTGTTCGTCATTCTCTCGTTCCCGTTGCGAATTTTGGATCAAATATGTCATGGGTTTTTGTTTTAATTGGTATATTTGCTCAAATGTCTGGTTTATTACTATTAGGAATCTTTTTAATGGCAGCAGGTGTACTTTTCCAGCTTGTTACTTTACCAGTTGAGTTTGATGCATCTAAACGTGCGATGCAACAAATTGAGGCACTGGGGATTGTATCAACGGATGAGTACGGTCAAGCTCGTAAAGTATTGAATGCGGCGGCGTTAACATATGTAGCAGCAGCGGCTGTTGCAGTATTTGAATTATTGCGTCTCGTATTAATTTATACAGGTATGCAGCGCAGTGATGATTAAAGGCTATCGATTTTGATAGTCTTTTTATTTTCTATCCATATAGGATAAAACATTTCGATTCTTTAATTTGAGAGTAGAAGTATAGGAAGACAGCGTGCAGTGAAAGGATAAAAATGAGGTAACTACTCAGTTACTCTGTAAAAAAGGAAGACAAGAACTTTTTTTACATGGTAGAGAGGGACTGGCGATGCATAGGAGCGGTCAGTGCCCTTTTCTGCCCCGCGCAAAGTTTTAAAACAAAGAGATGCAGCGAGATGTAGGTCCATTTTTATCTTCATGGCAGCAATTATACGACTTATTAAACTTCTAAATGTAATGTATAGCTGAGTAGTTACAAAATGAGAAAATAAAGAACAAGTACAATAAGGTAGGTGATCAGATGCAATATCCAGATTTTTTAATTCAGCATGTGAAAGAAAAGAGCGCACCTTATCAATTGGAAGGCTTTTTAAGTGGACAAGGCCCAAAAAATCCGAAATTCATGCTTGTTGGCGAAGCACCTGGTGAGACAGAAATTCACAATGGTATTCCGTTTAGCGGCCGGGCAGGAAAACATTTGATGGAATTTTTAAATCATCTTCATATTACGAGGGAAGAAGTGTATATTACGAGTGCAGTTCGAAGTAGACCTTATAAATGGAAAGAAAAAAAAGAAAAAAGCGGGGAAGTGATTCAGAAAAAGTATAATCGAACACCAAATCAAAAAGAGATTGTTGCGCATGCTCCGTTATTAGATTATGAATTGGAACAAATAAAGCCGCGAATGATTGTCACGCTTGGAAATATTGGACTACAGCGTTTAGTGGGACGAAATAAGAAGATTACGGATGTTCACGGAAAACTACTGAAGCAATCCGTACGAAAGCTAAAAGATATAAATAGCTCGGAATTTGTATGGACAAGAAAAGAGTATTATATCTTTCCTACCTTTCATCCAGCATCTATTTTTTATAATCGAAGTTTATTGGATATTATATACGAAGATTTAGAAAAGTTGAAGGAGTACATACATCATTAAAAGAGAGAGAAAACTTTTCTCTCTCTTTTAATGATGTAACGGATTTTTATTTTCATCGAGGGTGAATCCTTCACCGACGACATCGTGCACATCACTAACAGCAACGAAGGCGTGAGGATCAATGGAAGTGATAATGTTTTTTAATTTAACAATTTCATTTTTAGCAACGACACAATATAATACATTTCGTTCCACTTTTGTGTAGGATCCAACCGCTTTTAAAAAAGTTGCTCCGCGGCCCATTTCTAATGAAATTTTGTCAGCAATTTGGTCATTTTTATCAGAAATAATGGTAGCACCTTTTGCAGCGTAAGCACCTTCTTGCATAAAATCAATGACTTTCGCCCCGATAAAAACAGCAACTAATGTATACATGCCTTCACGATAAGATAAGTATGTAAGGATGGAAACAACAATTACAACTGCATCAAACATAAACATCGTTTTTCCCATACTCCAACCGATATATTTATGGGCGAGCCGCGCAATAATATCAACGCCGCCGGTCGTTCCCCCATACTTAAATATAATTCCAAGGCCAATACCAATAAATGCACCTGCAAAAAGTGCTGCCAATGTCATGTCGTTTTGCAAGTTTACATGTAGTTTAAACAGTTCATAACGTTGAAAAATCCATAAGAAGAAAGATACGCTAAAGGTTCCAATTAACGTATATAAAAATGTTGTTCGACCAAGCAATTTCCAACCGACGAAAAATAGAGGAATGTTTAAAATTAAGTTTGTATAGGAAGGGTCGAGTGAAAAGAGGAAATATAATAGTAATGTAATACCTGTAAATCCACCTTCTGCTAGATGGTTTTCAATATTAATATTAACAATACCGAAAGAAAAGATAGCGGAACCAATAAGAATGAAAATAACATTGTGAATCTTCAAGTTTGTCTTCATATAGAAAGCCCCCTCAATCATGTAATGATTTGCATTGCTCCGCTTAAACGGCCAATAGATGACAAAAAAGAATAGCCAGTAAGAGTTCGGGTAGTTTAGGCGAATCTTTTGTAAAAACAGCATTGTGAAAGAGAATTTCACTTTATTATAGTCTATCCAAAAAAACGGAGCAAATCGGTAAATATGGGGGAATAATATTTGTCAAATTGCGATGAATTGGCTAACATGAAAGAGGAAGGAATAGAGGTGAACAAGATGCAATCAAAAACGATGAAAGATATGCAAAAGGAAGTAGATGCATATATTGGTCAATTTAAAGAGGGCTATTTTAGTCCGCTTGCAATGATGGCTCGCTTAACAGAAGAAATGGGTGAACTTGCAAGAGAAATAAATCACTATTACGGTGAAAAACCAAAGAAAACGATTGAAAAAGAGAAAACGATTGAAGAAGAGCTTGGCGATGTATTATTTGTGATGATTTGCATGGCAAATAGTTTAAATATTGATTTAGAAACAGCGCATGACACTGTAATGAATAAATTTAATACACGTGACAAAGATCGTTGGACACGCATTGAAGAGGGAGAGGAAGAATGATGAAAGACATTAAAGTAATTATTGCAGGACCTAGGGGTCGTATGGGACATGAAGCAGTTCTTCTTATGGAAAGAACACCGCATTTTCAATTTGTAGCAGCTGTTGACTATAAACATGGTGGGGAAAAGATTTCAGACTTACCAGGAATGCCTGCGTTAGATGTTCCGATTTATGAAGATTTACATACTTGTTTAGATGAGATTGAAGCAGATGTGCTATTAGATTTAACAACACCAGAGGTGGGCAAGAAGCATGTGACGCTTGCGGTTGAACGTGGCCTTCGCTCCGTTATTGGTACAACTGGATTTACAGAAGAAGAGTTACAGCACTTAACAGATACAGCGAAGGAAAAAGAAGTGGGAACCATTATTGCACCAAACTTTGCAATCGGTGCAGTATTGATGATGAAATTTTCTCAAATGGCGGCGAAATATTTCCAAGATGTTGAGGTCATTGAATTGCACCATGATCAAAAATTAGATGCTCCTTCTGGAACGGCTGTAAAAACAGTAGACTTAATTCGTCAAAATCGTGAGCCAAAGCAGCAAGGTCATCCAAATGAAACAGAGCAATTGAAAGGAGCACGTGGTGCGAATGTGGATGGTATTCATATTCATAGTGTGCGTTTACCAGGTTTAATTGCACATCAGGAAGTTTTATTTGGCGGGGATGGACAAATGTTAACAGTTCGTCATGATTCATTCAATCGAGCTTCCTTTATGTCAGGGGTAAAACTTTCTATCGAAACAGTAATGAACTTGGATCATCTTGTATACGGTTTAGAGAATATTATGGACTAAGGGAGAGATAACGGATGAAAATTGCCTTAATTGCACATGACAAAAAGAAAGATGATATGGTTTCGTTTGCATACGCATATAAACCAATTTTTGAACAACATGAACTTTTCGCGACAGGAACAACAGGCCTTCGTATTATGGAAGCAACAGGGCTTGCTGTTACAAGATATCAATCAGGTCCTCTTGGTGGTGATCAAGAAATTGGTGCTATGATTGCAAAAAATGATTTAGACATGGTCATTTTCTTCCGAGATCCGCTGACAGCACAACCGCATGAACCAGATGTAAATGCACTACTTCGTTTATGCGATGTATATGCAATTCCACTTGCAACAAATATGGCAAGTGCTGAAATGTTAATGCATGCATTAGATCGGGGAGATTTAGACTACCGAAAGTTTAGAAAATGAGGGGAACTATTATGAGTGGATTACATATATTAGCGTTTGGTGCTCATGCCGATGATGTTGAAATCGGCATGGCAGGCACTATTGCCAAATATACGAAACAAGGATATGAAGTTGGTATCTGTGATTTAACAGAAGCGGACTTATCTTCGAATGGAACAATTGAGCTAAGAAAAAAAGAAGCTCAAGAGGCCGCGCGCATTATGGGTGTAAAGACGCGAATAAACTTGGCGATGCCTGATCGCGGTCTATATATGAAAGACGAATATATACGTGAAATTGTAAAGATGATTCGTACATATAAACCGGCGCTAATTTTTGCACCATACTATGAAGATCGTCACCCTGATCATGCCAATTGTGCAAAGCTTGTAGAAGAAGCAGTCTTTTCAGCTGGTATTCGCAAATATATGCCAGAAATTTCACCGCACCGCGTGCAATCTTTTTATTATTATATGATTAATGGTTTTCATAAGCCAAACTTTTGTGTAGATATTAGTGAACATCTTTCTGAGAAGGTAGCAGCATTAGAAGCATATGAAAGTCAATTTACAACGGGAAGTGATGGCGTAAAAACGCCTTTAACAGAAGGATATGTGGAAACAGTAGTAGCTCGTGAGAAAATGTTTGGAAAAGAAGTTGGAGTTATGTATGCGGAAGGATTTATGAGCAAGAAGCCAATTTTATTACATGCTGATTTAATAGGAGGATGTAAATGAAATTAAAAATAGGTATTACATGTTATCCTTCTGTAGGTGGTTCTGGAGTTGTTGGAACAGAACTGGGCAAGCAATTAGCTGAAAGAGGCCATGAAATTCATTTTATTACATCAGGTGTTCCATTTCGTTTAAATAAAGTATATCCAAACATTTATTTTCATGAAGTAACAGTGAACCAATATTCTGTTTTTCAATATCCGCCGTACGATCTAGCATTGGCAAGTAAAATGGCAGAAGTTGCACAGAGAGAAAATCTTGATATATTACATGTGCACTATGCAATACCACATGCGATTTGTGCCTATTTAGCAAAACAAATGATTGGAGATCATATTAAAATTGTTACAACACTACATGGAACGGATATTACTGTACTTGGTTCAGACCCTTCACTGAATAATTTAATTCGATTTGGTATCGAACAATCCGACGTTGTTACTGCCGTATCTCACTCTTTGATTAAGGAAACGAATGAACTTGTGAAACCAAATAAGGACATTCAGACTGTATATAATTTTATTGATGAGCGTGTCTATTTTCAGCGAGATATGTCTCAACTAAAAAAAGAATATGGTATAAGTGAAGAGGAAAAGGTATTGATCCATATTTCAAATTTCCGCAAGGTGAAACGTGTGCAAGACGTTGTGCAGGCTTTTGCTAAAGTTGTAAAAGAAGTCAATGCGAAGCTCTTGCTTGTTGGCGATGGACCAGAGTTTTGTACGATTTTACAGTTAGTGAAAAATTTACATATAGAGGAACGTGTCTTGTTTTTAGGGAAACAGGATAATGTAGCAGAGCTACTTGCTATGAGTGATGTAATGTTACTTTTATCAGAAAAAGAAAGCTTTGGTCTTGTTTTACTAGAAGCAATGGCTTGTGGTGTGCCATGTATTGGCTCGCGAGTTGGGGGCATTCCAGAGGTTATTAAACATGGTGAAACGGGATATATATGTGAAGTTGGTGATACGTCAGAGGTAGCGAAGCAAGCTATACAACTTCTTCAAAATAAAGAGCTCCATCAAAATATGGCGGACCAAGCATTAGAAACGGTGCACGAGCAATTTCGTTCAGAAAACATCGTTTCACAATATGAGGCAATTTATTATGACATATTAAGGGATGACAACAATGAAACGATTTAAAAGAGCTGGAGCAATTATTGAGACGTTAAAGCAACATGGACATGAGGCCTACTTTGTAGGAGGAAGTGTACGTGACTTTATTATTGATCGGCCGATAGGAGATATTGATATCGCTACATCTGCTCTCCCAGAAGAAGTGATGAAATTATTTCCAAAGCACGTTCCTGTTGGTCTTGAACACGGAACGGTTATCGTTTTGCAAGATGGTGTACCATATGAAGTAACTACGTTCCGTACAGAGAGTGATTATGAAGATTTTCGCAGACCAAGTAGTGTACAGTTTGTTCGCTCGTTAGAAGAAGATTTAAAACGGCGTGATTTTACAATGAATGCGATTGCGATGAGTGAGGATGGAGAAATCATTGACTTATTTGGAGGTCAAGATGCCATTCAAAAACGAGAAATTGTGACAGTAGGGGATGCGGCAGAGCGTTTTCAAGAAGATGCGCTGCGCATGATGCGTGGTATTCGATTTGTGAGTACGTTAGGATTTTCTTTAGAAGAGAAAACAGAGTGTGCGATTGAGCGCTACGGTCATTTATTAGAACATATAGCGATTGAAAGAATTACTGTTGAATTTGAAAAGCTATTAACAGGTCCATACTGTGTAAAAGGACTTCAAAAATTAGTAGAGACGAAATTGTTTATGCATTTACCGTACTTACAAATGTCAGAGGAGAAAATTTTAAAGGCTGCGGAGTATAATTGGGGGCCTTTTGAAACAGAAATTGAAGCATGGGCGTTTTTCTTATATTGTATAGGGGAAGAACATCCGTCTGTATTTTTGCGTCAATGGAAATTTTCAAATAAAAAAATAAAAGAAATTGTGGCTGTTTTGTTAGCTATTCGTGCTCGAAAGACAAAAGAGTGGGATGCAGTTTTCCTATATCAAACTGGTGTACAAATTGCTCTTATGGCAGAGAGAGTCTATCAAGTGATGATAGAAGAATACAATATGTCTGTAGTAGACGAAGTGCAAAGATTATTTAATTCATTACCGATTCAGAAGCGTCAAGAAATGAACGTAAGCGGTAATGATTTATTAAGTTGGACGGATAAAACACCAGGCCCTTGGGTAGCGGAAGTATTACAAAAAATTGAAGAAGAAATTTTGCAGAAGCGATTGGAAAATGAGAAAGAGGCGATAAGGGGGTGGATTGAAGAATGCAATCTACTATGAGAAAACAATTGTTACAAATTTTTTCTGAGGCAAATGGAGAATTTGTATCTGGACAAACGATAAGTGAAAAGCTTGGTTGTTCTAGAACGGCTGTGTGGAAGCATATGGAGGATTTGCGCACAGAAGGTTATGAATTGGAGGCGGTTCGCCGCTTAGGATATCGAATTACGAGTAAACCAGATAAAGTGACAGCAAATGAAATTCAATTAGGGCTACAAACAGACTTTATAGGGAGAACGGTATACTTTGAAGAGTCGGTTGAATCTACGCAGCATATTGCAGCGAAGCTTGCATATGAAGGTGCAGCGGAAGGAACAATAGTCGTTGCTGAAGAACAAACAGCAGGGAGAGGACGCTTAAGTCGAAAATGGTATTCGCCAAAAGGAACTGGAATTTGGATGAGTATTATTTTACGTCCATCCATTCCTGTTCATCATGCGCCTCAACTTACTTTATTAGCTGCTGTTAGCGTGGCGCAAGCAATCGAGAAATGTACGGGCGTGGATGTAGGGATTAAATGGCCGAATGATATTTTAATAAATGGAAAAAAAGCTGTAGGTATTTTAACAGAAATGCAAGCTGATCCAGATAAAATTAATGCAGTTATTATGGGGATTGGAATTAATGCCAATCAACAAACAGAACATTTTGTTGATGAGATTAAACAAATTGCTACCTCTTTAGCCATCGAGTCAGGAAAACCAATTGTTCGTGCAGAACTTATGCAGCAAATCTTTTTACAAATGGAGAAACTGTACAAAGAATACTTAAATAATGGATTTACGGTTGTTAAGCTTTTATGGGAAAGTTATGCAGTGAGTATTGGAAAAGAAATTATAGCTCGTACAATGAGGCAAACGATTACCGGTGTAGCGAAAGGGATTACCGATGATGGCGTTTTACTATTAGAAGACCATCAAGGTCATATTCATCATATCCATTCTGCTGATATAGAAATGAACTAAAAAGAAGCTTCTATGGAGGAGCTTCTTTTATTATATAAATTTCATGTACTGTAAAAGGAAAGAAGATTATTTTTTCGAAAAAATGTAGTCATTTTTATTCTCAGTTTGCTATAATTATTTCGAATATGGGCAGTATCGAAGTGAACTGCACCGTTATTCCAAGCAGGGAACAATAATAATTTGGATTCTGCCTTGATCCAATAATGGACTGGGACAGAGGGATGAATCATGCCGATTTACACATACTACCCTTCTGCCCTTTTATGGTCAGAAGGGTTTTTTTATATCATTTCGGCCATCGCCTCTCTCCTAAATAAAGGAGGAGTAATGTTTGAAAACGAAAACAGATTTTTTGAAAATGAAACAGAAAGGTGAGCCGATTACGATGCTGACAGCGTATGATTACCCATCAGCTAAGCTAGTAGAGGAAGCTGAAATCGATATGATTTTAGTTGGAGATTCTCTCGGAATGGTTGTACTTGGATATGATTCCACAGTACCTGTGACGGTAGAGGATATGATTCATCATACAAAAGCTGTCCGCCGAGGAGCGAAGGACACGTTTGTTGTAACAGATATGCCATTTATGTCTTATCATGTATCGCTGGCAGAGACTATGCATCATGCGCGCCGCATTGTGCAAGAAGGCGGAGCGCATGCTTTAAAAGTAGAAGGAGCTGGAGAAGTCATTTCCACTATTCATTATTTAACGAACGCAGGAATTCCCGTTGTTGCCCATCTTGGGTTAACGCCACAGTCTGTCGGTGTATTAGGTGGTTATAAAGTACAAGGGAAAGATGCTGAAAGTGCAAAACAATTACTAGAAGATGCGAAGAAATGTGAAGATGCTGGAGCAATCGCTCTTGTATTAGAATGTGTACCGATGCAGTTAGCAAAGATTATATCAGATGAGTTAGTTATTCCGACAATTGGCATCGGTGCGGGTAAAGATGTGGATGGGCAAGTGCTAGTCTATCATGATTTGATTTCTTATGGAGTAAATAGAGTTCCGAAATTCGTCAAGCAATATACGGCTGTTCAGGATGAAATTGTGCGCGGGATTTCGCAATATGTTGCTGAAGTAAAAACAAGACAATTTCCAGAAGAACAATATTCATTTACGATGAAAGAAGAAGAGTATGTAGCGTTATATGGGGGAAAACAGGGATGAAAATGATAACAACCGTGCAGGACATGCAACAGATTGCAGGCGAACTTCGGGCAAGTGGTAAAGAAATCGGGTTTGTTCCAACAATGGGATATTTACATGAAGGGCATGCAACTTTATTGCGTCAGGCGAGAAAAGAAAATGAAATTGTCATTTTAAGTGTATTTGTGAATCCGTTACAGTTTGGACCAAATGAAGATTTCGATCGTTATCCAAGGGATATAAAGCGAGATGAAAGAGTGGCAAAAGAAGCGGGCGTTGACTACTTATTTTATCCGAGTGTAGAAGAAATGTATCCAGCAGAACAAACAACAAAAATAGAGGTTGTAAAACGTACAAATGTTTTATGTGGGAAAAGACGACCAGTTCATTTTGCAGGTGTTGCGACGGTGTTGATGAAACTGTTTCATATTACAATGCCAACTCGTGCTTACTTTGGGATGAAAGATGCACAACAAGTAGCAGTTGTTGAAGGGGTTGTCAGTGACTTTCATATCCCAGTTACAATTGTGCCTGTTGAGATTGTTAGAGAAGCAGACGGTTTAGCGAAAAGTTCTCGCAACGTATATTTATCGGAGCAAGAGCGTAAGGAAGCGCCACATTTATACCGCAGCTTATGTATAGCAAAAAAGAAAATAGAAGAGGGAGAGCGTCATCCACAGAACATTACCACATTTGTAAAAGAATACATTGAAACGAATACAAATGGCATAGTTGATTATGCAGATATATATGCATATCCAGCCTTAACGCCATTAGAAACCATCAAAGGAAGAATGATTTTAGCAATTGCAGTTCAGTTTAAGAATGCACGATTAATTGATAATATAACATTAACGGTGCAATAAGGGGGAAACATCCATGTTTCGCACAATGATGAGAGCAAAGCTACATCGCGCAACTGTAACAGAAGCCAATTTAAATTATGTTGGAAGTATTACAATTGATGAAGATTTAATGGACGCTGTGGAAATTGTTGAAAATGAAAAAGTACAAGTTGTCAATAATAACAATGGAGAGCGCTTAGAGACATATGTGATTAAGGGGGAGCGTGGTAGCGGCGTCATTTGTTTAAATGGAGCTGCAGCAAGACTTGTACAGCCTGGAGATAAAGTGATTATTATTTGTTATGGCCTTGTATTAGCTGAAGAAGTCTATAAACAAATACCCAAAATTGCAGTGCTAGATGATCACAATCAAATGATTGAAATGTTAAGTGCTGAAAAGGCAGGCAGTGAAATATAAAGTGAAACTTTAATTAGCGGGAGATTCTTCATCTCGCGCTGATTATGAGCCCTTACGAATCGGGCTACTGCTCTAAAATAGCGGGATAAATGGTGGGAACAGGAGTCAGAAGGCTCCTGTTTTTTAATTGGCTATTATAAGAATTTCTTTTCTATATGGTTCTCTTTTGGAAAAGCAGCATCATTGAAAGTGTAAAATCCGTTCATTTTATGCATCTTTTCATTAAGATAAGACAAAACGTGGTATAGTAACAATATATGAATTTTTGTTGTTTGAAAGGTAAGAAATTGAGGTGTTACATATGAGTAAACGTTATGTCGTTGTCGACTTAGAGACGACAGGGAACTCTTGGAAAGATGGGAAAGATAAAATTACCCAAATCGCCGCTGTTGTGGTGGAAGGTGGAGAAATATTAGAAATTTTCTCGTCTTTTGTGAATCCAAAGAGGGAGATTCCCCCATTTATTACAGAATTAACAGGGATTGATGAAAATCTTGTAAAACAAGCCCCGCTATTTCGAGATGTAGCCCCGATGATTGTTGAGCTATTACAGGGTGCTTCTTTTGTTGCACATAACGTTCACTTTGATTGGAATTTTTTAAAAGAAGAATTAAAGCAGGCTGGCTATGCAGATATACATTGTCCTAAAATTGATACGGTTGAATTGGCACAGATTTTATTGCCGACAGCTGATAGTTATAAATTGAGAGATTTAGCTAAAAAACATGAGTTAGAGCACGATCAACCACATCGTGCAGATAGTGATGCTCTTGCAACGGCAGAATTATTTTTACAATTTCTCACTCAAATTGAAAAACTACCGCTTGTTACTTTGCAATCTTTATATGAATTGAGTGATGTATTTCAAAGCGATATGTCTCATATTCTTTCAGAAAATATTCTCAAGAAAATGACGGATGGCAAAGAAGAAACCGAGAAATATGACATATATCGAAATATTGCACTGCGAAAGCGCAACTATTCGTTGCACTTAGGTGAAACTCAATCGTCTAAATTTAGCGTTTTTTTGCAGAAGTCAATGGAACAACTTGAGAAAAAGATGCCCAAATTTGAAAAAAGAGAAACGCAACAACAAATGATGAAAGAAATATATGCTGCACTACAAGACGCACGTTTTTCATTAATAGAGGCTGGAACAGGGACAGGGAAGACGTTAGCTTATCTTCTTCCAAGTATTTATTTTGCGAAGAAAAAAGAAGAACCGGTTGTGATTAGTACGCAAACGGTGCAGTTGCAGCAACAAATATTGGAAAAGGAAATACCATTATTACAAAGTGTACTGCCATTTCCTTTTGAAGTTGCTTTACTAAAGGGAAGGAAACATTATCTTTGTTTACATAAATTTGAGTATGCTTTACAAGAAGATGAGAAGAATTATGATGTTGCTTTAACGAAAGCGAAAATTTTAATATGGTTATTGCAGACGGAAACGGGTGATTGTGACGAACTTAATATTCCAGAAGGTGGAAAATTACTATGGAATCGAATTTGTAGCGACGCATATAGCCCAAGTGGAGTTCAAAGTAGTTGGTTTAGTCGTTGCTTTTATCAACGAGCGAAGAATCGGGCATTATTTGCAGATATTGTGATTACAAATCATGCATTACTATTTCAAGATTTTATTAGTGAGGAATCGCTTTTTTCATCTTATAAGTACATTATTTTTGACGAAGCACATCACATTGAAGAAGTGGCAAGTCGAATGTTAGGAGAGCGTTTTTCATGTATGTATTTTCAAATGGTTTTATCACGCCTTGGTACGTTAGATACAGATGACGTACTAGCTAAGGTGTATAAAATGATGAAGGAATCAGGACTAGCATCTCGCTCTATATTTCGGAAGATCAGTCATAGGTTGAAGGAAATGAAGTTTGATGCCGATGAACTTTTTCAAATGTTGCGCGCATTTATATTGCAGAAAACAAAGCAAGAACAAAGCCCAAATAACAATATACCACTTATGTATCGATATCATACTGAACGAGAGTACGGAAAGCTATGGAGTGGTATTATAGAATTAACAAGTCGATTTATATTTGAATTAAAAGATTTGAGTACGGATTTGGAAAAGCAAGCTGATTTGCTGCAAAGTAGAATGAAGTGGAAAATGCATGTTGTTACGGGTGAGTTTTTCCATTTAATTGCCGCACTCCGAAAGATGACTCATTCTTTACAAGTACTTTTATTAGAAACAAATACATATGTGACATGGATGGAAACCGAAACAAAGGGGACCATTCATTCAACAATGTTATATGCACAGCCTATTCATATTGGGGAAAGACTTGCGGATGAGTTTTTTGCGGAGAAGAGAAGTGTTATTTTTACATCAGCTACATTAACGGTGAACCATACTTTTGACTATATAAAAGAAGAACTTGGGTTAGAGGATTTTGCGCCAGCTACATTAACTGTTCCATCACCGTTTCGTTATGAAGAGCAAGTGAAATTAATGGTTCCAACAGATATTCCCCTTATTAAAGAAGTAAAGGAAGAGGAATATATTAGTGAAATTTCTCAACAGATTAAAAAGATTGCGCAAGCTACAAATGGAAGAATGCTCGTATTATTTACTTCCTATGAGATGTTGAAAGAAACGTACGCAAAGTTAAAAAATGAAGCTGCATTAGAAGAATATATATTGCTCACCCAAAGTGTTCACAATCGTAGTCGCAGTCGTTTAATCCGGAAATTTCAAGAGTTTGATAAAGCGATATTATTAGGAACTAGTAGTTTTTGGGAAGGAATTGATATTCCAGGGGCGGCATTAAGTCATCTTGTCATTGCTCGTTTACCATTTACCCCGCCTCATCAACCGATGATGGAGGCAAAAAGTGAATGGTTGAAGAAAAACGGAGAAGATGTGTTTACAAAGTTAGCGCTTCCGCAAGCAATTCTTCGGTTTAAACAAGGTTTTGGTCGATTAATTCGAACTACTTCGGATACAGGTACTGTATTTGTGTTAGATCGCCGGTTAACAACATCTTTTTATGGAGAAAAATTTTTACAATCAATCCCGAATGTTCCGCTTTATGAAGAATCGTTAGATGAACTTTTACGCCGCTTATAAAATGAATAAATATGAAAATACGCCTGAAGTAGCGTATGCTTCAGGCGTAAACGATGTGGGGAGGAGGAATTTTATTTTTTTCTTACTTCCTATATACAAATTGTATTGCTTTTCGACTTGAAACCTTTTTTTGCTGTACATGTCCTGCTATAATAGATGGGTGATGAAGCAGGGGTTGTAAAGAATGTACTATTATTGTAACCGCATTGCGTTCTTCTATAATTAGAAATTTTGTGTAACGGAGGAGTTTTCATGGAGAAGAAAATAGAAGTGCTATCAACAACGCGTATAAAATATTCATCTGATTTGTATAAAATTGTTGATAGTTTAAATCGCACTTTAAAGGAACAGGACCTCATGTTCGGATTGGCGTTAGACGAAAACGAAAAAGAAACAGCAATATTTACGATATACAGAACGTAGTGGTACAATGAAAAAGTGGATCTTTGCCATCATTATCGTTATCGTTGCTATTGGATTGTATGGGGTGCATGTTTATCATGCTACAGTGGAAAAGAAAATTCCGAAAGAATCAAAAGTTGCAGCAATTGCAAAAGAAGAAGCGAAGCTGACAAAGGTAAAATCCGTTGATTATTATAACGGGAAATCTGCATATGCAGTCGTACAAGGTGTAGATGAAAAAGGAGAACAACTGATTGTATGGGTACCTGAGAAAAAAGGAAAAGTTCTAGTAAGGAAAAAGAGTGAGGGCATTTCTGAAAAGCAAGCTATACAAAAAATGATGGAGTATTTGGAAGCGGTAAACAAAGAATCAAAGCCGCAACTTCCAAAAGAAATTGTAAAAGTAAAATTAGGTATCGAAAAAGATGTTCCGCTTTGGGAAATTACATATATTGATCAAGAAGGTCGTTATAAGTATTATTATCTGAGATTTCAAGATGGGGAATTTGCTGCATTTTACAGCATTGAAAAATAGATACAGGGGGAAAACCACAAATGAAATTAGCAAAGCGAGTAGCTGCTTTAACACCGTCTGCAACTTTAGAAATTACAGCAAAGGCTCAGGCGCTAAAAGCCGAAGGGCATGATGTCATTGGTTTAGGAGCAGGAGAACCTGATTTTAATACGCCGGAGCATATTATAGATGCTGCACATAAAGCGACGTTAGAAGGACATACAAAATATACACCTACTGGTGGATTACAAACGCTAAAACAAGAAATTGTAAAGAAATTTATGCGTGATCAAGAACTAACGTATGATCCGACAGAAATTATTGTATGTAACGGTGCAAAACATGCACTTTATACACTCTTTCAAGTATTGCTTGATGAAGGAGACGAAGTGATTATTCCAACTCCTTATTGGGTAAGTTATCCAGAACAAGTGAAACTTGCTGGTGGAAAACCAGTTTATGTGGAAGGGTTAGAAGATAATCAATATAAAATTACAGCAGAGCAGCTACGTGAAGCGATTACAGAGAAAACAAAAGCTGTTATCATTAATTCACCGAGCAATCCAACAGGAATGATTTATAGCAAGGAAGAATTAAAACAGCTTGGAGAAGTATGCTTAGAACATGACATTTTAATTGTTTCTGATGAAATTTATGAAAAGTTAGTTTATGGCGGAGTAAAATATACTTCAATTGCTCAGCTTTCTAATGAATTGAAAGAACAAACGATCATTATAAATGGTGTATCTAAATCACATTCTATGACAGGATGGCGAATTGGATATGCAGCAGGAAATAAGCAACTTATTAAAGCAATGACAAATTTAGCAAGTCATAGTACATCAAACCCTACTTCAATTGCTCAATACGGTGCAATTGCTGCATATGCAGGGCCACAAGAACCTGTGGAAATGATGCGACAAGCATTTGAAGAAAGATTGAACATCATTTATAATAAATTAATTCAAGTTCCTGGTTTCACTTGTATCAAACCACAAGGCGCATTTTACTTATTCCCAAATGTAAAAGAAGCGGTAGCGCTAGCTGGATACAAAACAGTAGATGAATGGGCAAAAGCGTTGTTAGAGGAAGAAAAAGTAGCACTTGTTCCTGGAACGGGATTTGGTGCTCCAAACAATGTCCGTTTATCATATGCTACATCTCTTGAGCAATTAGAGAAAGCTTTAGATCGAATTCATACATTTATGAAAGGTAAAGTGCAGGCGTAAAAAGAATATTTTTGATTTGCACTTTCAATCCATTACTTTGAACAAATGAACATGGCCTCCCTATATAGGGAGGTTTTTTGACGAATTGTGGAAAAAGAAATGCTATGAGGTTGTGTTATACTAGAAAGCGAGGTGTTTTGGTCATGAAGAAAAAAATGATGTTACAGTGGTTTGAACAGGGGAGTATTGCCATTCCAAAATTGCTTATGATGCACTATAAAAAATTAGGCTTAAATGAGATGGAATTTATGGTTGTACTTCATGTTCATACTTTTTTAGAGTCGGGTAATTCGTTTCCAACTCCTTCTGAAATTGCAGAACGAATGACAATTTCAGAAATGAAGTGCATGGAAATGATTCAATCATTAATTCAAAAAGGTTTTCTTGCTTTAGAAGGTGGACAAAAGTCTGAAGCGAAGATGTGCGAAAGTTATTCTTTACAACCACTTTGGGAAAAAATATTACATTATTTAATGAATGAAACAATAGAAGAAGAGCAGAAAGAACAAAAACAGTTACAAATGAATTTATATACTATTTTCGAACGTGAATTTGGGAGACCATTGTCACCATTTGAATGTGAGACATTAGCAATGTGGCAAGATCAAGATCAACATCATCCTAATTTAATTCAAGCTGCTCTTAAGGAATCTGTAATGAGTGGAAAGCTTAATTTTCGATATATTGATCGGATTTTATTTGAATGGAAAAAGAATGGCATCAAAACAGTAGATCAAGCGCAAGAGCAAGGACGGAAGTTTCGAGCGAATCAGCAACGCTCACATCAGATAACAAAACAAGAGACAAAGTACACAGGGAAAGTCCCTTTTTATAATTGGTTGGAGCAATAATGTAGGAGGAAATGTATGTTAAATAAAACACAAATTCGCTATTGTCTAGATACAATGGCGAAAATGTACCCAGAGGCACATTGTGAATTAATTCATGATAATCCATTTGAACTTGTCATTGCGGTTGCTTTATCTGCACAATGTACAGATGCACTTGTAAATAAAGTGACAAAAAATTTATTTCAAAAATATAAAACGCCAGAGGACTATTTGAAAGTTTCTTTGGAAGAATTACAACAAGACATACGTTCAATTGGGCTTTACAGAAATAAAGCAAAAAATATTCAAAAGCTATGCAGAATGCTAATTGATGAGTATGATGGGAAAGTTCCTGCAGATCGTGATGAATTAACAAAATTACCAGGAGTAGGCCGAAAGACGGCGAATGTAGTTGTTTCTGTTGCTTTTGGCATTCCGGCAATCGCAGTCGATACACATGTGGAACGAGTGAGTAAGCGTTTAGGAATTTGTCGATGGAAAGACTCTGTTTTAGAAGTTGAAAAAACATTAATGAAAAAGGTGCCTATGGAAGAATGGGGCGTTACTCATCATAGACTGATTTTCTTTGGACGTTATCATTGTAAGGCACAAAGGCCACAGTGTGAAGTATGTCCGTTATTAGAAATATGTCGTGAAGGGAAAAAGCGGATGAAGGTGAAGTAGGGAATGAAAAAAAAAGTTGTGGAGATACCGCCTGAGTTTCAATGTGAGCCGTTTTTCAAAGAAAGTGAAACAAAAATAGTATACACATGTAGTCAATCATTTGAAGAATTAATCCAAAACACTTATTTTTTGTTTGATATAGAACAAAAATATCAACCGTGGCGTAAAGTAGAGAAGAGTATACCGGCAGTGCTGCAAATGTGGGCGGATAAAAAAGAAAATCTTTCGAAGTTATTTAAAGAGAGAAAAAGAAACGAAGCGAAAGCGCCTATGGTTCATTTCAGTGCTTATTTATTATCAATCTTATATTGGATGAATGAAAAAAGAATATCTAGTTTAAAAGATATAAAACAGAATACGGAGAAGTTAAAACTACAGCCTGTTAATTTTATGGAACGCTATACATTTATTATAGAGCAACCGAACCATTACCATTCGTACATCCAATTGACACAGCTATATATTGAAATAGAAAAAATATATGCCAAAAACATGATGATAAAAAAGAAGTCACTATCTTAAAAGTAGATAGTGACTTCTTTCTTTATTGTCCATCTGGTTGAGGATTCGATTCTCCACTAGTTCCACCGGTTCCACCAGTTGGCTGTTCTGGTGGAGTTTGTTGGGGTTGCTGATTCTGCTGTTCTTGTTGTTTTTTTGCTTCTTCTTCAGCTTTACGCTTTTCTTCCTCAGCTTTTTTCAGTTCTTCTTCGGCCTTTTTCTTCAGTTCTTCTTCAGCTTTACGCTTTTCTTCCTCAGCCTTTTTCAGTTCTTCTTCGGTTTTTTTCTTCAATTCTTCTTCAGCTTTACGTTTTTCTTCTTCAGCTTTTTTCTTCGCTTCTTCTTCAGCTTTCTTTTGAACGTCTACATTTTGACCAGGAACGGTAAAGGAAACGCCAGCTGGACTACTTGTGCCAGTCCCTTTTTTTGCTACGACAGAGAAGCTATATGTTACACCTGGTTTTACACCGCCAAGTGTAGCAGATGTTCCTTTTACGGATAAGCTACCACTAGAACCGTCATTTGCTTTATAACTTGCCGCATAAGATGATGCATCAGAAGGACCAGACCAACTTAATGTAATTGTATTTGATCCTGCGTCATAAGAAGGCGTTACACCAGTTGGTGGATCTACCTTAATTTGTTTAATCGCATCTTTTTTCGCACCTTTTACGTAAAGTTCGCCATTGATTCTTTCTACGGAAGAAGGTTGCTCAAAACGACTGCGGTCTGTTGCAAATTTACCCATCATGACTTTAAACATTTGTTGAGCAATTTTTGTTGAGCGGTCGCCTATATAGTTTTCTGAACTATCCTTTTCGTAACCTGTCCATACCGCCATTGTATATTGCGGTGTATATCCGGCAAACCAACTATCGCGGTTCGCATCTGCTGGAATATCATATTTTTCAATAACCGATTTGTCATAGTTTTGCGTCCCTGTTTTACCAGCAAGATCGACGCCTGAAACATAAGCTGCTGAGCCAGTACCGCCAGATCCTGGTCTGACAACATCGCGAAGCATATCTGTAATCATATACGCCGTATAGTCTTTCATTACTCGCTCTTCTTTTGGTTTAAAGTTTTTCTTCTTACCATCAGGGAAGACAACTTCTTTTACGAAATGAGGTTTATTATAAATACCGTCATTCCCAAATGTTGCATAAGCACCAGCTACTTGTAACGGAGAACTTTCATTACTACCGATTGCTGCTGATTCATATGGTCCTTTTTTAAATGTCATACCGAGTTTTTCAGAAAACTCTTTTGACTTATTTAGTCCGACTGCTTGAGCAGTTTTTAATGCTGGGATGTTTAAAGATTTTTTTAATGCTTCACGCATTGAAACGTCCCCTTTATAGCTGCTCGTTGCATTTCGAATTTTTGTACCATCTGAGTACGTATATTCTGAGTCATTTAATTGATGATAAGTTGACCATTGCATATATTCAATTGCTGGGCCGTAGTCAAAAATAGGTTTCATTGTAGATCCAACTTGTCGATCTAAATCAATGGCTAAGTTATGACCTTTAAATGTTGATTTACTTTCTTTACGTCCAGCACCTACTGCACGAACTTCACCAGTTTGTGTGTCCATAAATACGAAAGAGCCTTGGAATTTATCATTTGGATATCGAATAACATCTCCATCTAAAATCTTTTCAGCATAATCTTGCGCTTTTGTATCAAGAGTTGTATAGATTTGTAATCCATCAGATCCAATATTTACATCAGGGATTTGCTTTTCAACTTCTTTTACAACTGCATCTAAAAAGGCAGGATAAGGCATTTCAGTAATCTCTTTAGAGGGAAGGAGTCCTTCTGTTACTGGAATTGCCATCGCTTCTTCCATTTGCTGTTTTGTAATAAAGTGATGACGATGCATTAATGTTAAAACAACGTTACGACGTTTCGTTGCACGCTGTTCATTTTCTTTTTTCGTTGGATCATAAATATTAGGACCTTGTGGTAAGCCAGCGAGCATTGCAGCTTCATATAACTTTAAATCTTTCAAATCTTTTCCATAATAGTTTTGTGCTGCTGTTGCTACGCCATAAGAGCGATTACCTAAATTAATTTTATTTAAGTACATTTCTAAAATTTCATGTTTAGAGTATTTCTGTTCTAGCTTGTAAGCTAAATACCATTCTTGTACTTTTCGTTTTGATGTTTTTTCCATCGTAAGGAAGTAGTTTTTAATTACTTGCTGTGTAATTGTACTACCACCTTGTGAACCGAACCCGCCTGTGATGTTTTCCATAATGGCTTTTCCTGTACGCTTAAAGTCAATTCCGTCATGGTCATAAAATCGAGCATCCTCGGTGGCAAGAAAGGCATTTTCAACTACTTTTGGAACTTGATCATAAGTGATAGCAGTCCGTTTCTCAGCACCATATTCATAAAAGAAGTTACCATCTTTATCATAAAATTTAGTTGATAGAGGATTGACAAGTTTCGCTTTGTCTAGCTTTGGAGCATCTTTCACTATGACAAAGAATGCCGAAACTCCAGCTACAAGTCCGACAATGCCAAGAAGCAGGCAAGTCACTAAAAATTTCTTGAAAAAGGAGCCTTTTTTCTTGGGTTTATCCTTTTTATTTTTAACTTTCGTTTGCTGTTTTGCATGTTTTCGTTCTGTACGAGAACGATAATTTTCTGACATTATACTTTCTCCTACCTTTCATCTTCTCCCCAAAAGTCGAAAAAAGAGCCTTATTTTTGACTCTATCACGAAAAATAAACCATGTCTAGTATAGAAATATAATCGATTCGAGGATGATAACCGCATGATAACAAAGAGCCGTGTTCTTCAATTTCTTGTTTTGTAATTGATTTTCGGCCCCCGGTATCTTTGCGATTCCAAAATGAAATAACGTGTTTTGCATCGAGTAAATAAATTTCGTCATAAAGTGTAAATTTAATAATGACGAATGCAATTCCATCATGAGCAATAACTTGTTTCATATGCTCAATTTGATGCAGATGGAAGTTTTGGAGCGGGAAACTTGTTTTGTTTTTTGTTTCCTTTGCTTCAAAATCAATGTATTTCCCCTTATAAACACCGTTGTAATCTGTTGTAGAAGGCTGTTTAAAATAAGCTTCTCTTACAACTGCAGCACTTCGGGCAGGATAATCCACTTTTACAATTTGAAGAGGTGTTGGCTTTTTATGTACACAGGCAATATTATGACTCAAATAATATTGATTTGTTTCATTTAGTTCCTCTTCAAGAGACATCCCCCTGTTACTATAAGTATGTTTTTTCATTTTTGTTTTTTGAGGTTGTAAAGCTTGATTATATCTTTTTCCGTTTGGGTAACGAATGGTCATGTTTTGTCCACTCCATCTTGCTTAGAATCACTTACACAGGTGATTATATCAAAAAAAACAACGAAAATGCGATTTTTTTAAAGAGAGGCGGTGAATGAATGCGACGTAACGGGAGTGAAGAAAAGAATTGGAAACGAGATAAAGAAATGGTTTCGTTTACAAAAGAGGAGAAACAACTCATTACCTATATTAAGGAAAAGACTGCTATCGCAAATATGGATAACATTTCGCGTACACGAACTTATCAAGAATACTATTTGCGAAATAAAGAGGTTGAGTGGTCTTTTTTAGCGAGTATGGTTTCGAGAAATGCTGGCTGGAATATGACAGATTTAGAAGGAGAAAATTACTCGAATATTCTATCTAAAGGGATGAGAAAACAATTATTTCTTACATATGAGAAAGCGAATTGCCTTATTTTTTTAGATGCTTATCCACAGTTATTACTATATGAAGAGAGTAAAAAGAGAAATAGAGCTTTCTTTCATTTGTTACCTTCTTTTTATGTGTCTGCTTTTATGGAAAAGGAATGGAAACGTTTTTGGAGAGAAGGAAATAAAAAGCGGTTAATGATAGCATTCATTATTAATGAGCAAAATAAAATTCAAAAACCAGTTATTGAAAATCGGTATATTCAGTCTCGTGTATTGGATCGATTACTTTTTAAAATGCAAGAACGATTTCATTTGAACGCAGTTGTTTTTCCGACTTTAGAAGGGAATTTATATGGTTTTTCAGTTGATGGATTTGAAAATGTAAAAAAGCGTATTGAACTGGGTAAGAAGTTAGCGTGGCTATTATTTCATCCGAAGTATAAAGAGTTATTTTATGATTTTGCTTTGCATACGATTCCTACAGGCTCAAGGTTAGATTATGAACAATATTTCAAGGGAATAAAAGGATATCGTACGCCGCAGCTTAGAGAGGTGTTTTCTATTGTCCCTCCGGCGCGACAAGATCCATTAGATTGGTTTCATCCTTATATAAATGTAGAGAATTTTTTTATAGTTCAGGAGCCGCAGGAAAAGATTGATGTTACGACATGGTTTCTAAAGAAACAAAGGAACATTCATTACATTGCTTCATTTATTAGCTTTCGTAAAAGATTCCACAGCTTCGTGTTATAATAAAAAAGCCCCGCACTTTTTGGAAAGTGCGGGGATCGACCATATATCTTACGTTCTTTGCGTATTGAATGAAAAAATGTTGTTGTAACAGCGTGAAAAAAGATGAACTTTAGAAGGAAATAACGAATTTGGATGAACAAACCCCTGTTTATGTAGCAGGGAAGTTTGGCCCGTCTAATTTTGGATTTCCTGTTTCAGGTTTGTTTCGTTGTTTACTTTGTTTTTTCTTCTTTTCATTTTTATTTTTAGCCATAGTAACACCTCCCATTTGTATTGTTACCATTTCTATAAAACACATGCAGAATACAAACTTTTCTAATTTCTAAAGGATGAAGAAGAAACACGAAAGAAAGTTTCGCTTTATTTGCCGAATCACAACTAGTTTTGTCAATCATGCAGGAGTGATAACTGGGTTGTCGAAATTACATGGCAAAGGGAAAGCAAAGAAGGAGGCGTTTTATAGATGGCGATGGTTCAGAAGGAAAATGTAATGAAGAAAATGGATCAAATGTTAAGTGCTCTTGATTTGCTGGAAATGAATGTTTCACTTAGGGTTAATCATGATTTAAAGGACAGACGTGAGGATATATGTAAGAAAGTAGAAATAACAGAAATGCACATTCAACATATGGAAGATAAATTAGTGCATCATGAGAAGAAAGGAAATTGGCTGCAAACGTTTCAAAACGTTGTCGTAGGTGCATAAGTAAGGTGGGATAAAGTGAAGGATCAAGCGTTAAAGCAATCTTCAATAAAGTTAATAGAGTATAACGATGAAACAATTGTTAAAAAAAGAGAAGTAGTAGAATATGATTTTTATACTGATATGAAGCCGTTTGTGGATAGGGTAGATAACGAGTTGAGGGCTTGGAAAGAATTGGCTTATCGATGGATAAAAGAAGAACATCCTAAATATGTCCATTTTCAACAAATAGATCAAGTGTGCGAAAATTTACAAAATAATGCTTTGCAGTGCTTTGTGAATAAAGGAAAAGGGAAACGGTTTTATGAAACGCACCAGGCGATTTTATATACGTTACAGACTATTGTGGAATTATGTAAATAACAAGAGGGAAATCCCTCTTGTGTTTTTTTATGATTCTGTAATTTTATGACGAGGTCTCGTTGCTCCACTTGTTTCTAATTCTCGTATCAACACTCGATATTCTGAAATACAGATTTTCCCTTCCAAATAACAATGTCGCGCAAAGTCGAGCAATTCATTCATATTTTCTGTACAATACCCCTTTTTTTGTGAAAATGCTTGTTTTAAATCCCCTAATATCATGTTGATTCCTCCCCCATGAGAATCTTCTTCTTTTATATCATAACATGAAAGGGTTTACTTTCTTATTTTTTTAAAAATTTAAACTTCCGACAAAAACAGACAATTATATAAGAACACCTTTTATTTTGTCGGTACATATTCTAAAGGTAGAAACTAAGATAAAGGGGGAGAGAATGCATGTTTCAACAATCTACTTATCAAGGGTTTCATTCAAACCCACAACCAAACACGTATCAACATAATGGGGAGCCATATTTACGCTACAATATGTATCCTTTCACACCTTATTATGGGAATCAAAATTATTATCAACCATTTGAAGTATCATTTATGAATCAGCATGAGCAGCCTTATATGAATATGCCGTATTATGCACCGCCGCAGCCACAACCATCTATGTTTTATCCGCCGAAGCAGCCCTTTCAACCATATCCAAAAATGAACAAGCAGAAACAGCAACCGAGTCAGTTTTCTAGTTTGGTGTCTCAATTTAAAACAGCAGATGGAAATTATGATGTGAACAAAATGATGAATACAGCAGGCCAAATGATGAATGCAGTAAATCAGGTTACAGGAATTGTAAAACAAGTTGGTGGTTTCTTCGGAAAGTAATAGCGTGACAATGAGTCAAGCTCTTCATCTGATAACTTATAATCTAGACGAATTTCCTTTGAAGAAATAGGTGTATATAACAAGCGGCTTTTACTCTTTTCTCATATTGTAAAGTGTAGTTAGATTTTGAGTGAGAGAGGAGAGAAAAACTATGCGTCATTGTCATCCTTGTTTTGGAGGACATAAGCCAACAGGTCCTATTTGTACAACACCTCCTGTTGTTCATCCAACGAAACAATGTGTAACACACACTTTTTCTACAACGGTGGTGCCACATATTCACCCAACTCATACAACGCATGTGCATCATCAACAAATTAAAAACCAACATTTCTTCCCACAAACAAATTCAAGTGTAAATGTTGTAGATCCAGGATTTGGAGACCCAGGTTATGGTGGAGGATTTGGTGGAGGGTGTGGACACCATGGATACCCTCAGCAAGTATCACCGTTTGGTCCAAACGCAGGCCCGAATGTATCACCGTTTGGCCCAAATGCAGGTCCTAATGTATCACCGTTTGGTCCAAACGCAGGCCCGAATGTATCACCGTTTGGTCCAAACGCAGGTCCTAATGTATCGCCATTTGGTCCAAATGCAGGCCCTAATGTAGGTGGAATATTTAAAAAGTAAATGTTATGTTAGAACTAGCGAGATGCTAGTTCTTTTCTTTTTATTGGAGTGTTGATATGAAAGTTTTAGCTGTAACAGGATACAAACCGTTTGAACTTGGGATATTTCAGAATGATCACCCAGGTGTTGCTCATATAAAAAAAGCGTTACATCGTAAATTTATTGCCTTTTTGGAAGAAGGATTAGAATGGGTGATGATTAGTGGACAACTTGGGGTTGAATTATGGGCTGCAGAAGTTGTGTTTGATTTACAATTAGAATATCCCGATTTAAAACTAGCTGTGTTTACTCCTTTTTTAGCACAAGAGGAAAACTGGAAAGAAGGAAATAAAGAATGGTATGAGCTTATTTTAGAGCAAGCTGATCATGTTGATAGTATTACAAAAAGAAAATATGAAAGCCCGGAGCAATTTCGATTAAAAAATCAATTTTTTATTGAAAAAAGTGACGCACTTTTAGCTGTATATGATGAAGAAAAACCAGGAAGTCCAAAATATATAGTAGAGGCAGCTAAGAAAAAAGGAGAAATAGAAAATTATCACAGCTATTTCATTCTTTTTTCTGATTTACAAGATATAATAGAAGAAGAACAGTGGAATGATGCAGAGTAATATGGAAGATTACTCGCGCATATATGATTGACAAAAGGGACTGTTTCTGAAAAAATTTAGCTAATAAAAGTTTTGGTGAAAATTTGAGGTGAAGAGAATGATTTCGGATAAAATTAAATTAACGGCAAAAGATATTTTAGAAAAAGAATTTAAAACAGGTATGAGAGGATATCAGCAAGAAGAGGTCGACAAGTTTCTTGATATGATTATTAAAGATTATGAAGCGTTTCATAAGGAACTGGAACAATTGCAACAGCAAAACGCACGTTTGAAACGTGAATTAGAAGAGCAGAAACTTGCTGCAACACAAGCGCCGCAACAAACGATTCCAACACCGGCTGCACAACCTGTATATAGCAATACAAATACAGATATTTTGAAACGTTTATCTAATTTAGAAAAAGCTGTTTTTGGAAGCAAATTATATGAGTAATGTAGAAATGAAAAAGATTGAATCATCTTACATATAAAAAAGCATTGCAAAATCTTTTTGTTTCCACTATACTAATCTTTGTCATAGCGTTTGGGTAATCGCTGCAACGTGAACGTTGTAGAGGAAAGTCCATGCTCGCACGACCTGAGATGGTCGTAGTGTTCGTGCCTAGCCAATTCATAAGCTAGGGTATTCTGGCCGCGAGGCTGGTTTAACGGCAGGGAAAAAACCTAAGTCCTTTTGGATATGGTTTGACTACCTTTAAAGTGCCACAGTGACGAAGTCCTTGAAGAAATGATAGGAGTGGAACGAGGTAAACCCCACGAGCGAGAAACCCAAATAATGGTAGGGGAATCTTTTCCAAGGAAATGAACGATGGAAAAGGACAGGTTCGAGTAACCTGTAGATAGATGATTACCACCGGAGTACGAGGCGTGGGCCGTTTGTAGTACAAAGGAACAGAACATGGCTTACAGAACGTTATGAACCAATTACGTAATGACTCAGCTCTCCTTTGAAAGAGGAGAGCTTTTTATTTGTATGAAGTAATGATGCGTGAGTTACAATGGTAAAGAAAACAATACTTTATCATACTTAATAATTTATAGAGTGATTATTGTTTGATTATACATAAGAGGTGAATAGAAAATGGGAAAAGTTACTTTAATTGCAACAGCAGCGATGGGAATTGAAGCTCTAGTTGCAAGAGAAGTTCGTGATCTTGGCTACGAGTGCCAAGTAGATAACGGAAAAGTAACATTTGAAGCAGATGTAAATGCGATTTGTCGTGCCAATTTATGGTTGCGTACTGCTGATCGTGTCAAAATCAAAGTAGGTGAATTTAAAGCAACTACGTTTGATGAATTATTTGAGAAGACAAAGGCTTTAAATTGGGGAGATTATATTCCTGAAAATGGAGAGTTTCCTGTTATTGGTAAATCTCTGAAATCAACTTTATTTAGTGTTCCAGATTGCCAACGTATCGTCAAAAAAGCTGTTGTGGAAAAGTTGAAATCAACATATAAGCGTACAACTTGGTTTGAAGAGAATGGTCCTTTATTCCGCATTGAGATTGCCATGTTAAAAGATATTGCAACGTTAACAATCGATGCAAGTGGTGTTGGACTGCACAAGCGCGGATATCGTGTTGATCAAGGAGAAGCACCATTGAAAGAAACGTTAGCTGCATCGTTAATTAAACTTACAAATTGGAAACCAGATCGTCCATTCGTTGACCCGTTTTGTGGTTCTGGAACAATTCCGATTGAAGCGGCGCTGATTGGACAAAATATTGCACCAGGATTTAACCGAGACTTTGCATCGGATGAATGGGGCTGGATTGGTAAGCAAAATTGGAAAGAAGCGCGTCAAGAAGTAGAGGATTTAGCAAATTATGATCAGCCATTACAAATTATCGGATCAGATATTGATCATCGTATGGTAAGAATCGCGCAAGATAATGCAGATGAAGTGGGATTAGGTGATTTAATTTCCTTTAAGCAAATGCAAGTAAAAGATTTTACGACAAAAGAGGAATATGGCTATGTTGTAACGAATCCTCCATACGGAGAACGTTTAAGTGAAAAAGCACTTGTTGAAAAGTTATACAAAGAAATGGGAGAAGTATTCCGTCCGTTAGACACTTGGTCCTTATATGTATTAACAAGCTATGAGGCATTTGAAAAATGTTATGGACAAGAAGCGTCGAAAAAGCGTAAATTATTCAATGGCTTTATTCGTACAGATTACTACCAATACTTTGGAAAACGTCCGCCTCGTAATGTATAGTATAAAACCTCTTTTTTGCGCATATACTGGCTACTATGTAATGTGCAAAAGGAGGAATCGATATGGATGGGTTCCAGTTGTCAATGATTCAAAAAGCGATTCATCGTACGTATGATGAACTCGGCAAAGAACTTGACTTTCAAAGTGTAGCAGATGAAATTCAAAAGGCACAGGAAGAATATTTATCTGCGTTATCATATGAAACATTAATTGATAAGCGTTATTTAAAGTCATTAATAGAGTGAAAAAAGTTTTCCTTTACATAAAGGAAAACTTTTTTCACGCATTTCTATGTATTACAACAGGGGAAAGCAACTGCTATTTATAAGTAGCAGTTGCTATATCTTTTTTATAGAAAAACTTTTTGGTTGGAGGCTAAGCATGTTTACTAAGAAGAGATTACCATTTGAAGTAGGGAAACAAGATAATTTTTATGATAAGTTGAATGAGTGGATTGGAGATGTGTTTTACGATATCCTCCCAGAAAAAGGTTTTGAAGAGCGCGATGAACAAATTTTTATGGCGTTTCAATTAGAACGAGCGTTTCAAGAGAAGAAGGTTATGTTTGCTGAAGCTGGTGTTGGGACAGGGAAAACAATTGTATATCTTTTATATGCAATTTGTTATGCACGTTATACAGGAAAGCCAGCTATCATTGCTTGTGCAGATGAAACGCTAATTGAACAGCTTGTAAAAGAAGAAGGGGACATCGCGAAGTTATCAGAAGCATTAGGGTTATCTGTTGATGTTAGACTTGCAAAATCAATGGATAATTATTTATGTTTACGTAAACTAGAAGATGTAATGAGTGGACGAGCTCCAGAAGTAATTGAAGATTTATATTATGAATTACCACAATTTGTATTTGATCACGGGACAATGCAAAATTTCACACCATATGGAGATCGTAAAGAGTTTCCGTTATTAAATGATGAAGAATGGTCAAAAGTATCTTGGGATTATTTCCAAGATTGTTTCACATGTGAATCTCGCCACCGCTGCGGTCAAACGCTTTCTCGTGAACATTACCGTAAAGCAGCAGATTTAATTATTTGTTCTCAAGATTTCTATATGGACCACATTTGGACATATGATGCTCGTAAGCGTGAAGGACAGATGCCGCTTCTACCAGAAAGTAGCTGTGTTGTTTTTGATGAAGGGCATTTGGTTGAGTATGCAGCACAAAAAGCATTAACGTATCGATTAAAGCAAACGATGATGGAACAATTATTAACAAGATTGTTGCAAAATGACATTCGTGAAGAGTTTGCCCATTTAATAGAAGAAACAATTTGGCAAACAGAACGTTTCTTTGATGTTTTACAAGAGAATAAAAAAGAAATCCCAGGATCAGATCGTTTAGAAATTACGGTAACAGAAAAAGTGACTACAGAAGCAAAACGATTATATGCCAAAATTGCTGAAGTCGGCGATGCATTAGTATTTGAAAGTGAAATGTATACAGTCAACACATATGATTTAAATATTGTTGACGAGCATTTAGATGTGCTAGAACATTCACTTCGTCTTTTCATGCATGAAAAAAATGTGATTACATGGGGAGAAGAAGGGGACGGAGCATTTACATTAGTTATTATGCCACGCGCAGTAGAAGAAGTATTACAAGAGAAAGTATTCTCTAAAAAAATTCCATATATTTTCTCTTCTGCTACATTATCTGAAAATGATTCATTTGCATTTACCGCAAATAGTCTCGGCGTAAAAGATTATCTATCGTTCTCAGTCGCTTCTCCTTTTGATTATGAAGAACAAATGAAAGTGTATTTACCATCCTATCATGAAGAAAATGCATGGGAAAGAAAGTGTCAATATACACTTGAAAATATTCAAAAAACAAATGGACGTACACTTGTATTGTTCCGTACAACTGAGGAGCTTGCTGCATTTAAAGAATACGTAAGCAAAGAACAAATGTCTGTTCCGTTCTTATATGAAGGAGATCAAGAAATTAGTCAGCTCGTTTCACGTTTCCAAAATGAAGAAGAGACTGTCCTTTGTGCTGTTCATTTATGGGAAGGATTAGATATTCCTGGTTCATCCTTATCACATGTCATTATTTGGTCGCTTCCATTCCCTCCAAATGACCCTGTGTTTGAAGCGAAACGAAAACATGTAAATGATCCATTCTGGGACGTAGATGTACCATATATGATTTTACGACTTCGCCAAGGAATTGGACGCTTAATTCGTACAAGTGAGGACAAAGGAGCGATTTCGTTATTCTTGTCTGAAAATGAGAATGAGAAGGTTGTCGAAGCTGTAAAGAAAGTACTGCCAGTAGAAGGAATTGTTCTGTAAAATGATCTAACGAAGAAAAAGCTTGGTCAATGCCAAGCTTTTTTCTATAGAGAGAAAAGGAATTTATCTATTTATGTCGAAATAAAGGGCAGATAGAAAAAGGAGGAAAGGGAATATGACAATCGCTACACATGAATTAGAAAAAGAATTTTTAGCATATGTGAAAAAGATAAATAATTATGGCGAAGCACTTAATTTAATATTTTGGGACTTGCGTACAGGCGCTCCAAAACAAGGGGTAGATCAGCGCTCGGAAGTGATTGGAATGCTTTCGTCAGAAGTCTTTTCTTTATCCACTTCTGATGAGATGGAAAAATATTTAACAGAATTAGAACAACGAATTGCAGAGAATACAATTTCCGAAACAACGAAAAAAATTGTAGAAGAATGCCGTAAAAAGTATGACCAAAATAAAAAAATTCCGCAAGCTGAGTATGAAGAGTTTGTAAAATTACAAGCAAAATCAGAAAGTGTTTGGGGTGAAGCACGTGAAAAGTCTGATTTTGAAATGTTTAGACCATATTTAGAAAAAATTGTTGCATATAAGAAGAAATTTATTACATATTGGGGTTATGACACGTATAAATATAATACGCTGTTAGATATGTATGAACCGGGTGTAACAGTAGAAATATTAGATCATGTATTTGGGCAATTACGTGAGCGAATTGTACCGCTTGTGAAAGACATTTCAGCGTCTCATAAAACATTAAAAACAGATGTATTATTTAAGCACTTTCCAAAGGAAAAACAAAAGAATTTTACTTTAGAAGTATTAAAACAATTAAATTATAAATTTGAAGCCGGTCGTTTAGATGAAACGATTCATCCGTTTGAAATTACATTAAATAGAGGCGATGTTCGCATTACGACTCGTTATGATGAGAATGACTTCCGAATGGCTGTGTTTGGAACAATTCATGAATGCGGGCATGCTGTATATGAACAAAATATTTCCGAGGATTTAGAAGGAACACCGCTTTGCAGTGGTACTTCAATGGGGATTCATGAATCACAATCGTTATTTTTTGAAAACTTTATTGGGCGTCATAAATCTTTCTGGAAGAAAAATTATGAGTTATTGAAGCAATTTAGTGAGGGGCAATTTGAAAATGTATCGGTAGATGAATTTTACGATGCAATTAATGAATCAAAGCCTTCCTTTATCCGTATTGAGGCGGATGAATTAACGTACCCATTACATATTATGGTTCGCTATGAGTTAGAAAAAGAATTATTTGACGGAACGTTGGAAGTAAAAGATTTGCCAAAAGCATGGAATGATAAAATGGAGAGCTATTTAGGCATTCGTCCAAAAACGGATGCACAAGGAATACTGCAAGACATTCATTGGGCAGATGGATCGTTTGGCTATTTCCCATCTTATGCGCTTGGTTACATGTACGCTGCACAATTTAAACATAAGATGTTAGAAGATATTCCGAACTTTGATGCATTATTAGAAGAAGGGAATATTACACCAATTCGCGAATGGCTGACAAAAAATATTCACCAATATGGTAAAATAAAAAAACCATTGCAAATATTAGAGGATGTAACTGGTGAAGGACTAAATGCGAATTATTTAGCGGACTATTTAGAAGCAAAATATAAAGAGATTTATGAACTATAAAAAAGAAGAGCCTATCTTAAAAGTATTCCTTTTCGAGACGGCACTGAAAAGTGATTGCTTTGAAAAAACAACACGCACTTTATTAACATGTTAAGAATAAAAGGAGTTCGTCATCTGTATAGAGTAGGTGACGGACTCTTTTTACAAATTTAAGTTTCTATTTTTTGTAGCGGAGATGTGTATGTTTTTGTGCTTATGTTGCAAGAAATGTATGATTTAAAAAGAATTTTTAAATATAGAGGGAATGAAAAGGTTTTCAAAAGTCGAACAAAACAGATGTTTCGATAATATTTGTACGTGTTTTTCTTAGAAATACTTTTCAAAGTAAACAAAGTGCGTTATAATCCATCTATAAATAAGTTAGCTACACTCATATAATCGCAGGAATAGGGCCTGCAAGTTTCTACCGAAGTACCGTAAATACTTCGACTATGAGTGAGGACGAATAGATTTGCTTGTTTCGTATTCTTTTTTTGCGAAGCTCCAAAAGCGCGTCTCTCACTTGTAACGAGTGGTGGCTGCTTTTGGAGTTTTTTATTTGCATAAGAGGAGGAACAAACATGAAAGTATTACAAGAGAAGATTTTAAGTGAAGGAAAAGTTTTATCTGGTGATGTATTGAAGGTAGATGCATTTTTAAATCATCAAATTGATCCAGTACTTATGCAAGAAATTGGAAAAGAGTTTGCGAAACGCTTTCAAGAAGAGAACATTACAAAAATCGTGACGATTGAATCTTCAGGGATTGCACCAGCGGTTATGGCAGCTTTAGAGCTTGGGGTAAAAGTAATCTTTGCAAGAAAGCGTAAATCGTTAACGTTACAAGACAATATGTATGTTGCCAAAGTATATTCATTTACAAAACAAGAAACAAATGAGATTTCATTATCTAAAAAACATATTCATGAAGACGATCGAGTGTTAATTATTGATGATTTCTTAGCAAATGGGCAAGCAGCTTTAGGGCTCATGAGCTTAGTAGAGCAAGCTGGAGCAAGCGTTTCTGGAATTGGGATCGTAATTGAAAAAGCATTTCAAGATGGAGGGAAGAAACTGCGTGAGAGAGGCGTTCGTGTAGAATCATTGGCAGAAATTGCATCGCTTGAAGATGGTACAGTTACCTTTGTTCAACATGAGACTGCGGAGGTGAGATAGCCATGAAGCAACATCCATTTAAAATTGCTTCTCTTGGCATACAGCATATGCTTGCGATGTACGCTGGGGCTATTATTGTTCCGCTTATTGTTGGCGGAGGACTTGGGCTAAGTCAGAAAGAATTAACTTACTTAGTTTCTATCGACTTATTAATGTGCGGTGTTGCTACAATCTTACAAGCATTATCAAATCGTTTTTTTGGAATTGGTCTCCCGGTTGTACTTGGGTGTACATTTACAGCAGTTGGACCGATGATTGCAATCGGTAAGCAGTATGGTGTTTCTTCTATATATGGAGCAATTATTGCTGCAGGATTGTTCGTTGTTATTTTTGCGAAACTATTTGGCAAACTAGTAAAGTTGTTTCCACCTGTTGTAACAGGTTCTGTCGTTACAGTAATTGGGGTTACGTTAGTTCCAGCAGCCATTAATGATATGGCTGGTGGTGCAGGGAGTAAAGACTTTGGAAGTCTGGAAAATTTAGCGTTAGCATTTGGTGTACTACTATTTATCATTATTATGTATCGTTTCTTTGATGGTTTTATTCGTTCCATTTCTATTTTACTCGGCCTTTTATTTGGAACGATTATGGCAGCTTTAATGGGGAAAGTAAGCCTACAGGCTGTTTGGGAAGCAGATTGGTTTCATGGAATACAGCCTTTTTATTTCGGAACACCTACATTTGAATTCACTCCAATGATTACGATGATTCTCGTTGCTTGTGTAGGGATCGTGGAAGCAACTGGAGTATATTTTGCTTTATCTGATATATGTAATAAAAAGATTGGTGAAAAAGATTTAACAAAAGGGTATCGTGCGGAAGGATTGGCGATGATTTTAGGTGGGATTTTTAATGCCTTTCCGTATACGACTTACTCACAAAACGTCGGTCTTGTGCAATTAACAGGTGTGCGAAATCGCATCATCATTTATGTATGTGGTGGGATGTTAATTGTGCTCGGATTTATCCCTAAAATTGCAGCCATTACAACGATTATTCCAAAGCCAGTGCTTGGCGGTGCAATGCTCGCAATGTTTGGTATGGTGATGGCATATGGAATTAAAATGTTAAGCAATGTTGATTTTGGAAAACAAGAAAACTTACTTATCGTGGCATGTTCTGTTGGAATTGGTCTTGGTGTTACAGTCGTTCCAACGTTATTCTCGCAATTTCCAGAAAGTATTCGTATTTTAACAGACAATGGTATTGTACTTGGAAGTGCTTCAGCGGTTATCTTAAATATTGTATTTCATATGATTCCGGAGCGCAAAGCGAAAACAAAAGAAGAGCAAGTTTCAATGAAAAGTGCTGTCACAGAAATGTAAATCAAAAAAGCAAGGTTCTCATGAAGAGACCTTGCTTTTGTTTTTTAGAGGCATCATTTTTCCATACGTACCAAGGCGCCAAATATATTCAAGTGGACCGTATTGATAGCGGGAAAGCCAAAAGCGACTTATAAAGATTTGTAATATGTAGAAACCGATGCAAAATAATAGTCCAATCCATAATGGAACAGGATAAGCATGTTTGAAAAATAGACCAAATACAAGTAACGTTATGATTGTATGTGAAATATAATTTGTTAAGGCCATTCGCCCGACATATTGGAAGGGACGAAGGAATTTTTGCCAGCGCTCTTTCTGTAATAAGCGTATAAGTGTAAAAATATAAAAGATAAATAATGTTTTTCCGCTAAGCATTGTAAAAGCGTGCATATAGATTGGTTCATAAGATGGCTTTGATAAGAAGTAACGGATCATAAAGAACCACATTGGTAATGTTAAGACAAACATAATCATTTGCCATTTTTTAAATTTTGGATCTAGCTCTTTTGTGCGGCGGAATATATCTTTTTTTCCGGCATATAAACCGAGTAAAAACAATCCAACTATTTCTGGAAGCATAAATAGATTCAACTCGATTGCTTCAGAATAAAAGGCATGAAAGCGTTCTTGTATTTGTAACGTCCAGTTTTCTAATGGTATGCTTGGTACGGATAAATTTAGCTCTTCCTTCGATACAAAAGCAATCACTAGACTGCCTAATAGGGTGAGAAATTGGGAAATACATAGTAAAACGAGTGACCAAATGAAAAGAGTACGAGGTTCCCGTTTATAAAATAAGAATAAGAAAAAGCCTGCGATCGCATAACTATGTAAAATATCTCCATCCCATAGTAGAACATAATGAAATAGTCCAAATAATAATAAGAGAAGCAGACGGCGAACAAATAAAGTTTTCGGTCGATCTGTTTTTGCTTCAGCCCGACTCATAAAAATGTAAAAACTGAGTCCAAATAAAAATGAAAAAATGGTATAAAACTTTGTTTGAATAAATAAGTCATAAAAAAGACGAATGTAGCTGTCTATTCCTTCGTAAATTCCTAACATGTCTCGAGAGTCAATACCGGCGATAACGGGCCAGTTCACAAGAAAAATACCAAGTACAGCAATCCCTCTCATGATATCGATAGAATGAATCCTCTCACCTTGCGAAAGATTTTGTTCCATTATTTCCCTCCTTGTTAAATAAATCCCTTTTATTATACAAAATAGACAGGAAAGGGCATAGAGAAAATTTCCAATTATTGAAGCTATTAAGATGTGTTTGATGAGATATAATAAAGGTGCACAACAAATTTTTTCACTCCTTTAAAACAGGTGGTCAAAGCTCCTTTGAAGAAAGGGGCTTTCTTTTTTAGAAATGTATTGATAATGATTCTCTTTAATGATAAAATGTATTCAAAAGTGATAATCATTATCAAAAAGGTTGGTGTGCGAAATGATATATGCATTCGTTGCAGGAACAGTTGCTATATATATCGGCATAACAAAGTATGTATTAAATGGAGTCGGAGCAACAAAATGAAAAATCTAACATAAAATCCCTTTCATCTATAAAAAGAATGAAAGGGATTTTTTAATTTCTAATGAGAATATGCTGAAAATTTAGTATGATAATAAGGTATATACATCTTGGAATAAAGGGGAACAAGGGGATGACAAACATAGTACAGACAAACAATATGAAAAAACTTGTTTGTTTTTATGAAGAATGGCAAAAGCATGGTGATACAGAAAATAGTTTGAAGTTGTTTGAAGTAATTCAAAAATATAAAGAAGAGCAGTTAATGATTGCATTTTGTGGGCATTTTTCTGCCGGAAAATCGACGATGATGAATTACTTGTACAAAGCGCAGTTATTGCCAACAAGTCCAATTCCAACTAGCGCAAATGTCGTTAAGATTGAAAAAGGACTTGATCGAGTTATTGTTACACTAAAATCAGGGGAGCATTATGAATATGATGGTGCATATTCAGCAGAAGAGTTAAAACAGCTCTGTAAAAATGGTGATGAAATTATTGGTGTGCATATTTACCGAAATGATGCACCGATTCCTGATGGTGTCGTGCTTGTTGATACTCCTGGAATTGATTCAACAGATGATGCGCATCAGCTAGCGACAGAATCTACACTGCATCTTGCAGATGTTATTTTTTATATGATGGATTATAATCATGTGCAGTCTGAAGTGAACTTACAATTTGTGAAAGAGCTAAAGCAACGCAACAAAACGGTGTATCTTGTTGTCAATCAAATTGATAAGCATAAAGAAAATGAATTGTCGTTTGAAGGGTATAAGCAAAGTGTGAAACAATCATTTTTAAATTGGGATATTCAAGTAGATGGTATCTTTTACACTTCATTGCGAATGATGAACCATCCGCATAATGAAATTCAAAGTTTAGAGCGTTTACTTTTTTCTATTATGAAAGAGCGCGATCAACATGTGAAACAAGGGATGGAAAGAGAAACAGAATATTTATTACAAGAGCACCTCTCTGCTATTCTTGCTGAAAATGAAAAGCAACTTCAACCATTTGAAAAAGAAATAGCGTCGCCGTTATCTCTTTCAGAAGTGACAGAAAAGAAGGAAGTACTTCTTGAAAAGAAACAGCGCGTAATTCATAAAGAATCCGATGTAAGAAGTGAATTTATAAAAGGTTTACAAGGCATACTGGATAATGCGTATTTAATGCCGTTTGAAATGAGAGAATTAGCAAATCAATATTTAGAAACAAAGTTAACGAAATTTAAAGTTGGTTTACTATTTGCAAAAGGAAAAACAGAGCAAGAGAAACAAAAGCGATTAGAAGCATTTTATTCTGCTCTAAACAAGACTGTGGAAACGCAAATTGATTTTCATGTGAAAGAGTTTATAGTCTCTTTCTTAAAAGAAAAAGGGTTGTTTACAGAAAATATAGGGAAATCTGTGTATGAATTGGAAATTGATTTTTCTCCTGCGTTGTTAGCAGAAACGATTAAGCAAGGAGCTGGTTTTACAGGAGATTATTTACTTCTTTATACAGAAGATGTCGCAAATGAGCTTAAGAAAAGATATTTTGTGAAAGCACGGCAAATTTTAGAGAGCAGTACGAGTATATTGAAGGAAAAGATAAAAGAAGAAATTGTTCATCTTGATGAAGAACTGGAGCAATATACTGTATTACAAACTGCAAAAGAAACGAAATTACAATATGCGGCGGCATATGATAAATATGAGAACTACTTACTGGACATTTGGAGAGAGCGCATCCCTGTGCCAGATGGATTACAAATAGAAGAAATACTGCAAGGGAAGAAGTTAGTTGTAAATGAGAAGTTCACATTACAAGAACAAGAAGTGAAAACAGAAAGTCTTTCTTACAGTGAGGAAGAAAGAAAGAGCGAAGCAAAATTAAATATTCATCGTATATTAGAGCGGGTAAAAGGTGCAGAAAAGATAATAGAGTCGCTTCCTACTTTGCAGCATTTACATCAGGAAGTGCTTGAAAAAAGAAAGCGTGTGGAAACAAAGCAGTTTACCGTTGCGCTTTTTGGAGCATTTAGTGCAGGGAAGTCTTCATTTGCCAATGCGTTGCTTGGCGAAAACGTACTCCCGGTATCACCAAATCCAACAACGGCGACGATTAATCAAATTTTACCGGTTACAAAGGATAAGCCTCATGGTACGGTAGTTGTTCAGTTTAAATCAAAGCAGGCATTATTAGAAGATATGAAAGCTGTTTATAAACTGTTTCATTATGAAATATCTACTTTGGAAGAAGCGTTGTCACAAATAGATACAATCATTCAGTATCCATCACCAAGCGGAAAACAGAAAACAACATTTAGTTTCTTGCGGGCAGTACAAAGGGGATATAAGGCAGTTTTCAACCATTTAGGAGAACAAGTGCAAGTAACAGTAGCTGAATTTGCTGATTATGTAGCGAATGAAGAAAAGTCATGTTTTGTTGAATATATGGAGCTTTATTACGACTGTGCGTTAACAAGGCAAGGGGTGGCTTTAGTTGATACACCAGGAGCAGATTCGATTAATGCTCGCCATACAGATGTGGCATTCCAATATATTAAAAATGCAGATGCAATTTTATTTGTAACATACTATAACCATGTGTTCTCAAGAGCAGATCGAGAGTTTCTCATTCAGCTTGGGCGCGTCAAAGATACATTTGCTCTTGATAAAATGTTCTTTTTAATCAATGCTGCGGATTTAGCACAATCTGAAGAAGAGCTTGAAATGGTAAAAGGTTATATTGCAGAGCAACTCTTGCAATATGGTATTCGTAATCCGCGCCTCTTTGCGATTTCCAGTTTATGTGCATTAAAAGAAAAGCAAGGTGACATTATTTCAAAAGAACAGTATGGTGTTTTACAAGATTCGGGAATTTCCAAATTTGAAGAGTCATTTACATCATTTATGATGCATGATCTTATGCTTGTATCTATACATTCTTTATACAGAGCACTGCAAAGCGCAGATCAACTTCTAACAAATATGATAGAGGGAGCAAAACAAGGAAATGATGAAAAAGAGAAGCAAATAAAAAAATATGAAGCAGAGCGAGCACGGCTACTTCATATTATTTCATCATATAGTGTTTTAGCAGAAGAACAAGCAATGAAGAATGAAGTAAAAGAGTTGTTATATTATGTACAGCAACGCTTGTTTTTACGCTATAACGATGTGTTTACGGAATTTATTAATCCTGCAGCACTTCGAACAGATGGAAATGTGAAGGTGAAATTACAAGAATGTCTTATGGAATTAGTTGCTTTTATCCAACATGACATATTACAAGAAATGCGAGCAACGTCATTACGTCTTGAGAAATGGATTGATGAAGCGATAGGGCGGGCAAGAGATGAGATTGTAATGACATGCCAAAAAGAAAATGAATCCATTTCAATGAGCGAAGTAGCAGAGTATGAATATCAAGTGATTGCACATCAAGAACCATTTCCGTCTATTGATATGAAACATTTTAAAAAGGCGTTATCTCATTTTAAAAATGAGAAAAGCTTTTTTGAAAAAAATGATAAAGCGGCTATGCAAAGCGATACGAAAGAAGCGCTTGAGCCTTTCGTATCTCAATATGTAGCGGATGAAGAAAAATTATTTGTTAATCATTATAAACAGGAATGGGAAATGAAATGGAACTTATCTCAAAATGTTATGCAGGAAGATGTGAAGCAGTATTATGCAAGTCTATTATTTGCTTTAGCAGAAACGATTGATGTGTCACTATATGAAACAAGTAAGGAACAATTACAAGAACAATTGACAGCGATTGAGAAAGAGATTCATATTTTATAATCTTTATGAAAAAAAGATTCGTTCAATTTTCTTCTGCAGAACAGTATCGAGTGATTTTACAAATCCGGCAAACTCGTCTGTGGAAATCATATGAGTTAAGACGAAACGTCTACCATCTGGTGTTTCACCGCATAAGACGAATGAAGAAAATTCATATGTTTTCCCTTCGATAACTAATTTTGGGTAGGAATAAGTTTCACTTTTCTTTTTCTTTGCATCAATTGAGATGACGTTGCATTTTTTCTCATTGTTGTCCATGGTGAATCCCTCCTTTGTATTACTTATGGTAGACAAGGAGGGTTTAGAACAAGAGAGAGGAGAGAATTTTTATAGAGATTGTAATTGAACGCATACAAAAGGAGAATGCTCCTCGGTCATTATTATTGCTTGCCGATCCGAGTGAGCAGCAAATTGATTCCTATATAAAACGTGGTTGCATGTATGTTGCAAAAGATGAAGAAAACGTAATAGGTGTATATGTATTACTGGAAACAAGGCCGTATACAATGGAAATCATGAACCTTGCTGTTGTAGATGAACTGCAAGGGAGAGGAATTGGTAAACAATTGTTATACCACGCGATTCAAACAGCGAAAGACTATCATATGCATACACTTGAAATAGGGACAGGAAATTCTAGTGTTTCACAGCTTACTTTATATCAAAAATGTGGTTTCCGCATTGTTTCGATTGATTTTGATTACTTTTCAAAGCATTATGAAGAGAAGATTATTGAAAATGGAATTGTATGTCGTGATATGATCCGGCTTACAATGTCGCTTTAAGTAGTGGTTTATCAAATCTAGGGGGTAGTGAAGATGGAAGTACATACAGCAATTACAGCACATTCTCGTAAGCAAAATGAAATTGTGAAGACCTTTTTACAATTAGAAGCGCAGCGTGAAGTAGCAATTGATGCTGTAGTAGCACTTGCGTCAAGTGGAAAGCAGTTTTCAGTGGATGCAATTAATACGATAACAAAACAAATGAATGAACTGGCTAAACGAGGTATCGTACCACAGCGTAAGATTGTAACAGAGAATATGGTTATGGAGTATGTAAAACGCTTGACAGAGAAAGAAGGTCGTTAAGCATGATTGTTACGGTTGAATGGTTGCAGAATCATATAGAAGATGAACATGTTCGAGTGATTGATTGTCGTTTTGATTTAGCAAATCCCAATTGGGGCCGTCAGCAGTATGAACAAGAACATATTCCTTACGCGCTATATTTTGATTTGAACCTTGATCTTTCGAGTCCTGTAACGAAGTACGGTGGGCGTCATCCGCTTCCTAATATGAAAGAGTTTGCCGAAAAACTTTCGCAAGCTGGCATTGATGAAAATACGACAGTTGTTGCATATGATAGCCAAAGCGGTGCGATGGCCTCACGTTTATGGTGGCTGTTAACGTATGCGGGACATAAGAAAGTATATGTGTTAAATGGAGGATTTCCTATATGGAAAGAACGAAATTTACCAACAGAATCTGAATGTACTGAAGTGAAGCGAAAAGAGTTCACTCCAAACGTACAGGAACATATGCTTGTAACGATGGAAAATGTGAGAGAAAGCATTCATATAAATGCCGATATGACATTAATTGATTCGCGAGAGCCAAAACGGTATGCTGGTATGGAAGAACAAGTGGATTCTCAGGCTGGACATATTCCAACAGCACAAAACTATTTTTGGAAAGAAGGAATCACAGAAGAAGGTAAGTTCAAAGAACAAAAAGAACAAGAGGAGCGCTTCCGCCATCTCGATAAGGAGAAAGAAATCATCGTGTATTGTGGCTCTGGTGTAACGGCTTGTCCTAATATATTAGCGTTACAAACAGCTGGTTTTCGGAATGTAAAATTATATGCCGGAAGTTGGAGCGATTGGATTTCTTATCCAGAAAACGAAATTGAAAAAGAACAGTAGTAAACTCTTGCATACGAAAATATTTTGTATTAAAATAAGGTCACAGCAAGAAGTTGTTGTATATACATTATATTTTACACATTGTTTGTAATGTGGTAAGATAACGACAAGTAAATAACACATCCTGCGGTGTGCGTAACTCATTTATGTCTAAAACCGATGTTAGTAATAAGGAAGCTCAATATTTAGTTATTATAATCAAGCCTTCCGTGTGGAGGAAGATATATGGTAACTGTGAGAGCATCCACCTGCGAGTAGCGGGTTTTTGGACATTTAGGAGGAACGGCACGTGCGGGGGTCTTATTTCAACTTATATCATATAAAATTCCTACGGTGTACGTAGCTTATGTATGTCTTAAACCAATGAGTATAATAAGGAAGTTCAATATTTAAATGTAAACAGCAGGCCGTCTTTTTAAGAAGGAAACTGAGAGCATTTGTGAGGACATCCACCTGTGAGAGCAGGTTTATGGACATCTAGAGAGAACGGCATATGTGGGACTATATAAAAAACCTTACGTTTGAAGCGTAAGGTTTTTATTTTTTATGGTCATTTGAAAGATGATCGATGTTCACCATTAAAAGTTCCATAATACACATAGCATTTTCGGTCTTCATCAATTTCTCTTGAGTCTAATGAGAATTCTATAAATTGTTCCTCTTTTTGTATATAGATTATATCGGAATGGAGGGTAGATAAAATATCCTCATGATTCCAAATCTCTTTACTTTCAAGTAAAATAGAGTCCGTGCCTTGCAGTTCTCTAATTTCAAAACCGATATGAGAATATGTATGATCTAAGGGATCATTAAGAAAATCTTCTTTTTGTACGTATAAGACCGCTGTTCCATCACGATCCATCGCGGTTGCTGTTACAACATACGTATCCCCGTCTTTCACGAAATACTCACAGGTCATTCTAGCGATGACTTCCGAAACAGGAATATTTGTATAGTTCCATAAGGCAGGATATTGTTCCTCTTCACTATTCAGTCGATATTCTAACCGCAATTGTCATCCCTCTTCCTTTTTGTTCTACTTTATCACGAATTCTTTTATAATAAAAATATAATTTATAAAGGGGAGTGGGAAGGTGACAAAAACAAAATTGTTAGTATCAAGTGTAATTACTTCTTTAATGGCAACTACTGTATCAGGTTGTACACAAGATCTTCCACCAAAACCAAAGGATAAAAGTTGTTCGAAGTGGAAGTGGGATGATGAGCTTGGTGTTTGGCGATGTAATGATAGTTACTCAAGCCGCGGTGGAGCTTATTATTATGGCGGGAAATATTATCATAATAAGGACACTCTTAAAAAATCATCGGCGTTTAAGTCGTATCAAGCTTCTTCTAAATTTAAAGGAGGGATTGGTAGCGGTACAAAAGGTGGATTTGGAGGGTAAATGATGTCCTTATATAGAAAAGAAAGAAAACAGTTTTATTCCAAATTCCCTCATTTTTGGTCTGATTTATATGGTGGGGAATATAGCTTGTTTCATCTTTTTGAAATAACGGAAGAAACGGTTCGGAATTTACAACTTGCGACAGAGCGAATGGGAAAAATATTTTTTAAGACTGCTAGACTTCTTCGTACGTTATCTGACGCTCAGCTTCTTGAACTTGGATTTCCACTTTCCAGTCTACCTTATATTAGAATGAGGTCTTTGTTTCCTGAATCTGTTATTTCACGTTTTGATTTCGCTGTGACAGATGATGGAATAAAAATGCTGGAGTTTAATAGTGATACGCCGACTTTTATTATGGAATGTTTCCAAATAAATGGAGCAGTTTGCAAGGCTTTTGATTGTTGTGATCCAAACAAGCAGCAAGAACGTCTTCTTTCTTCAGGAATAACAAAAGCTGTCATGGAGAGTGCGAAAGGAATTGAAAATCCAAATATAGTATTTACAGCTCATTATGAACATATAGAAGACTGGAATACAACGCAATATTTGCAAGAATTATGTCAAGTGAAAAGTAAAATCGTACCAATGTCAGAGCTAAGAATTACGGATGAAGCTTTAGTTGATACTGACGGTATTCCGATTGATGTTTTATATCGACAAACGTATCCAATTGAAGACTTACTTGAGGATCACGACCCGATTACTGGAGATTTTGTTGGGATTGAGCTATTGCAACTTGTGAAGAAAGGAAAGCTTTCGATTATTAATCCGATTTCAGCCTTTCTTATGCAGCCGAAATCCATTCAAAGTTTAATTTGGGGGTTAGCAGTGGAGGGGGCTTTTTATACAAAGGAAGAACAAGAGTGGATTCAGACATATATGATTCCTACATACTTAGAGCCTGATGAATTTTTAGGAAAAGATTCCTTTGTGCAAAAGCCTTCGTTTGGCCGAGAAGGCGACACTGTTACAATTCGTGATAAAGACATGAAAATTATGACGCAAAATTCATATCAAACATATAAAAAAGAACTACCAGTATTTCAAAAGTACATAGAACTTCCAGTTGTTTCTCTTGAAACTACAAAAGGGAAAGAAAATTTGTCCTACGTATTTGGTTCGTTTTTAATTGCTGGGAAGCCAAGTAGCATTGGGATACGTGCTGGTGAAAAGATTACAGGGAATGAATCTTATTATTTACCTGTAGGAATCAAAAAGGGGGAGTATAAATGACGAATTTTTTACTTTATTTAGTTGTTTCGTTAGGTCTTTTATGTATCGGTCTGTTTCTTATGGAAGTGATGACAAAAGTGAAAGAATTTTCGCTCATGGCAAAAGGAAATAAAGCAGCGAGTTATGCACTTGGAGGGAGAGTTCTTGGTCTTGCCATCGTTCTTTATTCAACGGCTGCTCATTCCGTTTCATTGTTTGATATGCTTATATGGGGAGCAATTGGTGTATTGGCACAAATCATTGTGTTCTACTTAGCAGAATGGCTAACGCCTCGTTTTCATATTAATCAAAGCATTGAAGAAGATAATCAGGCGGTTGGCCTTTTCCTTATGTTTTTATCCGTGTCTATCGGGATTGTCATTGCAGGGTGTTTAACCTATTAAATTTTTATTTTCCAAGAAATACTTGTTGCAATTCAAAAACTTTAAACCGAAAGTGTTGACATCTATTTTAAATAAGAGTAACATTTTCTATGTAATAAAATAAAGTCTCTGTTAGGTGAGGCTCCTGTATAGAGAAATGCTACTGCCCAAAAATGTCGAGAGACGCCAATGGGTCAACAGGAATGATCGAATTAAGGTTTTTCTTAACGTAGCTGGTAATGTACCTATGCTATACAGTGCTAAAGCTCGGCGAGGGAGAGGTTCGTAGATTTCTATATAGAGTAGAAATCGTTTATTTCTGTATGTTATGACCTTTACTTGCTTTTGAGTAAAGGTCTTTTTGTTAACTTACTATGAGAATTTTCATAGTATGAATTGTAATCAAAATGAAAGAGGAGGTGAGGAGCATGTCGAACTCTGACTCGGTTCCGTTACCCATATACTTGGAAACAAAAATATATGATGTAGGCAGGAAACGACTTGTTCCTCCCCCTATATGGATCATAAGGTGACACTTTTTGGTCATCGTAAGCTAAATATGGAACACTTTAAAGGTTATACTGTTAAAGTGGGGTAAATTGAGAAACAAAGCGTTTCTTCCTACGTTGTAAAGGAGGAGACGAACATATGCTACATGTAAACAAACTTGTGGGTAACACTTCTCATAAACAAAGTAAAAAAGAAATGAAAGAACAAATACTGTTACAACAAAATAAAGAGTTATTAATTGAAATTGCAACAAGAGATGTGAAATCTGTATTTGTTTATTTTAAAACAACAAGAGACGGCCTTTCTATGAAAGAAGCACAAAAGCGCATCCATGTGTATGGGAAAAATGAATTATCTTCAAAACGTACACTTTTGACAGATGTAATCATGAAACTAGGCGGAGTGATTCCTAGTTTTACAAAGCAACGTGAGCAGTGTGATGTGGAAACAGTTACTGTGTCTAGAGTAGAAGGAGAGATGAAGCGAGAATCGAAAAGAATCAATCTTCCTGTTGCAGAACTTGTTCCAGGAGATATCGTTTTTCTTTCTGCAGGTGATACAGTTCCAGCTGATGTTCGCATTATTTATGCAAATGATTTATTAGTGGATGAATCTATGTTAACTGGAAAAGAAGCGAATGTAGAGAAATTTGAAAGCTGTTATTATCTTGAACGCAAACGTTTTATTCCATTAAAACGAATGAAAGACTACAACCCACTTCAACTTGAAAATGTATGTTTTAAAGGAACAAAAGTGGTAAGTGGTACAGCGAAGGCAGTTGTTGTTTCAACAGGTAAAAATACGTATCCTGGATTGCTTCATACATGTTGCATGCAAACATCTTGAGTTACGAATGGTGCTAAATATGAAAAAACATTGTATAATAGATGGGTTGAAAAAACGTAGAATGGTAATCTATTTTATATAACCTTACGTGTTAACGTGAGGTTATTATTTTTTGTTAGTAGGAGAGGAATTATGAATAAAGTATTGTTAGTGGATGGAATGGCATTATTATTTCGTGCTTTTTACGCAACAAGTGTATACGGACAATTTATGAAGCGACAAGATGGTACCCCGACAAATGGGATTCATGGTTATATGAAACATTTATTAACAGCGGCGCAAACGATTGAACCAACTCATATTGTAACTTGCTGGGATATGGGCAGTACAACATTCCGAACAGAGTCGTTTTCAAATTATAAAGCAAATCGGGCAGCACCTCCAGAAGAGTTGATACCGCAATTTGATTTAGTTCAAGAAATGACTGCACAGCTATCCATTCCTGTCATTGGTATGAAAGGGTATGAGGCTGATGACTGCATCGGAACGTTAGCGAAAAAGTATTGTAGTGACGCAGAAGTATATATCTTAACTGGCGATACAGATTTATTACAGCTTGTTGATACGAATGTTACTGTCATGCTACTTCGCAAAGGGATTGGAAATTATGAGTACTATACATCAGAAAAAATTATGGAAGAAAAAGGGGTAGAACCTTGGCAAATTGTTCACGCTAAAGCATTTATGGGTGATACAAGTGATAATTATCCAGGTGTAAAAGGAATCGGTGAAAAAACGGCGTATAAATTAATTCAAGAATACGGTACAGTAGCTGCGGTATTAGAAAATATTTCATCGTTGACGAAAGCGCAGCGAACAAAAATTGAAAATGATTTAGAGAACTTAAATATATCACTACAATTAGCGGAAATTCATTGTGAAGTTCCTATTTCGTGCTCGTTAGAAGAAAGTGTGCACACAATTGATGAAGGTAAGATGCGCAGTGTTTGTAATCAAATGAATTGGGGCAGACCTGAAATGTTCATAAATATGCTATAAAAAATGTCTGATCAAGTAGAGCTTGGTCAGACATTTTTTGTTAGAATATTTCACTAAGATTCTTGCTTTAATTGTTTTATTCTTTTTTCTCCCCAATCATACATCATTTGTAAAATAGGTTGTAAGCTTTCACCAAGTTCTGTTAAAGAATATTCAACTTTAGGTGGAACTTCTGGATAGACTTTTCTTGTAACGACACCATCATCTTCTAATTCGCGTAACTGTTTTGTTAACACTTTATGAGTAATTTTTGGGAAAAGTTGCTGAATAGCACTAAAACGCATTGGCCCATGTAGTCCTAGCCGATATAAAATAACAATTTTCCACTTGCCACTTATAATAGATAACGTTAATTCTTTTGCGCAATGAAATTCTTTATTCTTTATTTTTTGTAATACTTCATCACGTAAGTCTTTCCCCATGTTTTTCACCTTCCATTTCGTATCCTAGGGGATACTTTCTATCCTTAAAGTGCATTCTTTTCATATTGTCACATTACATTTATAATGAAAGTGTAGGGGAAAAGAAAGCGCTTTATTCTATATTAACACAATTGGATTTGGGAATCTTAGTATAGAGGGGGAGTATGGATGCAGGAAGTGGGGGAAATGACAAAAAATTTTATTAGTATCTCTTTGGCGGAGGAACCAATCCGTATAAATAGTCGTTATACATTTAGTCTACCGCTATATACGATTGGTATATTATGTATGGAGCTACTTAACAAGGGGTATTTGCAGCTTAACCATAAAGAAGAATTAGAAATCATAAAAGAAAAAACTAGTAATCGTGGGTATGTAAAACATCTTATGGGATATGTGAAGCAGATGCGAGGACGTACGTGTAAAGAATGGATGCATTATTTTGCCGAAAAGACGAAAATAACAAATGATATATTTAAAAGTATTGTGAAAGAAATGAAGGAAGAAGGTACAGTTCGATACCATATGAAAAAGAGCGTTATGAATATGTTTTCACAAGCAAAAATTGAATACGTTACAGGGACAAACTCGTTTGTAGAGTATATGAAACAAGATTCCTTGATGGAAGTAGAAAATAAACTTGAGTTGATGTTGCTATTATGTGAACACGGTGGTGCAGAACGAGCAACTTTACAAAGAGAAAAAGTATATCGGTTCATACAACAAATGCAAGAAGGGATTTTAGAAGGAGCACAAAGAAAAGTTTTATTTGTGTAAAAATAAATGGGATGAAAAAGGTTCTTCGGATAGGAGAACCTTTTTTGTTTTGCTAATAACTTTTTTAGCTAAGAAAGGTTTTTGAGAATGTGTGCTGTATATAGTTAATATTCATAAAAAACTGCTAGTTTAGGAGGAGAAGAAATGAAAGCGATTACGAAAGATATGTTATTATGGAAACCCTCAAAGCAGCAAATAGAAAATGCAGGTGTCACCTTTTTTATGAAATGGCTTTTAAAAGAGAAAGGTTTATCTTTTAAAAGCCAAACAGAATTATGGGAATGGTCTGTTGAAGAATTAGAATTATTTTGGGAGAGTATTTGGAACTATTGTGAAGTGAAGTCTAGCACACCATATCGTCAAGTTTTAGAATCAAGAAAGATGCCTGGAGCAAAATGGTTCACAGGTTCTACTTTAAATTATGCAGAGCATATTTTTCGACATGTAAAAGAGAATAAACCAGCAATTATTTTTCAGTCTGAATCTAAAAAGAAAACAGAAATAAGCTGGAAAGAGCTACTGGAAAAAACAGCGATGGTAGCCAATTCTTTAAAACGGTTAGGAGTGAAACGAGGAGATCGCATTGCTAGTTATATGCCGAATATTCCAGAGACAATCATTGCTTTTTTAGCGTGTGCAAGCATTGGAGCAGTTTGGTCCAGTTGTTCCCCTGACTTTGGAACGAATACAGTAATAGATCGCTTTCAACAAATTGAGCCAACAATTTTATTTACTGTGGATGGATATGTTTATAATGGTAACATTCAGAATCGACTCGCACATGTAGGGAAAATTCAATCTAGTCTACCTACCTTAAAGCAAACAATTGTTATCCCTTATATGGAAAGGAACGATACGGAATTAAATGGTGCAATGTATTGGGATGAACTCTTGCAAGGCGATTGTGAGCTTATGTTTGAACAAGTTCCATTTGATCATCCTCTTTGGATTTTATTCTCTTCAGGAACAACAGGTTTGCCTAAACCGATTGTTCAAAGTCAAGGTGGAATTTTAATAGAGCAGCTGAAGACATTGTTAGTTGAGCAAGGTGTGAATCAAGATGATGTATTTTTCTGGTTTACGACGACAGGCTGGATGATGTGGAATCTTTTAGTAGGTGGTCTTTTAACTGGGGGGACGATTGTTTTATATGACGGTAGTCCATCTTATCCAAGTATACAAATGTTGTGGAACCTTGCAGACGAAGTAGGGGTTACGTTTTTTGGAACAAGTGCAGGTTTTCTTCATGCATGTATGAAATCTGGAATGAAACCAAAAGAAAAATATCGTTTTTCGAAGTTAAAGGCGATTTGTTCTACTGGTTCACCATTATCTGCTGAAGGTTTTGTATGGGTATATGAAAATGTGAAAGAAGATGTATGGCTCGTTTCAACGAGTGGAGGAACAGATGTATGTACTGCTTTTGTAAGTGGCTCCCCCATCCTTCCTGTTTATGCAGGAAAAATCCAAACGCGTGCTTTAGGAGCCAACGTACAAGCTTTTAATGAGGAAGGAAAGACCGTTATAAATGAAGTAGGGGAATTAGTAATAACTGCTCCTATGCCCTCCATGCCTCTTTATTTTTGGGGAGATCACAATAATTATCGTTATCTTGAAAGTTATTTCGACATGTATCCTGGGATTTGGAGACATGGTGATTGGATTCAATTTGATGAAAAAGGAAGTTGCATTATTTTTGGACGCTCAGATTCTACAATTAATAGGCTTGGTGTTCGCATTGGAACAAGTGAAATATATAGCATAGTGGAGTCATTGGATGATATTGTAGAGGGATTAGTAGTAGATTTAGAACTTTTAGGGCGGAAATCGTATATGCCACTTTTTGTCGTATTACAGCCTGGCATACATATGAATGATGCGTTAAAAGCAAGAATAAAAACAGAAATAAAAGAAAACGTTTCACCGCGGTTTGTTCCTGACGAAATCTATGAAGTGGAACAAATACCGAAAACGTTAAGCGGAAAGAAATTAGAAGTTCCAATTCGGAAGATTTTATTAGGATTTTCACCAGAAAAAGTAGTGAATGAGGGAGCGCTCGTAAATCCAGACTCATTGGATTTTTTCATTGAGCTGGCAAAAATGAGGAAGGAGAAAAAAGAAGGAAAATTTCTATAGATCAAGCTGAAAAGCTAAATGTTCCATGACAGTATAAAAACGCGTGCGAATAAAGAAATTTACAAAGAAAATTCATTCTCATCCTGCATAAAAACATGTATGATAGGAAAGGGACAATTTTTAAATTAGGTGGGAACAGCATGCAGACAGTGCAGGATTATCTTTCATTCTTATATGCAAAAGGGTTCAAGTTATCTGAAGAAGCACAAGGATTTATTAGGTTTGGTCAAGGATATACAGGTGCCTCTGATACAATTGTAAACGCAGCGATTGAGGCGACCATTAAACATCAATTAGAGTTTGATGGGAGTTATTTTGTGGCGCTGCTAGAAAGATTGAAAGAAGAACAAATTACCGATAAAAAAAGCGCAAAGGCTTTTATGCGGAAGTTACAAGCTTAACTTCACGCAGCCTGCGCTTCTTTTTTTGCTTTTGCAGGAAGTTCCACAAAAATCATGCCGAGAAAAATACAAAGGCAGCCGAGGATTGCTGAAGTAGATAGTTGTTCACCGGCAACAAGGATGCCTGTTAAAGCGGCGAAGACGGGTTCCATTGCAAAAATAATCGCAACTCTTGTTGGAGAGGTATGTTTTTGAGCTGCTGTTTGAATAAAAAAGGCAATAGAGGTTGCAAATAAAGATGTAGCAAGTAGCGCAAATAAGAAATCGCTGTTCGACCATAAAGAAGTAGAAAATATTTTCTCATAATCCTCAAATAAAAAGGCGCAAACAGTCGAAAAGACCCCGACAGATAAGATTTGAGATGTACTTAATAATAAAGGTGATATTTTTTTGGAAAAGACACCGTTGATTAAAATATGGGCTGCAAAGGCAATCGCACAGCCGAGAACGAGTATGTCTCCGATATTAAGCTGAAAGGAGTCAGCAGCAGTTAATAAATAAAGCCCGATTGTGGCAGTGAGAATGCCAAGTAAAACAAAAGGTGTTGCCTTTTGCTTTAAAAAAATGAATGAAAGAATTGGAACCATAATAATGCTGAGCCCCGTTAGAAATCCTGCTTTGGAAGAGGTCGTATAAAGCAGTCCGAATGTTTGCAAAAGATAGCCAACAAATAGAAAGAAGCCTACAATGAGTCCAGCGAAGCTACTATAGTACATTTGTTTCTTTGGAATCTTTTTTGAAAATAAAATTTGAATGAATAATAAAATGATGCCACCGCATAAAAAACGAATACCGTTAAATGTAAAAGGACTAACAAATGACATTGCATTTTGAACAACGACAAATGTAGCTCCCCAAATAAAGGAGACGAATAATAAAGCAAAAGGAGCAACCCACTCTTTCTTCACATTAAGACCTCCGTTCGTTTTGTAAAATTGCTTTTCTTGCTAGCTCATCTGCAACTTTATTTTGACTGCTTGGAACCCACTTAATAAAGAAAAGCTCAAACTTTTCAATATATGTTAATGCCTCTTGTAAAAGCGGAGCATATGTTTTATTTTTTGCATATTCTTTTTCAATTGCACGTTCTACAAGCTGAGAATCGGTGCGAAAGGATACAATGCTATAATTATGTTCTATACAATATTTTAATGCGATAAGTAAGGCATGGTACTCAGCTTCATGGTTTGACATGACCCCAAGAGGGATAGATAATTGAACCGGTTGCTGAATTCCTTTAATAAAAACGCCTGCACCAGAAGGACCAGGATTTCCTTTTGATGCGCCATCAATATATACTTCAATCAAAATAAGATACCTCCGTTAATGAATTGTAAGGCTCCCCGCCTTATTTATGAGAAAAGCGGGGGAGAACGTTATATATGTACTATCCAATTGTAATGCTATAGCGACATGTAAATGTTTCATTCGCTTGTAAAGACTGAATTCCCTTTTTCTCTTTGAAATCTTTTGCTCGGTTTACTTCATCAGCAATTCCATACCAAGGTTCAATGCAGAGGAAAGGAGCGTCATTTCCGGGTGTCCATACACCGACGAATGGGAAGCCTGTAAATGTTACTTTCACAAATTTATTATGCTTATGAGATCGAATTGCGATTTCATTCGTATTCATATTTTCAAAAATAAGAGCATCATTTTTAAATAAATCATATGTGAGTGGTAACTCTGATGCATGATCTACAATAAGTTGTTTTTCTTTTGAAAGAAATGGTCCTTCTAAAACGCTAGTTTCTAAATATTCTGGTCCACGGAATGCGAGATAGTAGTCTGTAAATGATGTACTTTCTACAATCGGGCAATTGAATCCAGGGTGAGCACCAATGGAAAAGAACATTTCTTTCGAAGACGGATTATGTACGTTGTAGGTAACGTGTAGACTTTGCCCCTCGAGTTCATAAGAAACGAATAATTCAAATTCATAGGGATATTTTTGTAACGTTTCTGCATTGCTCGTGACGATATAAGTAATATTTGTTTCACTCTGTTCTTTTATAGAAAAGGTAAGGTCGCGGGCAAAACCGTGTTGTGTTAATGAGTAGGCAGTACCATCTACATAATATGTATGATCGACTAATCTGCCGACGATTGGGAATAAAATGGGAGAACGGCGTCCCCAATAGTGAGCGTCTCCTTGCCATAAGTATTCGGTGTTGTCTTCTTTTAAGCGAATGCTTTGCAGTTCTGCACCTTTTTCAGAGATGGAAACGATTACTTTTTCATTTTGAATTGTTGCGATCATGAAGTGAAACCTCCTAAATAGTTCATCGTTTTTATTATACGTTGTCTATAAGAAAAAAGGTAGTAATCTATTGACGGATGGTTAGCTATTGCGTACAATATAAAATTGTTGTGTAAAAACGAATCACGTGGTTCGAAACCATCCCACGTAAAAAAACTAAGGAGTTTTTATGATGAATATTAAAACGTTAGTTGGAAATGGTATTCTTGCAGCTTTATATATTGCTGTTTCCATACTGATTCAGCCATTTGGCTTTACAAATGTACAGTTCCGGGTGTCGGAGATGTTCAATCATCTCGTTGTATTTAATAAAAAATCCATTTACGGAATTGTTTTAGGTGTATTTTTAACAAACTTATTTTTCTCACCGATGATTGCATACGATTTAGTATTTGGAGTAGGACAGTCAGTTTTTGCGCTTCTTGCTACTATTATTTCGATGCGCTTTATTAAAGGAGTTTGGGCACGGATGATTTTTAATACAGTTATCTTTACGATTACAATGTTTATGATAGCGATTGAACTTCATCTTGCATTTGATCTACCATTTTTATTGACATGGCTTACATGTGCAGCTGGTGAATTTGTTGTCATGGCAGTTGGAATGCCAGTTATGTATTGGATCAATAAACGAGTACAATTTGAAAAAATGATGTAAATCATAAAGAAAGAGGCCGCGCCAATTGAAATAGATTGGGCGGCCTTTTTTTACATAAAGTGAAACGTTAATCTTTATCCCGCACCGATTCTACATCTTGAGGTGGGCGCCTTACTACTTTAAAATAGCAAGAGAAACGTTTCCCTAAAAAATGAAATGCTCATATAACAAATGGATACCGGATTCATTCGCATATAATACACGGATTTTTGATAAAATATAATAATAAATAAGAAGTCTTCTATAAGGGGAAAATAATATGAAATATAAAATTCATTGGCACTATAAAACAAAACATGGTCTTCAAACTGAGTTAACAACAGAGTATATAAGTATCGAGGAAGCACTTCAATTTGCAGCTGACTTTGAGAAAACTGGGCGTGTAAAGACCCTTGTATTTTATGATGAAATGAATGTAGAGTGGACGCTAAAAGAAATGAAAAAGCTCAGTAAACAAGTAGAAGAGGAACCACAAGATATTCATCTTTATTTTGATGGTGGCTACGATATTGAAACAAAAACAGCGGGGATTGGGATATGCGTCTACTATAAAAAGGGAAGTAGTAATTACCGAATTCGCCGCAATGCTTACATAGAAGGAATATACGATAATAATGAAGCTGAATATGCAGCGTTACAATATGGCATACATGTATTGGAAGAGTTACAAGTGAGATATGAAGTAGTTAGACTACGCGGTGACTCGCAAGTTGTACTGCAACAACTTGCTGGAAAATGGCCATGCTACGATGAGCATTTGAATCATTATTTAGATCAGATTGAACAAAAGGCGAAGCAAATGAAATTGAAGCTAATCTTTGAGCCAGTAGCGCGAAAACAAAATAAGGAGGCTCATCAATTGGCGACGCAGGCGCTAGAAGGGACAGCAATCGATAGTCATATAGAAATAACTGGATAGAGGGGTGTAGTGGTGAATAAAAAGCGACTGATTGTTGAGGTAAATGATTTATTAGAGACATATTGTCAAGACTGTTTTTTACAAGAACATAATCGGCAAACGCATAGTAAGTACTACGCCCATTCGTTTTGTATTCGGCAATGCACAGTTGGACAACAGTTAAAGAAATATGGAGATCAATTATCATAAAAAACATCCAGAGGTTCCTTTCTCTGGATGTTTTTATCATCTCACTTTTTCCTCTCATGTATAGAATTTAGTGAGAGGGAAGGTTAATGCTTCGCTTCTTGTAATTGATGCTCGCATTGGTCTAATTTTTTTTCTTCATTTCGTAAAAAAGGTTCATCTAAATCCGTTGCAACGGATTTCATAATTTCAAGTTGAGAGCGTGCCGACTCAACTGCATTTGTCGCATGCTCCAGGGATTCTGGGTCCATTGTAATCGTTGCAGAACCTACTAGTTTTTGTGCACTTTCTACGCGGAATTTTACTTCTTCAAAATCATTTACATGTGAGCCCATACTGATTACCTCCTTTGTACTTTCACATTTCACATAGTTTTTGCTCTGCAAAAGGGAAATATACAAAGGAATAATAAAGGAGGCTACCTGTTTGGTAACCTCCTATTATACGTTAGATTAAAGTTTTACTACGTTAGCTGCTTGAGGTCCGCGGTTACCTTCAACGATGTCGAAAGAAACTTCTTGACCTTCTTCTAAAGATTTGTAGCCTTCGCCTTGGATTGCTGTGAAGTGTACGAATACATCGTCAGCACCTTCGATTTCGATGAAACCAAAACCTTTTTCGTTGTTAAACCATTTTACTTTTCCTTGCATGTTACAATTCCTCCTAAAAAACAATTACTTTTTCATTTAGTCATATTCATTTCAAATATTGGCACATTCCCAAAACTAGAAATGCTATATTCTCGAATATTCTGCTAAATGATTAATTTAAATATACACGAAATGGTAGAATTTAGTCAAGTAAGCGGTTTTAAATTTTTGTATTTTTAAATAATTTTTTGCCCAAATTTCTTATATTTTGAATGAAACAAAATACGTAGGAACTGCATTGATTCCAACTTTTCTTTATTATTTTGGAATCCCATTTTAATGGAAAATAAATTCTGTTGTTTTTCTTCATGTGTTTCGATAGGAGAGATGCGTGCAAGTCCTTCTGTTATAGTATGAGAGTAGTTTTCAATCGTTTTTTAGTGTAAAACAAGGAATTTTGCAGCAGAATATAGAATATATTGTAAGAAGGCTTCGGTGTTTTTTTCATAGCGGATTTTTTCCTTGCAATGTATAATCCTTACGTTTTATTTTAAGGGATATGTGAGAGGAAGCTGAACTTATGTTGTTCATACAAGATTGAAGGGGAGATTGTTATGTATCGAACCATTATTCATGGAAAAGAAATCATTATTACATTAGGTCCAAAAATTCGAAAAGAAGCGACCGACAGAAATTCGTTATATGAAGCTGTACTTCAAACTGCAGAAAGACTATTACAAACAAAGCAACCAACGTTTGCAGTAAATCATGATGAGTTTGGACTGATTATTGGTGAAGTGCAGAGAGGGGAAGTAACGGTTTTTGCGGTTGAACATATTATTCCGAAGCAAAATATATTTGGCCCAAAGAACTTTTTGTCTACAATGAATCAGCAAGCAAATTTGTAATATCATGTGAATACGATAGATAAGAGAGCAGTCGTAACAGTAGTTACGGCTGTTTTTTCTGAGAGAGGGGGAAATGAAAAGAATTGTTAAGAAATTCTTTTTACAACATAATCCATGTAAGTATGTTTGGATTTTATTGCGAAAAAATATAGTAGAAAATTGTAGCAATATGACAGAAAATGTCTACTGAAAAACCTTTGCAGCAAAGAGGGGATTGTCTAAAATAAGTATAAGTTTCTGAATATTTATAAAATTTAGTTTTTAAAAATGGAGAGGAGAATGAGAAATGAAACGAGAGGATAGTTCGGCGCGTCAGTTGCAAAGAGAGATAAATTATACAGAAATTGTACAGTCAACTGAATTTCAAGCATTGTTAGAAAAGAAGAAGAGATTTATTATTCCGATGAGCATCTTTTTCCTTAGTTTTTTCATTGCCTTACCGATTTTAACATCTTATTCAACCGTGTTACATACAAAAGTGTTTGGTGATGTGACATGGGCGTGGATTTTCGCTTTTGCTCAATTTGTTATGACGTGGGCGCTCTGTATGATTTATAGCAAAAGAGCTGAATCATTTGATGAAATTGCTCAGAGAATTCATCACAATATAAAAAAAGGGAGGGAATAAAAGTGAATACGACGGCATTTATACTGTTTTTAATAATTGTGCTTGGTACGCTAGTGATCACGTATTTTGCCTCGAAAAAAACGAAAAATGCGAGCGAGTTTTATACAGCTGGCGGAGGGTTAACAGGTTGGCAAAATGGACTGGCTATTGCTGGTGATTATATGTCAGCTGCCTCATTTCTTGGAATTGCCGGAGCGATTGCCTTAACGGGATTTGATGGCTTTTTTTACAGCATTGGTTTTCTAGTTGCTTATTTAGTCGTGTTATATTTAGTAGCTGAGCCCCTGCGGAATTTAGGGAAGTATACGCTAGCGGATATGATTGCAGCACGTTTTGATGCGAAAAAAGTGCGAGGCATTGCGGCGTTAAATACAATGACGATCTCCATTTTTTATATGATTGCTCAATTGGTAGGAGCGGGTGCACTTATTAAATTATTGTTAGGGATTGAATATACAACGTCAGTTTTAATCGTTGGGACGTTAATGACAGTATATGTTATTTTTGGGGGCATGACAGCAACGAGCTGGGTACAAATTGTAAAAGCAGTATTACTTATGGCAGGTACATTTATTATTTCAGTCATTGTATTTGCCAAATTTCATTTTAGTATAACGGAAATGTTTGCCCAGATGAAAACAGCAACACCGCTGAAAGAAGCGTTCTTGCATCCAGGAGTGAAATATAAAGATGGACTCGATACACTTTCTCTAAATTTAGGACTTGTTCTTGGAACAGCAGGCTTACCTCATATTCTTGTGCGCTTTTTTACGGTTCGTGATGCAAAAACAGCACGTCAGTCTGTAGTATGTGCAACATGGTTAATCGGTGCATTTTATATTATGACGATTTTTCTTGGCTTTGGTGCAGCTGCATTTGTTGGAAATGCAGCGATTGTGAAGGCGAACCCAGCAGGGAATATGGCAGCGCCGCTATTAGCAAAAGCGCTGGGCGGAGATTTCTTATTTGCCTTTGTTTCTGCCATTGCATTTGCAACGATTTTAGCCGTTGTAGCGGGACTTGTTTTAACAGCTGCTTCAGCTTTTGCTCACGATTTTTATAATGAAATTGTTCGCAAGGGGAAAGCGACCGAGAAAGAACAAGTATCGATGGCGCGCTATGCATCACTTGGTGTAGCTATATTGTCGATTATTTTGGCGCTATTTGCTCAAACGCTCAATGTTGCGTTCTTAGTTTCCTTAGCCTTTGCGGTTGCTGCAAGTGCGAATTTACCCGTTATTTTATATACGATTTATTGGAGGCGTTTTAATACAACGGGTGCTATTTGTGGAATGCTTGTTGGATTAATTTCAGCCATTGTTTTAGTGGCATTTAGTCCAAATGTGTGGAGCCCAGAAGCTGGAAAAGCAATTTTTGTTGGCGAGGCGTTATTCCCTTATACAACACCAGGAATTATTTCTATCCCACTTGGGTTTTTAGCGGCTTACTTAGGAACAATCTTTTCCAGTAGGAAAGAGGATAAAGCGAAGTTTGATGAAATTCTTGTTAAATCTAATACAGGATATGGCGTGAGTGATATTTCTGGTCATTAAACGAAAGAGCTTTCCGATTTGGGAGAGCTCTTTTTTCATTTTAAACGCTGGAATGGGTAGGATTTGTATCGTTCATGTGGAATGAAGATAAGCAGGAAGTTTTAACTCATCATGGCACCAGTACAGCTTGAGAAAGAATAAGTTGTTATGGAAGGTGGAATGTATGGTGAAAATGAAGCAAACAGATGCACTGCTTGTAAAGGATGAAAAATATGTTTGGCATGGCATGCGACCATTTAGCCCGAAAGGAATAATGGTTGGAGCGAAAGCAGAGGGGTGCTGGGTAGAAGATATAGACGGGAAAAGGTATTTAGATGGAATGAGTGGTCTTTGGTGTGTAAATAGCGGATATGGGCGAAAAGAGCTTGCTGAGGCGGCTTATGAGCAATTGCAAAGATTATCCTATTTTCCAATGTCACAATCGCATGAACCTGCGATAAAGCTTGCTGAAAAATTAAATGAATGGTTAGGAGGAGAATATGTTATTTTCTTCTCTAATAGTGGTTCGGAAGCAAACGAAACAGCATTTAAAATAGCAAGGCAATATTATGCCCAAAAAGGGGAAGCATACCGCTATAAATTTATGTCGCGTTATCGCGGTTACCATGGAAATACGATGGCAACGATGGCAGCGACAGGACAGGCGCAGCGTAAATATCAATATGAGCCATTTGCTTCAGGCTTTTTACATGTAACACCACCAGATTGTTATCGAATGCCAGAAATAAAATCGCAAGATATTTATGATGTAGAGTGTGTAAAAGAAATGGATCGTGTTATGACATGGGAATTAGGTGAAACGATCGCTGGATTTATTATGGAGCCGATTATTACAGGTGGTGGCATTTTAATGCCGCCGCAATCTTATATGAAGGCTGTGCATGAAATTTGTCAAAAACATGGGGCTTTACTTATTAGTGATGAAGTCATTTGTGGTTTTGGCCGGACTGGAAAAGCATTTGGTTTTATGAATTATGATGTGAAACCTGATATTGTGACAATGGCAAAAGGGATAACAAGTGCATATTTACCATTGTCGGCGACAGCGGTAAAAAAAGAAATATATGAAGCATTTAAAGGGACAGGGGAGTATGAGTTTTTCCGTCATATTAATACATTTGGTGGAAACCCCGCAGCTTGTGCACTTGCACTCAAAAACTTAGAAATTATGGAAAATGAAAATTTAATTGAGCGTTCTGCACAAATGGGAGCTCTCTTGTTAGAACAGTTAAAAGAAGAACTTGAAGATCATCCTTTCGTCGGAGATCTTCGAGGAAAAGGGTTGCTTGTTGGGATTGAGTTAGTTCGTGATAAAAAGACGAAAGAACCGATTGAGGATGAGAAAATTGCAAGCGTAGTGAATGGTTGTAAAGAAAAAGGATTAATCATTGGACGAAATGGGATGACAACAGCAGGCTATAACAATGTGTTAACGTTGGCACCACCGCTTATTATTTCAAGTGAGGAAATTGCTTTTGTAGTGGGGACGCTGAAAACAGCAATGGATTGTATAAAATAGGAAACAGCAAGCCGTTGTTTGGCTTGCTGTTTTATGATGAATACTATGCACTTTGTTTTAACTGTTTATCTTTCACACCGAAAGAGTACTTCAGCATTGGGGGTGTAATCATTGTTGTCAAAATAACGACGATTACAATGGCTGTAAAGTAGTCTTTTGCTAATAATCCAGACGTTAATCCTTGCCCGGCAATAATAAGAGCAACCTCCCCGCGTGAAACCATACCAGATCCAATGATTGTAGAGGACTGTAAATCAAATCCTGTTATACGTGCCCCAAATCCACATCCGATCAGTTTTGTTAAAACAGCAATTACCGTTAAGGCTAAGATAAACCACACTTTATCTCCAATACCTGCAAATGTAATGTTCATGCCAATACTTACAAAGAAAATAGGAACGAACATTGCATAGGCAATTGGTTCTACTTTCTTTTCAACTTCATGTTTATAATCTGTTTGAGAAATCGCGATACCTGCTGCAAATGCACCGATAATACCTGCAATTCCTAATATTTCACCGAAATACGCAAATGCAAAACAAATAATAAGAGCTGCGCTAATAATAGATTCTGAGACACGCAGTGGTGATAACCAGCGCATAATCATTGGAACGCCTTTCCAACCAATTAAAATAATAGACGCAAAGAAGACAACTTTCTTCAAGACAACCATTGTTAAGTTTACATCATCAGCACCTAAGAAACTCATTGCAAACGCTAATAAAATCACAACTAAAATATCGTCAAATACAGCTGCGCCAAGCATCGTTGTACTTTCGCGTGTTTTCATTTTCCCTAAATCTCTAAGCGTTTGGACAGAAATACTTACGCTCGTTGCACATAGTAGGAGGCCTAAAAAGACTGCGTTTGCTTGATCCATACCCATTACAAGACCAGCTACATACCCACCTACAAATGGAAGAATAATCCCCCCAACAGCAACTGCAAAAGAAGAATTGCGATTTTCATTCAGTTCTTTTAAATCCGTTTCCAGTCCAGCCATAAACATAAGAAGGATAACGCCGACTTCACTTAATTGTGTAAGTAAATCTGAGTTATTTACCCACCCTAATACCGCAGGACCGATTATAATACCGACAAGTAATTTTCCAAGTACAGACGGTTGCCCGAGCCTAACACTTATATCCCCTGCGATTTTTGTACTTAATAAAATTAAGGCAATTTGAAAGAAAAATTCCATCTCATCTCTCCTTTTCGTGTTTTGTTTTATATAACGATTTCTCGGAATTTGCTTAATGTAAGATTATATGTACACATTAAACAAAGGTTCTTAATACAGGTTCTTTTGAACTCGTAATTTGAACCTGTAACAAATATATAATACATTTTCAAAAAAATCAATGTTAATTTAAAAGATTTTCATAGTTTTCATGATTTGGTGACATCATCTTTTTATGAAAAATTCATGTTCTTCTAGGTATGGAACGTCTTTTCATAGCAGATAATAATCCTTAAATGGAATGGTTTTATAAAAAGGATACTATGCTTATGTAGATGTCCTTTAATAGGTGGAAAAGGAGGATATTGAATTTGAGCATGTCAGAAAATACATTATCAATTTTTGCGTTAGGCGGAGTGAACGAGATAGGAAAAAATATGTATGCTATTCAATATAAAAATGAGATTGTAGTAGTAGACTGTGGTTCTAAATTCCCGGATGAAAGCTTATTGGGAATTGATCTCATTATTCCAGATATTACATATTTACAAGAAAATAAAGAAAAAATTCGGGGGCTCTTTGTTACACATGGACATGAAGATCATATTGGGGGGATACCGTATATATTAAAACAATTAAACATCCCTATTTATGCAAGCAAATTGACGCTCGGCTTAATCGAACTGAAATTAAAAGAACATCACTTACAAAATCAAACGAAACTGATTATGATTGACTCTGAATCTGAAATTGAGTTGGAGACAATGCGTCTTACTTTTTTTAAAACAAATCATAGTATTCCTGATTGTCTCGGGATTGCATTTCATACAGAAGAAGGAACAGTCGTACATACAGGGGACTTTAAATTTGATTTAACACCTGTAAATGAGCAATATCCGGATATTCATAAAATGGCAAACATTGGAGAAAAAGGAGTGCTAGCGTTACTTTCTGAAAGTACAAATGCAGAGCGAGCCGGATTTAGCCCCTCAGAGCGCTCGGTAGGTGAACGGATAGAAGAAGCGTTTCAGAAAGCGCCAAGAAAAGTGATTCTCTCTACTTTTGCTTCGAATGTGAATCGTGTACAACAAGTAGTGAAAGCTTGTATAAAAACAAATAGGAAATTGGCGTTACTAGGAAGAAGTATGGTAAATGTAGTATCTGTCGCAATGGAGCAAGGATATTTAACGATTCCTGAAGGAATGTTAATTGAAGCGGATGAAATCAATAGGTTAGATCCAGAGAAAGTAGCAATTCTCTGTACAGGTAGCCAAGGGGAACCGATGGCAGCACTTGCTCGTTTAGCTAGTGGAAGCTATCGTCAAGTGGAGATTTTGCCAGAGGATACTGTCATTATTGCAGCAACGCCTATACCTGGAAATGAACGTAACGTGTCACGTATTATTGATAATTTATTTGTGTTAGGTGCCAATGTGATTTACGGTACAGGAAGTTCGACAGGGATGCATGTGTCCGGGCATGCATATCAGGAAGAATTAAAATTAATGTTAACTTTAATGAAACCGAAATATTTTATTCCGATTCATGGTGAATTTAGAATGTTACACCATCATAGTTTGTTAGCAGAGTCTGTTGGGGTTCAAAAAGAGAACATTTTTATCATTAAAAATGGGGATGTAGTGGATATAACGAAACGAGTCGCCTATCAATCAAGAAGGATACCGGCTGGGAACATATATGTAGATGGACTTGGAATTGGCGATGTAGGAAATGCTCTTTTGCGTGATCGCAAACAACTTTCGGAAGATGGTATGCTTGTTATCGTAATTACTTTGAGCAAAACAGACGGAGAAATGATCTCAGGACCAGACATTATTTCACGCGGTTTCATATATGTTCGTGATTCGGAAGAATTTCTTAAGGAGATCAATCAATCCGTTGTAGAAACGATTCAGCGTCTGCAGCAATCTTATGTGGGGCAATGGTCGATTTTGAAGAAGGAAATAAGAGAAAAATTAAGTCAATTGATATATACGAGTACAAAACGAAAACCAATGATTCTTCCGATTATTATTGAAGTGTAATGAAATGTGGAGAAACTGAATCCCGCTTTCAAAGGAGGAGAGGGGGATAAAGAAACAGAATGAAGCATAATAGAAATCCCCTTTCTATATTAAGGGGATTTTTCGTTTTTGAGGCTAATGGCAAAAGAACCATCTATTTCTTGAACAGAAGCAAATGCGATGCCTTTTATTGTATCAAATCCTTTTGCTCTTAATTCTTTTTGTAGCCAATCTACATTTTTATGAATTAGTTTTAAATTGTCATATTGAATTTGTTCATCAACAATAACTGCTACTGGTAAGCCGGCGTATGCAACATCCATCTGTATATCTTTTGGAGTAAGTGGGATCAGTTCTCTTTTTGGTAAAATACTAATGGAACCATTTGCCTCTAAAATTGCATATTCAATATCACTGACATTTGGATATCCAGCTACTCTTAAGTTAGAGAGTAGTTCTGCAATCGGATATCTGCTTTCTTTTAAGTTTTCAAATAAAATATTTCCATGTTTGATGAGAAGTGTTGGATGTCCAAGAATAAAAGGGTTCAGTTTGTTTAACAAACTAAGCTTTGTAATGAGAAGGTGGAGAAATGTAACAATTATAATACCCATAATGGCCTGAAATAGGTTGTCTATTTTAATTGCTCCGAAAGCTAAATAAGATAAAAAGATGATAGCGCCAAAATCATGCGGTGTGAGCTGTGCTAATGCTGATTTTCCTAATAGTTTAATCGCTATAATAAATAATATATATAAGAAAGTTACTGTACTTAAAAAAACAAACAACGTTGCCACCCCTTAAGACAAATTTGCATGATAAATGGTATACACTTTCTTTACTATGCCCTGCACAGATGATAAATATTACATTTTGAGATTTGATTTATTTTGTTGGGATTTTATATATGAAAATATTAGTAATAGCATTATAATGAAAAAATAGAAAAATAGGAGATTAATCGTAAATGTTAACAAAGAAAAAAGGTATAAAATATAGCCTGATTACAATGTTCATTGTCATTGGTTATATAAGTTTCTTGCAGTACGAAATATATAAGTATGGACATATGGAAGTGAAAAATGATGCAGACTATATGATTGTACTTGGAACGAGTGTGAAAGGAAGTAAACCATCATATGCGTTACAATATCGAATCGATGCAGCGGCGAGCTATTTAAAACAGAATGATAGAACAATAGTGATTCTATCGGGAGGCCAAGGAAAGAAGGAACATATTTCAGAAGCATTGGCAATGAAACGTGGACTTATGAAACAGGGCATCTCAGAGGAAAGAATGATACTGGAAGATCGCTCGACAAATACAAATGAAAATATTACATTCTCTAAAAAGCTGATTCCACCAGATCGAAAAAAGGGCCTTCTCGTTACAAATGATTTTCATATGTTTCGTGCTAAAAAAATTGCTGAGAAACAAGGCTTACATTTAGAAGGGCTTTCTGCTAGAACGCCAAAACCAATTGTCATCAAATCGAATATTCGAGAATATTTTGCAATCACAAAATATTGGGTATTGAACCGAATATAATATTTTATTATGATGTCACTTTACTTGGAAGGGAAAAGTAGTTTTTGTTACAATTCAGGTATTAATTTTTCATTAGGAAGAGGAGCGATTTTGATGAATGAAATGATACAGAAAATGAAGAGTCATACGTCAGTACGAAAATATAAAAACGAATCGATTCCTACAAATATAATAGAACGAATGGTACAGGCAGCTCAGCATGCAGCATCATCTCATTTTGTTCAAGCGTATTCCGTTCTCTATGTAACAGATGAAACATTAAAAGCAAAGCTAGCAGAGTTATCTGGAAATCGACATGTGCAACATTGCGGAGCATTCGTTGTTTGTTGTGCGGATTTAAAACGTTTAGAAATTGCTTGTGAGAAACATGGAGCAGAGATGAAACATGATAGCGCAGAAGATTTTATCGTTGCTACAGTAGATGTATCATTATTTGCTCAAAACTTAGCACTTGCTGCAGAATCATTGGGATATGGTATTTGTTATATTGGGGGCATTCGAAATAACCCAGAAGAAGTGAGTGAGTTACTTCATTTACCAGATAAAGTATATCCGGTCTTCGGGATGGCAATTGGAGTGCCAGATCAAGAACGTGAGGTAAAACCGCGCTTGCCAGTAGAAGCCATTTTACATGAAAATACATACGATGTAGCGAAATATGAATCACTATTAGAAACATATGACGAAACGATGCGTGCATATTATAACGCCCGATCTACCAATCAAAAAAATGTAACATGGACAGAATCAATGAGCACATTCATGTCAAAAGAAAAACGAATGCATATGAAGGAATTTTTACATAAAAGAGGTTTGAATAAAAGATAATGTGATATGAGCCTGTCTCAAAAGGATAGCTTTATAAATGTCAGGTCTATATTTTGGAAACCTTGTAACAATCATTTTAAACGATGTAAGAAAAAACACAGAGATAACAAACGAAGGCACTGAAAAAGTGATTGCTTTGAAAAAATAACGTGCATTTTATCGATATATAGAAAACACAAAGGAGACCATCACCTGTATATAGTAGGTGGTGGTCTCCTTTTTCTTATTAGGTGGACTTTTTCAGTGGCCTCATAACAAACCTCTGTGTTTTTTCTTTGCGATTTAAAAACAATCTCTATCAATCTAGTTTTTTACCCATAAAGCAAAAAATACGCTATCCTTGCTGGATCATCATAGGAAAGGGTGGCGTGTTTGTATGTCTATTTCTGTATCTGATGAATTACAACTCTTTGCTCAAGAAATTCAAAGTTTTTTTATAAAGCTTGTATACATTTTACGTTTTCAAACGTTAATTATATAGAAAGGAGAGCTAGATGAATCATGATACATTTGAATCATTATTAGTAGAAAAATCCCAAGTTATTTATAAATACTTATTAAAGCTTGGTGTAGAGGTAAAAGATGCTGAAGATATTGTACAAGATACATTATACAAAGCAATGTTTTTAATGGATGATATTTCGTTAGAAAAACTGACTCCATGGTTATTACGGGTAGCAATTAATCAATATCGGGACTTATATAGGAAATCAAAACGGATTAATCCGGTCCCTATTGAGTCAGTTAGACTTATTGGTCAAAAATCGTTAGATGAAATTATTCTAACGAAAGAATTTCAAGTGGAAATACAAGACGTGCTGGAAACAATGAATCCAGATTATAAGAATATTTTGTTATTAAAATATAATTATGAATTATCTTATAAGGAAATTTCTTCTTTATTAGGCATGAAAGAAGAAACTGTTAAAACAAATTTATACAGGGCACGTAATCAATTTAAAGCATTGTATAGGGGGGAGTAATATGAGTCGGAAAGATTTTGAACTAGATATGGATGATAACCAGATGAAGAGGTTACTAAAGAAAGCAAAGAGGAAGCACCTTCTGCGAAATTTAATTATTTCTTTGTGTACATCGATTATCGTGATTATTGGAATTTATATTTCTTCTATTTATTTTTCTCAAAAGACCTTTATTAAAATGGAGATACAAAGGAATGTATTGCATACTGTAAAAGGCCCTAATATTTTATTTAATGGACATACCAAATTAAATATGGGTTTAACTGGCGGTACAATTGTATATAGTTCTTATAAAAATATTGCTGGACAACCAGTTAAATGGATTGATGAAATATATGAGTATTCATCAATATGGGGATATAGTCAATTGAATTTCAATGGAAATACAATATTAGACGAAGAATCTGGTAATAAGAAGGATGAATTTGAAAATTTACCAGATTATAATAGTCAAACGATGCAGAGAGAAATGCGATTTTATTTACCATTTGTTACATATAGAAATTATGTAAATGATCTTAAAAACATTGGAGAACTTCAAAATAAAGTTGGAGAAATAGCTATATCTTTTGATAAAGCATATACAGTTGAGCAAATTGAAAAAATGTTACCAAACGCTGTACAACCAGTTTGGTATTGGGTGGACACATACAATGAAAATAGTCCAGATACTTATGTAGGTTTAAAAGATCCTAAAACTGGTGCTGTTTTGAATGCTGAAATGTCTACGCATGTATATGGATTTCAAGGAAGCTATACAAAAAAAGAAGAATATTCAAAAGAAAATTTAAAGAGTAATTCAAAAGACTTTATGGATGCAATGAAAAAATTAAATGAGAATAATCAACTTAATAATGATGATGTTCAAAATCATTATAAAAATATTAAAGATATTTCTCCAAAAGATTTACCTATATATGGTGTAGTAATTACAGGGACAACAGAGTCTTTGCAACAGTTACAAGACGCTCCTTATATAAAAGCAGCGGTGAGAGGAGTAATTGTTGATAAGCAGTAATAATTAGTCATTCAATTCATGATAAGTATAGGGTCCGTAGTACTTATAAATAAAGATTCCCTTTAAATTTTTTAAAGGGAATCTTTATTTACATAATCAAACGTTATTATTAATTTGTAATTGCTCTAACAGATAATCACAGACATTCACAAAAATACATTGTTTTTTTAAACTTAATAACAAGTATTTCAATTCAAATTCTTGATAAAAAATCTTAGTGATATATAATTTAAACTCATCTAAATTAGGCTTTTCTGGGCTGTATAGCATATCTAAAGGTAGTTTAAAGTTAGAAAATAAATGATCATTTTGAGCAAAAATCGAAACTTCTTCTCTAGTTAATCGATCATGAAATGCAATTAAAATTTTTCTTAAAGCATTTACTTGTTCTTCTTCAAATTCATAATCTATAACAAATCTATAAAATGGGAATTCGTCTGACTGAATCATACTTTGCATAAGTCTAAATTGATATCTTAATAAAGTCACTTCTTTGATTAAATCCATGTTCCGCCTCCTTTATTTCCTTAAATTAATCAATTTATCATAACAATGTATAATTTGAATACAACTTTGAATAGAATCGAAAGCGCTATCAATTCTTCCTATCATTTTAATGGGGAGAGTGTTTTGCTAAAATGTGAAAATTTTGTATTAGCAAATGGTAAATGTATTGTGATTATCTTTCTTTTTTATGTAAGGATTGCACTTGTTTTTTCCATTCACTGAAATACATTTTCTTCGTTTGTGCTAGTTCAGCAGGAAGCCTCGCAATGAGTTCTAAGCTATTTCCATCAGGATCTTGAAAATAAACAGATGCATGTGCTTGTTCTGGAAAAACAATCGGTTCAATTGGCTCCATGTTAAAGTCTTTTTTTGCCATAATTCCTTTTTGATTCAGCCATTCGATTGCCTGCTCTAAGTCATCCATTTCTATACGAAAGGCAATATGTCTTAAAGCAGGATGATAGGGTATTTTATATTCATCACCTTCCCAAAGTCCAAGCCAACTTTCATTTTCGACAATCCAAAAGAAAGCAATTTTCTTATATTTTTTATATAGTTTAAGGCCAAGAGATTCGTAAAATGGGATGGACCGTTCTAGATTACGAACAGGTAGATGGGCTTCATATAAGCCTTTAATCATTGGATTGCTCCTCCTTTAGAAAAATATTTCTTATTCTCTATTTTATATAATATATGGTTTATTTTCATCATGAAATAGCATGAAAGAGTCTCGTACAAAAGTAACAGAAAAAAAGGGCGCTCATTTGAGTGCCCTTTTAATATCCAAATCCGCCGCCCCAGCAGCTACATCCGATAATAATTAAAAGGATAAACAGCACAACGAGTAAAGCAAATCCGCCGCTAAAACCAAAGCCACTAGCTTCATAACCCATGATTTTTTCCTCCTTTCCCAATGCGCATTTGTATAACAAGGGGGGTACTTCATACGTTATGTTTGTTGACCAAAAAGGAGCAGGTCCATTTGAAAAAATAAATCAGATAAAGAAAAACTTTTTTAATCAATGGGAGGATTCCTTCTGACTGATAACTGGATTTTTTATTTTTGCGCAGAATTATGCAAATGTATCGGTCACGAAATAGAAAGCTGAATGAAATTAAAAAAATAACCATAGAATCCAATGGATAGAAGTGAGTAAAATAAAGGGTGTTTTTACAATGATGAATTTTTAATTTATAAATATTTAAATAAATTCGTGTTTTTTTATTTTTTTATATGAGCGGATGTATTATACTTTAAAAGTAATAATATGGAAAAAAGGGGTTTTTATGATAGATATGGAGATGAGACAATTACAAGAGAAAATAGAAAATCAGAAGCAAGAGCTAAGTGTACTTGTGGCTCAATATGGGTTAGCGCACAATAAAGTATTGTTGTTTAGTAGAGAGTTGGATGCGTTAATTAATAGATTTATGAATGAACAGAAAGAAATGGTATGAAATATTGTGCTAAATCAAGAAAGACACTCTTTAGAGTGTCTTAATAGGAAAGAGGAGATAAAACTATTGTTTACAAGCCTCAACATCAATGCCAGCGGCAATTAATTTCTTTTCGCCTTCTCGTTCAATTATTTTTTGTAATTTTGATAAGAAGGAATCGAAGTTTGTGTGCTTAGCAACTTGAAATGTCATTTTATGTTCAATAGGAAGCCAAGTGCGAATATCTGCTTCGTTATGTTGGATCTTTACTTCCAGTTTATCTAGAGCATTTGCAACTTTTGCTTCGTATGTTTCTTTTTCTTCAAATTCCATCCATAAATGATACAATTCTTCACCAAGAGGACCTTCTAATGTTTGTTTAATATTTAACATAGCTTGTTGTTCATTTTCTTGTTTTTTTAATTGTAATTCTTGACTATTCATTGTATCAAAAGCGGGAATATCTCCAGCTTCTGCTTCCACAAGATCATGAATAATGACCATTTTAAGCAGTTTTTCCATATTTACTTCTTTATCTAAATAAGGCTGAACTAAGATAGCCATAAGCGACATGCGCCATGTATGTTCAGCGACACTTTCTTGACGACCGTTTGAAAGCCAGCTATGTCTCATTTCATATTTTAATTTTTCTGCGAGTGCAATGACTTGTAAAATATTATTCTCCATATGGATCCTCCTCATATCGGTATATTGTAATTTTAATATAAAAAAGAAATGTGTCAATTTTATGAGGTTATTGCGATAAATAGATAAGGGAAGTATAATAAAAAACGAATGCGAAAACGTATTATCAAAATAAAAAAATAGAAAAATAAAAAAAGGAAGGGCAGAAATATGAGAGATGAAAATCAACCATTAATTAGGCCACAAAAGAAAAAAAGAAAAATTGATATTTCTAGCCCATTTGGGATTATAGTAGGATTTGCTGTTGTAATTGCGGCTATTATGTTTGGTGGAGGTGGAATAAAAGGATTTAAAAATTTCTTGGACGTTTCATCTATTTTAATTGTTGTAGGAGGAACAATGGCAACAGTGGTTGTTGCGTATAGATTTAGTGAAATGAAAAAATATATAAAAAGTATTTTTTCTGTATTGCATAGAAGAGACGAAGATTTAGAACAATTAACAGAGATGTTTGTAGAGTTTTCCAAAAAATCGAAAAAACATGGGTTGTTATCATTGGAAGCTGATGGAGAAGAAGTAGATCATGCTTTTATTCAAAAAGGAATTCGCTTAATGCTCAGTGGATACGATGAAGAGGAGTTAAGAGAGGTATTAACAAAAGATATTGAGACAGAAGTATATGAATTGAAAAAAGGTGCAGCATTGTTAGATAAAATTGGTGATTTTGCACCAGCTTGGGGAATGATTGGGACATTAATTGGTCTCATTATTATGTTGCAAAATCTACAGGATACGTCTCAAATTGGTACGGGAATGGCAGTTGCTATGTTAACAACGTTATATGGATCTGTTATTGCTAATATGATTATGATTCCGCTTGCTGAAAAAGTATACCGGGGTATTGAAGATATATACATTGAAAAGAAATTTATTATGGAGGCAATTTCAGAATTATACCGTGGACAAATCCCTTCTAAATTAAAATTAAAGCTTGATACGTATGTATACGAAACGAAAATAAAAAAAGAAAAACGAGCAGCGTAACTTTTTAGGGGTGGGATGATGATGAAACGACCGCAAAAAGGATCACCTCGATGGATGACGACCTTTACTGATTTAACGATGTTATTGCTTACTTTTTTTGTATTATTAGTTGCGACATCAAAACAAGATACAGCGAAATTATCAAAAATGCTTGAGAAGTTTAGTGATGAAGGGCAAGTGGATGCACAAGTAATGGAAAATACAATACCAGATATTTCTCATGAAAAAAATAGTGAGAAAGTATCGTCTAAAAAAAGAATGGATGATTTGTATAAGAAGCTAAAAGGCTACGTAACAGAGAATGGAATTCAGGAGGTACAGGTGTACCGCGAAGATACAGGGGTTAGCATTGTTATTGTTGATAATTTAATATTTGATACTGGTGATGCAAACGTAAAACCAGAAGCGAAAGAGATCATTAGTAGATTAGTTGGATTCTTTCAGTCTGTTCCGAATCCAATTGTTGTAGAAGGACATACAGATAGTAGACCGATTCATAATGAAAAATTCCCATCAAACTGGGAGTTATCCTCTGCACGCGCTGCGAACATGATTCATCATCTAATTGAAGTATATGACATAGATGCTAAAAGGTTAGCAGCGGTTGGATATGCCGATACAAAACCAGTTGTATCGAACGATTCACCAGAAAATTGGGCGAAAAATCGTCGTGTTGTGATATATGTAAAAGAATAATATATGAGTATTTCATAAAAAAATAATAGAAATACAAAAATTCTTTTAAAAAAATATTAAATTTTCTCGTTTTATTTTGTATAATGAGTGAGAATGATAAGCTGAAATATTATGATATATTTATACATAGAAGGAGAGAATTGAAAAGAATGGCACATAAAATTTTAGTAGTAGATGATGCGATGTTTATGAGAACGATGATTAAAAATTTATTAAAGAGTAATCCGGAATTTGAAATTATCGGTGAAGCAGAAAACGGACTAGAGGCGATTCAAAAATATAAGGAACTTCAACCTGATATTGTAACATTAGATATTACAATGCCAGAAATGGATGGTCTAGAAGCATTACAAGAAATTATAAAAATTGATGCAAATGCAAAAGTTGTAATTTGTTCTGCAATGGGACAACAAGGCATGGTATTAGATGCGATTAAGGGCGGCGCAAAAGACTTTATTGTTAAACCGTTCCAAGCCGACCGTGTTATTGAAGCATTAACAAAAGTAGCGGCGAGCTAATTCATATAAAGAGGGGTGCCACAAAGAATCGAACAATGATAGATATAAAAGTGTGGGCCCCTTTTTCTATTGTTTTTAAAACATTAAATTGTTATACATAAATGAAATGCTTGATAAGGCAGGGGGGTTGAAAATGCAAACAGATTTATTAAATATATTTTTTGAAGAGGCAGAAGAACATTTGCAATCATTAAATGAAAATGTCTTAAATTTAGAACAAAATCCTGAAGATATGGATGTTGTCGGTGAAATTTTCCGTTCTGCACATACATTTAAAGGTATGTCTGCAAGTATGGAATTTACAGAGATGGCTGATTTAACACATAAGATGGAAAATGTTCTTGATGAAATTCGTCATGGAAATATGGCAGTTAATGCTGATATTATAGATGTTATTTTTGAATGTATTGATAATTTAGAAAAAATGGTCGCTGACGTACAACAAGGTGGTGTAGGGAATTTAGATGTTGCGGCTACAAAACAGAAGCTAGAAGCGTTGTTAAATGGTGATGGAGTCAGTACAACAGATACCCAGCAGCAAATCGAATTACCTGACAATGAAACAGTTTCGCATGAAGTTCATATTACGATTGAGCAGCAAGCAATATTAAAAGCAGTACGAGCAATTATGTGTATAGAAGTTCTGCAAGGTTTAGGGGATATTGAAAAAACAGTTCCGAGTATAGAGGAAATTGAAGCAGATGCTTTTGGATTTGACTTTACAGTCTACATGAATACAGAGCGAAGCGAGGAAGAATTAACGCAAGCTGTACTTCATGTTTCAGAAATTGAAAAAGTAGAAGTGAAGCAAACGAAACAGGAACAGTCAGTCATAGAGACACAAGCTGAGAAAGAAGCGAAGCAGAGTGCAACATCTTCTTCTCAACCAGCTAACAAAGGAGCATCTTCTAAAGGGAATGCAAAAGGAAAAAATGCAAAAGTAGAAAATCGTTCTATTCGTGTTCAGTTAGAAAAGATAGAGCGATTAATGAATATGTTTGAAGAAAGTGTCATTGAACGTGGCCGTATTGATGAATTAGCAGAGAAGATTCAAAATAAAGAACTCATAGAGCATTTAAATCGATTGGGAGACATCTCAAAAGACATTCAAAATGTATTGTTAAACATGCGTATGGTACCGATTGAAACGGTGTTTAATCGTTTTCCACGCATGGTGCGCATGCTAGCGAAAGATTTAGGGAAAAAGATTGATTTACAGATTACTGGTGAAGATACAGAAGTCGATAAGATTGTCATTGATGAGATTGGAGACCCACTTGTTCATTTAATTCGTAATGCAATAGATCATGGCATTGAAACGGTTGAAAAACGTCGTGATGTAGGAAAGAATGAGACAGGAACAATAAAATTAGAAGCTTTTCATAGTGGAAATCATGTTGTCATTCAAATTACTGATGATGGAAACGGGATTAATAAAGGAAAAGTATTAGAGAAAGCGATTAAAAATGGTGTTGTAACAGAAGCGGAAGCGAATAAATTAACGGATCGTGAAGTATTTGATCTTATTTTTCAACCTGGATTTAGTACAGCGGAAGTTGTTTCAGATCTTTCAGGAAGAGGTGTGGGATTAGATGTTGTTAAACATACACTCAATAGTCTCGGCGGTCATTTAATTGTTGATTCAGAAGAAGGAAAAGGTAGCATATTCCGCATTGAACTTCCTTTAACGCTATCTATTATTCAATCTATGCTTATTCAAACGAATGAAACACGATATGCTTTACCACTTGGTAATATTGTTGAAGCAATTCGAATTAGAAAAGAAGATATACAATCATTGCAAGGAAAAGATGTTTTAAATTATCGCGACCAAATTATTGAAGTGAAACATTTAAGTGTGATCTTTGGTGAAAAAACAGCAGATGAGGTATTTGCATCATATGATAATCAAATGATTCCTGTTTTAATCGTGCGCAATACGCATCGTAGCTATGGACTTATCGTAAACACAATTATTGGTCAAAGGGAAATTGTCTTAAAGTCATTAGGTGACTTTTTTGCAGAAAGTGCAAAACATTTCTCTGGTGCGACAATTCTCGGTGACGGACGGGTAGTCCTCATTTTAAACCCAGAAGGTTTATAAGTGAAATGAAACTCCCTAATGTGCAAAATTGGGGAGTTTTTCGTGACTATAATAATCAACCGTATTATTATTCATTTATATCACCATTCTTATCATAAGTTTGTTAAAATATAACGGTATAATAGAAAGGTTATCTAAACCATAAGAAAGAAATAGAAATGAGGAGGCGAGAAAAATGCCTGAAGAACATACAAAAGAGGAAACGGAAACTCTTGTGGCAGAAAAAGAAGAACAATTACTTACATCTGAAGAATGTGATATTCTAGGCGAGATTGCGAATATCTCATTTGGCTCTGCATCAACGATTCTATCAACGATTTTAAATAAACAGGTCAGTATTACTGCTCCTCATGTTGAAATGGTAAATTTATATGATGCGAGAGAAATAGAAGTTCCACATGTCGTATTAAATATTCATTTTACAAAAGGATTAGATATAGAAAACTTGTTTGTTCTTCAACAAGATGTTGCGTTGGCTATTGCGGATCTCATGATGATGGGATCAGGTGAAGTTGAAGAAGGAAAAGAACTTGGAGAATTAGAACTAAGTGCAGTACAGGAAGCTATGAATCAAATGATGGGGTTTGCCGCAACATCTATGTCAGAGTTTTTCCGAGATACAGTGGACATGTCGCCGCCGACTATTAAGGTTGTAAAACTACTAGATGAAATGGAGAAAATCTCTGGTAGTGAAGAAAATAATATAATTATTAAAGTATCGTTTGATTTAAAAATAGATAGTCTTGTAAATTCTAAGCTTGTGCAAATTGTATCAGTTGAACATGCGAAACAAATGATAGACAAATTATTACAGTTGTCTAGTGGTACAGAACAAGAACAGAAAAACATTGAAATAAGAAAAGAAGTAGAAGACAAACAAGAATTAGTAGAAACAGAATCTGTAAATGAGCAATTAACACAAGAAGAAAAAGATGTGTTAGGGGAAATCGCCAATATTTCCATTGGTTCCGCATCAACTGTATTATCGACAGTATTAAATCAACCGGTTAGTATTAGTACACCAAATGTAGAAACAATCAATGCTCGTCATTATGATGGTGTTCCAATTCCATTTGTTATATTAAATGTTGACTTTGTTGAAGGTTTAAAAAATGAAAATGTATTTGTATTTACGAAAGATGTCGCTTTAACGATGGTAGATCTCATGATGATGGGAACAGGTGAAATTAATCCGGACCAAGAGTTAACAGAACTAGAACTAAGTGGCATTAAAGAAATTATGAACCAAATGATGGGACATGCGGCAACTGCCATGTCAGAAATGTTCAAGGAAAAGATGGATATTACTCCACCAACAGTAAAATTTATTACTTTAAAGGAAGAAATGGAATATTTGGGAGGAGGTACAAATTGGAATGAACTAGTTCAAATTACATTTAATATTGAAATTGGAGAACTTGTTCAATCGAAGATGTATCAGATCTTGCCAATCCCAGAAGCAAAGGAAATGGTGCGGCGCCTGTTAGATCCTGTTATAGAAGAAGCTGAAATTGAGACAGAAGAAGTTGTCCAAGAAGAAATGAATGAAGAAGCAGTTCAAGTATCAGAAGCGCAACCATTCGAGTTCCAAGAGATTTCAACAACTAATGCATTAGGAATCGATGCATCCATTCTTCAAGATGTGGAAGTAAATGTGGAATTTGTATTTGGAAGTACAGTAAAAACAATTGAAGATATATTAAGTTTACATGAAAATGATGCAGTTGTACTTGATGAAGATATTGATGAACCGATTCGAATTTATGTGAATAATATATTAGTTGCATACGGTGAACTTGTTAATGTTGATGGATTTTTCGGTGTGAAAGTTACAAAATCGTTATAAGACGTTAAATAGGAGCTTGAACAAATAGATGAATAGTATGAGATATGTTCTCGTTTGCTGGATGATATTACAGTTACCTCTCTTCTTCCCAATTCAAAGTAAAGCAGAAGAGAGTGTCCAAGAAAATAATATCGAAACAATCAACCAACAAGATGTGCAAAATAATAAACAGCCAAAAGAAGAAATAGAACACCAAGAAAAGCAGCAAGAGGAGCAAGAACAAAAGTTTGAAACAGAATTAGGTATAGTTACGGTGAGTAAGCCTCAGTTTATGTTAGGAGAACAGCTGAAAATTACGATTGAACCGAAAGAACAAAATGTGCAAAGTATAAATGGAACACTGCAATTGCAAGTGAAAGAAGGGCGATATGAGCAAGAGCGGTCGTTAATTTTTCAATATGAAGCAGAAGCGAACAAGTGGATTGCATCCTACACAGTTGGAGCTTATGATTTAGAAGGAGATTGGCATCTTCAGCTTATGCAACAGTATGAAGACGATGAAAGTAAAGAAATCATAGAAAAAGAAACAGAAATCCCACTCGTTAACATTAAAAATGAAGCTCCGACTTTAGATAAAGAATTGCCGAAGTTAGAACAACTTGTTGTTGAAGACGCAAAGGATGGGATAATCGAGCGGGGAAATGGTGATATGTTAGAGATTCGTGTGAAAGCCTCCGATGCAGAATCAATCGTAAAAGAAGTGCGTGTTGCATTAAAAGGGGAAGAACCGAATCATGATATTACTTTTTTACTAGATTATCAAAAGCATGAACAGGATTGGCGGAAAATTTATGAAGTAACAGAAGCGATGAAAACGGGGAGATACCATCTTCATCTTGAAATCGTTGACGCTGCTGGTAACCGATTTGTGCAAGAAAGTTCGTATATTATCTCTATTTTAGAACAAGCATCTAAAGAGAGCGAAGAGCCAAAAGAACAAGTTCAAGAAGAAAAACAAACGGAAGAGCCGATCAAAGAAGAGAAAGTTGCTGCGAAGGAAGAGACGGTTGTCCCAATTGCTGATGTGCCGAAGAAACAAGAAGAGCAAAAACAACCTGAACAAGAAGTGAAAAAAGTACAGCCGTCAAAAAAAGATGAAAAAGATCATCAAACGGGCTCTAAGAAGCAAGAGCAAGTTGAAAGCAAAAAAGAGAAGAAACAGCCAAAAGAAGAGAGATTTGAAGCTTCACAAATATTTATGATAATAGCGGGCTTGTTCGCGTTATTCTTTGTTGTAAAAAGTAATAAAGAGTGGAGCTAACATAATAATGAAATGCGAAAGTGCTTGAAAAGGAGCATGAAAATGGATGTTAAGCGCATTGGTATGGAAAACAAGACGTTAGACCCGTTCAAACAGTCTGCGACTATTTCTAAACAGGAGATACATAAAGAGCGAAAACAAAGTAATCTAGTAATTACAACTCAATCTCAAATCATTACAAAGAATCATGAAATCGGTATTTTACTTACAAATCTTGGTGATGGAAAAGCGCTCACGGCATTTCTCACGAAAGAAATAGATACGATACTTCAGTTATTCTCAAAACTGCATATAGTAGCGAAGGAAGGAAAGCAGTCCGAACAAATATATGAGCAAATTGTGAGGAGTATAGAAGGAATTGTCAAGCAGGCACATGTAAAGGGGATTCCTTTATTAGATGGAACGTATGATTATGCCGAAGTGCAGCTTGTATTTGGACGGAAAGTATTTATCCCGTTATTAGATGTAAGTGGGCTTCTTTCTTTGGCGGAGCAGAATCCTTCTCAAGGTAATTTGAATATGATTATGAGCGTCATTACGACTTATATGACAAAACTATCAAATGAAACTTCATTAATAAATGGTGTTCATCCTTCTCAGGATCGTGATGCGAGTGTATGGCGTGCATTAGCCGAAATGAATATGACACAGTTGTCACACCAATTCAAAAAAGCGATGCAAGAACATAAGTGGTCGATTACGATTTGTTTTTTACTTATATGGATTGTTTGTATTCTTTTCATACGGTTATGATAGATAGACAAAAGGTCGCTGCTTTTTTAGAAAGCAGCGACCTTTTTATATTTTTTCATAAAAGAACGTATCAAAGCGCTGAAGATTATAGCGCTCAGGAGTTAAAATTTGCTCCGTGCTACCGACAAATAATACGCCGCCTTTTTTTAAGGAACGACTAAATTTGTCATAAAGTAGCGCCCTTGCTTCTTCTGTAAAGTAAATCATAACATTGCGACAAATAATTAAATCAAAATTTGTGTCGAAACTTTGTGTCAATAAATCGTGTTGTTTAAAGGTTACTTGTTGTTTTATGCTAGGACTTATTGTATATATATCATTTTCTTTTATAAAATGACGTTTTTTAAAAGCATCTGGTAACTCTTTCAAAGAGCGTTCTGTATATTGACCTTGTTTTGCTTTTTCTAAAATATGAAAATCGAGATCTGTTGCTTGAATTTCAAAGCGAAAAGTTGGCAATCGCTCTGATAAAATGAATGAAAGGGTATACGGTTCCTCGCCAGCTGCACATGCAGCACTCCATGCTTTTAACTTTCCAGTATTTTGTTGGAGCAGCTTTGGTAAAACTTTTGTTTCAAGTGTTTGCCAACGCTCTTTATTGCGGAAAAATTCCGATACGTTAATTGTAATGTGATCGATAAAGTGTGTAAATAATTCTTGGTCATTTCGCAGAGCATTGATAAAATGAGTATAATTTTCAAAACCTTTGCGTGAGAGGAAAGAATCAATTCTTCTCCTCATTCTATCCTGCTTATATAAAGAAATATCTATATGGAATTGTTGTTTAAGACTCGTTATAAAATAATTATAATTTTGTTCATTTATCATAGTTATATAGGCACAATACAATATATTGTGCCTCCCCCTTTTTAGATGTATTACATCATGCGGATTTTTTGTTCAAAGCTTTTTTTTACTTGGTTTTGCTGTAATCCGGGTAAATCATAAATCACTGCATCAACCCCCGCATCCTTTGCGATATCGACAGGAATAACAGACGTATGTTTATCTCCATTGTAAAAGCAGAGAACTAACTGACTGTCTTTCACAATTTGTTTGATAAAAGACATATACTCTGAGCGATAAATAGAATCATAAGGGTAATCAAATGTGATATATTGTGCTCCGTATGCTTTTAAATAATCGATCGCTTCTTGAAATTCATCTGTTAGTAAATGTAGCGATTGCAATGTGTACAGGCATAAGTTTGGAGCCAAATGTTCATTTTCTATAAAGAAATGAAGCACTTCATTTTCAATAGATTTGTAACATAATATGTGAATTTTATGTTTGTGAGCATAGTCTAATAAAAAAGCTTTTATTTCTTTTCGATCTAATGCTGTTAATTGATTTGAACCACAAAGAAAAATATTCATAGATTTGCGCCACCTCATGCTAAATTGTAACATAACTTCCGCAAAAAATAACTGCAAAATATCGTTATACAGAGTATAATTATAAATAACCGGATTTTACGATTAATAAATAAAAAAATAAATAAATGTATAGGTGATTGATATGCTACGTTCTATTTCGCACAATCCAATTTTATCGCATATACCACCTGCAAACCAAATGCCGAAAGAAGCAAACTTGAGAACTGGACTTGCTTTTTCGGAGAATTTGCATGCGGATTCAAAGAAAGATAAGTTGCTAGAGCAAATGGAAGCATTTGTTGATAATATTGGAGAAATTAAAGAAAAAATTGAATTAGAGTTAACTCTTGATAATGTAATGGAATATAAAAATACAGTGAAATCATTTTTGAATTTCTATGTTGATCATGTATTACAGTACAAAGATGTTATGTCGCGTCATCCAAGGTATGGATATTCGCAAAAAATGACAATCGTGAAACAAGCTGAAACGGGCTTAAATGAATTAGAGGATGTTATGAATTTAATTAATACAAAAACAGGTCATTTAGAAATATTAAACCAAATTGGAGAAATTCATGGTTTAATTGTGAATCTAGTATTATAAAAAGGAAGGAAGTTATATGTACATACAGTTATATGAGAAGCTCGTTGTCATTCAAAAGGCATACGAGAATATTAGTGTGCTTGGAGAACAGATATATGAGAATTTAAAACAAAAAAACATAAATGAAGTACAGCGACTGCAAGTGGAACAACTGCGATATATAGATGGTGTAAAACAACTAACAACTACTTTCAAAGATAGCGTTGTTCAATGTTGTCAAGAAAATGGCGTTGAACCATTTCGAATGCATTCGTTGTTTTCGTATTTTTCAGAAGAAGAAATTAAAAAAACAGAAGAATTACAAAAAAAACTACTAGAATTGGAAGGGAATGTAAAAACAATTCTGTTGAAAAATCAATATTATTTAAACATATTATTAAAAACTACAGAAAGTATTGTGGATTCTGTTTCTGAATACAATCAAGAAAAGAATCATAATTCACAAATCTTTATGAATGAGCTATTGTAAAGGAGAAGTGAAAAATTATGAGATTATCTGATTATAATACACCGCTATCAGGCATGTTAGCGGCACAAGTTGGGTTGAAAACAACACAACAAAATCTTACTAATATTCATACACCGGGATATGTGCGTCAAGCGGTAAACTACGGATCTGTGGGAGCGAATAATGGAAATACACCAGAACAACGAATTGGTTATGGAGTTCAGGTAATGGGTGTAGATCGTATTACAGATGAAATTAAAACAAAACAATATAATGAGCAATTATCTCAGCTGTCTTACTACGGGTATATGGACGATGCTTTATCACGAATAGAGTCTATTATAGGGACAACTGGGCCGAATTCATTGTCTAGCTTGATGGATGGTTTTTTTAATGCGTTTCGTGAAGTAGCTAAAAATCCAGAACAAGCAAATTATTATGATACGCTTATTGCTGCAACAGGTAAATTTACAAATCAGTTAAACCGCATTGGAAGAGATTTAGAAGAAGCGGAAATGCAAGTATCAGCAGATATTCAAGGGCATGTAGACGAGTTTAATCGTCTTGCTGAAAGCTTAGCAAAAGCAAATGAAAATATTAGAGAGGCTGGTTTGAAAGTGCCGAATCAGCTCTTAGACGAGCGAGATCGGATTATTACAGAAATGTCTCAATATGCTAATATAGAAGTATCTTACGAATCTGGAAATCCTAATATTGCGAGTGTTAGAATCTCTGGTGTATTAGCAGTAAGTGGACAAGATACGTATCCACTTCAATTACAAAAGGAGAAAGAACCGATTTCAGTACAAATTTCCGGAACAGATATTCCATTAAAGAGTGGGAAAATCTCATCTGCAATTGATATGAAAGTAAAGATTACTGGAAATAAGGACAAGCATGTTAAAGGCTATAAAGATTCTTTAAATGAATTAATGTCTGCTATCAAAGATCAAGTAAATGGAGTTATGAAAAAAGATTTCTTTGTTGGAGATATTGCCAAAAATATTCGTTTAAATCCAAAACTTGCAAATGACGTTTCAAAAATGAAAATTTCTACTGAAACAGCAAAAGAATTGGCAGGAATTTCAGATAAAGAATATACAGATGGACTTTCTTATAAACAAGCATTAGATAAATTTCTTGTTGGAATTGCATCAGATAAAAGTGCAGCAAGTGCCTATAAGGATATTCATACAAACTTATTCACAGATACTGAACAAGAGAAAATGAGTATGGAAGGCGTTAATATGGAAGAAGAAATGGTTAACTTAATGGCCTTTCAGAAATATTTCGTTGCCAATTCGAAGGCAATTTCAACAATGAATGAAGTATTTGATAGCTTATTTTCTATCATTCGATAAGGGTAAATTTAATTAATTTATAAAAATTAAACAATAAAGAAGGGGATTTTATGAGAGTATCTACATTTCAAAATGCAAATTGGGCTAAAAACCAACTGATGGGTTTAAGTGTTCAGCAACAATATCATCGTAACCAAGTCACTTCAGGTAAGAAAAATTTACATATGAGTGATGATCCGCTTGCTGCGGGGAAATCATTTGCAATCGAACATTCATTAGCAAATATTGAACAGATGCAAAAAGATTTAAAAGATTCAAAAAATGTTTTGTCTCAAACTGAAGCAGCGTTACAAGGTATCACGAAATCTTTAACAAGAGTCGATCAATTGGTTCTACAAGCTGTAAATGGGACGAACGGTCCAAAGGAAATGAAAGCGATAGGTACAGAAGTTAATCAATTGTTAAAGCAAGTGGTATATTTGGCTAATACAAAAGAACAAGGACGCTATCTTTTTGGCGGGGAAAGTGTAGAAAAACAACCTTTTACAGAAGATGGTACATATCAAGGTGGAAATAAAAATGTTACATGGGAATTAAATGATGGCTATGAAGTGACAGTTTTTCGTAAAGGGGATAACTTGTTATCTTCAGCTATTCAAACATTAAAGAAAATGGGAGATGCATTACAAAATGGTGATAAAAAATCCTTGGAGCCATTACTAGAAGAAAATAAGCAAAATTTAGATAAGGTGTTGAATCAAACAACAGAATTAGGTGCAGTAATGAATACGTTGGATACATTCAATACAATTTTAAATGAACAAAACTTAGCGCTCCAAGAAAATCGAAAAGAAATCGAGGATGTAGATTTAGCTGTAGCAATTTCTAATTTAGCTTATATTAATGCAACGTATGAAGCGACATTAAAATCAGTAAGTACGATGAGTAAAATTAGTATTTTGGATTACATGTAATGATAAGAAGGAGTGGATATAAATGGGAGGAACAATCACCAATGTAGGTGGTAGACAGCAGATTTGGAATTTAGGGAATAACATAATTGATACCTCTAATTTAGTAAATTTAGAACTGCAAGCTTTAGAAATGAAAAAAACGCCTTATTCAAATCAGAAACAAACACTCACTAATGAGAAACTTATTTATGCAAGTGTAAAAAAAGAATTTGGGAATTTTTATCAAATTTTTAAAGATTTATCTGCATTTAAAGGGAATGAAAAGAAAACAGCAGCCTCTAAAGATGGATTTCTTACGGCCCAAGCGGATGCTTCAGCAATTGCAGGTACATATACGATTACAGTTGAAAAGGTGGCACAAAGACATCAAATTACTACGGCTCCAGCGAATTCAACAAATACAACAGGGACAATTCAGTTGGATGATAAAATTGGAAAAGACGATACATTTAAAATTGGTAGTAAAGATGTTACAGTTACAAAGGATATGACGTATAAAGATGTAGTTAACAAAATTAATAATGGAAACTATGGTGTGTCTGTATATTCTCTAGGGGGACATTTATTTTTTACATCAACTACAGAGGGTAAAGATGGCGAAATAAAATTAACTGATGGAAGTAATGGCTTTTTAAAGAGTATCGGATTAATAGATAGTACCGGTGCGATCGCAAATGAGATTACAAAACCATCAGATGCGGAATACACAATAAATGGGATTGCTGGAACTAGTAAATCTAATAAAATTAGCACTCTTCCCGGTGTGACTATTAATTTAGAAAAAGAAACAACGGAACCAATTACTTTGACAATTCAAGATTCTGATATAAAGGATTCTATTAATTTAATCAAAAAAATGAAAGATGAATATAATAAAGCTGTTTCAAGTTTAGATTTGTTTGCAGGTAAAAATGGTGCTTTGCAAGGAAGTAGTGTGGCATTTTCGATTCAAAATGCTATGACAAGTCTTTTTTCATATTCTCAAGATAAAACATTTCCGTTCTCTTTTGGTATCGAAGTTGATAAAACAGGAATTATGAAATTAGATGAAGCGAAGTTGGCAACTGCATTTAAAGAAAATCCAGAAACAACAAAACAATTTTTCTTTGGTTTAAATGGTTTAGGACATAATATGGAGAAAAAGCTTGATAAGATATTTGGTGATGAAGGTTTTATTGGAAAGCGATCTAAAAGTATTGATGAGCAAGTAAGCAAATTAAATCAAAAAATTAGTGACATTGATACAATTAATAAAACGAAACAAATATCTATTATTGATAAGTATGCTAAGTTAGAATCTACACTGGCTTTACTTGATATGCAGTTAAAAACTATGAAAGCTATGACAAAGCAAAAAAGTGATGATTAATGAAAATTGAGGAAGTGTTAGTATGCAAGCGTGGCAACGATATATGCAAAATGATATTATGACAAGTAATCCAATTAAAAATACAATCTTCATTTATGAAAGATGTATTGTTGAGTTTCAAAAATTAGAGCAATTGCTCAGTGATTTTCAAATTCAAGAGGGAGAAATACTCCTTGAAAAATTAGAACGTATTTTTGAAGAGCTAAAACTACAGTTGAATCCGGAAATTACAAAAGATTTATATGATAGCCTTTACGGTTTATATGATTGGATTAGCTCTCAAATTCAAATGATGAAAATAACACGTGAGGCGAAAGATATTGATGCAATTGTAAAAGTATTACAAGATTTAATAGATGGATATCGTGGGGCGTTGGAAAATGCACAATGATATTTATCAAGCTTTTGTTAGCTGTTTTAATGAGATAGGGGAACTAAATGTAACGGAGGAAGAATTCTCTGAAAAAAGTGAAATGCTAAATCGCTGGATGATGACGTTAGATGAGGAAATGCGTGCTCAAGTAGCAGAACAAGTGAGTCCTTATATTATTAAGGCTGCACAACATATTCGAGATAAACAAAAAATATTAGAAGAAATGATTATGTCAAATGATGGACGTATGAAAGCAAATGCTTTTTATGGGAAATATTGATAAGTGCATGGTTAATATTTGCAATGAAAACATATTACTCACATAACATGCAAGAGAAATCTTTATGTGAGTAATATGTTCATTAGTGAATGATGAATTCCGCTGATAGAGGTTTCATTTTATTAAAATAAACAGAAAAGGAAATTTATTCGACGAACTAGTATAAAAGGAATTTTTATCTTGTTTTTTTGTATTATTTTTTTACATTTTTTTATTTTTCTAAAGACAATATTGGAAAAATGGCATAAAATATTGAAGGATGCATAGTAAGGTATTATTGTAATAAATGAATACATATAAGAGAGTGAAGAATGAAGTGAAACTTCCATCAGTGGATGAATACGGTTGGCTCAGAATGATAGAAAGGGTGTGGAATATGCCGGATTTAGTTAGTGACGTAGGTCATTATATGAACTATTTGGTAACAAAAAGAAATACGATTTCTAATAATATTTCTAATGCGAATACACCAGGTTATAAAGCACAGGATGTTACATTTTCTGAACAAATGCAAATGAGTAATGAATTGTATAAAAAAAATGCATCTGATTTAAAGACGAATTCAAGTTTATATCAAACAAATAAATTGCATTTGCCAACAGCAAATGTAAAAAATACATATGCAAAGATTCAAGAGAAATCGATGCAAGTAAATAAAGATGGAAATAGCGTTGATGTAACAACAGAAATGCTAGATTTGCTAAAGACAAATCAATTATACGGTATTTCAATCAATGCGATTAATACACAGTACACAATTAATCAAGCAGCAAGAGGACGTTAAGAAAAAAGGAGAGACAGCTATGTTTCAGGCAATTAATGCAAGTGGATCAGGACTAACTGCCGCACGAAAGTGGATGGAAGTAAGTTCTGATAATATTGTCAATGCAAATACAACAAGTGCACCAGATGGGGAACCTTATCGTCGTCGCAGTGTTGTATTAGAATCAAACCGTAATTTTGCAAGTATGCTCAAGGAAGCTCCAAAAGATGGAGTGAAAATTACACGAATTGAATCAGATCCAAATGAAAATTTGGTTTATAACCCGTCACATCCACATGCAAATGCAGAAGGGTATGTTCGTTATCCAAATATTGATATGACAGCTGAAATGACAAATGTTATGGTTGCACAAAAAATGTATGAAGCCAATACAAGTGTATTAAATGCAAATAAAAAAATGCTCGATAAAGATTTAGAAATCGGCAGAGGATAATAGGAAAGAGGGAGAATATGAAAATTGAACCAATGTTAAATACACAGCCATTTGGATCTATTCAATCAATTGGTACACCTAAGAATTCGCAATCGTCCGTGATTGAGGGCAAGAGATTTATCGAATTATTGGAAGATATGAATCAAACACAAAACAACGCTCAAACAGCAGTATATGATTTGCTTACGAAAGGTGTAGGAGAGACGCATGATGTCCTTATTCAGCAAAAAAAGGCAGAATCACAAATGAAAACAGCTGCTGTTATACGTGACAATCTGATTGAAAACTACAAGCAGTTACTTAATATGCAAATTTAGGAAAATGGACGGGTGTGTTTAAATGGAAAAGATAAAAAATGTTTTCCAATCGCTAAAAACATGGCATAAGATGGTTATTGGTGCTGCGATTTTAGCGATTGGAACAGGAGCGCTTTTATATTTCACCTTGCCAGATAAATATGTTGTTGTCTATCAAAATTTAAATGATGCAGATAAGCAAGAAATTACAGCAGAATTATCAAAGCTAGGTGTAGATTATCAGTTAGTTAATGATGGATCTATTAAAGTTTCAACAAAAGATGCTCCTTGGATTCGAAAAGAAATGAATGGAATGGGATTGCCGTTTAATTCAAAAAGCGGTGAAGAGATTTTATTAGAAAGTTCTCTTGGATCTAGTGAACAAGACAAGAAGATGAAACAGCTTGTCGGTACGAAGAAACAACTTGAACAAGATATTGTAAGAAACTTTGCAACAATTGAAAGTGCTAATGTTCAAATTACGTTACCTGAAAAAGAAACGATTTTTGACGAAGAAAAGGCGAAAGGAACGGCTGCGATTACAGTTGGGGTAAAACGTGGTCAGCTATTAACTGAAGATCAAGTTGCAGGTATTCAGCAAATGATTAGCGCAGCAGTTCCTGGAGTAAAGCCAGAGGAAGTTAGCGTTATTGATAGTAAAAAAGGTATTGTTTCAAAAGGTGCGGATGCATCAACACATGCAAGTTCGTCTTCTTATGAAAAAGAAGTAGAAATGCAACAGCAAATTGAAAACAAGCTGAAACAAGATATTGATGCGACATTAATGACAATGTTTAAATCGAATGAGTTTAAGGTTAATACAAAAGTTAGTGTTAATTATGATGAAGTGACACGTCAATCCGAGAAATATGGTGATAAGGGTGTGCTTCGTAGTAGACAAGACCAACAGGAACGTTCAACGGCGCAAGAAGGCGCTGACGTAAAACAAGGCGCGGGTATTACGGCAAATGGCGAAGTTCCAAATTATGGTACAAATAATAATCAAAATGGTAAAGTTGTTTACGATAATAATAATGGTAATAAAATTGAAAACTATGAAATTGATAAAACAGTTGAGACGATTAAAAAACATCCAGAATTAACAAAAACAAATGTTGTTGTTTGGGTAGATAACGATACATTAACAAAACGAAGAATTGATATGACGACATTTAAGGAAGCAATTGGAACAGCAGCAGGTTTACAAATCGATCCAAATGGAGAATTTACAAATGGCCAAGTGAATGTTGTTACTGTTCAATTTGATCAACAAAAAGAAGAGAAAACGAAAGAACCAGAACCGAATGGCTTCAACTGGTGGTTAATCGGAGGAATTGTGGGAGGACTTCTTGCATTAGGTGGTTTGATTTGGTATTTATTGGCAAGACGTAAGAGAAAACAAGAAGAAGAAATAGAGGAATATGAATCATTGGCAGAGGAAGAAGTAGCAGCTACTGATGAAACAATTATGGAAATTCCTGAAGAAAAACTAGAACCAGCAGAACCGGCAGAACCGACAGAACCAACGTTAGATGAACAAGTGCAAGATGCTGCGAAAGAGCATGTAGAGGGCACTGCAAAAGTTATTAAAAAATGGTTAAATGGACAGTAAGGGAGGAAAAATGATGCTAGATGAAATCTCCTCCAAAGAAAAAGCTGCGATTCTTATTCGGACATTGGATGAAAAAGTAGCAGCGAAAGTCATTGAATATATGACAGCAGAGGAAAAAGAAATATTACTGCGTGAAATTGCTAAATTTCATGTGTATAAACCCGAAACATTAGAAAATGTATTAGGACAATTTTTATATGAATTAAATGTGAAAGAATTGAACTTAGTTACGCCAGATAAAGAATATATTCGCCGCATATTTAAAAATATGCCGGAAGAAGAATTAGAAAAATTATTAGAAGATCTTTGGTATAACAAGGACAATCCATTCGAGTTTTTAAATTCACTTACAGATTTAGAGCCATTACTAACGGTTCTAAATGACGAATCGCCGCAAACAATTGCTATTATTGCATCGTATATTAAACCGCAGCTTGCTTCACAATTAATCGAAAGATTGCCAGACCATAAGCGTGTGGAGACAGTAATGGGTATTGCGAAACTTGAGCAAGTGGATAGTGAGTTAATCGGCAAAATTGGTGAACTATTAAAATCAAAATTAAATAATATGGCATTTAGTGCTATTAACAAGACAGATGGACTTAAAACAATTGTTAACATTTTAAACAATGTTTCACGCGGTGTGGAAAAAACAGTTTTTCAAAAGCTGGATGAAATGGATTATGAGTTATCTGAGAAAATTAAAGAAAACATGTTTGTCTTTGAAGACTTGCTTGGTCTCGATGACCTTGCGCTCCGTCGTGTCCTAGAAGAAATTACTGATAATGGTGTCATTGCGAAGGCGCTAAAAATTGCTAAAGAAGAAATTAAGGAAAAATTATTTACATGTATGTCTTCTAACCGTAGAGATATGATACTTGAGGAATTAGATGGTTTAGGACCACTTAAGATGACTGAAGCAGAAAAAGCACAGCAAACTATTACAGGCACTGTTAAAAAGCTAGAGAAAGAAGGAAGAATTGTCATTCAAAGAGGTGAAGATGATGTCCTTATTTAAAAACAGAATTCCTAAGAATTCTGTTTCTTTTTCTGAGGAAACGTATGAATTACAATTTCCAAAGCCAATTTATTCAGAACACGAAGAAATAGAAACAGAAATAGAAATAGATCATGCAACATTGCTTGCTCAGCAAGAAATGCTGCATACTGAAATGAACAAATTAAGAAAAGAGCAACAAATATTTCAAGAAGAAAGACAACAATTTTTGAAGGAAAAAGAACAATTCCACAAACAGGTTGAGGAACACATGCAACAAATGGAAATGGAGCATGCTCAATTTCAAGAGAAGCAGCAAGAAACGGCCTATGAATGGGCAGAATTGCTATGGGATCAATCATTACAGCTTGCTGAAAAAATTGTGAATCAAGCGATAGATACAAGAGAATTGGATATTCTTCCAATTTTAAAAGGAATTGTTCAAACACTTCCAACGTCGTTTGAAAAACTAATTATAACGGTTCATCCAGAAACTGTTGAGCGCATCGAAGAAGAAAAAGAATATTCGAAAGAGTATTGGCTTCTAGAGCTTGTAGAATGGAAATATGATTTTTCCTTACAATTTGGTGAATTTGTCATTGAGGAAGAAAAAGAGTTTTTCGAATTTAAGTTCAAGCCTATATTTGAAAAACTTCGTCAAAAGTGGGAAGAACAAAAGGTATTTGAGGAGACAAATGTATGAACAGTATGTTAATGAATCAACATCAGAAGTGGAATACATTTATCGAAACGTCGTTTTATATAAAAACAGGAAAAGTGCATAGTGTGCAGGAACAGTTCTTTATTTCGAAAGGTCCAAAAGCTAAAATTGGTGATGTTTGCCTTGTTGGGGAACATCACGTTTTATGTGAAGTGATTGCAATTGAAAAAGAAAATAATATGTTGCTTCCATTTGAACAGACTGAGAAGGTATGCTATGGGGATTCTGTTACATTAATTGCGGAAGACGTTGCAGTGCCTAGGGGAGAGCATTTACTTGGGAAAGTGTTAAGTGCGAATGGTGAGATTTTAAATGAACCGAGTGAAAATATCCCGCTTCAAAAAGTAAAACTAGATGCACCTCCTATCCATGCGTTTGAAAGGGAAGAAATTACCGAAGTATTTGAAACAGGAATTAAATCTATTGATGCAATGTTAACAATTGGAGTTGGTCAAAAAATTGGTATTTTCGCGGGATCAGGTGTTGGTAAATCAACATTACTTGGAATGATTGCGAAAAATGCGAAGGCTGATATTAATGTGATTAGCTTAGTAGGGGAACGTGGTCGCGAAGTGAAAGATTTTATTCGTAAAGAACTTGGAGAAGAAGGAATGAAAAAAAGTGTTGTTGTTGTGGCGACTTCTGATGAAAGTCATCTGATGCAACTTCGTGCAGCGAAGCTAGCAACATCAATTGCTGAATATTTCCGCGACCAAGGGAATAATGTTTTGCTTATGATGGATTCTGTTACGCGTTTTGCTGATGCAAGACGAAGTGTCGATATTGCAGTCAAAGAGTTGCCAATTGGTGGGAAAACACTCCTTATGGAAAGTTATATGAAAAAACTACTTGAGCGTTCTGGAAAAACAAAAAAAGGGTCTATAACAGGTATATATACTGTTCTTGTTGATGGTGATGATTTAAATGGTCCAGTACCAGATTTAGCTCGTGGGATTTTAGATGGTCATATTGTATTAACGCGTGAACTGGCAACGCTTAGTCACTACCCAGCTATTTCTGTGTTAGATTCAGTGAGCCGTATTATGGAAGAAATCGTAACGCCAGATCATTGGAAGCTTGCAAATGAAATAAGAAAAATGTTATCTATTTATAAAGAAAATGAATTGTATTTTAAATTAGGAACGATTCAAGAAAACGAAGAGAATGCTTATATTTTTGAGTGCAAGAATAAAATAGATGGTATAAATACATTTTTAAAGCAAGGCCGGACAGATTGTTATCACTTTGAGGATATTGTTCAAGCGATGCATCATATTGTATAAGGGCCTCGCGTATGAGGTCTTATTTTTGTTTTTAATATTTCACAGATTTTTTTTGAAAAAAACTATATAATAGAAAAAGAGAGCGTTATAATAGAAAGGGGTTATAAAAATAGGTGAATAAACAGCAGTATGATACGATAAAATTGCAAATCAATCAAGAAAAAGAACAGATTTTAAAAGAAGTATACAAATTGACTTCTGAAAAAAAGAAACTAGAGCAACAAAAAGAATATGATTTACATGTTTTTCAGTCGCGTAGTAAAATAGCACAAAATGGAAAACGAATTATGGTTGGTATGCTTTCTTCTCATACGTTTTCGCCTGAAAGAATAGAAGAATGGAATCGGAAAATACAAAAAATAGCTGGATTTATTAAGAAAAATGAAGTTTTTTTAGAACAAATAAAAGAAAAAGAACGTGTAATTGATGAAATGTATCAAGAAGATTGTAAAAAACTCACAAAAGAGCAGGAGAAATTAGAAGAAAAAATGCTTCTTGATTTAAAAATGTGCATGAATGGATGAGGTGAATTTTATGATTAATCCTGTACTTCCAGTGCAGCTTCGCTCGCCTCTGCAAAATGAAAAACAGGTAGGATTGAAGTTGAAAGATGAAGATTTTTCATTTTTAACTAAAATGAATGAAGAGTCACTAACTGATAATAAAACAGAAGAGAAACTTAAGGAAACAAAAGAGGAGACTGTATCACAAACACAGGTTGCGGTATCCGATATTTACCGAATGGAAAACGATAACATAGAAGCTCCCTTTACACTTAAGGAGAAAATAGAAGAGAAACAAAAGATGGAAAAATTGCTATTGGAAATTTCTGACCAAGCACTGGCAATGGAACAGTTACGTATGCAACCAGAATTGTTATATCAATACATACAAAAAATACAAGAGTTATATAAAAAACATGGAAATATAAAGATAGATGAGTTACCAGCAAAAGAGATTCAACAACTACAGGCGTTTTTAAAAGACTTTAATATTGAAAATGTTATATGTTTAGAAGATACAATTCAAATGATGCTAGAGAAAGTAACTTCATTAGAAAATATGTTATGCTCTTTTGAATCTATTCAAAAAGAATCATGCGATATAACGAAAGTAAGTGCTCTCGGCTCACCAATGAATCAAGCAGACTTTGAAAATCAACAAATGGAAAAAAACGACATGTTAAAAGAAGCATTGGCTAATACAGAAGATAAAGAAAAGGTTCAAAAGGAAGCTCTTGATGGGTTAGAAGAGAATTTAGAAAGTAAGGAAGATTCTATAAAGAACAAATCAACTGGAGAATCGAATATAAATTCCATTCTTGCTGGAAATGATGCGGTTGTAAAAAAAGGTGACGCGCAATTAAAAATGCCAAAAGTTTCACTTTCAGATTTAGGAAATAAAATGGAGGCGAAAGTAGAGGCGTTACAGAAATTTATTGTCAAGCAAGAAAGAGTATTATTTCAATTAAATCCTGAAAAACTCGGAACATTAACCGTATATATGAAAAAACAAGGCAGTCATATTCAAGTGCATATCGAAATGGATAAACAAGATGCGAAAAAAAGAGTTGAAATGATTTTTGATGAATTAAAGTTCAAATTGAAAGAGAAAGAGATTCATATTGAATTAAGTTATGCAAATAGGGATCAACAGCGCCAACAACAAGAGCGTGAGCAAGCACAGAAACAAAGAAAAGTTGTAATGAAAAAAGCAAAACATACAGAAGAAGATTTTGCTGGTTTATTGGAGGGATAAAAAGTGCCGAGTGTTGGATTAAATGCAACAAATATGAACCATATGCAAACGACTCAAACACAAGCTCAAACGAAAGCAGGAGCCACAACAAAAGCAGATGAGCAAAAAACACCTGGTGTTATGGGGAAAGATGATTTTTTAAAGCTTTTTTTAACAAGTTTGCAATATCAAGACCCATTTAATGCAATGGATATGGATCAAATGATGAATCAAATGTCGCAAATGTCTCTAATGGAGCAGGTGCAAAATATGACAAAAGCAGTAAATGCTCTAAAAGATACCGTTAATACAACAGCGCTAGATGGCGGGATGAAGTTTCTAGGTAAGTATATATTAGGACCATCTACTGATGGAAACCAAATATCTGGAAAGGTAGATGCCGTACGATTAGCTGCGAACAATGAAGTTCAACTTGTTGTAGGGGATAAAATTGTATTGATGAAATATGTGACGAATGTATCAGATAAAGAGATAGAGACAATTGAGAAACCAAAACAAAAAGAAGATATGAAGACAGAAACTAAGTAATTATATAAATAAGCATAAGGAGTGTAAAATAAATGATTAAATCATTATATACAAGTATTTCAGGTATGAATGCAATGCAAAACGCATTAAGTGTTACATCTAATAACATTGCCAATGCACAAACGGTAGGATATAAAAAACAAAAAGCTGTGTTTGATGACTTATTATATAACAATACAGTAGGTGCTAAAGGTGATGACGCAAAGGCTGGGACAAATCCAAAAAGTATCGGTAATGGTGTGAAATTTAGTGGAACATCCACAGATTACAATGGCGGTTCCATTACAATGACAGGTATAAATGGCCAAGTTGCAATAGAAGGGAATGGCTTTTTTGTCGTAGGTGATTCTCAAGGAAATGGTGTTCAATATACACGTAAAGGAACATTTGGTAAATCTGAAAATAATTATATTGTCAATGGAGAAGGTCAGTATGTATTAGCTTACAAGCTAGACGAAGATGGGAAGCCAGACACTTCACATCCGGCAGGTCCAATCTCAATTCCATTAGGTTCAGCAATTGACGGAGAAGTATCCAGTAAAGGTTCATTGATAGGTAACCTTTCTAGGGATAATAAGAAGATTATACATGATTTTCCGGTATTTAATAAATCTGGGGATAACATTACTATGCGTGTACAGATTGAACAAGTTACGGAACTCGTAGATCCAGACTTACCGATAGGTGCTGATGGTAAACCAATATTGCCAAAAGATGATAAAGGCAATCCGATAAAACCAGAAAAGGTAGAAAAGCCAGTTCCAGGCAAGTACAAGTATACTGTGTTAACACGTAATAACTCAAAAAATGAAAAAGAATTTACTCCAATTGCGGATGATAAAGCACCTGGAGAGAAAAAACCAACTTTAACGAAAACTCTTGAATTTGATTCTATTACTGGTAAATTAACAAGAACTGATGAAGCTGTTGTACGTGATCCAGTGACAAAAGAGGTTATAAAAGGAGGACAAGTAGATATTCCATTTGGTGGGGACACTTTCAAGTTAAATTTAAGCCAGCTTACAAATTTGCCAACGAAAGATACATTGGATCATAAAGATGTAAATGGTAGGGCAGCAGCAGTAGCAATGGATTATAAGATTTCTGATAATGGTTATGTAATGGTAACTTATTCAGATAATAGTACTCGGGCTGTTTCTCAGTTAGCAGTAGCGACATTCAAAAATCAAGATGGTTTAATGAAAGTAGGAAATGGTAACTATGTTCCAACAGCATCTGCAGGTGATCCATTTATAGGTGTTGCTGAACAAAATGGTGCTGGAAAAATAATAGGTGGTGCACAAGAAGGTTCTAACGTTGACTTATCTGTTGAATTTGTTGATTTAATGCTATATCAACGTGGGTTCCAAGGAAATGCAAAGGTAATTAAAGTGTCGGATGACGTATTAAACGAAGTTGTAAATTTAATTCGATAATACAGGGTAGAAACATGTAGTAACTTTGATAGTTGCTACATGTTTATCTGATAGATGGAAAGGGTTTTTTCGGATTATGACAAGACAAGAACGAATTTTGCAATTACCTTTTTTTCAAGATAAGCCAGAACTTGCAAAACAAATTATAAAAATAGAACAAGAAGAACATCGCTATTTGCCGGATCAATTTGAAATAAAGAAAATTCCGCCTTATACATTCGGAGAAAGACAAGCTGTTATTGGGAGAATTCATGAATTTTATTTTGTAGGTATTTATAGTGAAAACAATTGGAAGTATCAAGCTTTTACAGATGTGATGAAGTGCCGGGAATTTTTTATTAATCTGTCAAGTATTACAGAACAACAATTGGCATTTTGGTTCAATAACATTGAACTACTAGCTGCTTCTTAAATGAGACTGAAAGGAGCATATCATATGGTACAAAATAAATATCGAGTTACATTCATTTCACCGAGTGAAATGGAACAACGTACGATTATGTCAGCAAATAGCTTACCCGATTTAATTCGAAAGGTTGAGAGTATTATTGCTGATCCTAACGGTTACTTTGTTAATGATAAGAAGAACAACTGTTATTTTAAAGTAATAAAAGAGAATGTAACGTTTATTCAATATGAATTATTATTTTCAAATAGAGAAATTCATATTGAAAAATTAAAACATGTTGCACCTGCTATATTAAAGAAACTATTCCAAAAGATAAATGACCCTGAACTCTATGTACTTTCTCTTCTTGATGTAGATATTGCAACAAAAGAATATGTATTAGCAGCAATGGAACCATCTTTACGAATGAAAGTGGAAACAGAACTTGCGAAAAAATGGGAGTCACTTCCGTCGGAAATTGTAGAGGCGCAAGAAGTATTATTAGAGGCGTTAGCTTCATTTATACAAGAATAGGTTCATGAGCCATCTATCTGTCATTTTTGTTAGATAGATGACTTTTGTTTATTTGTAAATTTAATAAATGAATATAAGGAATATTGGAAGGGGAGCGACACCTATATGTCACAAGCGCAAAGTATTTTATTAGAAAGCGGAACAAATGAATTAGAAATCGTTACATATACTGTTGGCGAAAATTTATTTAGCATTAACGTAATGAAAGTGCGCGAAATTATTAATCCATTTCCTGTCACATCTGTGCCAGAATCTCATCATGCGGTTGAAGGTGTTGTGCAAGTACGTGGTGAAATCTTACCGGTTATTAATCTTGCGACAGCGTTAAATTTAAAATCTACAAAACCATTGGATCAAACAAAGTTTATTATTTCAGAACTCAATCAAATGAAAGTTATTTTCCGAGTAGATGAAGTGCACCGTATTCAGCGCATTTCTTGGGAACAAATTGATGAGCCATCATCTTTATCAATGGGGCTTGAAGAAACAACATCTGGAATTGTAAAATTGGATGGGAAAATTATTTTATTATTAGATTATGAAAAAATTGTTTGTGAAATTAGTAATACTGGCTATGAAGCAAATAAACTTTCAGGACTAGAACAAAAAACAGATCGTGCTGAAAAAGTTATCTACATTGCGGAAGATTCAGCAATGCTTCGTCAAATCTTAGAAGAAACGTTATCAGCAGCAGGATATACAAAAATGAATTTCTTCAGTAATGGTGCAGAAGCTTTAGCGCAAATTGAAAAGTTGGCGAAGGAACAAGGAGAAAAAATGTTTGAGCATATTCATTTGCTTATTACAGATATTGAAATGCCAAAAATGGATGGACATCATTTAACAAAAGTAATCAAAGATCATGAAGTAATGAACAAATTACCAGTCGTTATCTTCTCTTCTCTTATTACAAATGAACTATACCATAAAGGTGAATCTGTTGGAGCAAATGCACAAGTAAGTAAACCAGATATTCAAGAATTGATCGGTTTAGTTGATAAGCTTGTTTTATAAAATAACCCTTCTATGAAAAAAGAGTATATATTCACCTAATTGTAACCTCCCAGTCCAATATTCTTCTTGAATATTAAGCTGGGAGGTTTTATTACATAGAGTAATAAAATATGACTTTTATGTTTGAAGTGAAAAGAGAAAAAGTAAAAATAGGAAAATATGATATATCTTATGAAGGAATAGCATCTTCTTACTTCGTAAAGCCGCAAAATTTTTTCGGTGAAGTTGTAAGAGTTGTATTATATAATTTACAGGGAAAGGTTTCCTCTGTATAAATAAGAAAAAGATATTTCGAGTTTAATAAAACATCTAACAATAAAAAAATATGTTTTATTTCATTTCGATATTTTTTATACATTTTTGTCTGTTTATTATTTGACAGATAATTTAGAAATGGTATAATGTGGATGTGAAAAACTTTCTAATTTCTAGAAAGACAGAAATAACATGAATATTGTGAAAGAATGAGGGGGGAGTGACACAAACTATGTATCACCACAAAGCGATTAATGTATTAAGTCTTTTACAAAACATGTCAAATGATAAGAAAAATGATACATATTTAGAATCAGAATTTAAGAAAATCGAAAAACAATTTCAAGTTGGGTATGAAGAGCTAGTTGATTTATATAATAGAATGGTATTATTTCAAATAGATATTGAAAAAAATGGTGGGATGTCAGCATATGAAAAATCAAATATCACATGGTTAAAGTCTGAACTCGAGTTATTATATGCAGTGTATCAATTTTGTCAACGTCATGATTTAAACATTGCTAACATTTCAAAGTATATTAGTAAAAAAGAATTGAATCTTTTTCAAAAAACGGAGAGTCAATTACAAAATACATATTATAAATTAAAAAAAGAAGAAATACCGTTTGAAAATATAAAAAAACAAAAGCCAGGACGTAAACGTAAATATGTAACGGTGAAAGAAACGACCCCAGAGTGGAAACAAGAGCGAAGAGCAATAGCTAGTACAGATATTTCAAAAGTAGGGACGGAGTATAACCTTGTTACAGTACTTTCAGGAATTGTCGATAATTTTGAAACGATTAGCGAGCATAGTGAGAAAAAAGAGTATGAACTCCATCAGTTTATGGAAGGGATTTATAAGTTGTCTAGCATAGCCGCAGGGCGTGTGAAAGAAGAAACTGATACGAATGATCTAGAAGGTGAACTTGAGTTCTTACGAAAGGAAAATGAGCGGTTAAATCGCGAAAAAGAAGAATTAATTACAGATGTGAAAGAAATCACACATCATTTGATTCATTTCATTACGAGTTCTGATATTGATCAAATTCGTTCGCTCCCGTATTTTGTAGATGTATGTAAACAAGATTTACATAAATTAGGATTGTACAATGCGCAAGATAGTAAAATGAAGATTATGATTGACCGCAATGGACAAGTGATGACAGTAACACAATAAAAATTTGGGTACAAAACAAAAGGGAGATACATAACCAGATATGTATTTCCCTTTTGTTTTGTATGGAATTTTTTCAATCATAAAAGGGTATATCAAATTATAATTGTAGTAACTTTAATATCATTTGTGGTACTTGATTTGCTTGTGAAACCGTACTTAATGTGATTTCTGTTAGCAGCTTATCTTTTACAAACTCGCTCATTTCTTTCACTATATCGGCATCTTTCATATGAGGAGTAGCATCGACCATAGTGGTTGTATGATTAGTTAAACGTTCAATATTAAAGTATAAGCGCTTTACAAGCGTCTTGATATCTTCTTGATAGAGTGAGATAGTTTGTAAAGCTAAATCTATTTTATTGATAGCGGTTGAAGCTATGATGTTAGTTGGTTTAGAAGAAGAATTATTAATTTGTTGACGTTTTTGTAATGAAGAAGATAAAAGATTAATAGTATTACCAAAATCATTAACTACGATTTTTATGTTATCTTCATATTTATATGATAGAATATCACTTGAAGAATTTGTATTACTTATATAGCTAATTTGTTTTATAAGCTCTCGAAACTCTTTGTCTAGAGTATTTTGATTGACACTAGAATTTATACCGCTGACTGTTTGTACAGCAATATCACGCATTCGTATTAATATACGGTTAATGGTTTGTAAAGAAGTTTCCATCTTGCGCAATAACGAAATAGCATTTTCATTATTGCGAATTGCTATATGCAATTTGGGATTTCTCACGTGCATTCTTGTTGTAAGAGCAAGCTCGTCATCATAGTCAGTAGTAGGATTCATTCGTTTTCTGGTTGTAAAATGTTCCGCTGTCTGATTCCTATATGTTTCGTTTTGATTTAGCATATGTAGAACTTGTATATTTGTTCCAACTTTCATGTTTTTGTACACCCCCTTTATGTTTAAGTATAGAAAATTTTTATTGGAATTTAAATACCATATTATTAAGTTTTTGTATTTTATAAAAAAATATTAAAAAACATGTAAAATAATAATATAATGATTATAGGATGATATATTCTTATAAATAAAGGAGTTTTAAAAATAGTATGAAACCATTTATATCAGCATGTTTAATCGTAAAGAATGAAGAAGATATGTTACGAAAATGTTTAGAATCCCTGCAAGGTGGGGTGGATGAAATTGTTGTAGTTGATACAGGTTCAACAGATACTACAAAAGAAATTGCAAAAGAATTTACAAATAAAGTATATGACTTTGAATGGACAAATGATTTTGCGGAAGCACGTAATTTTGCAGCCTCTAAAGCAAGTGGTGAATGGATTCTTGCAATTGATGCGGATGAATGTGTAGATCCAGAGAATCTTGCTGCTGCAATAGAGGAAATCAAATCGCATGATAATAAATTTGATGTGTATGCAGTTGAAATTAATAGTTTCTCAGATGAATATGGAGAGAGTCTATCCACGAATCATATGGAGAGAATTTACAAAAATAACGGAGAATTTTATTTTTCGGGAGCCATTCATGAACAAATTGTAAAAAAAGGAGAAAGACGACAAGAATTAGCCTTTTCAACATTAAAACTTTATCATTATGGATATTTACTAAATGTAGTCAAGAAGAAAAATAAGCGAAAGAGAAATATGGATATTCTAAAGAAAGAATTGAAATCTAATAGCAGTGATGGTTTTACTTATTTTAACTACGGACAAGAGCTTAGAAGCTTAGGAAAAACAAAAGAAGCATTAGAGTCATTTATAAAGGCTTATCAGAATAAAGAAGATGTTTATAAAGAATGGGTAAGTAGATGTTTATATTTTATTGTTGAGATGTTAGTAGAATTAAAACGTTATGAGGAAGCAATCGTAATTATTAATGATGCAGAAGAAATATTGCCTACAGCACCGGACTTTCCATTTTGGAAAGGTGAGATTTATTTTAAACAAAAACGTTTTGATGATGCGAAAGAAGTATATATGTACATTATTTCTAATAACGGAGTATATATAAATACGATTTTTAATGTTGGTTCAAAAGCGTTCTTTCCACATGTAAGGCTTGGTGAAATCTATACACAAGAAAGACAACACCAACAAGCTTTACAACATTATGTAGAAGCACTAAATGAAAATAATTCATCCGTTAAAATTATTGTAAATATTATTAACTTATTAAGCAAATATCATACTCCAGAAGAAATATATGATTTTATAAGCACCCGTCAGATTATTAAATCAGATTATATTCGTATCGAAGTACTAAAACTGTTACTAGATCTAGGTTTAGGAAAAGTGGCAGTACTACTTATGAATGACTTTATAAATCAGCAACAGTTGCTTATTAGTTCGTTGCAATTGAAAGCAAATATGATTATTGCAGAAAAACCGCTACAATTTGCAATAGATACTTTGATGTATGGTATACAAATGGAAGTATTTGATATAGCGGACCTTATTGTACTATATGCAATGACAAAAGACGCACATGTTCAAACTGTATTGGAAAATTCTAAATTTAAACATGTATTTTACAATTTGTTTAATAAAACAAAAAACGTGAAAAAAATAAAACAAGCTGAATATTTACCAATCTTAGAGAAAGCAATACGTTTTCAAAAGGAAGAGTTTGTAGAAAAACTCATTTCGTACTCAAATTTATTTCCAAAGCAAATTCATGCTAAAATTGCTGATTTATTTTATAACAATGCATATGAAGAAATTGCAATGGATTTTTATCAGTTATCAGATGAAAATCATATCTCGAAGCAAGGATATGTGAATATTATTGAATGGTTAATCGCCCAAAATAATAAAGAAGAAGCGAATCGTATTGCCTTGCAAGCTATAGAGCGATTTAAAACTGATTTCCGTTTCTATAAACTTAGTCTAGAAAGTAGTGAAGGAAATATGAATGAGATAGTGAAAAAAGCAGTGAAGATGTTTCCAGACAGTAATTGGCTATTAAAGAATAATATCATTTAAATTAAGTATAAATAGGAGAATAGTATGAGAGCGATTATTTTGGCAGCTGGAATAGGATCTAGGTTAAGACCAATGACAAATGATAAACCAAAAACACTTGTTGAAGTAAATGGAAGCCCTATGTTGAAATATATAGTAGATGCATTGGTTAAGAATGAAGTATATGATATCGTAGTTTGTACAGGGTTTTATTCAAGGGATATTGTTAATTTTTGTAAAAAAAGATACCCAGATGTTCATTTTGAATTTGTATATAATGAAGAATACGAGACTACAAATAATCTGTATACATTATATTTGGCAAGAGAATATTTAATAGGTGATTGCATTTTAATGAATGCAGACATAGTTTTTGATGCTAATATTATAACAAAGCTAACTTCTTTTGCTCATAGTGCTATTTGTGTTGATAAAGATAGATTTTTAGAGGAATCTATGAAAGTGACAGTTAGAGAAGATGGGACAATAAAAAATATTTCTAAACAAATTCAGCAATCAGATTCATATGGATGTTCAATTGATATTTACAAATTTTTATCCAAGGATATATCGGTTGTAAAAGATAATTTAATAGAGGTTATAGAGGTTAAGAAGCATAAAAATGAATGGACAGAAACGTTATTAGACACATTGATGAATTCTAAGAATATAAATGTTCTACCTCTGAATATTGATAATGCTTGCTGGTATGAAATAGATAATTATAAAGATTTATCAGTAGCTGAAAAACTATTTAATAAAAATATAATAAAGTTAAATAAGAAAAAAGTATTTGTTTTGGATTTGGATGGTACCTTATATTTAGGGAATCAATTGATACCAGGTTCTAAAGAGTTTATAAAACAGCTTTTTCAACAAAAGAAAAAAATATATGTAATGACCAATAATTCTTCAAGAACACCAAAGTATTACCAAAAGAAACTTATGGATATGGAGATAGAAGGAGAAATTGAAGTAATTAGTTCTTTAGATTTAGCTATTAATTTTTTTAAGAAAAAAAAGTTACAAAGAATATATTGGATGGCTAATGTAGAAGTAGATAAATATATGGAGGAAAATGGCTTTATTTATGATGAGAATACTCCACAAGGTTTGCTATTGACATATGATACAGAAATAAATTATAAAAAAATACTGACATTTATTAAACTAATAAATAAAGGGGTCCCATATTATGCTACACATACTGACATGGTATGTCCAACAGAATTAGGGTATGATATACCTGATATCGGAAGTTATATTGAACTTATAAAATTAACTACTGGTTATAGGCCACAAAAAATATTTGGTAAGCCCAATTTATATGGTATACAACACATAATAAATCAAGAAAATGTTGAGATGAAGGATATTGTCTTGATTGGTGATAGACTATATACCGATATTAAGTTAACAGATAATACAGATATAACTTCTATATTAGTATTAAGTGGCGAGACTAGTAGATATATGTATGAAGAATCTTCTATTAAAGCAGATATTATTGTGGATAGTGTTAAAGAGCTTTGTTCGTATATTTAGTTAATGTAATGCAATAAAAACTAAAGGTAAAAAAGTATTCCATTGTTTGAACTGTATTTCTATATAAAGAGAAGGTTATAGGTAACTTAAAAGATGGCCTAGGTATTTTGGGGTATACCGAAGCCATCTTTTGAGTGTCCATTAATAACGATTATGACTAATTGCATTAAATTCTTTTTACTTACTGATATTATCCAGTTATGTCATGTGTATAGTTATTTTATTAAATGAAATATCACTAGTGTTGCTTTGAACTATAAAAATTCAAATTATTAATTTTTATAGTTCAAAGCAACAAAGGAAGCATCTGAATAGAGGTAGGAATATCTATTTGATTTTTATTTAAAACTAGAGTGACATCTATATTTTGTTGATTACGGTACAGCTTTTCATTAGATCGTCCACCGTGATATATATATGAATTTTCTTCAGGTTCTAAATCAAAGAGGTTGGTAAGTAGATAAAGTGCATTTCCTTTCGAATCTATAATTTTCAGTAAACGAAAAAAGTCTTCCACATGATTTTGTGTTATACCAGGTATTTTAAAATCGTAAATTTCTTGTATGACTGAGTTTTCACTCATCCTAGAAATAGAAAAATAGTTGCCATCTGTCATACGATCAAATTGTTCATAGTTCAAGTACCAACAAGCACATTCTTGCGTATTTGTGATCATATCTTTTTCTGGACAGGACTTACCTTTTCACATGAACACGAGACATAAGTGGAGCTTCATATCGGTTTTTGTTTTCCAAAATTGTCCATTGGTGACGTGCCAAATTGAGCAGTAGCGTGCTTGAATTAATAATCTTTACAGGCATATTCATTTTTGAATAACCTGTTTTTGATGCATTTGAGTGATTAAATCCATGAAATATATCAGGGTTCATTTTGTTTAATCGACGTGATAGCTGTAAAACACTAATAGAATCTAATCGTGTTAGTAACAGTGGAAAAATCCTTTATAATGGAGGTTTCAAATTCCTCTAAAATATCGGACAATAGTTTCAAAACAATAATGATGGAGTGAAGAAACTATTGTCAAGATTGGGGGGGTTTGTGATTAGGGAATTGTATTAAAAAGGCTGGACAATTAAAGCGATATCTGAAGAAACAGGATTTGATCGTAAGCCCGTATTCAAACAACGCATATAAATAGAGTAGCACTTCCTAGTATGATAAACTTATCACATTAAGGAGATGTTTTCATATGCCACAACAAAAACGTACCATTGTCCCTGTAACATTACATAGCGAAAGAAAAAATACTTCTGCAACAAAATCAGCAGTGCTTTCCTCAAAACCTACTTGCAGGATTAAAACGGGCAACGCTGAAAACTTCTTCTACAATAGCGTAGATGAGCATATCATCCAAATGGTTATGAGGGAGTTGAAAGATTAGTGAAACACGATTATACAAGTGTGAAAAACATTTATATCATTTGCGGTAAAATAGATATGCGAAAAGGAATTGATGGACTGGCAACACTGTTTCTTTCGAACTTGGTTCATATGACGATTCCATTTTCTTATTTTCTGGGTGGAGCAAAGATTGTTATAAATGTTTGTACTTCGATGGGGATGGCTTTGTCATGCTTTATAAATGTTTGGATAACGGCAAGATATTGAACACGCTCTTGAATGTGAAAAATGCAATGGTGATGCGTTTTAAAGAGATATGAACAAGGCGATGCACTTATTGTAACTTCAAATAAATTTTTTATAGAGTGGGGACAAATTTTTAGAGATAAGGTGTTAGCCACAGCCATTGTAGACCGACTTTTACATCATGCAACAACATCTAATATTAAGGGAGATTCATATAGGCTTCGCGAGAAGCAAAAAGCTCGAATACAACTAACAACATTAAACCACTAATAAAAGGGAATTTGTTTTCGTTAAAAAGAGAGCATTTCAATACGTTATTGATAATCGTGTTTTCTTTTGAAGTTGGTCATCAAATAAACAATTATTTAGTGCGTGCAAACTTTTCGTTTCATGTAATTGCGCAAAGAGTAATAATTTCAAAAACGAATCTGTCTTTAATTTTTTCATATAGTGATTTAATTTCGTTATTTTTGTATTTTTATGTTTAATTATAATAAAAAGTTTGTTGTTATAATTGAACATAAAAATACAAAAAAGAGTTATAGACCTTTTAATGCCCATAACTCGGGAGCAATTCAATTTAGTGAATTGCTTTTTTATTATCGAATTTAGTCAGTTGATCCTGAAGAAGACGAAACATAATTTACAATCAATATAGAAAGAGTGTTGAAGAAATTTTAAGAACACTATGCAAATACAAAGGTGTAGAAATAATAGAAGGACATTTGATGCTAGATCATGTTCAAATGTTGGTAAGTATTCCTCAAAAGTTATTTGTTTTAAGTTTTATGAGTTATTTAAAAGAAAAGAGTGCGCTCATGATGTTTGATAAACATGTAAATATAAATTTGAAAATAGACATTTTTGAGCAGAAGGATATGATATGAGTACAGTGAGATTGAATGAAGTAACAATAAAAAATATACAGTTTCAAAGAGGAGTACGTCATATCAATAGCCCTCCAGGGGTGGACAAAGTGGAAAAGCCAGCGCTTTTAGACGCTGGCTGGTAGTATAGGCTTTGTGCAAACTATTCTTTAGAAAGGTGGCTATGATTAATTATAAAGATATACTATTTTTTAAAATGAAGATTTGCAATAAATTCCCATGTTCTTTTTGATGAATTTGCATCTTGATACGTATGAATTTTTTGTGATATTTGTTTTCTTATTTCTTGATAATATATAGTATTAGTGTTATAAGAAATAATTTCATTTTGTAAATCTTGTTGATTAAACACTTTTGGTCCTGGTGTCCAATCTTCATAAGCTGATAATAAGAAACCACGATCCTCATAATATTCTTCTACATCTGTTGGAGTAAATATAATAGGCTTATCTAGTAATAAGTAATCAAAATAGGTAGAAGAATAATCTGTAATTAATAGAGTGGTTGCACTTAATACTTCATAAAGATCTGTTTGTTCCTTTTCTAATCTTTCTGTTGGGAATACACTTATATTAGAAAGTTCTTTTAACATATCATGATAACTTTCACCAAATATTGGATGAGGTTTTACAATTAATTCGAAATTGTGTAGTTTCAAAAAATGATTAAAGCTATGTAAATTAAATTTGTTAAAGCCAAATAAGTTCGAAGAGTAATCTGTATGGTTTGGTTGAGTTTTCGAACGAAACGTTGGCATATAAAATATAAATTTTTGATTAATATCATTTTTGTTTAGCAATTTAAACAATAATTCCCGACTGTTTTTATTAAATAATAAATCATTTCGAGGAGCACCAGTAATCACAAAGTTATTGGGATTTACTCGTATACATTTGTATAAAGCCTCATTATATAGTGGGGAATAAGATGTTAAATAATTTAGTTGACTAAAAATAGAAGCCACACTATTTTTATCATGATAATTGTGATCAGTATAAAACATAGTTTTTAATGGAAAACCATGCCATAAATCAATTACAATTTGATTTGGATTGAAACGTTGTTTATTAAAACGGTATTCCATATTTGTTGTAACTACAATATCACTATCTACTATTTTTTGAAAGTATTCATTTGTAAACTTGTTTCCTGAAACAAGTTCAATTTTAAAGTGCTCTTTTATATAGTCAGGAATTGATTTATACAAGGCAAGGGTATTACATCCACTGAAATTTCTATATGTAAGTAAAATTTTTGGTTTTTTATTTTTTATTATGATATTTTTTTTAAAAATATTTTGTTGAAATTGTATATTCGAAATTGCCCAATACTTATTTTTTTTGGATAAGCATATTTCATATTCTGAAGTGTTTGTACCTTGAATCAGTTGAAATTGTACAATTGCTACATTGTTATTAATATCTAAGGAATGTACTTTAGGATAGCAAACGAAGTAATCCTTTGATGCTACAATGTTATGCTTTATTAAGAAATTATCAATCTCTTCCAAAAAAGTATTTAGAATACTATTTTGTTCTTCTACTGGGTTTATTTTCTGTTTTTGCTGTGAAGCTGTAAGTATTTTTTCCTTAATAACTGTTAATAATTTTATATAGTGTTGTAGAAGTTCAGGATTCATATGTTTAATATACTTTTCCACAGGTGCAACAAAAACATTTTGGAAACTTCCTGTTTTTAAAATTAAATCAGCATCTAGAGTTTGAATCCAATTGGTAAGAAGTGTAATTATTTGTTGTTGCATAGCAGGGGTATTTTTGGTTAAGTTACCAATGAAAATGTAGTGAATACTCCCTTCGATTACTCTTCTAACATATATAGTGAAACCTGGATTTTTTAGGCCATATTCACTTTTCTCAAAAAGGTGTTTTACTTTTTCAAATGCGCGAAAGTAGTATTGTAAATAAACTATCGGTGTAGTGAATGCAGACTGTGTCAAAGAAACATTTTCAGAATCTCTATTTCTATAGAAATAAACAATAGAAGAAGTTATACATATTTTTTTAGCTTTTAAATATATATCCACTGAAAAGGGTTGATCCTCAGCTAAAGGTAGGTCAGTAGGAAAGAATGTTCCTTCGAATACTTTTTTCTTATATAATTTCCCCCAACTATAAACATTAGAAAAAATTTCTGGGTTGGCATCAATGAATAATTGTCGTGTAATAGGCGAGTCTAATTCTTTTTGAATTAGGTTGGAGGATATAGTTTTAAATATTTCATATGCGCCTATAACTAAATCAGCTTTTTGTTTAGATGCAATTGTATACATTGTTTCTAGTGCTTTTACATGTAATAAATCATCGGCATCTACAAATGTTATGTAAGAACCTGTAGCTAGTTGCAAACCCGTATTTCTAGCATGTGCTACACCACAATTTTCACCTTGCTTTATAAGCCTAATTCGCTCGTCTTTGTTAGCATAATAAGAAGCAATTGAAAAAGTTTGATCTGTTGATACATCATCAACTAAAATGATTTCTATATTTGGATGGGTTTGATTTAATAACGATTGAATGGTTTGCTCTATATATTCTTCAACATTGTACATTGGTACAATGATAGTAATCTTATCTTTATTCAAATTCTATTTCTCCTTTATAAAAGTTTATTTATAGTATACGATAATTTAAATTGTTTTTGAATAGTATGTTTAAAAGGTATTCTTACATATAAAAAATAAACCTTTCTGCTTGCAGAAAGGTTTATTTTTTATTTTCGTCAAATGGATTATTGTAATAATTTGCTCACCATTTGTGGCGTTTGATTAGCTTGAGAAAGCATGCTTACACCAGCTTCACTTAAAATCTTGAATTTTGTCATTTCAGACATTTCTTTTGCCATATCAGCGTCTTCGATTTGAGAAGCAGAAGCAGACATAGCTGTAGCTTGGTTGTTTAAGTTTTCGATATTATAATCTAAACGATTTAAAGTTGCACCTAAAGTTGCACGGTGATCAGCGATTGAATTAATTGCGGCATCAATCGTACCAATTACAGAATCAGCGTTAGATTTATTAGCAATAGCGTCAGCAGCAGATACACCTAAAGTTGATGCTGTAACTGCAATCAATGAAATGTCGATTGTATCAGCACCAGAAGCATCAGTAGACTTAATGTTAACTGTAGTAGCAGTATTTAATAATTTTGTACCGTTGAATGATGTATTAGCAGAGATATAATCAATTTGTCCAGCTAATTCTTTAAATTCTTTTTGAAGAGCAGTATGATCAGAAGTATCATTCGTACCATTTGCAGATTGAACTGCTAAGTCACGCATACGAAGTAAGATGTTTGATACTGTGTTTAATGCTGAATCAGCTGTTTGAATCATAGATTTACCATCTTGTGAGTTACGAGAAGCAACGTTTAAACCGCCTTCTTTTGCACGCATACGAGTTGCAATTGCAAGACCTGCTGCATCGTCAGCTGCACTATTGATGGATTTACCGCTTGATAAACGGTTCATTGCAGTGTTCATTTTTTCTTGGTTTTGGCGCATGTACTCTTGAGTACGCATGCTATTAATGTTAGTATTGATTCTCATTATGAAGAACCCCCATTTTTTATTTTATTTTATTTTTTTGTAAATCTCAAAACGATAATATACAAAAAAATCAATTTCGAGATTTATTGTAATCCTTGTTATAGCAAGTGTCAACTAAAAATTTGAATGAATGAATATAAAAAATAACAGTTTAACATTTTTTTCATTTTTTTATTACATATTATGAAAAGGATTATTGCAAACTTTAAAAAAAAACTCTAATATTAGATTATCTTTGTTTACCGAAAAGGTGATATTATGATGATTAGAAATATAGTAAAAGAAGTTCTTTCCTATAAGAGAGGACAAATTCAGCAAAAGTTAAGTAGTCCTCAATCTTTTGTAAGCAGTCGTTTTCATGAAACATTGCAAAGTACGCCAGTGAAAGAGGTGAAAGCTACTGCGCAGCCTACAAAAGTAGACGAAGTGAGCCAATCGACTCAACAACTTGAGATGTCTGAATCAAAGCAGGTAGCAGAGGTTCAAACGGCGCAAAAAGAATTTGTGCGACGTTTCCCAGAAACGAAGAATGAGAGTGTAGATGCGTGGGGATTAACAAAGAAATATAATATTCAAAAAATACGTTCTGAAAATGAAGAGAAGTATATGGATATTATTGATCGAGTAAGTCGTACATACGGAGTTCCGAAAACATTAATTCAAAAAATGATCGAAGTCGAATCGGATTTTAATCCAAAAACGGTATCTCATGCCGGCGCAAAAGGATTAATGCAGCTTATGCCAGAAAATGTGAGAGAACTAGGTGTGCAAAATCCATTTTCACCAGCGGAAAGTATTGAAGCTGGAGTGAAAGAACTTGTTGGTTATTTAAAGAAAAATAACGGAGATCTCGTTTTGGCGCTTGCCTCTTATAATGCTGGTCCTGGCAATGTAAGAAAGTATGGAGGTGTACCGCCTTTTAAAGAAACGCAAGGATATATTAAAAAAATATTAAATATTGACGTTTCGAAATAAAAAAATTCATAGTATATAAAGAAAAATATGATATTTTGGTGAACATGATATGGGAGTTGGCTAGATTTGAAATTACAAGATGATATTCCGTTAACAATCTATTTTGAAATTGGGAAAACGAAAAAGAAAATTGAAGATCTGCTTCATATTACGAAAGGGACATTGTATCGTCTTGAAGATTCAACGAAAAATACGGTTCGTCTTATGCTGGAGAATGAAGAGATTGGTACCGGGAAGATTTTGACAAAAAACGGAAAGATGTATGTCGAAATTGTTGAATTGAAAGGATAGGGAAGGGGATTTTCATGAGTGGCGATAAATTAAGCCAAGAGCAAATTGATGCGTTGCTGAAGGCGATGAATGATGGCTCAGAAATGCCAGCTTTTGCGCAAGAGGCAGATAAGCAAGAGAAATTTCAAGAATATGATTTTAATAGGCCAGAGAAATTTGGAGTTGAGCATTTACGAAGCTTACAAGCGATTGCGGCGAGCTTTGGCAAGCAAACGTCTCAGTCACTTGCGGCACGGATGCGCATTCCAATTGAACTAGAGCCCTCAACTGTTGAACAAGTTCCATTTACAAGTGAGTATGTGGAGAAAATGCCGAAAGATTATTATTTATATTGCGTGATCGATCTTGGGTTACCAGAGCTTGGAGAAATTGTAATCGAGATGGACCTTGCATTCATTATTTATATTCACGAATGTTGGCTTGGCGGGGATAGTAAACGCGACTTTTCTATGCGCCGGCCTCTGACAGCATTTGAATTTTTAACACTTGATAACATTTTCTCTTTACTTTGTAAAAATTTAGAGCAAGCATTTGAAAGTGTTGTGGCAATTCAGCCGAAGTTTGTGACGACAGAAACGGATCCAAATGCGTTAAAGATTACGACAGCGAGCGACATTATTTCCTTACTAAATGTGAATATGAAAACACAGTATTGGGATACAACGGTTCGAATTGGCATTCCGTTCTTGTCAGTTGAAGACATTATGGATAAGTTAACGTCGGAAAATATTGTGGAACATTCTTCTGATAAGCGGAAAAAGTATACGTCAGAAGTGGAAACGAAAGTCAATCAAGTGTATAAACCGGTTCGCGTTTCAGTAGGGGAACAAAAAATGACAATTGGTGAGCTTGAACAAATTGAAGAGGGCGATATTATTCCATTACGTACAAAGGTAACCGATCAGTTACGTGGATATGTAGATGGAAAACATAAGTTTAATTGTTTTATTGGCAAGGATAAAACTCGTAAGGCGTTCTTATTTAAAAAATTTGTAGAATAGGAGGGGTTATATGAAGCATGAAGTATCACCTGTATCGTTAATGAGTTTAGAAGAATATACAGGAGAGCATAATGATCCAGCTAAAGCTCATATTGATACTATTTCGGATATTTCGATTGAGCTTGGTGTCAAACTTGGAAAAGCATCGATTCAGCTTGGCGATGTGAAAAATTTAAAAGTTGGTGATGTGCTAGAGGTTGAGAAGAAACTTGGGCATAAAGTCGATGTGTATTTAAGTGATATAAAAGTCGGCATTGGAGAAGCAATTGTAATGGATGAACAGTTTGGTATTATTATTTCTGAAATTGAGGCCGATAAGAAACACGCTGCGCTTCTAAAGGCGCAAAAACAAGTACAGGAAAAAGAGTAGAGGAGGAGTCATATGTCGTATATGACGACCTTATTACAAGTTGTATTACTGTTTGGCGCTCTCGGGTATGGTGCGTACTATATGACCAAAAAGACGCGCAAACAGCAGTTCTTTAAACAAGGTGAGAACGGCCATATTCAAGTAAAGGACGGCGTGTATTTAAACCATCAAACGAGCGCTTTTTTATTTGAAGTGGACGGGAAGCAAGTGTTCACTGTTGTGAGTAATAACGGTGTGCAGTCTGTGCAATTAACAGGAAATCAGTTTCAACAAGCGCTAGAAGACGCGATAAAGAGCGAAACGAAAAAAGTAGAGGAACCATCATGAGAATAAAGAAAAATTTATCGTTAGTTGCGGTCATTTTTGTATTTTCTATTATTTTTTCTATTATTTTTGCAAATCCAGCGTATGCAGAGACAAATGGTTTTATTAATTTTGGAAATGGGAAAGAGTTTACGAGTAATTCAAGTGTACAGTTATTTGCACTTGTAACGCTTTTATCACTATCTTCGTCTATTGTTCTTCTTTTCACGCATTTTACATACTTTATGATTGTTCTTGGGATTACAAGACAAGGACTTGGTGTCATGAATTTACCACCAAACCAAGTCCTTGTTGGCTTAGCTCTATTTTTGTCGTTATTTACGATGCAGCCGGTTCTTGGACAGTTAAAAAGTGATGTGTGGGATCCGATGACGAAAGCGAAAATAACGGTAACGCAAGCAGCAGAAACGACCGCACCCATTATGAAAGAATATATGGCCAAGCATACGTATAAGCATGATTTGAAAATGATGTTGAAAGTACGTGGAGAAGAGTTACCAAAAAATACGAAAGACATTTCGTTATTTACGCTTGTTCCATCATTTACGTTAACGCAAATCCAAAAAGGTTTGCTGACGGGGATGTTCATTTATTTAGCATTTGTCTTTATCGATTTAATCATTAGTACTCTGTTAATGTACCTTGGGATGATGATGGTACCACCGATGATTTTAAGTTTGCCGTTTAAAATACTTGTTTTCATATATTTAGGTGGATATACGAAAATTGTAGATATTATGTTTAAAACGGTTGCTTGAAGCATATGAGATTTTGATGTTATGTGATAGGAGTCATATAAATGAATACATCACCAATTATAGATATTTTCCAATCCTTTTTTTATAAGGGAGTTATGATACTTTTGCCGGTTGCCGGCGTAAGTATGGTTGTTGTTATTGTCATTGCTGTTATTATGGCAATGATGCAAATTCAAGAACAAACGCTAACGTTTTTACCAAAAATGGCAAGTATTGTTCTTGTTATTATCATTTTAGGTCCGTGGATGTTTCAAGAATTAACGACACTTATTTTAGATTTATTTGATAAAATTCCATCGCTACTGCGTTCGTATTAAAGATGGGGGAATAAAATGAATATGGAATTATGGGCGGCCACATTTTTTGCATTTTGCCGTATTACGTCATTTTTATATTTTTTACCGTTTTTTTCAGGGCGATCCATGCCAGCGATGGTAAAAGTTATGTTTGGATTAGGGCTTTCCATTACAGTTGCTGATAAGGTGGATGTATCACATATACAGACTGTATGGGATGTAGTAGCGTATGCTGGCACGCAAATTGTAATTGGCGTATCACTTTCAAAAATCATAGAAATGTTATGGAATATTCCGAAAATGGCGGGCCATATTTTAGACTTTGATATCGGTTTATCACAAGCAAGTTTGTTTGATGTAAATGCTGGAGCACAATCCACTTTATTATCAACGATTTTTGATATTTTCTTCCTCATTATTTTTATTTCACTTGGAGGCATTGATTATTTTGTTGCTACGATTTTAAAATCGTTTCAATATACAGAAACGATTTCAAAATTGCTCACAACAAACTTTTTAGATAGTTTGCTAGCAACATTATTATTTGCGATTACATCAGCGGTAGAAATCGCTCTTCCGCTGATGGGGAGCTTATTTATTATTAACTTTGTTCTCATTTTAATTGCAAAGAACGCGCCGCAATTAAACGTCTTTATGAACGCATATGTCATTAAAATTACATGCGGGATTTTATTGATTGCGATGAGTGTACCAATGCTTGGCTATGTATTTAAAAATTTAACAAATGTATTACTTGAAGAATATACAAAACTATTTAACTTTTTCTTAACAAAGTAGGGGGGCGCGTATGGCAAAGGATAATAAAACAGAAAAGGCCACCCCACAGAAGCGTAAAAAATCGCGTGAAGAAGGGAATATTGCCCGAAGTAAAGATTTAAACAATTTATTTTCGATTCTTGTATTAGCAGTCGTCGTTTATTTTTTTGGTGATTGGCTTGGCTATGAGATTGCCAACTCTGTTGCGGTGCTGTTTGATCAAATTGGTAAAAATGCCGATACGACGGAGTATTTCTATTTAATGGGGATGCTACTTCTAAAAGTATCAGTTCCTGTTCTTATACTCGTCTATGCGTTCCATTTATTTAATTATATGATTCAAGTTGGTTTCTTATTTTCTTCAAAAATCATTAAACCAAAACCATCGCGTATTAATCCAAAGAACTATTTTACGAGATTATTTAGCCGGAAAAGTTTAGTCGATATTGTAAAGTCATTGTTTTATATGTGTTTAATTGGTTATGTTTCGTATGTTCTCTTTAAAAAGAATTTAGAGAAGATTGTTAGTATGATTGGATTTAACTGGACCGCATCGCTAACAGAAATTATTAGACAAATTAAATTTATCTTTTTAGCCATTTTAATCATTTTAATTGTTCTTTCTATTGTTGATTTCATTTACCAAAAATGGGAGTATGAGCAAGATATTAAAATGAAAAAAGAAGAAGTGAAGCAAGAGCATAAAGATAATGAAGGAGACCCGCAAGTAAAGGGCAAACGAAAAAACTTTATGCATGCCATCTTACAAGGAACAATCGCGAAGAAAATGGATGGTGCAACGTTTATTGTTAATAACCCAACACATATTTCCGTAGCGCTTCGCTACAACAAATATGTGGATGCTGCGCCAATTGTTGTCGCAAAGGGAGAAGATGAGCTAGCATTATATATGCGTACGCTTGCTAGGGAACAAGAAATACCAATGGTGGAAAATCGTCCGCTTGCTCGGTCCTTATATTACCAAGTAGAAGAAGATGAGGCGATACCAGAAGATTTATATGTAGCTGTCATTGAAGTTATGCGCTATTTAATTCAAACGAAACAAATTGAAGTATAAAAGCGCGTTTGGAGGAGATCTCTTTGTTTAAGATAGATTCTGCAAGAACCTATTTTTCTATCTTTTTAGCAGTGTCATTCGTTGTGGCACTCTTAATTCCGCTTCCGCCCTTTATACTTGATATAATTATCGTCTTTTTATTAAGCATGGCAGTGCTTATTTATATGCGAGCAACAAGTATTAAAGAGTGGGACGAATTAAAATCATTTCCGACTATGTTGTTATTAATCGGGATTTTCCGTGTATCGATTAACGTTTCGACGACGCGGGCGATTTTAACAAACGGAAATGCAGGTCATGTTATTGAAGAGTTTGGTCAGTTTGTAATTGGTGGGAACTTATTAATTGGTATCGTTATTTTTACGGTGTTAATTATTTTCCAATTTATCGTAGCAAATGGTGCATCGCGTACAGCTGAAGTTGCGGCTCGTTTTACACTAGATTCTTTACCAGGGAAGCAAATGTCTATTGATGCTGATTTAAACCAACGTATTATTACAGAAAAAGATGCACAAGAAAAACGAAAAAAATTAAATATGGAAACAGAGTTTTACGGAGCGATGGACGGTGCCGGAAAGTTCATTAAAGGGGACGTTATTTTCGGGATTGTCATTTTATTTGTGAACATTATTTTCGGTTTAATTGTCGGTATGATGCAGCAAGGGATGAGTTTTTCTGAAGCTGCGCTTCATTATACGCAGTTAACTGTCGGCGATGGAATCGTAAACCAAATCGGTTCATTAATGCTTGCGATTTCAACAGGTATTATCGTAACGCGAGTATTTGATGGTTCACCTGATACAGTAAGTGAAGGAATCTTTAAAGAGTTAATGGCGCATGAAATCGTTGTGTATGCGCTAGGCGGTCTCTTTATGGCAATGGGCATCTTTACGCCGCTTCCATTCTTACCATTTGCGCTTGTTGGTGGCGGAATTATTTTCTTAGGAATTCGCAATAAAAAACGCATGGAAAAAGAAAAAGAAGCGGAAATGCAAAAAGAATTAGAAATGATTCAAAATGATGAAGATCAACTAAAGCAAGTGGAAGATTCATTCGGTGTATTTACAGATAAATATCCAATCATCGTCGAACTTGGCTTAGATTTAGCTGCGCTAGTTAAGCAGAAGATTAATGGGGAAACAGCCCGTGATAAAGTTGTTCTCATGAGGAAATCGATTATTACAGATCTTGGGATAAATGTACCAGGAATTAACTTTAAAGATAATACGAGCTTTAGACCGCGCGGGCGTTATATGATTCGAATTAAAGGAGCGAAAGTTGCGGAAGGTGTGTTAAAATCGGGTTATTTATTAGCGCTGAAAACGCCTAATGTGATGGCTGATTTAGATGCAGAACCAGCAAAAGATCCAATTTTCGGTGAAGACGGATACTGGATTTTAGAACATATGGTACAAGATGCTCAGATGAAAGGGTATCAAGTATTAGAACCACTCAGCATCTTAATTACACATTTAGATGTTATTATACGACGCAATCTTCATGAGTTAATTCAGCGGCAACATGTGAAAGATTTAATACAATCGCTTGAAAACGATCATGGTGTTCTATTAGAAGAAATTAAGAAGAAAGAAATTGATTTATCACTTGTTCAAAACGTGATTAAGCAGCTTTTAAAAGAAGGAATTTCAATTCGTGATTTAGCAACGATTATTGAAGGAATTATTGACGGAAAAGAAATTTATCAAAATCACGTCGATGGGGTTACTTCATTTGTGCGCGAATGTATTTCGAAAGTCATTTGTGAACATGCGAAAAATCCTGACGGGAAAATTTATGCGGCACTGTTCTCTGATTCTCTTGAATTAGATGCAGATGTTGTGAATAACTCCTATCAAGGCTACTTATTAAACTGGGATTTAGAGTTGGAAACGCGTGTTGTAGAACAAGTGCAGCGCATCTTTAAACAAGCGCGCTTAATGGGAAGAGAGCCCGTTTTATTAACGCGCCGGAAAGATTTTAGATTTGGGGTTGTAAGACTTCTTGAACGTTATCAAATTGAAGCAAAGGTGCTATGTATTAGTGAACTTGCGCCAGAAATTGTTGTAGATCAAATTGCTTACATCGAATAGTAAGGGGGTGAGATTGTGGAAGTGACTGAAAAGAAAGAAGCGTTAAAACGGATTAAGGCTGCTTCAAAAAATGAATTGTATCGTAAACTATTTGATCAGTATGGTAATGATTATTATTATGTCGTCGATGAAAGTGTAAAGCGAAGTATTCCATTCTTTTGGAAAAAGAAATATGAAATGTTAGTTGCTTTTCCAGAAGATAAGAAAAATGAAGAAGAGACACAAGCGCCAGAATTTCACGAGCAATTGATGGAAATGGTTCATGAGCCTTCAGAAAAATTTGTACAAACAAATAATATTGGAACCGTGCTTCATAATTTAGAACATACAACGAGTTCACTTCCTTCTATGACCATTCAGATTGAAAATAGTGAGGAATGGGCAAAAAAGAAACAAAGACTATTGCAAGTTTTCCAAAGAGGAATTACAGTTGTGAAACAGACAGAGCAAGGAAAGCATCCAAAAGTGAAACAACTTGGTTCTTTGGCTAATGTAAGAGAACGAGAGGAAGTACAGGGGAAAGAAGAAAACCAACAGTCTGTACCATTTATTATTCAAAAAGTGATTCGGCTGTTAGAACAAAATGAAGTTGAACCATATTTTATTAACGCATATGCGGAAAAAATGAAAGTGAAGTTTAAACATGCGACGATGATTACAGAAGAGGAAGTAATTACGTTCATATTGGAAGATATGGAGTCGCATTTTTATACAGAAAATATATTTGAAAAAGATGTACAAACGATTGCTTTAATTGGGCCGACAGGAGTTGGAAAAACGACAACAATTGCCAAAATGGCTTGGCAGCTTCATGATCAAAAGAAAACAATTGGTTTTATTACAACGGATCATTCCCGAATTGGAACGGTGCAACAACTGCAAGAGTATGTGAAAACAATTGGTGCAGAAGTAATTGCAGTTCGTGATGAAGCGGCTATGGAAAGAGCTCTTACGTATTTTAAAGAAGAGGCACGCGTGGATTACATCTTCATTGACACAGCTGGGCAAAATTATCGTACAGCAGAAACAGTAGCAGACATGATTGAAATGATGAAGCGAGTGAACCCTGATTATATATGTTTAACATTATCAGCGTCGATGAAAAGTAAAGATATGATTGAAATCATTACGAACTTTAAACAGATTCATATTGATGGAATTATATTTACAAAGTTTGATGAAACAGCAAGTAGCGGTGAGTTGTTAAAAATTCCAGCAGTCTCATCAGCTCCGATTGTCTTTATGACAGATGGGCAAGATGTGAAGCGACATATACACATCGCTACAGCAGAACATTTAGCAAAACAGATGTTACATACATCATAAGAAAAGAGGTGTAGAATAAGGCACTTGTCTTATTCAAATTCGTATGAACGGTATTTATATAGGCTCTATGGGTATGATGAATTACATGCAGCACATTAATGTACATGCAAATAATGTAGCAAACGCACAAACACCTGGTTTTAAAGCGGAAAATCTAACTTCAAAAGTATTTGATTCACAAAATACGTATCGTCTTGGCGATGGACCGAAAGCGGCAGTTGGTACAGTTGATTATGCAGTGGTACCAGCTGCAACACATGTGAATTTATTGCCGGGAAGTGTGCAAATTACAAATAATTTTACAGATTTTTACTTAGATGATGGTACATCGGGGACTGCCTCATTTTTTGTGACTTCCAAAGATGGAGAAACATTTTTAACGAGAGATGGTCATTTTACAGTAAATAAGGATCGTTATTTACAAACATCATCGGGTGCTTATGTTATGGATGAAAGTAATGAGCGTATTCGTATTCCAGAAAATATAGATGTTTTCGTATCTAATGATGGAACGTTCTTTAGAGAAATTAAAGTAGGGAATGAAACTAGAAGAGAAAATATTGCTCGTTTGCAAACGAAGATGGTAAATACGGAAGTAAATGCACGCCTTGTGCAGCGAGAAAATAAAAGCTTTACACTCGCAGAGGGGGATATTGCTGATTTACCAAATGGAGCAGGAACGGTTCATAACTACATGCTAGAAAATTCAAATGTAGATATGACGAAAGAAATGGCAGATATTATGACCAATCAAAAAATGGTTCAAGCTTCACAACGTATTATGACATCATTTGATAAAATTTATGAAAAAGAAGCGAATGAAATATTACGTTAATTTAAAAATCCCATTCTTTAGTAGAAAAGAATGGGATTCTTTCATAGATTATTCGTATTAAATGTGAATGATTCGTTTTGCTTTTTCTGCTAGTTGTAAATCATGCGTTACAAATACAACCGTTTTGCCGTTATCGTTCATTTTCTTTAAGAGGTCAAATACTTGATCTCGATTTTTTTCGTCTAAATTACCTGTTGGTTCATCAGCGAAAACATAGTTGCACTTTTTAATAAGGATGCGAGCTAAAGCGATTCTTTGTTGCTCGCCACCGCTTAATTCAAAGATTTTCTTCTTTTCATAGCCAACGAGATTTACTTCTTTTAAAGCGTCTTTTATTTTTTCACGTTTATTGATATGAGACTGATACTTTAAAGCAATCAATAAATTTTTTTCAACCGTTTCGTTTTCAATTAATGCATAATTTTGGAATAAGTAACCAAATTCATTCCTTTGTAAGAGTAAAATTTGTTTTTTAGTAGGATTTGTAATTGTATCGATTATAATATCACCAGCATCCGCTTTTTCTAATAGCCCCATTATGTTTAATAATGTTGTTTTACCACGACCGCTTTCTCCAACAATAGCAACAAAATCTTGATTTTCAATTTTTAAATGAAAGTTTTCTAATATTGTTTTTCCGCGAAATTGTTTATGAATATTTTTTAATTCAATCAATGTTAATGCTCTCCTTTTATAATGGAATGGAATGTGTTATTGCTAATTTTTTGATCAAATACAGTTCCAAAAACAAATTCTAACAGTATGACAAATAGTCCTGTTAAGAAAGGGAGTATGTTACCAAGATAGACATACATGCTGATTGTTGGAATAAAGTTAATCGCAAATAGCAACAAAATAAGAGAAGTATTTCTAGCAAAAGCGCTATATCCAAATAATTTTTGTACATATAGTTTAAATTTATTTTTTTGATAATACGTTGCTACTACATTATAGGTTAAGAGCAAGTTGGATAAGATGAGTGTTACAATAAAAATCGTTACCTTCTCTTTCTCTCTTTTTAAATCTTGAATCGCTTGACCGTGCTTATCATAGAGTGAATCTACATGCTGAATGGATGACTGAACGTTGCTGTTAGAAATAGTCGGTAAAATGGAGCTATAAGCGTCATGAGTGTCGGAATAAAAATAGAAACATCTTGAAACATAAGATAAATAGTAGGAATTATCGAAATAACCAGTATCGATAATTGCAATTGGATCGGTAACGTTATTGTTATGTTCTACTTCCACATCTGGATCATAGGAAAAGTAGTTTTGGTGATTTTTTACATAGATAACATTGACAGATAGATCTTGTTCCTTCGTCGTATTTTTTGCTTTGCCTAGTGCTTCATTATAAATATTTTCGACTTCTACTTGTTGAAAATAAAAATGCTGTCGGTAATTTTTTTTAATTTCCTTTTCAAACTTCCTTAGTTTTTCTGGAACAAGTATATTCATGACATTCTTTTTTCTTACTATTTTTTTATCAACCGTACCATCTACGGAATGAATCGGGTTATAGTGTAGATAGTTTTCATTTATTGTTATGCTTTTTCCATTTGGAGAGAGAGCCGGGTCCTCACCATTTGCATTTAAATGATATGTGTATTCACCGTTCACTTTATAATAGTTTGAGGCATCTATTAGAAAGCCTTTATGCTCTTTTTCCATTTTTGTGTAGAAGTCTTTTATCAGCTTACCTGTTTGATATTCTATTTTTCTATCATGCTCGCCATTAAAGGTTACCGAAGTAGCGTACATGTTTTTTGTCTGTTTCCATGAAGATAAACTAGCTAATTTTTGATTTAGCTCGTTTGCTAGTTCGTTCCATTGATTTACAGAGAAAAGAAGAACGAAAATAAAGATGAGCTTTAGGCCATAATTTAAAATCATAATAAGAGTATAAGGCTTTTCACCTTTTATTTTAGAGACATTGGTGTTGTTAGAAAATAGAAAAATAATCATAAAAACAGCAGGGATTGTTAATGTGAACATAAATAAAAGTGTAAAAATCCAAAATAGACATGTTAAGTACAAAAAGTAATTTGTACCATTATATAAAAGGTAATAGGTGCTAGCTAACAAATATCCTGTGAAACTAGCAAGTGCGATCGGTTTTGTTAGCAATAAGAAAACATGCGCAATGATTCTCGAGATAGAATATCCAAATACTCTTATAATGCTTAATTCTTTTAATCGATTTATTAGATAATGAGCAATGGCAATGTAAAGGCAGAGAATCACTAAGCTAATGATTATGATTTGGGATATATTGAAGTTCAGCATAGAAGGATGATTCTCACTAAAAACTTCTGCATTCGCAACTTCTTTATTTAACTCGGTTACTAAATCGTGAATTTTCTGTTTATCCTGGGTGGAAACATAATATAGACCATTTCCACTGAAATTCGTATTGGAATCTAAATGCTTAATTGTCATGTTTAATTGTGGATCAATTTGCTTGATTACACCACTTTGCTGTTTATCTCTGCTTTGCGACGTACTAAGAAATTCTCCTGAATGTAATGCAGGTAATGTTCCTTCCTTTATGTCTACTTGGTTATGTAAACTTACGTCTGTTGTATATACCGTAAGATTTTTTTCACTTGTAAAAATGTACTTTGAAATACTAACATCATATTTTTTTGCTATTTTCTGAAAGAATGCAATGTAATTTTCTGAATGTGGTTTTGCATCTTGGAAATTTAATAAAATACTTGTTGTATTTTTATATAATAGTTGATTTGTTTTATATTCTTTAAAGGTGTCTAATCCGAAAATTCCTAGTAGGAATAATAAAGTGGTAAACAAGATATAAATAATTTTTCTCATAATTATTTCTCCCTAAAATGAACTTTTTCCCAATCATATCATTAAATATGTGGAAATAGAAGCCGTGATAAAATGATTCATAAGCAGAAGAAAGGAATTGTAATAGTGAAAAACAAGAGGAGCAAAACTCCTCTTGTTTTTTCGTTATTATTTATGGTCGTAATATGCTTTATTTGTCCCTTTAGATGTCCACGGTAGTTGCGCTGTACTAAACACATTTTTTGCTTTCCATCCGCCGCTTTTGTAATTGCCTTTTCCATTTACGACAGAAGCATGGCCTTGTGCAGAGTAATGTTTATAAGATGAGTACACATTTTTATCTTTCTTTCCACGAATCCAATAACCTCCGTCCACTTTGCCAGACGTTACTGATTTGACAGTACTATTTTCATCTTGAACATAACTAGCTGTTAATTGATCGTTTGCTTTTACAATTTCGTATTTACCGAAAGATTGTTCAGCAGCTAATGCCCCTCCTGCTCCTAATAAAGCAAATCCAGCTGCTAGTGTTCCAATAGCGACTTTTTTAAACATAAAAATTCCCCCTTAAATAAGTGTAAGAACTGCAAATCAAACATACCATGTTGTATACATAATTTTAATATGTGAACGGTTGATAAAAAACGAATGGAATATTCTGTGTATTTTTTATAAAAATCCTGAATATTATTGACTATTTTCTTGCTTCTTTCTATATTAGTAGGTATCACGATAACGACTAAGGAATAACAAAGGAGTTTGGCATTGATAAAATGAAACTTTAATCCTTGAGGGGCATTCTAAGCAGGTTATGAGTCCTCACCAATCGGGCGGTTACTGGTTACTGCCTTAAAACAGGAAAACAGAGTCAAAAAGACAGGAAGGAGGAAGGGTGATGAGTAGAGCAGGAGTACAATTCGCCATGCAAAGTGATGAAACATTTCGCCAAGGCGTGAAGGATTGTTTACCAACTGTACTAGGATATTTAAGTATTGGCATTGCTGCTGGTGTGATTGCCAAGACAGCTGGCTTTTCTATTATAGAAATCGCCTTTATGTCGACGCTTATTTATGCTGGTTCTGCACAATTTATACTAGCTGGTATGTACGCTGCTGGAGCTCCGGCATCAGCTATTATTTTTACTGTGTTCTTTGTGAATTTACGTCATCTATTAATGAGTGCTGCACTAGCTCCATATTTTTTACAAGTACCATTCCTCAGAAATATAGTAATCGGTTCACAAATTACAGATGAAACATTTGGTGTTGCTGTGCAGCACGGAGCTAAAAAGGGATATGTAGGCGAAAGCTGGATGCTTGGATTAAATGTAACAGCGTATATCAATTGGATTATCGCTACGATTATTGGCGGGCTTTTTGGGGAATGGATACCAGATCCTCATACGTACGGGATGGATTATGCACTCCCTGCGATGTTTATCGGTTTATTTGTTCTGCAATTCATAAGCAGCAAACCGAAACGAATGATCCATCTTAGTGTTGCTGTGGCCGCAATCATGATTGCATATGGCGCTCATTTCTTTATGCCAGCGAGCATAGCTGTCATTATCGCAACGCTTACAGCAGCAACGATAGGAGTGATGATTGAGAAATGGAAATAAGATTAGACGTGTTGTTTCTTTTAATAGGAGCTGGACTTGTTACATTCATTCCACGTGTACTGCCCCTTATTGTATTTCAAAAATTTCAAATTCCAGATTGGGGATTAAAGTGGTTACAATACATACCGATTGCAATATTAGCTGCCCTTCTTACACAAGTATTACTGATGAACGAAACGATGCAGTGGGACTATATAATCGCCGCAATTCCAACATTTCTCGTCGCTATTTATACACGGAGCTTATTAGGAACCGTATTAACAGGAGTAATTGTGATTATTTTGTTACGTTTGTTTTTATCTATTTAGGCGAGAAGACACCCACCTCAAGGAATGTGGGGGATGTAACCCAATGAGTAGGTGAGTGATGAATCGCCTTCGAACAAGAGATAGTTCACTTGCTATCTCGATTGTTCGACTGTTCGAGTGCTATCTGTAGTAAATGAAAAATAGCTTGTGTACGAGTGCCAAATCCCTTTTGCTCTTTGTATGCATCCACTCTATTCAAGAGGGTTTTTGGGAATCTTAGCATAACTGATTGTTTTTCCATATTTCCGCCTCCAAAATAGCATACAAAGTATACCTAATTTGATATACTATATATATCATAACACATAAGGAGGTGAAAGTCATGCTAGTCAATAAAGCGTATAAGTTTCGCATCTATCCGAATAGAGAACAAGAAGTGCTGATTGCTAAAACAATCGGGTGTTCTCGTTTTGTATTCAACCACTTTTTAGCGAAGTGGAATGATACATACAAAGAGACAGGTAAAGGATTAACTTACAACATTTGCTCTTCTCAATTAACACAACTAAAGAAAGAATTAAATTGGTTAAAAGAAGTGGATAGTATTTCGCTTCAATCCTCATTAAAAAACTCGCTGATTCATATTCACGATTCTTTAAAAAGCAGAACAAAGCCCCACGTTTCAAATCGAAAAAGAATAAAATTCAATCTTATACAACAAAACATACGAATGGAAATATTGCCATTGCAGGAAACAGAATCAAGTTACCTAAACTTGGATTCGTGAGATTTGCAAAGAGTCGTGAAGTAGAAGGCCGTATTCTTAATGCTACAATTAGACGAAACCCAAGTGGCAAGTATTTTGTTTCGATTCTTGTTGAAATAGAAGCACAAGAACTTCCTAAAACTAATTCATCTGTTGGTATAGATGTTGGTCTTAAAGATTTTGCAATTCTTTCAACAGGTAAAACTTTCAGCAACCCTAAATGGCTTCGCAAACTAGAAAAGAAATTAGCGAAAGCGCAACGTGTCCTTTCTAGACGACAAGAATTAGCGTTGAAACGTAAATGTAAATTAGATGAAGCGAAAAACTATCAAAAACAAAAGCGTAAAGTAGCTCGTATTCATGAGAAAATCGTAAATGCAAGAACTGACTATTTGCAAAAAATCTCTACTTATATTGTCAAAAACCACGACATCATTGGTATGGAAGATTTGCAAGTGTCAAATATGTTGAAAAATCATAAACTAGCAAAAGCAATTAACGAAGTGAGCTGGTCACGATTTCGTACCATGTTAGAATACAAAGCGAAATGGTATGGCAAACAAGTAGTTGTTGTGTCAAAAACATTTGCTTCTAGTCAGTTATGTTCTTGCTGTGGCTACCAAAACAAAGACGTTAAAAATCTCAATCTTCGTGCATGGAGTTGTCCTTCTTGTGATACACATCACGATAGAGATATTAACGCAAGTATCAATCTGAAAAATGAAGCTATAAGACTTCTAACCGTAGGAACTCCGGGGTTAGCCTAATCAAAACTTTCGGTTACGAAAGTGTTCTTAGGAATCTCCCACTTCAAGTAAGTTCGCAAGAACTACTAAGTGGCGAGTAGTTCAAAACAAGGAATCTTAAGATATGATATCGAAACATGTAGTATTAAAGCCTAACATAGGAGGTGGTGTTATGATTCTTTTCACGATAGGTATTATTTTATTTACGTTATTTATTTTCTTTCTCATCGGTTTTCTTACATTTACAATGTTTGTGAACAAAGCAACACCACAAATATATTATACACCTTGTAATGCGGCATCTAGGCAGTCTTATAGAGAGAAGAGTAGAAGAAAGAAAAGCTAATGAAGGCTTTTCTTTTGTTTTGAATTTTCGCATACGTACTGTATTTATTTATACCTATTTGGATGGAGCGAAAACGGATAAAAGAGCTATCTTCTTAAGATAGCTCTTTTATAAGGTTACATATTAGAAATACCTTGCAGCAGTATTCCAAAGAGGAAACTGATAAAGGAAAATACACCGACACATATAGAAACAATTCGATTATTTCGCCATTCTTTCACACAAACGATAAATCCTAAAATGCAAAGAAAATACCAAATAGGAAGGAAAAGAAAATCACTTATGTAATTTGGAAGTAGCGTATAAAAATTTGTTAACACTAAAATCCAATGTATGAGAAAAAGGGACATCACAATAAGAGAATATCGATCAGGATGACCTAAATAGCTTCCCCTTTTTAACGTGACATATATAAAAGCAAGTGCTAATATGGTAATGAAAAGCTAGAAAGGGTTTATCCACCAAGTGTTTGGATTTATAGTATAAAATACGATTTTATTAGGAATCTACTGCAATCCATGTGCCTTTTCATATATTTGCATCAGGACCATCTCAATTGACTTTTGAATTATTCAATATTTAATAGTTCCATCCTCTATTTTAATAATCCTTTCACACATATTTGCTACATTATCATCATGAGTAACAATTATAATTGTTTTTCCATCTTCGTTTATATTCTTTAATAAATTCATAACTTCTTGTCCCGTTTTTTTATCCAATGATCCCGTTGGTTCATCAGCCAAAATGACTTCTGGATCATTAATAAGGGCACGTGCAATAGAAACTCGCTGATTTTGTCCACCAGAAAGTTGATAAGGTAATTTCTTTATTTGGGAATTAATACCAAGTTGTTTAAGGATTTTATTAATTTTTTCATCTTTATCTTTTTTTGAATACTTACTATAATCCAAAGGTACTTTTATATTTTGGTAAACATTATAATCTTCAATTAATGCAAAATGTTGTACCACAAATCCAAAATAATTATTTCTTAAACTTGCTAATTCTCTATTATTAAGTTCAGAAATATTTTTTCCGTTTAAATAATAATTCCCTGAAGTTTTTTTATCTAAACCTCCTATGATATTTAAAAGCGTAGATTTTCCAGATCCCGAAGAACCCATTACTGCAACCATTTCTCCCTTATTAATATCAATAGAAATATTTTGCAAAGCTTGCACCTTATTTTCTTCTGCTCCATATTCTTTATATATATTTTCTAGTTTTATAAGACTCATTATTCTTTCCCCTTTATTAATGTATTAACATCAATTCTAATCATTTTATATATCGGTATAACACAAATAACAATTATAAGAATAATTGTAGTTAAAAATGTCCATGCAATATAAGAAATATTTCCTAATAATAAATATGCTAGTAAAGTTGAAATTAAAAAGCCTGCTATAACAACTATAGCCGTTTCTATTATTATTCTTAAAGTTATATCTTTTAAAGTAGCACCAACTAATATATGTACTCCAAACTCTTTCATTCTATGTTGAATAGAATTCATTATAGATGTAACAATTCCTAATATAGAAAACAAGGTAATGATACTAAAAAGAAATCCTGTATATTTTGTTTCTGAGGATATAAACTCAACAATATTTGAAAGTTTATCTTTATAACTTACTAAATTAAAAGTATATAAATTTAAATTTCTAGATTTTTCTTGTATTAAATTCATGGTTTCTTCTTTATTATTAGTTATTATGAAAGAATGAATAATTCTAGTATCAAAATTTCCTATAAAAAATTCATCTTTAGGAATAGGATTTTGATAAGGAATAATCATATAGTTATCTAAGTTTATAGGTTCTAAAGAATTTATCCCTTTAACAAAATAATAATTTTTTTCTAAAAATCCTATAATCACAAAAGTTTCAAGGTGTTGAATATTTCCTCTTATTTCATCACCGATTTTATATAATTTTTTATAATTGTCCCCTAAAACAACTGGAATTCTTTTATTACTACCTTTTATAAAATCATCTTCTACAAAACTTCTTCCTTTTTCTACTTTAAAATGAAAATGATTTAAAAAGTTTTTATCTATAAAAAACCCTTTTAAATTAGACAAAGGTTGATCCAATCCCTTAAATTTCACCTTATCATTGGATAGTAATAGATTATCTGTGCCTTTAAAGTCATCAATAAATACTGCTTCTTCTTTAAAAGAAACGAATTGGAATTTTTTGTTGGTTGTTAAAAAATTATAAAATTCATTTAACCTGTCATAAGAATTTTCTTGTTTAAATTGATTTTGAATAAGATTATTTTCATCACTTTTATCAACAAATCCATACACATTTCTATCTTTTAATACATGATTTACTTGCTTTAAATTATTATCTAATTCTATTTTTTTTGATGTACTAAAACTAAGGAAAAATATTCCTAATATAACTTGTAAAAATATAATTGAATTAATACCCTTCCTTCTTTTTAAACTATTAATAGCATATTTAAAATTATTCATATTTGTTTTTCACCTCAATATTTCCTTAACTTCCATTTTAAACATTTTACTAATCGGTATAGCTGCCGTAATAAATCCTATAAACATGCAAAAAATTAATGTCAAAAATGTCGATAAAGGATAAAGATCATAATCCATAAATGTTATGATTTGGCCTTTAACTACTACTACATAAAGCAAAAAACCAATAAAAAAAGAATATAATACTAAAAGTTCATATTCTAATAAAATTTTTCTTCCTATTTGCCAATTAGTCCCACCCACTGTTTTCCTTACTGCTATCTCCTGTTTTTTATAATTTATCCAATGCGATGTAATGCTTACTGTATTAAGAATCAATGCTAAAAGGACTACACAAATAACTAAAATATTAAGACGTTGATCGTTTAATAATAATGTTATTGGACTTTCAAATCTAGAATCATCTATTCTAGTTAATTGGATATGACCTGATGATTCTATTTTTTTCTTTAAATTTTCAAATACCTCATTGGTTTGATTTTCTGCATCTAATATATACGTTCCTTCTATAAAAAATGTTGATGTATTCTTAATTAAAGAGCTCAAATTTACATAATAATAATTATCCCACATAGAGTTCTTATCTTTATATCCCAGTATACCTATAACTAAAAATTTTTCATTTTCATGAAAAATATATATATTATTATTTTCTCTTATAGCTTCTTTTAAAATATTTTTTCCAATTACCGCAACTTTTTTATTATCTTTAATGTCCTGTTCATTAAAGTATCTTCCTTTAAAAATAGGTGGATTAGGTTGTTTTTTACCTTTAAAAATAATAGCTTTTGAATCAGATACTGGATATTCTTTATACAATAAAAAATCATCACTTAATTCTTTTAAAAAGCTTAAATCCATATTATTACTTAAAATACCTTCTTCTTGTTTAATACTAAACTTAACAGATTCACTAGTAACAAAATCATTATTTTGATTGTTTTGAATGAAAATAGATTGTATAGAAGATACTGAAATAGATAGAAAAAAAGAAATCCCACTAAATAATATTATTAAAAAAGATGACATTTTCAATCGTTTTAAAAACATAATTACCTCCAAAATTTAGAATTAAAAGTGGATGAAAAATATTCTTCATCCACTTTTAATTCTAACAATATATAAATCTATTACTTACCCCAGAAAGAATTAGCTTGACCTGAACCATGAATTGTAACTGTTCGCGTATAATTAGTACCCCAAGCTCTTCCAGAATCTGAACCGCTTGCCAATTTTATTCGAGTATAATGATAAACCCCAGACCATTGCGTCTCAGCCCATGCTGTTCTTTGTCCAAACCAAGAATTTCCTGTAGGGTGTGCTTTATGCCATTGTGGACTACTACTTGCCGCATTAGCAGATGTAGCACCTAAAAATCCCGTTCCTAATAATGATAATCCTAATGCAGTACCTAAAACAGTTTTCTTTAATGACTTTTTCATATATAACTCCTCCTTGAATAATTTTCAACTTCTGTTACATATTACCATTAATTGTAATTAAATACACTTCATTTTAAACTTTCTCAACAATTATACAAATTGAACTTTTTATCCCGCATTAACGGGCAGTCTGATTGGCGAGGGCTTATAATCAGTGGGGGATGAAGAAAACCCCACTGATTAAAGGTTCACTTTATATAAACAAAATATATAACTTTATACTAGTTTGTTATAAATAATACTCTTAAAAGACCTGAAACTTATAATAAGGTTCTGATGCAAAAAAATGGGATTAGTATAGTCTCAGATGGACACAATTTAGGTAGTCCTTACAATGGGTTTTAAGGAGGAAATATCTGTATAACAAACAAGAGATTGAGTGAAGAGTTTAAAAAATGGTGGTCATATCATTCGAGACAATCCATAAAAGAACTAAGTAGCGAATATGATGTCTCAGAAATCACAGTTTGTAAATGGATTCAAGCATATTCTCCTAGTGCATCAATTGAGGAAGAAGAAATAACGCTAGAAGATTTAAAACGAATGAAAAAAGAAATAAGTTGTTTCATGCCATTTTTAAGAAAGAAGAAGTATATCGCATACCATATGTCATATTTGAACAAGTAGATCTAGCCCTATTTCAATACATTGAGGGGATTTTATAACCATAAACGAATTCATGGTAGTATTGGTTACAAAACTCTGCAAGAAGTAGAAAATCTAGATAAAAAATAGCATAGACTTAAATTTTTTGTGTCCAAAATATTGATTCAAATCCAAGTGTAAAATTTAAATGTTTAAAAGTGGTCAAAATCCTTTGGAAAGTAAACAGGTGACTGTTCGCTTCAGATAGAATGAAATAATAAGAATCCCCACTTCAAAATGACTTGAAGTGGGGGTTCTTATCTTTCCTCTAAACTCTTAACTGGAACAGTTAATTCACGTTCTGGATTTGCGGCATCATAAATGCGGGCTGTTTCACTGTTTTCATCAACATGTTGAATCATAACAGGCATTCCTTGAAAACTAACGTTTGCTTGTTCTGCGGATTCGGAAATCTCTTTTGCGCGTTGTACATTCATTTTTACATTCCTCCCATCGTTACTATTTTTGCTAAAACAGAGGAATAATATACCAAATTGAGATGTATTTAAAATTTTTGTATGGATTGTAATGTTTCTTTAATAAATCGAGAAAATGTCGAATCAGGAAATGGTTGTATTGTATGAAAAGCTTCGGTCGCTTCTTGAAGCGCTTTTTGTTTGTTTTGCAGCTGTGAATAACAAAGCGCACGGTAAGCTCCAGCAGTTATGACCCATGATTGATCGAGCGGATGAATCATATAATCAGGAATTGTTACATGCTGTAATGTCTCTAACGCTTTTTCATATTGTTTTAAGCCATACAAAGCTTTTCCTTTTTCAAGATAATATAAACCATCTACTTTAAAGTCTACCCCTTGTTGTAATTTTTCTTTAAATTGTTCCAGGTGCTGCAAAGCGAGTGTATATTCTTTTGTAATGGTGTTATAGTAATAGGATTTTAATATATCAATAATAGCCGCAGAAAATGTATCTTCTGTAAAAATAGCGAATTGTTCTGCTTTTTGAATATAGTATAGGTATTTATCTTCTTCCGCTTCCAGTACTTTTTGATACGAGAGAATTCGATAAAAGTCATTTGTTTTATAATACACTTGATTTTTTTTGGAGAAGTCAAGTGCTTGTAAAATAATTTCTTCACACTTCTCGTAATTTCCATATGCAAGTAAAACAATCGCTTCATTTAAGAACAATTCAATTTGCATAATGAGATCCATTTCTAATCGTTTCGCTTCATATTCTTTTCGAATCGAGGCAATAAGTTCTAGGCACTCCTCATACCTTTTATCGGAAAATAATATATAGTATTGCATTAATTTTGTTTGCGTACTTTCACGGTATAAAGTATATTTCTGAAAAATAGGTATCGCTTTGCTGATATAAGTTTGTATGTTATAGTCCTTCATAGCGATTGCGCTTGTCATAAATTGCTTATATAAACGGGCTGTATACAGTGTAGATGGTAACTCCTTTTGTACAATAGGCAATAATGTTTCATACACAGCTTCAAATTGATTTTTTTGTATTTTTTGATCCATTTCTTGAATGAGTTCTTGCATTCCTTCATCGTCTTCTTCCAATAAAAAACTTGCTTCACAGTCAAGTTTGCTCGCGATATATTGCAATGTTTTCATAGAAGGAGTTGCTTTTCCGTTTTCAATTTGACTTAACATGCTTTTTGTAAGTTCTGAGCCTGCTAGTTCTGTTTGTGTAAGCCGCTTTTCTTTTCGTAATGCTTTAATTTTTTCACCAAGAGTAGTCATATCATTGCTCCTTATTCTTAAAAGTTAAATTATATTTAACTTTTTGTTGTAAAAAATTGAAAGTAAGTTGTATAATAAGTTTAACATAATTTAACTTTTAGAGGGAGAGAGTATAATGGGAGATGTAAGTATAGAACAAAATGATCCGAGGATAAAAATTGCAACGAGAAATATTCTTTTCATGATGGTTGCAAAAATTATATCTTTATTAGGAGCAGGGATTTATACGTTTGCAATGGGACTATATGTTTTAAAAATAACGGGTTCTGGAATGGGGTTTGCAACTACGCTTATTTGCGGATCTGTTCCAAGAATGGTATGTGGCCCTATTGCCGGGGCAGTAGCTGATCGCGTTAACCGGAAATGGCTCATTATTGGCATGGATTTGTTAAGTAGCTTGACGATGTTTACGATGTTTATTCTCGCTACTACATTTGAACCGTCACTTTTCTTCATTTATATTTCAGCAGCGCTATTATCCGTTTGTGCAAGCTTTTACTCTGTTGCACTCACCTCGTCCATCCCGCATTTAGTGAATGAAGAAAGAATTCAAAAAGCGAATGCTTTAAATCAAACAGCGGATTCTTTATCAAGAGTTTTAGCTCCAATCATTGGAGGAATGATATTTGGATTTTTCTCCATCACATCCTTTTTTCTTTTAAATGGTATCACATTCTTTTTAGCTGTTATTGTACAGTTATGTATTGCATTTCATTTGTATAAAAAGGAAGACACAGAAAATAATGAACCTTTTTTAACGAGTATAAAAGAAGGATTTACATATGTAAAACAGCAACAAGAAATATATGGACTAATGAAAATTGCGCTGTGGGTTAACTTTTTTTCGAGTGCGCTTTTCGTTTCACTCCCATATATAATTGTTCAGAGCTTACATTTATCCTCAAAGCAACTGGGGACAATAGAAGGAATGTTAGCAGTTGGAATGTTAATTGGAGCGGCTGTTTTATCCGTTCGTAAGGAAATAAGTAATCCGTTTCGCTCTGTTTATATTGGTTTATTTATATTTGCGAGTTTAAGCTTATGTACGGTAGTTCCATTATTAATAACGATTTCAAAAGTGGCAAGCTTTATTTACTATATAATTTTTGTTCTTCTTAGTGGATTTTCGATGATGATTGTAAATATCCCGATGCAAGTACATATTCAAAAGACAACAAACCAAGCATACTTAGGTCGTGTGTTTGGGCTTCTTGAAACGATTGCGACCGCGATTACACCACTTGGAATGATTATATATGGATTTTTATTAGACAGATTGCCAACGAGTATTGTCGTGATAACGTTAGGAGCAGGGCTATTTTTCGTTGTATTCGTAGGAATCAAACAGTATAGAACGAAGCAAAGCGTGAATATGCCAGCTTAAAATAGAAACATTTAGTTTGTATATGTAACGTTGCTTATGAGCATCTCGTAATCTTTTTTCATTTTGAAAGTATGATGTATGTATGTTACATTTAAAATGAAAAGCGTTGTAAAGAAAAAAGGAGAACACATCATGAGAAAAATAAGTTTTGTTACGTTATTTCTGTTCGCTATCATGGCAGGATGTAGCAGTAACTATGATACGTATATTGAAACGGGCATGACATCATTGCAAAATGAAAAATATAGTGATGCAGTGATGTGGTTTGAAAAAGCAGAAAAAGAAAAATCAGGAAGTGAAGCGAATTCATATAAAGAAGTCGCTCAATTCATGGATCACGGTGCAAACGCATTAAAAGATGGAAAGTATTTAGAAACAAAAGACGATGCAAATAAAGTGTTACAAATGAACATGGATGAGACGCTTAAAAAGGTTGTGAAGTCTAATGCTGAAAATATGCTTCAAAAGGCAAAAGATATCGAAGAAAAAGTAAACGCGCGAGCAGAAAAGAAACGAAAAATTGAAGAAAAAGGAATTGATAAACTGATTAAAGCGGTAGATAGCATTGATGAGTTAAGAGAAAAGCAGAAAAAAGTTGGAGAAGCATTGGATAAAGCTGAGAAGACACATGAAAAAATAGAAGCGAAAAAAAATCAATAGATTCATATGTTTGAAAAGAGACTGTCATTTAGTATGCCAGTCTCTTTTTGAATATTATTTGACATTTTTTGTAATTCGGAGATATATAAAGGGATATTTGTTACGATGAATTTGTGAGACAGTTTTCTATAAATCATAAGGGGGTTGTGAAATGGGGAAATTAGATGGAAAAGTTGCTTTTGTTACTGGTGCTGCAATGGGAAATGGTGCGGGAATTGCTCGTGTATTTGCAGAATTAGGAGCGAAAGTATTACTCGTTGATATTTCCGAAAAGGTTCATGAAACAGCAAAGGGAATTGTAAGTAAAGGGTTAGAGGCAGCTAGTTATCAAGTGGATGTAACGGATTTTACAGCTGTTAAAGAGATTGCAAAAGATGTATATGAAAAATATGGGAAGATTGATATATTAGTCAATAATGCAGGAGTCATTCGTCTTGCAAATTTCTTAGATATGTCAGATGAAATGCGTGATTTTCAATTTCAAGTAAATATTAATGGTGTGTGGAATTTTGCAAAGGCTGTTTTACCATATATGATTGAGAAAAATTACGGAAAAATTGTCAATATGTCATCTGTAACAGGAACGTTAGTGGCAGATGAAGGGGAAACAGCTTATGCGACAACAAAAGCTGCCATTTGGGGATTTACAAAAGCGTTGGCGCGTGAAGTAGCAAAGCATAATATAACTGTGAATGCAATTTGTCCAGGTTATATTATGACACCGATGGCCGAACAAATTGCAAATGAATCTGATCCAAATAAACCAAATACCGTTATCGATGGAATTGCTTCAGGCGTTCCGCTAGGACGATTAGGAAGAATTGAAGAAGTTGGACAACTAGCTGGTTTTCTTGCATCGGATGAATCGAATTACATAACAGGGACACATATCGTCATTGATGGCGGCAGTACATTACCAGAAACTGTTTCTGTTGGTGTGGAATAATATACAAATGGAAGAGAAATCTTTCTATTCGAAAGGTTTCTCTTTATAATAATTAGAAAATTTAATTTTGTTACAAAAAGTTGAATTTCCGACATTTTGCGAGAAAAAGGATTATAATAAAATCATAACCTATTACAAGGAAGTGTAACTATGAGTACTGTAGCTATCGTATACGGTATTATTCTTTCTACTCTTGTTCTTTTATTTATTTTTGGAGTTTCACGTTATATTCACAAATGGAAAGAAGGGATTGCGAAGTTAAATCATATCGAAGAAGAATTCGCTGATTTCATGTTACATCACGGGAAGTAAAGAGGTTCATTTTTCAGAAAAATAATGTGAAGAATATCACAAAACATGCTTGGATTGGGAGGCATGTTTTTTTGTTATGTAAAGGCTTATAAGGAAGCAATCGTCACTATGTACATTCAATTGATGGAATTCCAAAATATGTAATATAATTGTGTTGTAATGAAATCAGAATATTGATAAAAAGGGGAATTATAATTATGGAAATAATAGGTTATACTATTTTAGTGATTTTGTTAGTATATATTGCAATTATATGTATCGTTCAATATTACTTAAAAAAGAAGATCCTCAGTACATATTAAAATATGTAGAAGAGCATAAAAAAGAAAAAATTTGCTCTTTAATGGTTAGGAGGAATGGATGAAAGATGAAAAGGAATGGAAAAAGCGTAATATACCATTAAAGGTTGATATGGGATTTCAACGTATTTGGTCTGATAGATTAGTAAGTGCAACTGCTACAGATTATATGAATTTAATAGGAAAAATGAATAGCAGAAATGTTTTTCCAAAGGCGATGCAAACTGAGGTTGAGCGAATTTTTAAAGGGACTGTTCTTGAAAGGAATCAGTATGAGCATGCAGGTAGAAAAGGTGGTTCTACTGTATTTGCATTAACAAATAGTTTTTACGGAACGGATCAAGAAGGAAACAAGACGGAAATTGTTTTTATGTCTAACGATTTAGAACCTATTGAAGCGAGAAAAATTCGAAATAATTTAGATTTATTTATTAAATCTGTAGTGACAAATGAAGCGTTCAGAAAAAAGTTATAACAAAATAATTTTATTATGTAAATAAAGATGATTAGGTCAATATAACAACGGAATCGTCAACTGAATATTTTGTAATTTTTTATCAAAAAAGCAGGAAAGAAGGAAGTGAATAGAGAAGTAAGGCTTTGTAAGATAAAATGGTGTGATAAAGGAGGCTGTTTGTATGTTTGAGGAAGAGAAAGAAGGGCTTATTGAAGTTCGTAATGTGTATGAAGTTGTACCGCCAGATGGAACAATTATTGGCATGGCTACACCAGAAGAGATGGAAGTTGCAGCTGAATTAGAATTACAACATTATGCCTATTCTCGTTTATTAGAAGCAAATGTTCAGTTAGACGGTTCCTCCTATAAAGATATACTTCAGGAGTTCCAGGAGTATGAAAGAAAATCCATGTATTTTTGGCGCTCATTACATAAGCGTTTAGCGGTACCGTGGGCATGGGTACTTCGCGTTGATGTTGCAAACGGCCCGATATATGTAAATAACGGAAATTTGTATTACGATGATAATGAAGATGATGAATATGAATATGAGGAAGATTATGAATAGATGAAGGAGGAAGCAGAAAAACTGCTTCCTTTTCTTTATAAAGTTTTTTCGCATGCTTATTCAGTTGTGGAATGCTCATCGTTTCAATTGTCATCATGATTACCTTCTAAGCTTGAAATATTTTTTGACAAACAAGCAGTAAACACCAAACGCCCACACCAAGTAGTACAGATATATGAAGTGAGAAGGAGTGTTTTAAACCAAGATATACGATAAATAACAGCAATGCTGATGCAGGAAATCCATATAATACTCCTAAGGCAAATTGGCTTAAATCTTGTTTGCTCCCGCCTTCAACAGAAATCCAAAATAAGCTAAGCAAACTAATAAGGGGAAGAGCAGCAATGAAACCGCCAATTGTACTATAATGTTTCGCTAATTCTGTTACGCCCCCGATAATGAGAGCTGAAACAATGACTTTAACGAGGAAATGCATGTTGTGCCTCCTTTGCAAGTATGGAAAAAGCTTGTTCAATTACTTGCTGTTCTTCTTTTGATAATTGTGATTCCAATATTTTTAATTTCTTTTCATCTAATAAAGTATGTTTCATGAGTGCTTCTTTACCTTTAGCAGTCAATGCGAGATTCACGACTCGTTCATCCTTTTTATTCCGTTCCTTTAAAATAAGATCTTTTTGAATGAGCCTTTTGACATGTTCGGATGCTGTATTATGAGAGAGATTTAGTTCAGATGCAATCTTGCTAATTGTTGTTTCTGCTTCTCGGGAAGTGATTTGAAGAATTCGAATCGCTTGATGAGATAGATTATCTTCATACTCGTATCGTAAATGATAGTAAATCGTTTCCCAGTTCTGATTGATATGTTTCATAATAAGAAAGTCCTTCCGTTTTTTAATTATATCGTATAATAAGATATAATCGTTTATCAAGATATAAATTCCTTTTTATTATAGAAAAAGTTTATTTTTCTTGAATTTTAAGGTACTCTTACTGTAAGGGCATACACATAGTAAGAGAGAGGATGATATCGTTGAATACATTTAAATGGATTAGTCATGAAAAAATGTATGTAGATCAAATACATGTTGAAAAATGTGGTCCTCTTTCAGTTGGGGTTTATGGCGGGAATCAAGAAAGTGATGCGTATGAAAGAGGAGATGCAGTACTAGCTTGGTGGGATACGCAATTTGAATTTGTGATGATTTTTGATGCCCATCATAAAACGAAAACGATTCAATATATTATAGATGCAATTTCGGAGAGAAGAGAAAAGTTACAAGAATTGTTCTCATATCCTGTCCATCTGGCATTTCATCATACACATATGTATTTATTAGCACTCTTTACAGATGAATTGTTCATTGAGAAATGTGAAGAAGAGAATGAAGAACTTGCATGCTTAATTTGTTTGCGAAAAGGTGAATTTTTATATTGGTTATCTGTTGGAGAGTGCTTTGCCTATTTATTTCACTCTGAACGAGAGAAGAAGGGTAAAGGAAGGCTTAACCAGCGTAAATATTATGAATGTATTGGAAGAAGAAATATTTTTGCAGCAAATACACCTTGTTTTACTTCAGGAGTTCGTGGTTTAGAACGGGGAGTGAATCATATTGTGATGGTAACAGATGGGATTTTAGATTGCGATAAAAAAATGTTAGAAGATGATCAATCATTGTTTGATGTATTACATAGTACGGGATGCTTGCAAATTGAACCTGTTTTAGAGAATGTTCTTAAATGGAAAGGAAGAGATTGCGCTACTATTATTGGGTGGTCGATTGATACAGAAAAGAACAAACGTATAAATGAATATAAATAGAAAAAGGAGCTCAGAGTATGTATGAATCTGAGCTCCTTTTTTATTTACTGAATGCGAATATGATAGGTTTTTAACCATTCGTTCGTTTGTAGCATATATTCCATTGTACTTCTCGCATCTAAATCATTAATTTCTTGATTCGTTTGATTTGCAATTGCAAGCAATGTGGAATGATCAATGAGTGAGAAGATTGGATTGTTTTTATTGCTACACATATCAAGCGTTAAATGACGGATGGCTTGTAAATAATTCGGGTCTTGTGAAGTTGGATAAGCGCTTTTTCTTCGGTTGCGAACATCATCAGGTAAGACGCTTTGTAATGCCCGACGTAAAATCCCTTTTTCAATATTATCAATTCTTTTTACATCAAAAGGTACGTTCCATAAATATTCTACGAGTCGATAATCACAAAACGGTACGCGAACTTCAAAGCCAACAGCCATGCTCATGCGATCTTTTCGGTCCAGTAAAAATGGTAAAAATCTTGTTAAGAATAAATAAAACATTTGACGTTGTTTTGCTTCTTTTTTATTTTCACCCGGGAGGATCGGAACTTCCTGAACGGCCTCTTGGAATCGATTCGTAATATAACGATGCAGATCGCATTGTTTCTTTCCTTCATCTTGTAAGAGGAAGGAAGAGTTTTTCCAGTTTGTGAGCCAAGGGAACTGATCTACATATAATAGTTCTTCTTGATGAAACCAAGGGTATCCGCCAAATACCTCATCTGCTGATTCGCCAGAAAGAGCAACAGTAGCGTCTTTTTTCATTTCCTGAAATAGTAAATATAGTGAAGTTTCTATCTCGCCGGCACTCGGTAAATCTTTTGCATAAAGTGGTACGAATAAGTGATTTGCTAATTCTTCTGCATTTACAATAATATCGTGATGAGTTGTTCCGACATGTTCAGATACTCGTTTTACCCATGGAGCATCTAGACCAGTGCGAGAAAAAGTTAACTCAAAATCTTTGGCGCTGTTTACAAAGTCAATGGAATACGTATGAAGTGTTTTATTTTCTTTTGCAAATTCCTTTCCTGCTAGAGCAGTAATACCACTAGAATCTAAACCGCCGGATAACATACAAACGAGAGGTACATCAGCAATGAGTTGTCGTTTTACAGTGTCTTGTAGAATGGAAAGAATATGTGAGGTTGTTTCTTCTGGAGTATCTGTATGTTTTTTACTTGTTAAATTCCAATACCTGTTTACTACCTTTTTATCTTTTGTAAATGTGATATAGTGTCCGGCACGCACTTCTTTTATATGTTTCAATACACCGCATCCTGGAGTTCGAAATGACCCGAGCCCAAATATTTCATTAATACCATTTTCGTCAATTTCAGCAGACACGGACGGGTGAGCAAGTAACGCTTTCATTTCTGAGCCGAAAATAATACTATCGTTGCGATCGGTATAAAAAAGTGGTTTGACGCCTAAATGATCTCGTGCTAAAAAGAGTTGTTGTTTTTGTTCATCCCATATTGCGAAGGCAAAAATACCATTTAAATGTTGCACGCAGTCTTCTTTCCATTCCAAGTAAGCATGGAGCAATACTTCTGTATCTGAATATGTTTCAAATGTGTGTCCATTCCTTTTTAAGATTTCTCTTAGTTCTCGAAAATTATAAATTTCACCATTATATGTGATGGCGAATGTATAATCACCAGCCTTATATGTTTTTGGCTGTGCTCCACCTTTAGGGTCAATGACAATTAAACGACGATGTGCGAATGCTGCTCGCGGGGATAACCAAAAGCCTTCTGCATCTGGGCCACGGTGCTTAATACGGTTTGCCATAGCCTGTAAAATATGTTGTTGATTTGAAAGGTCTTCTCTCCAATCGACCCAACCTGTAATTCCACACATATGTCTCATCTCCTAATTATAAAATAGTGATAGATTAATAAAATGAAATGTATAGCTAGATAAAATCTAACTTTATAAATAGTATACTAGATGAAATAAATTGTAGACTTGAGAAAATATTCTCAGAAATTTTTAGTAGAACAGTAATCCTGTTGTGTCATATACAATATTGCATATAAATGTCCAAACAAAAATGGAATAAGATGCATTACATATAGTATGTTTTTATTTCATCTAAACTTTACAATCTGTATAGACTGTAAAAAAGATATTAATTTTATCCCGCTATTTTAGGGCAGTAAGATTCCTACTTTAAGCTTTAGGGTGGGAGTAGGTGGCTCGTTTTGTAATGATGAACTTTCTCGTTATCGAAAGAATGAAAGGGAGGTTGTTAAGTCATTTGATTGATCAATATAAGAATATACACATTCAATATGAGAATTTAGATTCATTTCATTTTATATATGATAAACCATTTATTTTGTCCGTCATGTGGAATGGGGTGAAATATGAATTTTTAATTAGAGTAAGGTCAAACTCTTCTAGAATGATTGTTTTAGGATCTGGAGCGGGAGGATATCATGAGAATCCAATTGGGCCACCGATTTTCCAACGACATTCTTGGATAAATGATTTACATGATACTGTTATTTATTATAATGATCCTACTTTGTATTTAGGTAACATTTTGCTAGGGTGGGGGCAAGGGACAAAAGAACGATATTATTTAAAAGATATTGCAACCATCCTTACAAAGTTAATCGAAAAAACAAAGGTACTCCATAAAAATGTTCTATTTTTTGGTAGTTCAGGCGGCGGATTTATGTCTTTAATGTTAGCTGGGTTTCTTAAGGATACAGTCGCTCTTGTCAATAATCCGCAAACTTGCTTAACAAAATGGATTTCAGGCCCAGTACAAAATGTATTTCGGCATAGTTATTCTGGTTTATCTGAAGAAGAAATTATAGAAAAATATCGAGAAAGAATAAATGTAATAGAATTTTATAAAAGTATACAATACGTTCCAGAAATACATTATGTACAAAATGTAGCTTGTGAATTTGATGTTGTGAACCATATGATCCCTTTTATTGAAGGGCTGAAGAATATAAAAGACAATGGCATTATCAATCATGTCTACTTTGATTTATATCATAAAATAGTAGGAGATACGATGCTCGCAAATCATGTGGCATTAGGAAAAGAAGAAACGATTCACTATTTAAATCATTTACATGAATTTAGGTTTAATAAAAACAAAGAAGTAGAGTAATAAAATGATGTTTCTAATATAGTGAAATGTTATTTTGTGAGTAAATTTTTTTTGAAAAGTGTGTTCTATACGCTATATAAAAAGGAATAAATGAAAGAAGAAGGGACTGACCTTGATTAGCGGGCTAGTCCCTTCTCTTTAAAAAGTAGTTACGAATAGAGCATGAGGGTGCTGCGTCTTATATTCTTTTTTCCATGGAATGTTTAATTGTTCCCAAGTTTGTCCGCTATTTATAGATTGAAAGACGCCATTATTATTTAAAGCATAAAACGTATGAGGTTCTGCTGGATTCGTAGCAAGCATGGAAATGACTGTACCGATTGCAGATGGTAAGCCTTTATGTACTTGCTCAAATGGGGTATCCTTCGTTTTTCGATACATATAGGATTCATAAGGGATACGGTGGTGAGCTAAGTCAGCGCTTGGTGCGGCAGAAACAAGAATTGTATCACAATCAGCTGGATCAATTGCCATACTATATAGATAATGATGTTCTAACCCTTCACTGCATGAAGTCCAAGTATTACCATTATCATAGCTTTCGAGATATGCTCGTTCAGGTCCGTTCATAAATCCATCACCACATGATGCGTATAGACGGTTAGGAACATCATCGTGCATGAGTAACTGATGGGCGTCAATTGGTGCACCGAACTTTTTATCGCTCCATGTCTGTCCATTATCATTACTTTGAATAACGGCGCCAGCTTCGATAGATACATGTATTGTATTTTCGTTATGAGGATCTACTGTAATCCAACGTACATGATGTGTAAAGGGACGAGGTGGAAAAGCCCATGTATAGGAAGATAATAATGATTTCATCGTTTTTAGTTCTGTCCACGTTTCTCCTCCATTTTCTGAACAGAATAACGCACTAGGTTCTGTTCCAACATAAATAGTGCCGTAGCCGTTCTTTTGTTTTGCAGGGCTTATAGTAATCGAAGTAATAGCAGAATGCAGAATCCCATCTTCTTTCGGAAAATCAAAATAGCGATAGGCATCGCCAATTGGTCTCCAAGAATCTCCTTTATCATCGCTTACCCATAATCCTCGTCCAAAAGTACCGCAGTAAATACGATTCGGTTGGAATGGATCAACTGCGATACAAGTAGGCTGCATATTTTGTAAGTGGCATTGAATTTGGAAGTCACCATCTTTCTCTTCAGCAACAACAATTTCACGCTCCATACAAAGAAATAATCGCTTCAAATGAAACGCCTCCTTTTTAAGTTGTACATTATTAAACAATATGAGAAAGAAAGAGAAGTAGTCTTGTTTTTTTTGAGAAAAAGGAATCGAGCATGAAAATGACGAAGAGGGTATAGGAAGGGTGTAACAGATACATTACGATAAGAATAAGTGCTATGAATGTAAGTAACAAATATGTGAAAAGAAGAAGTCCATATACAGCATTCAATGATTCGGAGATAATTTGCAAAGTATGAAAGAAAAAAGATAAGAAAAAGTGTCATAACATTTGCCTTGCAACATACATATATATAATGTGGCCACAAACAGTTTGGAAGGTAAATATTTCATGGAATTATTTTACTTATAAAGTTTCACCTTTTATAGTTAAATCAGTAATTGATAAAGATTATCATCTATAATCATTGTAGAAAGGAGTTTTTAAAAAAGTGAGTAGTCAACTCCGTTTTGCTATTGAAAATCGAAAAAAGCAATTGATTGATCAGTTAATTGGGGCAGGGGTATTTAAAATTCTCGATCGACAATTATATGAGCTTTCATTAGAGGAACTAGAAAAAGAGTACAAGAACATTAAGAAATACGCTGAAATTCAGGCATAGTTATATAGATATAGAATAAATCAGAAGAGCCGTTTATGTTGGGTGCAGCATAAACGGCTCTTCGTTATTTTGTAGAAATGATGTTTTGAATTTCTTTCATTGGGCGTAACCAGTTTTGCGTGATCATTTGCTCTAATTTCTCTTCATCTTTCTCTTGTAAAGCTTTAATCATGAAATGATGCTCTTCAATCGATTGCTTTGCTGGAGTAAGAGCTTGAAAAAATATATATTCAAGGCGTAATACATGAAGGTGAAGGTTGGCTAAGAAAGGTTCGATATATGTATTTTTTGATATTGCTACTATTTTATTATGAAATGCTACATCTAATTGTAACGTTTTTTTTGTATTTTTCTCAAGCAATGCTGTTTGAAATGCAGAATTGATTTGCGAAAGCTCTACAATATCAGTCTCATTGATATGCTTCATAGCTTGTTTTCCAACGATGGTATGAAGCCCAGCGATTGTTTCATACATGATAGGTACGTCTTCTAATTTTATTGGTGCAATTTTTGTTTTTTGTCCCGGTACCATCTCGACTAGTCCTGAAAGTTCTAATACTTGAAGTGCTTCCCTAACGGGTGTTCGACTTACTCCTAAAGCTTTAGCCAGCTCTCCATCATGAATCTTTTCATCAGGTTGTAAGACCCCTTCAATAATCCAGTCTTGTAATTGATTTAAAACGAGTGATTTAGCGGATAATCTTTCTTGTTTTTGATAATTTTGAGGAATAGGCATAATGAAGAAGAACTCCTTTCGCTATTTACTTCCTATTTTCTTTTTTGTTTGAACAAGCCGTAATTTTGGTTTCCCTTCATCAGGTTTTTGGCTCAATAAAAGTACCATTACGATCACGCAAATTGTGCCTAGTAGTTGAAATGATTGAAAGGGAACATGCAAAATAAGAACACTTGAAAGAATTGCTGCAAGAGGTTCTGTGCAACCAAATAATGTTGTTTCTTTTGGAGTTAAGTATCGTATGCTGTCTAAATATAAATAAAATGCAATGAGTGTACCAAAGATGATAACGAATGCGATTAAAAGTAAGTTTTGGATGTGGAGATATTTCATGCTAGATAGTAAGATAAATTCATTTGTAGAAAAGAAGTGTAACATTGTTACACCAATCCCCCCGATGATCATTCCCCATCCCACAATAACTGCTGAAGACCATCTATCTAATAACTCTTTTGAATATAAACTATAAAATGCTAATGATAATCCTGATAAAATACCCCAAATGATAGCAGGAGCAGAAACAGAAAGGGTATGAATAGAACCATTTGTTAATAAAAAGAATGTTCCGATTAAAGAAAGTGTAATGGAAATAAAGTCAATGATTTTCGGGCGAATCTTCCACTTGAAGATTAAGTATACAGTGATGAAAATAGGTGCTAAATATTGCAATAATGTTGCAATCGCAGCGTTTCCTTCACGAATAGATGCAAAATAAGTATATTGGACAGCTAGCATACCTAGTAATCCGAATAAAATCATTTTATTCGCATCACTTTTTTGTTTCCAAATCCCGAATATTTCATGTTTTTTACTACGAAATGATGCAAATAAGAGCAATAGAAAGCCTGATATAAGTAGGCGAATTGTTACAAGCCATTCGGCAGATACACGTTCTTGTTGGAAAAGCTGTTGTGCAGCAGTCCCGGATAATCCCCATAAACTGGCTCCTATAATCACCATTATAATTCCTTTTAACCTAGCTGAATTCATAATAAAAGCCTCCTTTCTAGAGGAAATGCATTGAAATATGTAATACAATATGCAATATATCACGAATAATAATAAAAATAAATGGAATTTTTAAAAAATAAATCAGATAATAGATGGAGAGATGGTAAAGGGTTGGAGGGGGAGATTTGATGATCGGCGGTTTTATCATTTGTTTTTTGTTAGGTATGTTAATCATCATGTTAGGATACCAAATTCACATAAAAAAGAGATTATTTCTTTTAGCAGGATATCAAGAAGAAACGTTTGTAGGGGATAAAGAAAAACTTGCAAAAATATCAGGATTTTTTTCTTATACAATCGGCATTATCACGATTTTATTGCCATTTGGTTTAGAAACAATTGGTGACAATGCTGGAATTGGCTATGCGGCATTTGTTGTCATCAGTACAATTGTAGTTATGATATGGGGAAATGTAATAAATAAGCCAAAAAAAGAAAAATAAGAATAAGAATAAGCTGGTTACCTAGGAGGGGAACCAGCTTATTTAACTTTATCTTGCTATTTATAAGCAGTAACACTTTTATTGAGAGTTGTTGTTTCAGCGAGTATTCCTTGGATATTCGTAGGAATTATCTTTCCGATTATATAGGCTCATTCTATTTACCATAAATAAAAAAATATAGGGAATTCTGAACTGTACCCCGAATCGTGGACACTTAAAAAAAGTCCATAATTCGGGGTTTTTGTGTATTTTTATAAGCAAACCTCGTTATAATGGATACAACGATATAAGTGAGGTAC